>NZ_JBSHIO010000012.1:0-65197 GCF_053618995.1 Allobosea sp. NPDC055594
GCCCGGAACCGTCATCGCCGACGCCGCCGAAAAGCTCCTCGAGGAACTCAACCAGAAACTCGGATACACCCAGAAATCAGCCGCGGAGTAAGCAGCCGGGGAGCCGGCGCAAACCCGCCAGCTCCCCTCAGCCACTTACCGTCATCCTGGGCGAGCGAAGTTCGTTCCGGGATCCAACGAAGACTGCTGGAGCCCTACGATGGATCCCGGAGCTAAGCCGCTCTCGCGGCTGGTCCAGGATGACGCGGTGGGGCCGCGAAAGCGAAGGAACGCTAGCGCCAGTCGCGGTCGCCGTAGCGGCGGCCATAGCCGTAGGCATCGTCGCGTCGTTCCTCGTTCCAGCGCTGCCAGCGACGCTGGCCCCAATAGCCGTGGAAGACCGGCGGCGCCGGGCGCCAGCCATAGGCGCGGCGTTCATATTGACGCTCATAGCGGTCATAGGCCTGAGCTTCGCCGCTGCCTACAAGGCTCAGCATGGCGAGCCCCCCGGCACCGAGGGCGAGGGCAGCGAGACCGGCGGTAGCGAGCTTGCGGAACATGGTTCCTGTCCTGTGCTGTGGCCGGGGTCGCTCCCCGTCCATGCCCCGGACCTTCGCAGCCCTGCCCTGAACCGGCCTTGAGGCCGGCATTCACCTGCCGTTCAACCCTTCTCGCCGGCCAGCGCCTCGCGCTTGAGCAGCAGCGAGGCGGCGATCACCGTGACGGCCACGGCTCCGATCAGGATCGTGCAGGCGGCGTTGATCTCCGGCGAGACGCCGAGGCGGATCGCCGAATAGAGCCGCATCGGCAAGGTCGTCGCGCCCGGCCCGCTGGTGAAGCTCGCGATCACGAGATCGTCGAGCGAGAGCGTGAAGGCGAGCATCCAGGCGGCGAGCACGGCCGGCCAGATCAAGGGCAGCGTTACCGTGAAGAAGGTCGTCAGCGGCGTCGCGCCGAGATCGCGCGCCGCCTCCTCCAGCGAGCGGTCGAAGCCGGCGAGCCGCGCCTGCACCACGATGCAGGCGAAGCCGAGGCTGAAGGTCGCGTGGGCGATGACCACGGTCCAGTAACCGCGCTCGACATCGCCGGCGACGAAGAGCAGCAGCAGCGACAGGCCGGTGATCACCTCCGGCATGACCAGCGGCGCCAGCACCATACCGGAGAACAGGGTGCGGCCGGCGAAGCTGCGATAGCGGACGAGCGCCAGCGCGGCGAGCGTGCCGAGCCCGGCCGCCAGCGTCGCCGAGACCAGCGCGACGCGGATCGTCAGCCAGGCGGCATCGAGCAGCGGCTGGTTGTTGAAGAGCGCGACATACCAATGCGTCGAGAAGCCGCCCCAGACCGTGACCAGCCGCGAGGCGTTGAAGGAATAGGCGATCAGCGCGACGATCGGCAGGTAGAGGAAGGCGAAGCCGAGGACGAGCGCGGCGAGGTGGAAGCTGCCGAACCGCCTCATCGCGCCGCCCTCCCCGCCCGCTGCAGCAGCACGAGCGGCAGCACCAGCACGATCAGCAGGACGATCGCCACCGCCGAGGCCAGCGGCCAGTCGCGATTGGAGAAGAACTCGCTCCAGAGCACCTTGCCGACCATCAGCGTGTCCGGCCCGCCGAGCAGGTCGGGGATGACGAACTCGCCGATCGCCGGGATGAAGACCAGGGCCGAGCCGGCGAGGATACCCGGCAGGGAGAGCGGCAGGGTCACCGTGCGGAAGCTGGTCAGCGGCGTCGCGCCGAGATCGGCGGCGGCCTCGACCAGCGTGCCGTCGAGCTTCTGCAAGGTGGTGTAGAGCGGCAGAACCATGAAGGGCAGGTAGGAATAGACCATGCCGATCAGCACGGCAGTGTCGGTGTTGAGCAGGCGCAGCGGTTCGCTCGCCAGCCCGAGCCAGCCCAGCGCCATGTCGAGCAGCCCCTCCGGCCGCAATATGCCGATCCAGGCGTAGACGCGGATCAGGAAGGAGGTCCAGAACGGCAGGATGACGAGCAGGAGCAGGATGCCCTGCCAGCGCTTCGGCGCCATCGCCATCGCATAGGCCAGGGGATAGCCGAGCGCGAGCGCGATCAGCGTGGTCAGGCCGGCGATGCGCAGCGAGGAGAGATAGCTCTGCCAATAGAGCGCATCCTCGCCGAGCAGACGAAAATTCTCGAAATCGAGCCCGGCGAAGAACTCACCGAGCGCGTCGAAGCCGAGAAAATGCGGCGCATAGGGCGGCTGGTCGGTCGCCGCGTCCGAGAGCGCGATCCGCAGCACGATGAGGAAGGGCGCCAGGAAGAAGGCGAGCAGCCAGAGATAGGGTATCGCGGCGACGAGCAGCCCGCGCCCGCCGGCGGCTCGGGGAACCGCGCCGCTCACGATGCCAGCACCAAGCCGGCTTCGATATCCCAGGACAGCCAGACCCGGTCTTCCCAGGCGAAGGGGCGCTCGATGCGCCGCGTGCGGTTGGTCAGCGAGACCTTGAGCAATTTGCCCTCGTCGCCGCCGACCATGACCTGGATCATGGTCATGTCGCCGAGATAGCCGATGTCCCAGATCTCGCCGGCGACCTTGTTCACCGCCTGCCGCGGCTCGTCATGGCTGAGCCCGATTTTCTCGGGCCGCAGGCCGATGGCGAGCGCATCGCCCGGCTGGCAGGAGGGGGCATCCTCGTCGAGCTCGATCACGCCAACATGCTGGTTTTCCAACGTGACGAGATCGCCCTCGACCGCAGTGACCTTGCCCTCGATCAGGTTGATGTCGCCGACGAACTCGGCGACGAAGCGATTGGCCGGCGCCTCGTAGATCAAATCGGGCGGCGCGATCTGGAGCAGCCGGCCCTGGTCCATCACGGCCATGCGGTCGGCCATGGTCATGGCCTCGTCCTGGTCGTGCGTCACCACCATGAAGGTCAGACCGAGATCGGTCTGGAGGTCCATCAGCTCGTATTGCGTCGCCTCGCGCAGCTTCTTGTCGAGCGCGCCCAGCGGCTCGTCGAGCAGCAGCAGCTTGGGCTGCTTGACCAGCGCACGGGCGAGCGCGACGCGCTGGCGCTGGCCGCCCGAGAGCTGGTCCGGCCGCCTGCCCTCGAAACCGTTCAGCCTGACGCGCTTCAGCATCGCGTCGACCCGCTCGCGGACCTGCGCCTTGGGCAGTCCCTCGCGCTTCAACCCATAGGCGATGTTGTCACCGACGGAGAGATGCGGGAACAGCGCATAGGACTGGAACATCATGTTCACCGGCCGCTGATGGGGCGGCACAGTGGTGATATCGACGCCGTCGAGCAGGATCTCGCCCTCGTCAGGCTGCTCGAAGCCGGCGAGCATGCGCATCAGCGTGGTCTTGCCGCAGCCGGACGGCCCGAGCAGCGCGAAGAACTCGCGCGCATGGATCGAAAGCGAGAGCGCATCGACCGCCGTCACCTTGCCGAAGCGCTTGGTGACATTGCGGAACTCGACCAGCGGCTTCGCCGCCGGGTCGTTCCAAGGCTGGAAGTCGCGACGGACGCTACCCGGGGAGGAGCGCCGCGTCGCTGCGTCGGAGGACGCGTTCACCGCCCGCTCTTGACGCGGGTCCAGAGGCGATTGACCACCCGTTGCGTCTTCTGGTCGTAAGGGGTGATCGTATAGAGGCGAGCCATCACGGCATCGCTCGGATAGATGCCGGGATTGTCACGCACCTCGGCCGAGAGCATCGGCTTTGAGGCGATGTTGCCATTGGCATACTGGATGAAATCCGAGTTCTTCGCCGCCATTTCCGGACGGTTGACGAAGTCGATGAACTTCAGCGCCGCGTCCTGATTGGCGGCGTCCTTCGGGATCACGAAGGAGTCGAACCACATCAGCGCGCCTTCCTTCGGGATCGAATATGCGATCTCGACCTTGTTCTTGGCTTCCTCGGCGCGCTTCTTCGCCTGCAGGATGTCGCCGGAATAGCCGACGGCCAGGCAGATATCACCATTAGCGAGCGCGTTGATATATTCCGACGAGTGGAATTTCTGGATATGCGGGCGCATCTTGCGCAGCAATTCACCGGCCTTGTTGAGGTCGGCTTCCTTCTTGGAGTCGGGATCGAGCCCGAGATAGCGCAGCGCCGCCGGGAACATCTCCTCGACCGCGTCGAGCACGTGGACGCCGCAATTGGAGAGCTTCTTCAGCTTCTCGGCGTCGAACAGGATGCTCCAGGAATCGATCACCGCATCGGGGCCGAGCCGTTCCTTGATCTTGGCGACGTTGTAGCCGATCCCGGTCGTGCCCCACATGTAGTTCACGGCGTATTTGTTGCCGGGATCGTATTTTGCGAGCCGCTGCTGGATTTCCGGCCAGGCATTTTTGAGGTTCGGCACCTTGGCGGCGTCGACCGGCGTGTAGAGGCCGAGCGGGATATGCCGCGGCAGGAAGGATGCGGTGACGACGACGAGATCATAGCCGGTCTTGCCGGCGAGCAGCTTGGTCTCGACCGTCTCCATCTGGTCGAACGTGTCGTAGACGACCGTGATTCCGGTCTCTTTCTTGAAGGCGTCGAGCACCTCCGGATTGACGTAGTCGGACCAGTTGAAGATGCGCAGTTCCTTGTCCTGCGCCTGGGCCGGGGTTCCCGCGAGAAGGGCGAGGCCGAGGGCCGCTCCGGTCGCGATGCTTTTCAGAACCGACGTCAATTCACTCAATCTGCCCCTCCTCACGGACATGCTGCGCTAGCGGCGGCAAGCTATCAGCTTGTCGAAAACGCTCAACCTCGATTTCGTGATCTTGAAGCGGTGACCACAGCTTGCGAGGCGCAGGCTCGGCCCTATTTCCTACTGCCACATGACACGACGCTTGCTCCTCCTCTTTTGCGTGCTCTTCCTGCTGCCGCTCGCCACTCATGCAGCCTGGTGGTCCTGGAAGCCCCTGGCCGCCGACTGGCGCCGTGCCGACTGGTCGAGCGCTTCCCTGCTGCCCGCCGCCGCGACCGAATCCGAGGCGACCATCCACGTCTTCGCGGCACGGGTCGGCCGCTGGCGTGGCGTCTTCGCGCATCATTCCTGGGTGGTGGTGAAGGAGGCCGGCGCCAAGGCCTATACCCGCTTCGACGTGGTCGGCTGGGGCAATCCGGTGCGCGTCAACCATCGCGAGGCCGACGGACGCTGGTTCGGCAATGCGCCGGAACTCGTCGCCGAAGTAAAGGGCGATGCGGCGGCGGTGCTGATCCCGCGCATCCGCGAGGCCGTGAAGAGCTATGGCTACAGCGAATACGGCACCTACGCCGCCTGGCCGGGACCGAACTCGAACAGCTTCGTCCAGCATGTGCTGGCTGAGGTCCCGGAGCTCGGCCGTGCCCTGCCGCCGACCGCAATCGGCAAGGACTGGCGCGAAAGCGGCCTCTACGCCGGCCTGACGCCGAGCCGCACCGGGATACAGGCCTCGCTCTACGGGCTCGCCGGCATCTCGCTAGGCTGGGTCGAGGGCATTGAGATCAACCTGCTCGGTCTCGTCGCCGGCCTCGATTTGCGCCAGCCGGCGCTGAAGCTGCCTGGCTGGGGGCGCGTGGGAATTTGAATTCCCCTGCCTGTCCGAACCCTCATCCTGAGGAGCCGCGGAGCGGCGTCTCGAAGGATGGTCCAAAAATCTTCGGGTGCAGCTGGAACATCCTCGGAGACGCGGACTTCGTCCGCTCCTCAGGACGAGGGCTTTGAGCCGGCTCGCTCAATTCCGCAGCACGAGGCAGGCCCCGCCGGCCTGCCGCAGGCGGTTGCAGGTCACGGTGGCCTCGCGCAGGCTCTGCGCCGGCAGCCGGACCCGGTAATAGCGCGCCCTGCCCCGGCCCGGCACCGCCGAGCCCAGAACCATGGTGGGCTTGCCGGCGAGCAATGCGGCGAAGCGGGCGGCGACGCGCTGATAGGAGGCGATGGCGCGGGCTTTCGAAGGATTTCCAGCAAGCTGGACACCGAACGGGCCATAGGCGCCCTCGATCAGCACGGCCGGGGCGGTCGTCCGGATCGAGGCGACGGCGGTCAGGCAGTCGGTTTCCTGCGTCGTCGCCGGCGGAGGTGATTCGCCGAGGCCGAGGCGCCATTCCTCGACCGAACGGCCGGTGATGAAGCGGACATAGGCCTGCGTCTCATAGGGCAGCGAACCGCCGCGCGCGACCCAGCGGGCGAGCCGGTTGGGACCGCCATTATAAGCGGCGGCGGCGAGGCCGAGATTGCCGAACTGCCCCTTCAGCGCCGCCAGGAAGGCGGCCGAATGCGGGATCGCCGCCTCAGGGTCGAAAGGATCGGCAAGGCCGCGTTCGTTCGCGGTTCCCGGCATGAACTGGGCGATGCCCTGCGCCCCGGCCGGGCTAGTGACATGAGGGCGGAAGCTGCTCTCGCGCCAGATCAGCCGGGTGAAGAAGGCGACCGGCAGCTCATGCTGCTTTGCCGCTCCCTCGATCAGGCGGCAGATGGTCTGCGCCACGCTCTCCTGCTGCGGCTCGGCCAGCGCCGGGCCACCGGACAAGGTCGCGGCCAGCGCCGCGACGACAGCGCGGCGCCCACCTTGCCTCACGCAGCTTCCAGCGCCTGCGCCAGATCGGAGATCAGGTCCTCGATGTTCTCGATGCCGACCGAGATCCGGATCAGCGCATCGGTCAGGCCGATCTCCTCGCGCAGTTCGCGAGCGACGCCGGAATGGGTCATCGCGGCGGGGTGCGAGACCAGCGTCTCCGTGCCGCCGAGGCTGACCGCGAGCTTCATGATCTGGAGATTGTCGAGGACCGCGAAGGCCTCCTTCTCGCCGCCCTTCACATCGAAGGCGAAGGTCGAGCCGGGCTGGCTGCACTGCCGGTCGAAAACCGCCTTGCGCGGATCGCCATCCCTGAGATTGCCGAGATAATGCACCTTGGCGATCTTCGGGTGGTTCAGCAGGTACTCCGCGACCTTGCGGCCGTTCTCATTGGCCCGCTGCATGCGGATGTCGAGCGTCTCCAGCGAGCGCATCAGCATCCAGCACGAGTTCGGATCGAGCTGCGTGCCGAGCGAGCCGCGCCAGGCCTTGACCTGCCGCACCAGGGCTTCCGAGCCGCTGATCGAACCGCCAACGAGATCACTGTGGCCGCCGACATATTTCGTCAGCGAGAGCAGGGAGAGATCGGCGCCGTGCTGCAGCGGCTTCTGGAAGATCGGCCCGAGCATGGTGTTGTCGACCACGACCGGCGGGCGATGGCCCTGGCTCTTCTCCAGTTCGTCGGCGATCGCCTTGCAGGCCGAGAGATCGACGAGGCCGTTGGTCGGATTGGCCGGCGTCTCGACCAGGATCATCGCGACCCGGCCCTTGGCGGCGGCGTTCTGCGCGACCTTGCGCATCTGGGCAACGTCGATGCCGTCGGTGAAGCCGAAAGGCGTGACGCCGAAAGCGCCCATCTGGTTCTTCAGCAGGGTCTCGGTGCCGCCATAGAGCGGGCGGCTGTGGAGGATGGTGTCGCCCGGCCGCAGGAAGGCGAAGCAGGTGGTGGCGATCGCCGCCATGCCGCTGGCGAAGACCGCGCATTTCTCGGCCTCGTCCCAGATCGCCAGACGGTCCTCCAGGATCTCCATGTTCGGATGGTTGAAGCGCGAATAGACCAGGCCCGACTTCTCGCCCGGCTTGAGCTGGCGGCGGCCGGCGGTCAGGTCGAAGAAATCCTTGCCCTGCTGAGCGTTCTCGAAAACGAAGGTCGAGGTCAGGAAGACCGGCGGCTTGAGCGAGCCCTCGGACATCGCCGGCGAGTAGCCGAAGCCCATCATCAGGGTTTCGGGGTGAAGCTTGCGATTGGCGATCCGGTCCTTGTGATAGTCGTCCTGGCTCATGATCCGCCTCCGTTGCCGGTGCACCGCACCGCTTTCGTGGCCCCAGCCTATGACGATCCGGGCGCCATTGCATGAATGATCATCGACATTCTAAGGATCGCTTGAGCAAGATTCCGCTCAATCTTTCTGGAGATGGAGCAGATCATGCTCGACAGCACCGACCGCCGCATGCTCGCCCTGCTGCAGGAGGATGGCCGCATCACCAATCACGATCTCTCGCAGAAGGTCGGGCTGTCGCCGACGCCCTGCCTGCGCCGGCTGAAGCGGCTGGAAGAGAGCGGCGTGATCAAGGGCTATTCGGCGATCGTCGACCCCAAGGCCTATGGCCTGCCCTTCAGCGTCTTCGTCTCGGTGCGCCTCAGCCAGCAGACTCAGGAGCACATCGCCGAGTTCGAGAAGGCCGTCGAAACCTGGCCGGAAGTCGCCGAATGCTATCTGATGACGGGATCGCAGGATTATCTGCTGCGCGTGCTGACCGACGGCATCGAGGGCTATGAGCGCTTTCTCAAGCTCAAGGTCACGCGACTGAAATGCATCCAGTCGGTCGAGTCGAACTTCGCTCTGGCGACGATCAAGAAGCGGGTCGGGCTGCCGCCGCTGTGAGCCTCAGCCGCCGGCGCGGTCGATCGCGCGCCTCACCACCTGCGTGACCTCGCTGTCCGAGAGGAAAAGGTCATGGCGCAGCATGCTCCAGCCGCGCCCGGCCGTATCGGCGACGCGCACCCCCAGCCCTTCGAGACGCTCGCGATCGGCAGCGCCAGCCCGGGCGACGCCGCCGGCGATACGCGAGGAGACGGCCAGCGCCCTGTCGCCGGGGTCGATGATCACGGTCATGCGCCTGGCGATCGGTCCGAGCTTCGACACCGTCTGCTCGAAGGCATCGATATCGACATCGGGTGAAGCGAAGACGACGGAGCCGATCCTGTCGGTGAAGCCCGGCAGGTCGCGCAGTTCGCGCAGGCCTTCCAGAGCCAGGAAGGTCCCCATCGAATGGGCGACGATGTGGACACGACCGGCGATCGGGTTGGCGACCAGCGCCTTCAACGTCTGGACGAAGCCGTCGCGCGACCAGAGCGCGCTCTCGCGGTCATAGCCATAGGCGAGCAGCCCGCCGCCGGAGGGCCAGGTGAAGAGCGCGGTCCGGCCATCGAAGGCGAGCGCATGCGAGAGCTGGCCGGCGCTGCGAGCCGACGATTCGAAGGTCTCGTTGTAGCCATGGACATAAAGCAGCACGTCGCGGCCATTGGCGGCCTCGGCGAAGACCCGCGCCGCGTCGCCCGAATTGCGACGCTGGACGCCGAGCACCGCCCAGTCGCCGCTGACGACGGAACTCACCTGCGCCGCGACGCCACGGCCCGGCGCCGCCAGGCGCGCCTCGGCGAAGGTCAGCCCGCTGCCGCGATCCGAACCGAAATAGGGCGGCCGGTCGCCCGTCGGCTTGCGGGTCGTGGCGACGAGCAGTTGCGGCTCCTTGCCGAAGGCCGAAGCATCGGCTGGTCCGGTGAACGGCGAGACCATCGCCTCGCTCGGGACGCAGGCGGCGAGCGCCGGCCCGAGCAGCGGAACGAGAAGGAAGGAACGACGGGACACGGCAGGCCGCGAGGCTGACATGGCTGGAATCCGGGAACTGGGGAGCGCGCGCCATCCGGCCGCGAAGGCCTTAAGCCAAATCAACGCGGCCAGAATGCGGCGCAGCGACGACCGCTCAGCGGCCGGCGATCGCTGCCGGCGCCGTCACCACCAATTCGACGGTCGAGCCGAAGGTGCCGACCACGCCACCGGCGATGTCGCCGAGCCTGTCGCCGAAGCCGGGACCGGCGATCGCTATGCCCCGGTCGGCCTGGAGGCGGCGGCCGATCAATTGCACCACCTTGGGCGAGGAGGCGAATTTGCCGTGGTTGAGCTGGTCGCTCGTCGAGATGTCGGAGAGATCGATGATATGGGCGCCGTTGCGGGCGAGATCAGCGACGATCTCGGTATCCTTGGCGGAGATGGCGCCGAGCCGCGTCTTGTCGCCGGCGAAGCGTCGCGAGAAGGCGAGCGCGCGGTCGTCGGCGGAGACGAACACGGTGATCTCGCGCTTGATCTCCCTGAGCTGCGTCTTGAACACGTCGAGATCGATATCGGGCGCCGCGAGCATGACGTTGCGCAGCTTGCCGCCGAAATTGCCGTCACCGCGGATAGCCGCCTGCCGCAACGCCTCCAGCGTCACCAGCGTGCCCATGGAATGAGCGAGGATGTCGATCCGGCTCGCCCCGAGCTCGCGCGAGATGCCCCGCAGGGCCGCCTCGAGGAAATCCCGCGAATAGAAGGCGCTCTCGCGATCATAGGGATATTGCAGCAATTGCCCGCGCGAAGGCCAGGTGAACAGCACGGCCACGCCCTTGAAGCCGGCATCATGGACGATCTGGGCGAAGCGATAGGAGGCGTCGGCGAAATTGGTGTTGTAGCCATGGACGAAGACGAGCACGTCGCGGTCGACCGGTTTGCGTCTGGCGAGTTCGGCGCGGACCTGCGCGGTGATCGGGGCGCGTTCCAGCGACGTGACCTTGCTGACGGCGAAATGCAGCGAGGGATCGGCCTTCGCACCGACGGCCGGCAATTCGAGCTCACCGGTCTTGTGGGCCCGCGGCACCGTCATGTCGAGCCGGGCGAAGGACAGCGTCGCGGCCCGCTCGCCGGTAAAATAACTCGGCTCCTCGGCCGGCGCGCGCGTCGTCGCGACGAAAATCGGGAAGCTGGCGACGGTGTCGCCCTGCGCCGTGTCGGCCAGGACCAGGGTACGCGGCGTGCCCCCGCAGGCGCCGAGCGCAAGAGGGGCCAGCAAGGCCAGCAGGATCAACCGAAACCGGGACAACAGGCGGCGCTCCAACAACCGGCGACTCGTCCCACCGCGGCGCCGGCGGATCAAGTGCCGCCAGGACACAGGCCCCTTACAATCGCGCTCTTCCTCCGCGGCCATGCACTTGCTACCAGCAGGGCATGATCGACCTGAACGCGCTCGGCAATGCGATTCTGGCGGGTGATCGGGCAGCGCTGGCGCGAGCCATCACGCTGGCCGAAAGCCGCCGGGCCGACCATCGCGAATCGGCGCAAGCCCTGCTGCAAAGGCTATTGCCGCATGCCGGCAAAGCCATCCGCGTCGGCATCACCGGCGTACCGGGCGTCGGCAAGTCGACGACGATCGATGCGCTCGGCTCCTATCTGACCGGGCTCGGCCACAAGGTCGCCGTGCTGGCGGTCGACCCGTCCTCGACCCGCACCGGCGGCTCGATTCTCGGCGACAAGACGCGGATGGCCCGGCTCGCGGTCGACCCCAACGCCTATATCCGGCCCTCGCCCTCGTCCGGAACGCTCGGCGGCGTCGCCGCGAAGACGCGCGAGACCATGCTGCTCTGCGAGGCCGCCGGCTTCGACGTGATCCTGGTCGAGACCGTCGGCGTCGGCCAGTCGGAGACCGCGGTCGCCGATCTCACCGACTTCTTCCTGGTGCTGATGCTGCCCAATGCAGGCGACGAATTGCAGGGCATCAAGAAGGGCATCATCGAGCTCGCCGACATGATCGCGGTCAACAAGGCCGACGGCGACGGGGCCACCGCGGCGCGGGCCGCAGCGGCTCAGTACAAGGCGGCGCTGCACATCCTCGCACCGGCCTCGGCGCTCTGGTCGACGCCGGTCGTGACCATCTCCGGGCTGACTGGAGACGGGCTCGAGAAGCTCTGGGCGAAGATCGAGGAGCACCGCGACCGCCTGGCAGCCAAGGGCCTGATCGCCGAGAAGCGGCGCCAGCAGGATGTGAAATGGATGTGGGCGATGGTCCAAGACCGGCTCCAGGCCAGGCTGCGGCACGATCCGGCGCTGAAGGCGCGCACGCCGAAGCTCGAGGCCGCAGTGGCGAGCGGCGAGATGCCGCCGACGCTGGCTGCCGCCGAAATCGCCCGGGCGCTCGGCCTGTGACCGCGGCGACGGGCATGGATCTGCTCGTCACCGGCTTCGGCCCCTTTCCCCATGTCCGGGTCAATCCGACCGCGGCACTCGCCCGGGCTGTCGCGGGCCGGCTGGCCCGCGCCGGCATGGACGCAAGAGCGCTGGTTGTGGAAACCAGCTATTCGGGCGGCCTTCCGGCTCTGCGCCGGCATCTCGACGAGACCCGTCCGCGCGCGGTGCTGATGCTCGGCCTCGCCGCCCGCGCCCGCTTCGTTCGCGTCGAGCTGTTCGCGCGCGGCCGCTCGAGCCGGCTGCACGCCGATGCCCGCGGCGCGACGCCGATGGCAGCGCCCGCCCCTGCGCGGGGCCTGCCGCTGCGCAGCTCAGCCAGCACAGGCGCCGCACTCGAAACGCTGCGCCGGGCCGGTGTCAGGACCAGGCTCTCGCCTACCGCAGGGCGCTATCTCTGCGACGCCTGTTACGCCGCCGCCCTCACCGACCGCGATGCCGGCGTGCCGGTGATCTTCATCCATGTCCCCTGGCTGCGGCCCAGTGCCGGGACGAGACCGGCGAGCCGGATCGCCCGGTTCCGGCCGGGGCCTGCGCAGCTCGCCGCGGCGCTGGCGGAGCTCGGCCGCGCGCTCGCCGGCACCGGCAAGCGGAACGCCCGGCAGCGCAGCCGCTGACGCGGCACGCAGCTTGAACCCCTCCGCGCCGATGGAGGGTCTCATGACGGTTTCGCGCCGAAATCTGCTGCAAGCGGCCCTGTTTGGCACAGTCGCTGGCGCGGCGGCTCCCGCTTTGGCACAACCGGCGCCGCGCGCCGCCTCCGCCACGCCGCTCGGCGCGCTCGGCATCGAGGCCTCGCAATACGGGCTGCGCCCGGGCTCGACCGACGATCAGTCTCGCATCCTGCAGAATGCCCTCGTCGAAGCGGTCAAGCGCGATGCGCCGCTGCTCGTCGCGCCCGGCCGCTACCGCATCGCCAATGTCGTGCTGCCGGAAGGGGCGCGGCTGATCGGCGTGCCCGGCGCCACCCAGCTCATCGCGGCGCAGGCCGCCCCGCTGCTCGTCGCGCGCCGGATCAAGCGGGCGGCGGTTTCCGGCATCCTCCTCGACGGGCTCGACATCCGCATCGGCCAGCGCAACGGGCTGATGGCGGTGGACGAAGTGCCCGATCTCGGCCTTGCCGATTGCGAGTTCGCCAATGCCGGCTCGGTCGGCCTGACGCTGAACCGGACGGGCGGCCGCATCGAGCGCAACCGCTTCCGCAGCATGCGCGATTCCGCCCTGTTCTCGCTGGATTCGCGCGGGCTTTCGATCGAGGCGAACACGGTCGAGGACTGCGGCAACAACGGCATCCAGCTCTGGCGCAGCCAGGCCGGCGACGAGCAGAGCCTCATCCGCGGCAACCGGGTCAACCGCATCCGCAACGATGCCGGCGGCGACGGCCCGAACGGCAACGGCATCAGCCTGTTCCGGGCCGGCGGCGTGATCATCGAAGGCAATACGCTGCGCGATTGCGCGCTGACCTTCATCCGCAACAATTCCGGTTCCGGCGTGCAGATGCTCGGCAATCAGGGCAGGCGCTGCGGCGAGGTCGGGCTCTACTCGGAATTCGCCTTCGAGGGCGCGATCATCGCGGGCAACCTCGTCGAGGACTGCGCCCAGGGCGCCAACATCACCAATCTCGACCATGGCGGGCGCCTGTCCGTCTTCGCCAACAACATCGTCCGCAATGCCCAGAAGGGTCTCGCGCCGAAGGGCAAGGAGCTGATCGGCGGCATGGGCGTGCATGTCGAGGCCGAGGCCAGCGTCACCGGCAACGTCATCGAGAACGCCAGCGATGTCGGTATCTCGCTCGGCTGGTCCTGGGGCATGCGCAATCTCGTCGCCACCGGCAACATGGTGCGCAAGACCGGCATCGGCATCTCGGTCTCGCTGGTGCCGAAGGAGCGCACCGCACTGATCGCCAACAATGTGATCAGCGAGGCGACGCTCGGCGCTGTCGTCGGCACCGAATATGGCAAGGCCGTAACCGGCGACCTGACGAAGGCGCAGGACAAGCGCGCCGCCGGCGTCAGGGTCGAGAACAACGCGGTGGGCTGAGGCGACGGCTAAGCCTGCGGCCCGCACCAGCCGGGTAGGTGCTCGGCATCGCTTTTCCTGGCTTCGACCAGCGCCCGCTTCAGCGCCTTTCTGAATGCGTCCTCCACGGTCGCGCGCTTGATCCGCCGACGCAGGTGATCGGCCCAGAGAAATTCAGCGAACGGCATCTCGGTCTTGGCATAGCCGCCGGCGAGCCGCAGCGCCCCGGCTAGCGAGCGATAGGGATCGTCGACCAGATCGGAAATGCTGCGCGGAATATGGCCGTAGCCGCGTCGCAGGCCATCGGCATCGAAGGGGTGCATCCAGCCGCGATTGTCGAGGAAGGTCCAGAAGGCCTGCCTGTCGAGCCGGCTCAGATCAGCGAGCTGCGTCGTCAGAACACGGTGCTCACCTTCGAGATGCAGGGCGAGCACCAGATGATGGTGGTCGACCAGATAGGGCCGCCGCTTCGGGCCCAGGACGACGGGAACCGCGTGCCCGCCCAGATACAGCGCGTCCCTGTCCACGCTCTCCTCGCGCCAGCGCAGACGCTTGGCCTCGACCTCACGCATGCCGACAGTGATCTGGGTCGGGCGCAGATCCGTGATCGCCGTCGCGATCAGTTGGGGCTCGATCTCGAACTTCATCAGCTCCTCCCGCCGCTGTGCTGATCGAGGGTCCGAAGCGCCTCCTCGACGCTGTGGAACAGGTGGTCCTCCCCGATTTCGGCGATGACGCCGAAGCGGCGCAACGCCTCGAGCGCGCGCACCGACTCGACCCGCGCAATGGCGACGGCGGCTCCGCCTTCCCGGCACTCCCGTATCAGGGAGAGCAGCGCCTGTGCCGCGGTATAGTCGACCGCCGCGATCCCGCCGGCCTCGAGCACCAAGAGCGCCGGCCGTCGCTGCGCGATCAACGCCATCATGCCGTGCCTGAAGCTCTCGGCATTGGCGAAGAGCAACGGCGCCTGGAAGGCCGCGACCAGCACGCCTTCCTCGTTCTGCGTCACATAGCCGTCACCGGGCGGCCACCAGATCGTTGTCCCGGGCAGCCGCCCGAGCTCCAGCGGCCGGCTCCGGGTGGTCATCCAGACGCCGTGCAGCAGCGAGAGCGCGATGCCGATGGCGACGCCGGTCTCGATCGGCAGCCAGATGATCGCCACCGCCGTCAGCAGGATGAGCGCGAACTCCGCCGGCGATTGGCGGGCGATGGCGCGGATCTGCCGGAGACGGAAGATGCGCTGGGCGATGAAGAGCAGCACCCCGGCGAGGGCCGCGACCGGCACCTGCGCCAGCAGCGCGCCGCCGGCAACCGCCAGCGCCAGCACGATGGCGGCGGCCAGCAGCGCGGCGCGCTGCGAAACGCCGCCGCTTTCGACGACCACAGCCGTGCGCGGCGGGCTGGCATTGACCGGAAAGGCGCCGGCAAGGCCGGAGAGGAGATTGCCCGCGCCGAGGCCGACGAAATCGCGGTCGATCCGCGGCTCGGCGCCGTCGCTGTCGGGAAAGGAGCGGCTCACCGTCGCCGTCTGCATCATCACGACCAGCGCGAGCAAAAGAGCCAGCGGCACCAGACCACGCAAATCGGCCCAGTCGAAGTGCGGCCAGGCGAGCGCCGGCCAGCCCGAAGGCAGGACACCGAGGACCGCGACGCCGCGTGCCGCCAGTCCGAAAAGCACGACGGCGGCGGTCGCGGCCGCCAGCGCGATCAGCGCGCCGGGCAGGCGCGGCGCCAGGCGCTCGCACAAATTCATCGTCGCCAGGGTGAACAGGCCGATGGCAAGGGCGAACGGGCTGGCATCGCCGATCCGGCTCCAGATCGCCTGGAGCTGCCCGGCGATGTGGTGTCCGCCGCCGGGAATGCCTAGCAGCCCCGGCAACTGCGAGACCGCGATGTGGACCGCGATGCCGGCGAGGAAGCCGGTCAGAACCGGCACCGAAAGCAGATCGGCGATCCAGCCGAGCCTGAGTCCGCCAGCGGTCAGCAGGGCGATGCCGACGAGCAATGCCAGGAGCGCGGCGGCGCCCGGTGGAATGGCGCCGCTCGCGGCGAGCGCCGCGAGGCCGCTGACGAAGATCGGCGTAATGGTCGAATCGGCGCCGGCCGTCAGCACGCGGCTGGCACCGAAGGCTGCGAAGCCCAGCGTCGCCGCGACGAAGGCGAAGAAGCCGAGCTGCGGCGCGAAGCCTCCGAGCTGTGCCGTCGCCATCTGCTCGGGAATGGTGATCGCCACCAGCGTCAGACCGGCGAGCAGATCACGGCCGAGCAGGCCCGCGCCATTGGCGGCGGTGGAACGGTCGGCTTTGTCGAGATCTTGCGGCATGGAGCGGACCCGGCAGGGCCAGCCGAGCCTGCGCGCAGCTATCAGCGGCCGTCAAGCGCCTCAGGCGAGGCTTGCCGCCGCCCGGATCCTGCCGACCTCGATGCCGTTCCAGTTCTTCAGTAAGCTTTCGCGGAAACCGGCGAAGCCGGCCTTGCCATCCTCGTCCAGCGGCAGGAGACGCTCGATCAGCGCCGCCATCGCGACCTCCGCGGCCCGGCCGGCGCCATCATCGCATTTCAGCGCGATGCCGTAGCCCAGCTCCGGCAGCGAGCCGCAATAGACGCCCTCGGCGCCGGTCTTGATGAAGGCGCGCGCCCCGAACTTCTCCATGAAGCGGGTGTCGAAGCGGCCGGTGCCGGCGACCATGAAGGGATTGGCGGCAACCGCCTCGCGGATGCGCCGTGCCGCCTCGGCGCGCCTCGGGCCGAAGCCGTGACCGGTGCCGAAGCGGGCGAAGCCGAGCGCCAGCGCCTTCAGCGGCACGGCATAGGTCGGGATCGAGCAGCCATCGGTGCCGGAGAGTTCGCTGGTGTGGGCAGCGCCGGTCGTCTCCTCCAGCGCGCGGCGCACCGCCTGCTGCACCGCATGGCCCGGCTTCACATAGCCGGCCGGGTCCTCGTCGAGACCGCAGGAGAGGCAGACGAAGCCGGCATGCTTGCCCGAGCAGTTGTTGTTGAGCGCGGTCGGCTCCCTGCCCGCCTTGGCGAGGGCGCGCGCAGCGGCCTCGCCCATCGGCCAATGCGCGCCGCATTCGAGGCAGCCTGCCTCCCGGCCGGCCTTGCGCAGCATGCCGAGCGCCGTCTGCGCATGCGCCTCCTCGCCGGAATGCGAGGCAACGGCGAGGGCGATCTCGGCCTGCGTCAGGCCGTAGCGGTCGGCCGCACCGCTCTCCAGCAACGGCAGCGCCTGCAGCGCCTTGACCGCCGAGCGCGGGAAAACCGGGCGCTCGACATCGCCGAGCGTCAGCACCACGGCCCCGTCGGCGTCCATGACGATCGCCGCGCCGCGATGGCGCGATTCGACGACGCCGCCACGCGTGACCTCGGCGAGAACGGGATTGTCCATAAGAGCCTCCGGCGGAACTGCGGCGGATTTGTCGCGTTTGTCGCTCGACCTGTCAAAGACCATGACGCAGAGTGGCGGACGCCTGCCGAGGCAGGGATCTCCCATCAGCCGGAACGCCATGTCCCAGGACTACGAGACGCAATACAACAACCGCGCCCGCGTGCCGGAGCATCCCGCGCTGATCGCCGGCTGGGCGGCCGATGCCGCCGCCTATCGCAGCGAGGCCGTCTCGGAGCTCGGCGTCGGCTATGGCGAGAGCCCGCGGCAATATTACGACCTGTTCAAGCCGGAGACGGTCAACAGCCGGGCCATCGTGCTGTTCATCCATGGCGGCTACTGGCAGGCGCTCGATCCCAGCTATTTCTCGCATATGGCGCGCGGCCTGAACCGGCTCGGCGTGCCGGTCGCCATCGCCGGCTACGACCTCTGCCCGCAGGTCGAGATCGGCCATATCGTCTGGGAAATGCAGCAGGCGGCGGCGGCGCTCTGGCGGCGCTTCGGCCTGCCCGTGGTGGCGGCCGGGCATTCCGCCGGCGGCCAGCTTTCGGCCTGCCTGCTCGCGACCGACTGGAAGAATGTCGACCCCGAACTGCCGGACCATCTGGTCCCTGCCGCCTATGGCATTTCCGGCCTCTACAATCTCAAGCCCCTGACCGAAACCAGCCTCAACAAGGCACTGGGCCTGACGATGGAGGCGGCCGAGCTGGAAAGCCCGCTGTTCTGGCCGGCGCCCGCCGGGCTGGTCATGGACGCCATGGTCGGCGGGGCGGAGAGCGAGGAATATCTGAAGCAGAGCCGGCGCATCACCGATGTCTGGGGCCTCGGCGGCGTCCGGACGCGCTATGAGGAGATCGAGGGCGCCAATCACTTCACCGTGCTGGCGACCCTCCCCGATCCGGACAGCGCCATGTGCCGGCGCATCGCCGCCCTCGCCGGCGCTTGATCTTCCGGCGCAAGCCTCTATCCAGAAGCGATTCAGGGCACAGGGGTTCCGGAGAGCGCGATGCAGACCTTCTTCGTCGAGATCAAGTGCAGGCTCGGCAAGACCTACGAGGTCGCGAGCGAACTCGCCGACCGCGAGATCGCCTCGGAAATCTACTCGACCGCCGGCAATTACGACATCCTGGCCAAGTTCCATGTCGCCGCCGATGTCGATATCGGCCATTTCGTCGCCGAGAAGGTGCAGTCGATCCCCGAGATCGCCGACACCCACACCATCATCACCTTCAAGGCGTTCTGAACCTCCCGGGCCTCAGCGGATCGGCGTCGTCAGCCCGTCCTCGGGCTGCCAGGCACGCAGGAGATCGGCGAAACGCCGTGCCGCCGGGGCGACCGGGCCGGTTGCGGGGAACAGCAGCGAGGTGCGATAGGCGATCCGCGGTGCAAAGCGCCGGGCTGCCAGCCCCTGCATGCCGCCGAGCGTCAGCGGAAACGGGTTGAGCAGCGCGAGGCCGACGCGCTGTCGCACCAGCTCCGCCATGAAGGTCGCTGTCGCCCCTTCGGCGACCAGCCGGGGGGCGATGCCCGCAGCGGCGAAGGCTCTGTCGGCCTCGAAGCGGACCGGGAAGCGCCGCGCCGCCGTGATCAGCGGTTCCTCGGCGAGGTCGCGCGGCGCGAGCAACGCGCGCGCCGCAAGCGGATGATCCTCCGGCATCACCACATGCGCCACCGCCTCGCGGAAAACCTCGCTGCGAACGCCGATATGCGGCACGGGAACATCGACCAGACCGATATCGGCAGCGCGATCGGCGACCTGAGCGATGACGGAGGAGCTGGTGCCGATCTCGACATTGGCGACGACGTCCGGCTCCTGAACCCGGAAGCGCGCCAGCGCCGGCGGCAACACGAACTGCGCCAGCGTCGCCGCGGCGGCGATGCGCAGCACGCTTGCCGGCGCCGTCTGCGAAGGCCAGCCGGCCAGGCGCTCGAGCGCGTCGAAGATCGGCTGCGCCTCCGCCTCGAGCGCGAAGGCGTCGCCGGTCGGCACCAGGCGCCCGCCCTCGCGCATGAAGAGCGGCCGTCCGACATGCGCTTCCAATGCCGCCAGCGCTCGCGACACCGCCGGCTGCGAAATGCCGAGCATCTGCGCGGCAGCCACGGTCTTCCGGGTCGCGATCATCGCCTGCAGGATCTCGAGCTCGCGCAGACTGGGCGCTTGCCGTGCTCCCCCTTTGCCGGCCACCGGCCTCTCCATCGCAACCGCCCTCGCCCCTGCATGAATCCGCATGTCGCATTCGAATATGCGCAGACGTTATACAGTCGACTGCCATCTATAATTTACAAGCATAGAAAACGCCTCTAGGCTCCATGCCAAGGCGAAAAAAGGGGAAGCTCCGGAGAACCGGTGACTCGCCAGCTATAGTTCAGTTGTTCAAGATGGCGGCTCAGGCCATCGGGAGGGCATAATGGAAAAGATCAGCAGGATCGGGCTGAAAGGCCTGAAGGCCGCGCTTCTCGCGGCGCCCGTCATGGCTATCGCTGGGGGGGCATCGGCCCAGGAACTGCGCGTCGGCATCTCGGCCGAGCTCAGTGCGATGGATCCGCATTATCACAACGTCTCGCCCAACAACATGCTGGCGCGGCACATCTATCAGCCGCTGGTCGGGCAGGACGAGAAGCAGACGCTGACCCCGCTGCTCGCCGAGAGCTGGAAGGCGATCGACGACACGACCTGGGAGTTCAAGCTCCGCAAGAACGTCAAGTTCCATGACGGCTCGCCGTTCACGGCGGACGATGTGATCGCCACCATGCAGCGCGCGCCGAACGTGCCGAAAAGTCCGTCGAGCTTCTCCGCCTATGTGCGCGGCAAGGAATTCAGCAAGGTCGACGATTTCACCATTCGCGTGAAGACCGCGACGCCGGCGCCGCTGGTGCCGACCGATCTTTCGACCTTCGGCATCATCTCGGCCAAGTGCAAGGACACGACCACCGAGGAGTTCAATCTCGGCAAATGCGCCGCCGGTGGCACCGGCGCCTACAAGCAGGCCGAATATGTCGCGGGCGACCGCGTCGTGCTGACGCCGAACGAAAACTACTGGGGCGGCAAGGAGCCCTGGTCCAAGGTCACCTTCAAGATGATCACCTCGGCGCCGACGCGCGTCGCGGCGCTGCTGGCCGGCGATGTCGACGTGATCGACAACGTGCCGACCTCCGACGTCGCCCGCCTCAAGGGCGATGCCAAGCTCAGCGTCGCCAGCACGGTCTCGAACCGGGTGATCTATTTCCACATGGATCACTTCCGCGAGGTCTCGCCCTTCATCAAGGCCAAGGACGGCTCGGAGATCAAGAACCCGCTGCAGAACCTCAAGGTCCGCCAGGCGCTGTCGATGGCGATCAACCGTCCGGCGATCGTCGACCGTATCATGGAGAAGGAGGCGATTCCCGCCGGCCAGCTCCTGCCCGACGGTTTCTTCGGCACCTCCAAGAAGCTGAAGCCCGTCGCCTTCGACCTCAACGGCGCCAAGAAGCTGCTCGCCGAGGCCGGCTATCCGAACGGCTTCAAGATGAAGCTGCACGGGCCGACCAACCGCTATCTCAACGACACCAAGATCATCGAGGCGGTGGCGCAGATGTTCTCGCGCCTCGGCATCGAGACCGAGGTCGAGACGCTGCCTTCGGCCAACTTCTTCACCCGCGCCTCGCAGGGTGGCCAGGGCAATGTGCCGGAGTTCTCCTTCATCCTCGTCGGCTGGGGCGCGGGCACGGGCGAATCCTCCGACTCGCTCAAGGCGCTGCTCGCGACCTTCGACCCGCCGAAGGGCATGGGCGCGACCAATCGCGGCCGCTACTCCAACAAGGCCTTCGACGCCAAGCTGGAAGAGGCGCTGCGCACGGTCGACGACGCCAAGCGCGACCAGGCTCTGGCCGAGGCGATGGAGATCGGCATGAACGATGTCGGCCTGATCCCGACCCATTACCAGCTGAACACCTGGGCTTCGCGCAAGGGTGTCAAGGTCCAGGCCCGGACGGACGAGTACACCCTCGCCACCGGCATCCGGAAAGAATAAGCCGGACTATCGACACCCGTCCGGACCCGCTTGAAGCCCGGTCCGGACGGCGCGAAACTCTTTTCCTGTTGGACTGCGAGAGCGCCATCCGGCCGGCACACCGGTCGGCTGGCGTTTCGCATCCCGCTCCGGAAGGTCCCGGACCATGCTCGCATTCGTCCTGCGCCGCCTGGCGCAAGCGTTCTTCGTCATCGCGGCGATGCTCGTGATCGTCTTCTTCGGCGTCAACGTCGTCGGCGATCCCATCTACATGCTGATCTCGCCGGAGATGGACCAGCAGCAGATCGCCGAGACAGCGCGCGCGCTCGGTCTCGACCGGCCGATCTGGGAACAATTCCTGATCTTCCTGAAAAACGCCGTCCAGGGCGATCTCGGCCGCTCCTTCGTGCACGGTGAATCGGCGATCAAGCTAATCCTGCACCGCATGCCGGCGACGCTGGAGCTCGCCTTCGTCGCCCTCTTCATGGCGATCGTGATCGGCCTGCCGCTCGGCCTCTATGCCGGGCTGAAGCCCGAGAGCCGGATCTCGCGGCTGATCATGGCGATCTCGATCCTCGGCTTCTCGCTGCCGACCTTCTGGGTCGGTCTGATGCTGATCCTGACCTTCGCCGTCAGCCTCGGCTGGCTGCCGGCGACGGGCCGCGGGCCGACCGTCTCGATCCTCGGCATCGATACCTCGCTGCTCTCGCTCAAGGGCTGGCAGCATGTCGCCCTGCCGGCGCTCAACCTCGCCCTGCTCAAGATCTCGCTGGTGATCCGCCTCGCCCGGGCCGGTGCCCGCGAGGCGGCGCTGATGGACTATGTCAAATTCGCGCGGGCCAAGGGCCTGTCACAGAGCCGGATCATCGGCGTCCACATCCTCAAGAACATCATGATCCCGATCGTCACCGTGCTCGGGCTCGAATTCGGCTCGCTGGTCGCCTTCTCGGTGGTGACGGAGACGATCTTCGCCTGGCCCGGCATGGGCCGCCTGCTGCTCGAGGCGATCACCCGGCTCGATCGGCCCGTCATCGTCGCCTATGTCATGGTTGTCGTGGTGCTGTTCGTCACCATCAACCTCCTGGTCGACCTGATCTATTCCGCGCTCGATCCACGCGTGCGCCTGACGGAGGCCACATCATGAGCGAGGCGACCTTGCCCACCGCCGCTGCCGCCCCGCCGGTCGAAGCGAAGGAGGAGACGCCGTTCCGGCGCTTCGCCCGTTCCTTCTTCGAGGACAGGCTCGCGACCTTCGGTCTCTGCCTCTTCGCCCTCATCGTCCTGCTGGCGCTGGCTGCGCCCCTGATCGCACCGCAGAACCCTTACGACCTCGCCAGCGTCGACGTGATGGATTCGCGCCTGCCGCCCGGCGACGTCGCCGGCGAAGGCTTCACCATGTGGCTCGGTTCCGACGGCGTCGGGCGCGATCTGCTCTCCGGCATCCTCTACGGCCTTCGCATTTCGCTGATGGTCGGCGCCTTCTCCGGCATCCTCGCCGCCGGCGTCGGCATGGCGATCGGCCTGATCGCCGCCTATTCCGGCGGGCGCACCGAGAACATCATCATGCGCATCGTCGACCTGCAGCTCTCGCTGCCTTCGGTCCTGGTCGCGCTGATCCTGGTCGCGGGGCTCGGCAAGGGCGTCGACAAGATCATCATCGCGCTGGTGATGGTGCAATGGGCCTATTACGCACGCACTGTGCGCGGCTCGGCGCTGGTCGAGCGACGCAAGGAGTATGTCGAGGCGGCCCAGTCGCTCGGACTTTCCCACGCCCGCACCGTGTTCCGGCACATCCTGCCGAACTGCCTAGCCCCGGTGATCGTCATCGTCACCGTGCAGACGGCGCATGCGATCTCGCTGGAAGCCACCCTCTCCTTCCTCGGCGTCGGCCTGCCCCAGACCGAGCCCTCGCTCGGCGTGCTGATCGCCAACGGCTTCCAGTACATGCTCTCCGGCAAGTACTGGATCTCGGTCTTCCCCGGCATCGCGCTACTCCTGACCATCGTCTCAATCAACCTGGTCGGCGACCGGCTGCGCGACGTGCTCAACCCGCGGCTGGAGAAGTGAGGATGGCGCCTGTTCTCGAAGTTTCCGGCCTGAAGACCCATTTCTTCACCCGTGCCGGCACGGTGAAGTCGGTCGACGGCGTCGACTTTCATGTCGACCGCGGCGAGGTGCTCGGCCTTGTCGGTGAATCCGGCTCGGGCAAGTCGGTCACCGGGTTCTCGATCATGGGATTGATCGACCCGCCCGGAAAGATCGTCGAGGGCTCGATCAGGCTCAACGGCAAGGAACTCGTCGGACTCGACGAGGAGGGCTTCCGGAAAGTGCGCGGCCGCGAGGTCGCAATGATCTTCCAGGACCCGATGATGACGCTGAACCC
Organism: Allobosea sp. NPDC055594; assembly: GCF_053618995.1. Taxonomy (NCBI): domain Bacteria; kingdom Pseudomonadati; phylum Pseudomonadota; class Alphaproteobacteria; order Hyphomicrobiales; family Alloboseaceae; genus Allobosea; species Allobosea sp. NPDC055594. Next base: position 23,532 of record NZ_JBSHIO010000012.1, read on the forward strand.
GGTGCTGCGCGTCGACACGCAGATGATCGAGGCCGTCACCGCCCATGACAAGGTCTCGCACAAGGCGGCGCGGGAGCGCGCCCGCGACGCCCTCGCCAAGGTCGGTATCCCCTCGCCCGAGGAGCGGCTCAACGCCTATCCGCACCAGTTCTCCGGCGGCATGCGCCAGCGCGTCGCCATCGCGATCGCGCTGCTGCACCGCCCGCCCCTGATCATCTGCGACGAGCCGACGACGGCGCTCGACGTCACCATCCAGAGCCAGATCCTGGCCGAGATGCAGTCACTCTGCGCCGAGACCGGCACGGCTCTGGTCTGGATCACCCATGACCTCGGCGTCGTCGCCGGCCTCGCCGACCGGATCGCGGTGATGTATGCCGGGCGCATCGTCGAGACCGGCGCGGTCGATCCCGTCCTCGACGCGCCCCTCCATCCCTATACCAGCGGCCTGCTCGGCTCGCTGCCGGCCGAGGGCGAGCCCGGCGCCCCCTTGCGCCAGATCCGCGGCTCGACGCCGTCGCTGGCGAGGCTGCCGCAGGGCTGCGCCTTCGCGCCGCGCTGCGATTATGCGCAGGCCGATTGCCTCGCCCAGGCACCGGCCGTCACCGCTTTCCCGGGTGAGCGCGGCGTGCGCTGCCATCACCCGCTGAACCTCGCCGGAGTCGCGGCATGAGCGCGCCGATCCTGACCCTCGACGGCGTCTCCAAGCGTTTCGTCAAGCCGCTCGACGCCGCCTCGAAATTCGCCAACCTGCTGGGGGCCGGTTACGCCGAGCAGGTGGTGCATGCGGTCGACGGGGTCGATCTCTCGGTGACCCAGGGCGAGGTCGTCGGGCTGGTCGGCGAATCCGGCTGCGGCAAGTCGACGCTCGGACGCGTCGTCGCCGGCATCCACCCGCCGAGCGCCGGCCGGGTGTCCTGGCGCGGCCAGTTCACCGACGAGATGGACGCGCAGCAGCGCCGGGCCGCGACGCTGGCGATCCAGATGATCTTCCAGGACCCGATGTCCTCTTTGAATCCACGCCTGCGGGTCACCGACATCGTCGGCGAGGCCCCGGTCGTGCACGGCCTCGTCGGCAAGGCGCAGCAGGACGCCTATGTCGTCGAGATGCTGGAACGGGTCGGGCTCGATCCGAGCTATCGACGGCGCTACCCGCACCAGTTCTCGGGCGGGCAGCGGGCCCGCATCGGCATCGCCCGGGCGCTGGCGGTGAACCCGCAATTCCTGGTCTGTGACGAGAGCGTCGCCGCACTCGATGTCTCAATTCAGGCCCAAGTCCTGAATCTCTTCATGAAGCTGCGCGACGAGCTCAACCTGACCTATCTGTTCATCAGCCACGATCTCAGCGTGGTCCGGCATCTCTCGGACCGGGTGGTGATCATGTATCTCGGCCGGGTCGTCGAGGCGGCGCCGGCGAGCGAGCTGTTCAAGGGGCCGCAGCACCCTTACGCCCAGGCGCTGCTCGCCAATGTGCCCTCGATCACGGCGCGCAAGAAGCGTTTCGCGCCGCTGAAGGGCGAGATCCCCTCGCCCCTGCACCCGCCCCCGGGCTGCCATTTCCATCCGCGCTGCCCGATGGCCGGGCCGCGCTGCAAGGCCGAGCGTCCGGTGCTGAAGCAGATCGCGCCCGGCCATGTCGCCGCCTGCCATCTCCATGATGGCGGGGTCGGGGCGCTCGCCGCCTAGAGCCCGGCCACCCAGTTCCGGCCAGGACGTTCTGAACAAGGATTATTGCCGGTTCGCAGCTTGACGCGGGCCGGCTTACGGGCGACCTCCGAGCAGCCCGGCGCCGGTTGCGCCGGGCGTACGCCTGGGGAATCGGAACCATGAAGAGCACCCTGTCGGCCGACCTTCGCGCTGGCGCCCTCGTCTATCATCGCCAGCCGCGGGCCGGAAAACTCGAGATCCAGGCGACCAAGCCGCTCGGCAACCAGCGCGACCTCGCGCTCGCCTATTCGCCGGGCGTCGCCGCGGCCTGCGAGGCGATCGTCGACGATCCCAGCCAGGCGGCCGAGCTGACCTCGCGCCAGAACCTCGTCGCGGTCATCACCGACGGCACCGCCGTGCTCGGCCTCGGCGACATCGGCCCGCTGGCCTCGAAGCCGGTGATGGAAGGCAAGGCCGTCCTGTTCAAGAAGTTCGCCGGCATCGACTGCTTCGACATCGAGGTCGACCAGCGCAATCTGGAGAAGTTCGTCGAGGTCGTCGCAGCGCTGGAGCCGACCTTCGGCGGCATCAATCTGGAAGACATCAAGGGCCCCGAATGCTTCGAGATCGAGGAGCAGCTCAAGGCCCGGATGAACATCCCGGTTTTCCATGACGACCAGCACGGCACGGCGATCATCGTCGGCGCCGCCGTCCTCAACGGGCTCGATCTCGCCGGCAAGAAGATCGCCGACGTCAAGATCGTCGTCTCCGGCGCCGGCGCCGCCGCGCTCGCCTGCCTCAACCTCCTGGTCTCGCTCGGCGCGCAGCGCAAGAACATCTGGGTCACCGATCTCGAAGGCGTCGTCCACAAGGGCCGCAACACGCTGATGGACCGCTGGAAGGAGGTCTACGCCCAGGAGACCGACGCCCGCACCCTTTCCGACGTGATCGGCGATGCCGACGTCTTCCTCGGCCTCTCGGCGGCCGGCGTGCTGAAGCCCGACATGGCCAAGCGCATGGGGCCGAAGCCGCTGATCCTGGCGCTCGCCAATCCCAATCCGGAGATCACGCCCGAGGATGCGCTGGCCGCCCGGCCGGACGCGATGATCTGCACCGGCCGCTCGGATTATCCGAACCAGGTCAACAACGTCCTCTGCTTCCCCTACATCTTCCGCGGCGCGCTCGACGTGCAGGCGACGACGATCAACGAGGCGATGAAGCTCGCCGCGGTACGCGCCATCGCCGCGCTGGCACGCGAGGCGACCTCGGACATCGCGGCGCGAGCCTATGGCGGCGAGGCCCAAACCTTCGGCGCGACCTCGCTGATCCCGAACCCGTTCGACCCGCGCCTGATCCTGCGGATCGCGCCGGCGGTCGCGGAAGCTGCGATGATCACCGGCGTCGCCAAGAAGCCGCTGATCGATATCGAGGCCTATCGCGAGGACCTGTCGCGCTTCGTCTTCCGCTCGGGCTTCCTGATGAAGCCGCTCTTCGCCAAGGCCAAGGCCGACCCGAAGCGGGTGGTCTACGCCGAGGGCGAGGATGAACGCGTGCTGCGCGCGGCGCAGGTGGCGCTCGAGGAAGGCCTGGCGGTGCCGATCCTGATCGGCCGGCCGAGCGTGGTCGAGGCCCGTATCGCGCGCTTCGGCCTGACGATCCGGCCCGGCGTCGATTTCGAGCTGATCAATCCCGAGGACGACCCGCGCTATCGCGACTATGTCCAGACCTATCTCGAGATCGCCGGCAGGCGCGGCATCACCCCGGAAGCCGCCCGCTCGCTGGTGCGCACCAACAATACGGTGATCGCGGCGCTCGCCGTGGTGCGCGGCGAGGCCGATGCGATGATCACCGGCCTCGAAGGCCGCTTCCTCTCGCGGCTGCGGCATATCCGCGACATCATCGGGCTCGAGCCCGGCGTCAGCGACATCGCGGCGATGACGCTGATCATCACCAGCAAGGGCGCCTTCTTCCTCACCGACACCCATGTGAAGCATGATCCGACCGCCGAGGAGATTGCCGACATGACCGTGCTCGCGGCCGGCCATGTCGAGCGCTTCGGCATCGAACCGAAGATCGCCCTGCTCTCGCATTCCGATTTCGGCGCGGCCGACACGCCCTCCTCGCTGAAGATGCGCAAGGCGCTGGGGTTGATCCGCGAACGTGCGCCGGATCTCGAATGCGACGGCGAGATGGAGGCCGATTCAGCGCTGGTGGCGGCGATCCGCGACCGGGTCCTGCCCTCCTCGCGGCTGAAGGGCGTCGCCAATGTCCTCGTCTTCCCGAATCTGGATGCGGCGAACATCGCCTACCAGTTCGCCAAGGTGCTCGGCGACGCGCTGCCGGTCGGGCCGATCCTGATCGGCGCGGCCAAGCCGGTTCATATCCTGACGGGCTCGGTGACCTCGCGCGGCGTCGTCAACATGACCGCGGTCGCGGTGGTCGAGGCGCAGGGGCGCGGCCAGAAGGGCTGAAGAGCGAACAGCGAGCCGGGCTGGTTCCCCCGCCCGGCTTCCTGCCTGCCGCCAGCCGCGCGCGGGTGCTTTTCGGCGCCCGCCGACACCTCCCGAAGAACGGTTGAAGCTCCCGTTTTCCTCCTTGGCTCCGGCCTCAGGATCGGCCCATACTTCCTACACGAGCGGGAAAGGGGCCCGTCCGGCTAAGCTTCGGAGAGCGCTCATGAAAAGCTTCACGCGTCAGTCGCCGCTCCTGCGCCGGCTGCGGCCTCTCGCCCTTGCCGCCAGCCTCGCCTGCGGCCTCGGCGGAACGGCTTTCGCGGAAGTGGTCTTCCATCGCGGCAATGACGGCGACCCCGAGACGCTCGATGCCCACAAGACCTCGACGGTGAGTGAGGCGCATCTGCTGCGCGACCTCTCCGAGGGGCTGGTCATCCACCACATCAACGGCGAGGTCGTGCCCGGCGTCGCCGAAAGCTGGACGATGAGCGAGGACGGCAAGAGCTACACGTTCAAGCTCCGGTCCAACGCCAGATGGTCGAATGGCGATCCGGTCAAGGCCGGCGACTTCGTCTATTCGCTGAAGCGGATCATCAATCCCGCGACCGGCGCGAAATACGCCAACATCCTCTACCCCATCCTCAACGCCGAGAAGATCAACAAATCGGGCGAAGGCGCGGGCCTCGACGAGCTCGGCGTCAAAGCACCGGACGACACGACGCTGGAAATCAAGCTGGAGCGGCCGACGCCCTATTTCCTGGAATTGCTGACGCACCAGACCGGCCTGCCGGTGCATCCGGCCTCCGTCGAGAAGTTCGGCAAGGACTTTGTCAAGCCGGAGAACTGGGTTTCCAATGGCGCCTACACGCTGAAGGAATTCGTGCCGAACTCCCACATCAAGATGGAGAAGAACAAGAACTTCCACGATGCGGCGAATGTGCAGATCGACACGATCCTGTACTATCCTGCCTCCGACCTCGCCGCCGCCGCGCGCCGCTTCCAGGCCGGCGAACTGCACATGACGACCGACATTCCGGCCGACCAGATCCAGCAATTGCGCGAGAAGCTCGGCAATCAGGTCAAGGTCGCGCCCTATCTCGGAACCTATTTCCTGATCGTGAACACGGCGAAGAAGCCCTTCGACGACCTGCGCGTACGCCGGGCGCTGTCGCTGGTGATCGACCGCGAGTTCATCGCCGAGGAGATCTGGGGCGGCACGATGCTGCCGGCCTATGGCGTGATCCCGCCCAATATCGGCAATTACGGCGAGCGCGCCGAGGCCGACTTCAAGAGCGTCTCGCCGCTCGACCGCGAGGAGGAGGCCAAGCGCCTGCTCGCCGCCGCGGGCTACGGTCCCGGCATGCCGCTACGGGTGCAGCTGCGCTACAACACCACCGACAACAACCGCCGCACGATGATCGCCATCGCCGAGCAGTGGAAGGTGCTCGGCGTCGAGACCAGCTTCATCAACACCGACGGCAAGACCCATTTCGCCCTGCTGCGCGACGGCGGCGATTTCGACATCGCCCGCTATGGCTGGATCGGCGACTATTCCGATCCGCAGAACTTCCTGTTCCTGTTCCTCAGCGACAACAAGGGCTTCAATTCCGGCAAATATGCCAATCCGAAATTCGACGCGCTGCTGCAGCAGGGCGCCGACGAACTCGATCTCGCCAAGCGCGCCGCAGTGCTGCGCGAGGCCGACGCCATTCTCGCGGCCGAGATGCCTTGGATCCCGCTGATGTACTACTCCTCGAAGAACCTGGTCTCGCCGAAGCTCGTCGGCTTCCAGCAGAATCTGCGCGGCGCGCTGCCGACGCGATTCATGAGCCTGAAGCCGTGACCGACGCACGTCATGGCCGGGCTTGACCGACCGAACAGGCACGACCTTCCCCCTTTCCCCCTGCGGGAGAGGGTTGGGGTGAGGGGGCGGACGACGCTTCATCGTCATGGTTGGGCTTGTCCCGACCATCCACGTCTTCCTGTGACGAGTGGGGTGTTCGAGACGTGGATGCTCGCCACAAGGGCGAGCATGACGGGTAGACCCAAGCGCCCCCTCATCCGGCCCTTCGGGCCACCTTCTCCCGCAGAGGGAGAAGGGAAGAATGGCGGGCATCCCGGCGCAATCTGATGCTCACCTACATCCTGCGCCGCTTCGCCACCGCGATCCCGACCCTGTTCGTGATCGTCACGCTCTCGTTCTTCCTGATGCGGCTCGCACCGGGCGGGCCGTTCGATCTCGAACAGCCGCTCGAAGCCAAGGTGATAGAGAACCTGCGGCGGATCTACCAGCTCGACCAGCCGCTTCACGCCCAGTACCTGACCTATCTTGGCGCCCTGCTGCGCGGCGATTTCGGCCCCTCCTTCTATTTCCGCGATTTCTCGATCGCCGAACTGTTCGCGCAGGGGCTGCCTGTCTCGATGCGGCTCGGCGCCTCGGCGCTCCTGCTCGCCCTCGCCATCGGCGGCCCACTCGGCGCGCTCGCCGCCTTCCGCCAGAATGGTGGGGCCGACCATGCGGTGATGGGCTTCGCCACGGCCGGCATCACCATCCCGAACTTCGTCGTCGCTCCGGTGCTGCAGATCGTTTTCGGGCTGACTCTGGCCTGGCTTCCGGTCGGCGGCTGGAACGGCGGCGCCTTTCGCAACACCATCCTGCCGATCATGACGCTCGCTTTGCCGCAGATCGCCGTGATCGCCAGGATGACGCGGGCGGCGATGATCGAGACGCTGCGCGCCAACTATATCCGGACCTTGCGGGCGCAGGGCCTCTCAGGCGCGACCATCGCCCTGCATGCCGGGCGCGGGGCCGCCCTGCCGGTCATCTCCTATCTCGGCCCGGCGGCGGCGAGCCTGCTGACCGGCTCGGTGGTGGTCGAGACGATCTTCGGCATTCCCGGCATCGGGCGCTATTTCGTCGAAGGCGCGCTCAACCGCGACTACACGCTAGTGATGGGCACGGTGGTCGTCGTCGCCATCTTCGTGCTGGTCTTCAACCTCGTCGTCGACATCCTCTACGCGCTGCTCGACCCGCGCGTCAGGCTGGATTGAGCCGATGAGCGAGGCCGTGCCACTCCCCGCGCCGCCCGCCGGCCGCACGCTCTGGCAGGATGCCCGCATCCGCCTGCTGCGCAATCGCGCCGCGGTCGCGAGCCTCGTCGTGCTGGCCCTGATGACGCTGGCCTGCATCTTCGGGCCCTGGTTCACCGGCCACCCTTATGACCGGGTCTATCAGGACTATGTCCGCGTGCCCGCCAGCCTCTCGGCCTATCCGAAGGCCGAGGCCTTGCCCGCCGCCGTCCAGCGCATCGCCTCGCGCATAAGGGCGACGTCGAGCGAGGTCACGGTGGAAGCGCAGGAGGTCCGGCTGGTCCTGACGGCGCAAAGACCGATCGACCAGCGCCTGCTGGTCTATTTCGACCGATCCGACCAGTTCGGCACGCCGCGGCTCCTCGCGAGCGAGCAGGATGGCCGCCGGCTCGCGCTGGCCGTGCCGATCAAGCGCCAGCATTTCCTGTTCGGAACCGACAGCAATGGCCGCGACCTCCTGACCCGGACCCTGGTCGCCGGCCGCGTCTCGCTCGCCATCGGGCTGCTCGCGACCGGCGTCGCGCTGGTGATCGGCGTCGCCTATGGCGCCACCGCCGGCTATCTCGGCGGGCGCGTCGACATGGTGATGATGCGCATCGTCGACGTGCTCTATTCGCTGCCCTTCATCTTCCTGGTGATCCTGCTGGTCGTGTTCTTCGGCCGGAACTTCATCCTGATGTTCCTGGCGGTCGGCGCGATCGAATGGCTCGACATGGCCCGGATCGTCCGGGGCCAGACTCTCTCGATCAAGCGCCAGGACTATGTGCTGGCTGCCGAAGCGCTCGGCGTCTCCACCGGCGGCATTCTGAAGCGCCACGTCATCCCGAACACGCTCGGCCCGGTGATCGTCTATGTCACCTTGCTGGTGCCGAAGGTCATCCTGCTCGAGAGCTTCCTCTCCTTCCTCGGCCTCGGCGTGCAGGAGCCGATGACGAGCTGGGGCGTGCTGATCTCGGACGGAGCGCGCGCGATCCAGGCGACGCCCTGGATGCTCGCCTTCCCGGCCGCCTTCCTGGTAACCACCCTGTTCGCCCTGAACTTCCTCGGCGACGGCCTGCGCGATGCGCTCGACCCCAGGGATCGCTGAGGTGGCGAGCGAACCCGTCCTCGCCATCCGCGACCTCAAGGTCCGCTTCCGCACCAATGACGGGCCGTGCGAGGCGGTGCGCGGCATCGACCTCGACGTCGCAGCCGGCGAGTTCGTCGCGATCGTCGGCGAATCCGGCTCAGGCAAGAGCCAGAGCGTGATGGCGGCGATGGGTCTCCTCGCCAGCAATGGCGAGGCTTCCGGCTCGATCCGCTATCGCGGGACAGAGCTGCTCGGCCTCTCCCCGGCTAGGCTCAACGCCTATCGCGGCAGGAAGCTCGCCATGATCTTCCAGGAGCCGATGACCTCGCTCGATCCGCTGTTCCGGATCGGAGCGCAGATGGCCGCGCCGCTGCGCCGGCATCAGGGCCTGTCGCGCAAAGCGGCGCGGGCGCGGGCGCTCGAACTGCTCAAGCTGGTGCGCATTCCACATCCGGAGCGGCGGCTCGATTCCTATCCGCATGAGCTTTCCGGCGGCCAGCGCCAGCGCGTGATGATCGCCATGGCGCTCGCCAATGATCCCGACATCCTGATCGCCGACGAGCCCACCACCGCGCTCGACGTCACCATAGAGGCCGAAATCCTGGCGCTGATCGCCGAGCTCAGGCAGCGCCTCGGCATGGCGGTGATCCTGATCAGCCATGATCTCGGCCTCGTCAGGAAATATGCCGAGCGCGTCCATGTGATGAAGGCCGGCGAGATCGTCGAGAGCGGCGCGACCTCGGCGATCTTCGAGCGGCCGGTGCACCCTTATACCCGCGCCCTGCTCGCGGCCGAGCCGCATGGCCGCAAGGCCCCTCCTCCCGCTGATGCGCCGATCCTGCTCGAAGCCCGCGACCTGCGCGTGACTTTCGACCTTTCACGGGGCCTGTTCGGGCGGCACAAGGCGGTGCTGCACGCCGTCGACGGCGTCGATCTCAGGCTGCGGCGCGGCCAGACCATCGGTATCGTCGGCGAATCCGGCTCGGGCAAGTCGACGCTCGGCCGGGCGGTCCTGCAATTGGTGCCGGCGAGCGGGCTGGTACGCTTCGAGGACCGGGCGCTGACCGGGCTCGACCGGGCTGCCATGCGGCCGCTGCGCCGGAGCCTGCAGGTGGTGTTCCAGGACCCGTTCGGCTCACTCTCGCCCAGGCTGACCGTCGGCGAGATCGTCACCGAAGGGCTGCTCGTCCATGAGCCCGGCCTGTCGCGCACCGAGCGGGAGCGCCGCGCCGCGCAAGCGCTCGCCGAGGTCGCGCTCGAGCCCGCCCTGCGCAACCGCTATCCACACGAGTTCTCAGGCGGCCAGCGCCAGCGCATCGCGATCGCCCGCGCCATGATCCTGCACCCGGCCTTGGTCGTGCTCGACGAGCCGACCTCGGCGCTCGACCGCACCGTCCAGGCCAGCATCGTCGCTTTGCTCAAGCAGCTGCAGGCGCGGCACGGCCTGTCATATCTCTTCATCAGCCATGACCTTGCCGTGGTCCGGGCGATGTCCGACGAGATCATGGTGATGAAGGACGGCAAGGTGATCGAGCGCGGGCCGACCGAAGCGATCTTCGAGACGCCGCAGGAGAAGTACACGCAAAGATTGATCGCTGCCGCGCTGAAATGCTGAGCCCGTCAGGCATCCGGCCGCGCTCTGCGCCTGGCGCCGAGCGGCAACACGGCCTCCCCTCTCGCATCGCCAGCTCCGCTCGGATAGGAAAGGTGCGCCTTTGTCCACCCAGCAAGAGACCCGAGCGATGAGCCGTACTGTCTATGTCAATGGCGCCTATCTTCCCGAGGAAGACGCCACGATCTCGATCTTCGACCGCGGCTTCATCTTCGGCGACGGCATCTACGAGGTTTCGGCCGTGCTCGGCGGCAAACTCGTCGATTGCGAGGCGCATTTGATCCGCCTGGAGCGCTCCTGCAACGAGATCGGCCTGAAGCTGGCCTGGAGCCGGGACGAGCTGATCGCGATCCATCAGGAACTGATCGTTCGCAACAAGCTCGACGAGGGCTCGATCTATCTACAGGTCTCGCGCGGCGCCGCCGATCGCGACTTCGCGTTCCCGAAGGACATCAAGCCGTCGATCGTCCTGTTCACCCAGGCGCGCCAATTTGCCGACATCCCGCAGGTGAAGACCGGCATCAAGGTGGTCAGCACGCCGGATCTGCGCTGGGCGCGCCGCGACATCAAGAGCGTCAACCTGCTCGGGCCGGTGCTGGCCAAGCAGTTCGCCGCCGAGAACGGCGCACAGGAGGCCTGGCTGGTCGAGGACGGCGTCGTCACCGAAGGCGCCTCGTCGACCGCCTGGATCGTCAAGGGCAAGACGCTGATCTCGCGCCCGCTTTCCAACAAGGTCCTGCCCGGCATCACCCGCAAGGCGGTGCTCGCCTTCCTCGCCGAGAGCGGCTTTTCCTTCGAGGAACGCGAATTCACGCTGGCCGAAGCGCTCGACGCCGAGGAGGCTTTCATCACCTCGGCGACCAGCCTGGTGATGCCGGTGACCACGATCGACGGCCACAGCATCCACAACGGCGCGCCCGGCCCGGCGACGCTTCGCCTGCGCGAAATCTATCTCGACTATGCCCGCAAGGGTGGCGTGCTCGGCTGAGCGGCCTGCGGCGGCGCCGCCAGCCTCCACATGTTCAACGAAATTTCAATTTGTTGAACATGTGGCACGCTCGCCCATCACATAGGTCGCGACGACATTCCGCTCGTCGCCGAGCGTGATCAGAACGAAGAGCTCCTCCGAAAGATCGCGCGCCGTTTCGAGACGGTGCGCCATCGCCCGCGTCGCGGCGGGATCGAGCACCACGACATCCGCCTCGCGGCCGGACTCGAAAGAGCCGATCAGCTGGTCGAGGCCGAGCGCCGCGGCGTTGCCGAGCGTGATCGCGTGCAGGGCCTCGAAGGCCGACAGGCTCTGCCCCTGCAATTGCAGGATCTTGTAGGCCTCGGCCATGGTCCGCAGCATCGAATATGAGGTGCCGCCGCCGATATCGCTGGCGAGCGCGACCTTGACGCCCTCGCGCCGGGCACGCTCCCAGTCGAACAGGCCGGAGCCGAGGAAGAGGTTCGAGGTCGGGCAGAAGACGGCGACCGCCCCATGCTCCGCGAAGGCACGCCATTCGCGCTTGGTCATGTGGATGCAGTGGCCGAGCAGGCTCTTCTTACCGAGCAGGCCGTAATCCTCGTAGATGCCGGCATAGTCGGCGGCTTCTGGATAAAGCTCGCGGGCGAAGGCGATCTCGGCCCGATTCTCGTTGATATGGGTCTGGACGAAGCAGCCCGGATGCTCCGCGACGAGGCGCTGCGAGGCCGCCATCTGCTCGGGCGAGGAGGTCACGGCAAAGCGCGGCGTGATCGCGTAGAGTTGCCTGCCCTTGCCGTGCCAGCGGCCGATCAGCGCCTTGCTCTCGGCATAGCCGCTTTCAGGCGTGTCCGTCAGCGCCGCCGGCGCGTTGCGGTCCATCATCACTTTGCCGGCGATCATCCTTGTGTTGCGGCGATGCGATTCGGCGAAGAACGCCTCCGCCGATTTTTCGTGCACCGAGCAATAGACCGCCGCGGTCGTCGTGCCGCTCGCCAGCAATTCGTCGAGCAGGAAGCGCGAGAGCTTTTCGGCATGGCCCTGCTGCGCCAGCTTCTGCTCCTCGACGAAGGTGTATTTGCTGAGCCACTCCATCAATTGCGCGCCATAGGAGGCGATGACCTGCGTCTGCGGCATGTGGATATGGGCGTCGATGAAGCCAGGCATGATCAGATGCGGGCGATGGTCGATGATGTCAGCCCCCGCCGGCAGCGCCGGCAGCAGCCCCCTCGCCTCGCCGGCCGCCCGGATCAGCCCGTTCTCGACGACCAGCAGCCCGTCCTCGACATAGCGATGCGCGGCGGCTCCGGCGCCATGGGGATCGCCGACGAACCAGAGAAGCCGGCCCCTCAGGGCACGCACCGCATCCTGCCTGCTCAACCTGCACACTCCGGCGCCGATACCTATCTTATCTGCACCAAATCAAAGCTTCCGGCCAAGCGACGAACATGCCTAATCTCAGGGCATGTTCGCGATTTGCTCTCGACGGGGCTGCCATGCGTGAAACCGTCCGCTTCCTGCTCGGCGACGAGCGGGTCGAGATCGCAAGCTGCGATCCGACCCGGACGGTGCTGGACTGGCTCCGGCTCGACCGGCGCCGCACCGGCAGCAAGGAGGGCTGTGCCGAAGGCGATTGCGGCGCCTGCACCGTCGTCATCGGCCGCCTCGACGAAGGCCATCTGCGCTACGAGGCGATCAATGCCTGCATCCGCTTCCTCCCGACATTGGACGGCTGCCAGCTCCTGACGGTGGAGCATCTGAAAGGCGCGGACGGCACGCTTCATCCCGTGCAGCAGGCGATGGTCGACTGCCATGGCTCACAATGCGGCTTCTGCACGCCGGGCATCGTGATGTCGCTGTTCGCACTCTGGCTGAACGAGGCGGCACCATCCGTCGCGCGCATCGAGGACGCGCTCGCCGGCAATCTCTGCCGTTGCACCGGCTACGAACCAATCATCGCGGCCGGGCTGCGGGCGGCTGCGGCCGACCGCTCTCAGGACCGCTTCGTCGCAGCGCAGGCCGGTATCGCCTCCCGCCTCGCCGAACTGCATGACAGACAGACCGTGGCGATAGGCGATGGCGAGCGACGCTATTACGCCCCGGCCACCACGGAAGCCCTCGCCGAGCTCGTCGCCGCCCACCCGCAGGCGACGCTGATCGCCGGCGCGACCGATGTCGGACTCTGGGTGACCAAGGGCATGCGCCGGCTCGATCCCGTGATCCATCTCGGCCGGATCGAGGCGCTGCGCGCCATCTCCGACGAAGGCGACCAGCTGCGCCTCGGCGCGATGGCGAACCATGTCGCCGTGCGCAAGGCGCTCGCAGCCATCTCTCCGCAGCTCGACGAAATGATGCGCCGCTTCGGCGGCGAACAGGTGCGCAATGCCGGCACGATCGGCGGCAACATCGCCAATGGCTCGCCGATCGGCGACCTGCCACCCGCGCTGATCGCTTTGGGAGCGACGCTGGTGCTGCGCCAAGGCAGTGAACACCGGACAATCCCGCTCGAAGCTTTTTTCCTCGACTATCGCAAGCAGGACCGGCGCGAGGGCGAGTTCGTCGAAGCCGTGCTGGTGCCGAAGCTGCCGGCCGATACGTTGTTCCACGTCTCGAAGATCTCGAAGCGCTTCGACGAGGACATCTCGGCCCTGTGCGGCGCCTTCCTGCTGCGCCGTGATGCCAACGGCCGCATCGCCGAGGCCTGCCTCGCCTTCGGCGGCATGGCCGGCATCCCGAAGCGCGCGAAGGCGGCGGAGGCGGCCCTGCTTGGCCGGTACTGGAACGAGGCCACCGTCGCCGCCGCCATCGCCGCGCTCGCGGGTGATTTCACGCCGCTCACCGACATGCGCGCCTCGGCGGCCTACCGGCTGAAAGTCGCGGGCAACCTGTTGCGGCGTTTCCTGATCGAAACCACCGTTCCCGAAGCGGCGACCCGGGTCGCCGGCCTGCTGGCGGAGGCCGCCCATGGCTGACGCACGTAAGCGGCTCGACGCCATGGAGACGCGGCCGGTCGTCGGCTCGCCGCTGAAGCACGATTCAGCCGACAAGCACGTCGCCGGCGAGGCCGTCTATGTCGACGACATCCTGGAGCCGGCGGGAACCGCCCATGCCTGCCTCGGCCTCTCCAGCATCGCCCATGGCCGGCTTCTGTCGCTCGACCTGTCGGCGGTCGAAGCCACGCCGGGCATCCTCGCAGTCCTGACCGCCGCCGACATCCCCGGCGAGAACGATATCTCCTCGACGCACAAGCATGACGAGCCGGTCTTCGCGACCGAGGCGATCCTGCATCACGGCCAGCCGCTCTTCGCGGTCGTCGCCGAGACGCGCGAGCAGGCGCGGCATGCGGCAGCGCTGGCGAAGGCGAGCCATGAGGAGGCTGCGCCCCTGCTCGACGTCGCGGCGGCCCGGGCGGCGGCGGGCGAGCTCGTCACCGAGCCGCTGAAGCTCGAGCGCGGCGATGTCGCGGCGGCGCTCGCGGCGAGCCCGCGCCGGCTCAAGGGCACGATGGCGATCGGCGGGCAGGACCATTTCTATCTCGAGAGCCAGATCGCTCTCGCCGTTCCCGGCGAGGATGGCGACATGCTGGTGCACTCCTCGACCCAGCATCCGAGCGAGGTCCAGCACATGGTCGCGTCCGTGCTCGGCATCGGCGCCCATGCGGTGACGATCGAGGTCAGGCGCATGGGCGGCGGCTTCGGCGGCAAGGAGACGCAGGCCAACCTCTTCGCCTGCGTCGCAGCGCTCGCCGCCCGCAAGCTCGGGCGGCCGGTGAAGCTGCGGCCCGACCGCGACGACGACATGGTGATCACCGGCAAGCGCCACGACTTCGTCGTCGATTACGAGATCGGCTTCGACGATGATGGCCGCATCCACGCAGTCGATGCGGTCTATGCCGCCCGCTGCGGCTGGAATGCCGACCTGTCCGGTCCGGTGACGGACCGGGCGCTGTTCCATATGGACAATTGCTATTTCTACCCGGCGGTGCGGGCCCGCTCCGAACCGCTGCGCACCCACACCGTCTCGAACACCGCCTTTCGCGGCTTCGGCGGACCGCAGGGCATGGTCGGGGCCGAGCGCTTCGTCGAGGAGGTCGCCTACGCCACCGGGCTCGACCCGCTGGAGGTGAGACGGCGCAATCTCTATGGCGGCGAGGACCGGCTGACGACACCCTATCACCAGCAGGTCGAGGACATGATCGCCGGCGAGGTGATCGACGAGCTGGAACGCGACTGCCACTACCGCGAGCGGCAACAGGCGATCCGCGCCTTCAATCGCGAGAGCCCCGTCATCAAGCGCGGCATCGCGCTGACCCCGGTGAAATTCGGCATCTCCTTCACCGCGACCTGGTATAATCAGGCCGGCGCGCTGGTGCATGTCTACACGGACGGCACAGTGGCGCTGAACCATGGCGGCACCGAAATGGGCCAGGGGCTCTACCAGAAGGTGGCGCAGGTCGTGGCCCAGGCCTTCGGCATCGGCCTCGACCGGATCAGGATCACCGCGACCACGACTGGCAAGGTGCCGAACACCTCGGCGACCGCCGCCTCCTCGGGCTCCGACCTCAACGGCATGGCGGCGCTCGACGCCTGCGAAACCATCAAGCGGCGGCTCACCGCCTTCGCCGCGGAGCGCTGGCAGGAAGCGCCGGAGGCGATCGCCTTCCTGCCCGGCCGAGTCAGGATCGGGGCGCGCGAGATCGCCTTCGTCGAGCTGGTCAGGGAAGCCTATATGGCCCGCGTCCAGCTTTCGGCCACCGGCTTCTATGCGACGCCAAAAATCCATTGGGACCGCAAGGCCGGGCGCGGTCACCCGTTCTACTATTTCGCCTATGGCGCGGCGGCTGCCGAGGTCGCGATCGACACGCTGACCGGCGAGTACAAGGTCGAACGCGTCGACATCCTCCACGATTGCGGCAACTCGCTGAACCCGGCGATCGACAAGGGCCAGATCGAGGGTGGCTTCGTCCAGGGTATGGGCTGGCTGACCACCGAAGAGCTGGTCTGGGACGAGAAGGGGCGCCTCAGGACCCATGCGCCCTCGACCTACAAAATCCCCGTCGCCTCCGACCGCCCGCGCATCTTCAACGTCGCATTGCTGGAGAATGCCCCGAACCGCGAGCACACGATCCATCGCTCCAAGGCGGTCGGCGAGCCGCCGCTGATGCTGGCGATCAGCGTGCTGCACGCTCTGTCGGATGCGGTCGCCAGCGTCGGCGAGCATCGCTTCTGTCCGAAGCTCGACGCACCGGCGACGCCCGAGCGCGTGCTCGACGCGGTCGAGCGGGTGCGGGCCCTGGCTGCAGCCGCGGAGGGCGCATCATGACGCTCTCCGATTTTCTTGAGCGGCATCTCGACGAAGGCGCGATCGTCGTCCGCATCGAACGCGTGCAGGGCTCGACACCGCGCGAGGCCGGCGCGACGATGCTCGTCTCGCACCATGACAGCGTCGGGACGATCGGCGGTGGCCAGCTCGAATTCCACTGCCTCGATCTCGCCCGCGAAATGCTGGCGACCGGCGACCAGCAGCGCCGAGTCGACCTGCCGCTCGGCCCGCAAATGGGCCAGTGCTGCGGCGGGCGCGTCGAGGTTTCGCTGGCGCGTGCCACCCCTGCCGACCTCGCCGCCCTGCGCGATGATGAAACGAAGGCAGTTGCCGGACGGCCGCAGGTGCTGATCTTCGGCGCCGGGCATACCGGCAAGGCCCTCGCCCGCTGCCTGTCCCTGCTGCCGCTCGCCGTGACGCTGGTCGACGACCGGCCCGGCCAGTTCGGCGACGTGCCGGAGACGGTGGCCTGCCTGCATCTCGACGATCCCGAAACCGCGCTGGCCGATGCCAGGCCCGGAGCTGCCTTCATCGCCCTGACCCACAGCCATGCGCTCGATTACCGGCTGACCGAGGCGGCGCTTCTGCGCGGCGATGCGGCCTATGTCGGGATGATCGGCTCAGGCACGAAACGCGCCCGCTTCGAGGCGAGCTTCCGGCGCCGGCATCCCGGAAGCACGGCTTTGACGCGCCTGACCTGCCCGATCGGTGGATCGGATGTGCATGACAAGCGTCCGGAGGTGATCGCGGCCTTGACGGCGGCCGAGCTGGTACGTTGGTTGCTTGGCGAGAAGGCGGCCTTCGCGGGGAAGGACGCCACCGCGCCAGAGAAAGGCCGAGCCGCCCATGACGCAGCCGCCTGACGAGACGGCCCCTTTACGTCTGGCGCTCGCCCATGTCTCGAAGAGCTTTCCGGGCGTGAAGGCCAACCAGGACATCAGCTTCGGTGTCCGGCCGGGCGAGATCCATGCGCTGCTGGGCGAGAACGGCGCCGGCAAGTCGACCCTAGTCAAGATCATCTACGGCGTGCAGCGCGCCGACGAAGGCGAAATCCGCTGGGACGGCCACCCCGTCGAAATTCCCTCGCCCAAGGCCGCCCGCAAGCTCGGCATCGGCATGGTGTTCCAGCATTTCTCGCTGTTCGACGGCATGACGGTGCTGGAGAACATCGCGCTCGGGCTCGACGAGAAGGTTCCGGCGGAAGAGCTGAAACGGCGGATCAAGGCGATCCTCGACAGCTATTCGCTGCCGCTCGATCCCGATCGCGAGGTGCACACGCTTTCGGTCGGCGAACGCCAGCGCATCGAGATCGTGCGCTGCCTGCTGCAGAAGCCAAAACTCCTGATCATGGACGAACCGACCTCGGTGCTGACACCGCAGGAGGTCGAGCGCCTGTTCGACACCCTGCGCCAGATCGCGGCGGAGGGCTGCTCTATCCTCTACATCAGCCACAAGCTCCACGAGATCAAAGCGCTGTGCGAAGCCGCGACCATCCTGCGAGCTGGCCGGGTCGTCGCGACCTGCGATCCGCGCACGGAATCGACCCGGCGCATGGCCGAGCTGATGATCGGAGCGGAGCTGAAGAGCATCGAGCGCCCGGCCACGGCTGACGAGGCGCGCCGCGCCCGTCTCGTCGTCAGCGGACTGAACATGTCGGGCGAGCCGCCCTTCGGCACCGACCTGAAGAGTATCGGCTTTACCGCTTATGCCGGCGAAATCCTCGGTATCGCCGGCGTCGCTGGCAATGGACAGGCCGAGATGCTGCTGGCCCTGTCGGGCGAGCGCCGCGCCGCCGCGAACGACGCCGTCAAGCTCGACGGGCAGCCGCTCGGCCATGCCGATGCCGGCCGGCGCCGCGCCGCCGGGCTCGCCTGCGTGCCCGAGGAGCGCAATGGCCATGCCGCCGTGCCGGATTTCTCACTCGCCGACAATGTCGTGCTGACGGCGCGGCATCGGCTGCCGCTGGCGCCCGCCGGCCTGATCCGGCAAGGCGCGGTCGACGCGTATGCGCGCGAGGTGATCTCGCGCTTCGACGTGCGCACCACCGGCCCCGCAGCCTTCGCCGGCGCGCTCTCCGGCGGCAATCTGCAGAAGTTCATCATGGGTCGCGAGATCGGCCAGAATCCGGAGGTCCTCATCGTCGAGCAGCCGACCTGGGGCGTCGACGCCGGCGCCGCCGCCGCGATCCGGCAGGCGCTGGTCGATCTCGCCGCCAGGGGCTCGTCGATCGTGGTGATCTCGCAGGACCTCGACGAGCTGCTCGAATTGGCCGACCGGCTCTGCGTCATCAATGAGGGCCGGCTTTCGGAAGCCAGGCCGGTCGCCGGGCTTAAGCTGGAGGAGATCGGCCTGCTGATGGGCGGCGTCCATGGCGAGGCGGTAGCAGCGGACCATGCCCATGCTTGAATGGCGCCGCCGCAGCGAACCAAGCCGGACGATGCTCTATCTGAGCCCGCTGATCGCCATCGCCCTGACCATGCTGACCGGCATGCTGGTGTTCAGCGCGATCGGCTATGACGGCTTTCACGCGGTCAAGGCGATCTTCCTGACGCCGCTGCTCGAACCGCAGCGCTGGGCCGATCTCGGCGTCAAGGCCGCGCCGCTGGTGATCATCGCGCTCGGCCTCGCCATCGGTTTCCGGGCCAATGTCTGGAACATCGGCGCCGAGGGGCAATATGTGATGGGCGCCATCGCCGGCACCGGCGTCGCCCTGCTCACCCATGACATGACAGGCTGGTGGATCCTGCCCGCCATGGCGCTGGCCGGCGTCATCGGCGGCGCCGCCTGGGCCGCGATCCCCGCCCTCCTCAAGGTCCGGCTGCAGGTCAGCGAGATCCTGACCAGCCTGATGCTGAGCTATGTCGCCGTCCAGTTCCTGTACTACCTCGTGCGCGGCCCGTGGAAGGACCCGGACGGCTTCAACTTCCCGCAGACCAAGATGTTCAGCGGCGATCAGGTGCTGCCCGCCATCGCGGAGGGCTCTCTGGTCCATCTCGGCGTTCCCGTCGCATTGCTGCTGGCGGTCATCGCCTGGTTCGTGATGGGCAAGACGGTCGCCGGCTACGCGGTCAGGGTCGTGGGGCGGGCGCCAGCGGCCGCCCGTCATGGCGGCTTCGACGCGAACCGCATCACCTGGGCCGCCCTGCTCGCCAGCGGCGGACTCGCGGGCCTGGCCGGGCTGTTCGAGGCCGCGGGCCCGTTCGGCCAGCTCACCCCGCAATTCCCGGTCGGCTACGGCTTCACCGCAATTATCGTCGCCTTTCTCGGACGGCTCTCGCCGATCGGCATAGTCTTCGGCGGCCTCGTCCTCGCGGTGACCTATGTCGGCGGCGAGATCGCGCAGAGCACCGTCCGACTGCCGCAGGCGGCGACTGGCATGTTCCAGGCGATGCTGCTGTTCTTCCTGCTCGCCACCGACGTGCTGGTGCGCTGGCGGCTCGCCTTCCGGCGCGGCCACGCGAAGGTCGCGCCATGACCAGCGTCATCCTCGTCTCGATCTTCATGACGCTGGCAGCGGCGGCGACTCCGATCCTGCTGGCCGGCCTCGGCGAGCTCGTCACCGAGAAGGCCGGCGTACTCAATCTCGGCGTCGAGGGCATGATGCTCTGCGGGGCAGTGACCGGCTTCGCCGTCGCCTATAGCAGCGGCAGCGTCACGCTCGGCCTCGTCGCCGCGGCAGTCGCCGGCTTCCTGGCGGCGATGATCTTCGCCCTGCTGACGCTCGGCCTCGGCTCCAACCAAGTCGCGACGGGGCTCGCGCTGACCATCTTCGGGATTGGCGTCTCCTCGCTGTTCGGCGCCGGCTATGTCGGCCGCACCATCCAGCGGCTCGGACCGCTATTCCCCGCCGACTACGCCAACCATCCCTGGCTGCGCCTGGTCTTCGGCCATGACGCCCTGGTCTATCTCTCGCTGCTGCTGGTTCTCGCCGTCAGCCTGTTCCTGCGGCGCACGCGGGCCGGGCTGATCCTGCGCGCCGTCGGCGAGAACGCCGAGTCCGCCCATGCCATCGGCTATCGCGTGCTCGTTATCAGGACCGCCGCGACCGGCTTCGGTGGCGCGCTCGCCGGGCTCGGCGGCGCCTATTTCTCGCTGGCGCTGACGCCGATGTGGGCCGACCGGCTGACCGCCGGACGCGGCTGGATCGCGCTCGCCCTCGTCGTCTTCGCAGCCTGGAAACCGGGGCGACTGCTGCTCGGCGCCTATCTTTTCGGCGCCGTCGCGACCTTCGAATTGCAGGCCAAGGCCGCCGGCATCAACTGGGTCGCGCCGGAGGTGCTGGCGATGACACCCTACCTTGCGACCATTGTGGTTCTGACGATGATGTCGCTAGGAACGAGAACCGGCGGCCGCAACGCGCCCGCCTGCCTTGGCAAGCCTTTCCCGGCGCCCTAGCGCCGAAACCGACAACGGGGAGCACATCATGTCGACCATCATCACCCGCAGGACGCTTCTGGCCGGCGCTGCCGCGACCTCGGCGCTGCCGCTCATCGGGGGAGCCCAGGCGCAGGCGCCACTCGGCGTCGGCTTCGTCTATGTCGGCCCGATCGGCGACCACGGCTACACTTGGACCCATGACCAGGGCCGACTGGCGCTCGAAAAGGAGTACGGCGCCAAGATCAAGACCAGCTTCATCGAGAACGTGGCCGAGGGGCCGGACGCGGCGCGCGCCATCCGCCAGCTCGCCCAGGCCGGCAACCAGATCATCTTCGCCACCTCGTTCGGCTTCATGAACCCGACAATCCAGGTCGCCAAGCAGTTCCCGAAGATCAAGTTCGAGCACGCCACCGGCTATATGCGCGCCGAGAACGTCGCGACCTACAATGCCCGCTTCTACGAGGGCCGCGCGGTCCTCGGCACCATCGCCGGGCACATGTCGAAATCGGGCCAGGCCGGCTACGTCGCCTCCTTCCCGATCCCGGAAGTGGTGATGGGCATCAACGCCTTCCACCTCGCCGCCAGGAAGGTGAACCCGAACTTCAAGACCAAGGTGATCTGGGCCTCGACCTGGTACGATCCGGCCAAGGAGGCCGACGCGGCCAAGGCGCTGATCGACCAGGGCGCCGACATGATCACCCAGCACACCGATTCCGCCGCTCCGCTGCAGGCAGCTGAACAGCGCGGCGTGTTCGCCTTCGGCCAAGCTTCCGACATGAGCGCCTTCGCGCCGAAGGCGCATCTGACCGCGATCGTCGACGACTGGTCGGGCTACTACATCAAGCGCGTCAAGGAGGTCATGGACGGAACCTGGAAGACCGGCGACGTCTGGCACGGCCTCAAGGAAGGCATGGTCAAGATGGCGCCCTACAACGCGGCGATGACGCCGGCGGCCCGGGCCGCGGCCGACGAGGTCCAGAAGGGCATCATCGCCGGCACGCTCCACCCCTTCACCGGCGAGCTCAAGGACCAGAAGGGCACGCTGCGCCTGAAGGCCGGCGAGACCGCCAGCGACGAGATGCTGTCCAAGATGGACTGGTATGTCGACGGCGTGCAGGCCTAAGGCAGCGATCGAATAAGGCGTCATGCTCGGGCTTGGCCCGAGAATGGCGCCTCGATCCACGCACGAAAATTACCCGCAGGACCCCCCTTGCAGATATTTTAAGCTTGAAACAATATGACTGCCGACGCCGTCTGGACGGGGATGGGGAACCCCGCCGGCGGCCGTATCTGGCACGTCCCGGGAGGACATCAGACATGAATCTCAAATTCGCATTGTCGCTCAGCGCCGGTATGCTCGCGCTCGGGCTGTCGACCGCCCAGGCGCAGGAACCCTTGAAGATCGGCGTGGTCAGCGTGCTGACCGGACCTGCGGCGGCCCTCGGCCAGCAGGTTCGCGACGGCTTCCAGCTCGCGGTCGACCAGAACGGCGGCAAGCTCGGCGGCGTGCCGGTGCAGATCACCATCATCGACGACGAGCTGAAGCCCGATGTCGCGGTCGGCAAGGTGCGCAGCTTCGTCGAGGGCGGCAAGGTCGACTTCGTCGTCGGCCCGGTGTTCTCCAACATCCTCGGCGCGATCGCCAAGCCGGTGCTGGACTCCGGCGCCATCCTGATCAGCCCGAACGCCGGCCCGTCGACCATGGCCGGCAACGCCTGCCACCAGAACTTCTTCGTGACCTCGTACCAGAACGACCAGGTCCACGAGGTGCTCGGCAAATACGCCCAGGACCAGAACTACAAGAAGGCCTATATCATCGCGCCGAACTACCAGGCGGGTAAGGACTCGCTGGCCGGCTTCAAGCGCTATTTCAAGGGCGAGGTCCTCGACGAGGTCTATGTCCCGCTGACCTCGCTCGATTTCTCGGCCGAGCTCGCCAAGATCGCCTCGGCGAAACCCGACGTGGTCTTCGCCTTCCTGCCCGGCGGCCTCGGCGTCAACTTCGTCAAGCAGTGGTCGCAAGCCGGCCTCACCGGCAAGGTGCCGTTCCTCTCGGCCTTCACGGTCGACGAGTCGACCCTGCCGGCGCAGCAGGACGCCGCAGTCGGCATGTTCGGCGGCATGACCTGGGCGCCGAACATGGACAATCCGCAGACGAAGAAGTTCGTCGCGGCCTATGAGGCGGCCTACAAGATCGTGCCCGGCTCCTATGCCCAGCAGGCCTTCGACGCCGCGCAGCTGATCGACTCGGCCGTGAAGGCGGCGGGCGGCACCGGCGACAAGGACAAGCTGCGCGCCGCGCTCAAAAAGGCCGATTTCACCTCGCTTCGCGGCAAGTTCAAGTTCAACACCAATGGCTACCCGATCCAGGACTTCTACCTGGTCAAGGTCGCCAAGCGGCCGGACGGCAAGTTCCAGACCGAGATCGCCCAGAAGGTGTTCACGGACTACGCCGATCCGCACGCCAAGGATTGCGCGCTGAAGTGACGCTTTCGTCCTTCACCGCGACCTGAATGGTCATCCCGGGCGGGCTTCAGCCCGACCCGGGATCCATGCCAGACCGACCGATGTTCAGGCATGGATCCCGGCCCTCCGCTTCGCTGCGGCCGGGATGACGGCGTCTGTTGTTCTTAAGCCGAGTTGCGCAAGCGCATGACCACCGGCCTCCTCCTTGTCCAGATCCTGAACGGGCTGCAGTTCGGCATCCTGCTGTTCCTGGTGGCGGCAGGGCTGACCCTCGTTTTCGGCGTGATGGATTTCATCAACCTGGCGCATGGCGTGCAGTACATGCTCGGTGCCTATCTGGCGGTGACCTTCGTCGCGCTGACCGGCTCCTTCGTGCTCGGGCTTGTACTGGCGCTGGCGGCGGCGCTGGTCTTCGGCCTCGCGCTCGAATTCCTGGTTTTCCGACATCTCTACGAACGCGACCATCTCGACCAGGTGCTGGCGACCTTCGGGCTGATCCTGCTGCTCAACCAGGGCGTCAAGATCATCTGGGGCGCGGCGCCGCTCTCGGTGCCGGTGCCGGAGTTCCTCTCTGGCAATGTCGCGCTGCTGGACGGCATCCTCTATCCGACCTACCGCTTCGCACTGATCGGGGCGGGGCTCGCCGTCGGCCTGCTGCTCTGGTTCGTCGTCGACCGCACCCGCACCGGCATGCTGCTGCGCGCCGGCGCCTCGAACGCCCCGATGGTCTCGGCGCTCGGCGTCGACATCCGCAAGCTGTTCATGATCGTCTTCGCCTTCGGCACCATGCTGGCCGGCTTCGCGGGGGCGATGGCGGCACCAATCCTCTCGGTCGAGCCCGGCATGGGCGACACCGTCCTGATCCTCGCCTTCGTCGTCATCGTCATCGGCGGCATCGGCTCGATCCGCGGCGCCTTCGTCGCGGCCCTGATCGTCGGCCTCGTCGACACGCTCGGCCGTTCCTTCATGAACGATTTGCTGCGCCTGTTCATGAGCGCGCCCTCGGCCCGGGCCACCGGCGCCGCCCTCTCCTCCATGCTGATCTACCTCCTGATGGCGGTGGTGCTGTTCCTGAGGCCTGAGGGGCTCCTGCCCTCGCGGGGGCGCACATGAGCACGGCTCCGGCGCTGGCGGAGACGGTGGCCGCCCCGGCCCCGCGCAGGCGCGGCCGGCTGCTGCTGCCGATCCTGCTCTTTGGGCTGCTGGCGCTGGCGCCGCTCGCCGTCAGCCTCGGCATGCCCTCCGGCTGGCTCGCTCTGCTGACGCGGGCGATGATCTTCGCGATCGCGGCGCTCTCGCTCGACCTCATCCTCGGCGTCGGCGGGCTCGTCTCCTTCGGCCACGCCGCCTTCCTCGGCATAGGCGCCTATGTCACCGGCATCATGATCACCGAAGGACAGGCCGAGGCGCTGCTGATCCTGCCGGTGGTGCTCGGCATCTGCGCCCTGTTCGCCGCGATCACCGGGGCGATCTGCCTGCGCACCCGCGGCGTCACCTTCATCATGATCACGCTCGCCTTCGGCCAGATGGTCTATTTCCTGGCGCAGGCGCTCTCGGCCTATGGCGGCGATGACGGGCTGACGCTCTACGAGAAGAGCACCATTGCCGGCCTCGATCTGTTCTCGACCCGCACGGGTTTCTTCTATTGCGTGCTCGCCGCGCTCGCCGGCTGCTATGTGCTGGTCCGCATCCTCGTCGCCTCGCGCTTCGGACGCATCCTGCGGGCGGCGCGCGAGAATCCGGTCCGGGTCTCGGTCACCGGCTTCGACGTCACCCGCATCCGGCTCGTCGCCTATGTGATCAGCGGCATGGTCGCAGGGATCTCCGGCTTCTTCCTCGCCAACCACACCGATTTCGTCAGCCCGGCCTTCATGTCCTGGCAGCGCTCGGGCGAGCTGATCTTCATGGCGGTGCTCGGCGGCGTCGGCTCGCTGCATGGCGCGATCATTGGCGCCATCGCCTATCTCGTCGCCGAAGACGGGCTCTCGCATCTGACCGAGCATTGGCGGGTGATCTTCGGGCCGCTGATCATTCTTTTCGTGCTGTTCACCCGTGGCGGCATCGTCGGCATGCTGCGCAAGCTGGGCGGGGGTGGCGGCGCATGAACCAGCCCGTCCTCACGCTCGAATCCGTGCGCAAATCGTTCGGTGCGCTCAAGGTCACCGACGATGTCAGCCTCTCCGTGGCACCCGGCGAACTGCATGCGCTGATCGGCCCGAACGGCGCGGGCAAGACCACGCTCGTCCACCAGATCTCCGGCATGCTCAAGCCCGACAGCGGCGCGATCCGCTTTCGCGGCGAGGACATTTCGGCGCTGACGCCGGAGAAGCGGGCACGGCGCGGCCTCGCCCGCACCTTCCAGATCACCTCGACGATCGCCTCGCTTTCGGTGCTGGAGAATGTCGCACTCGGCGTGCAGGCCAAGGCGGCGCATCCGCTCTCACTGTTCCGTAATGCGGCGCGCGACGCGGCGCTGAACCGCCCTGCCCTGGCGGCGCTCGAGGCGGTAGGCCTCGCCGACCGTGCCGAGGTTCCTGCCGGGCGCCTCTCGCATGGCGAGAAGCGGGCGCTCGAACTCGCCATGGCGCTGGCGCTGGAGCCGGCCGCGATCCTGCTCGACGAGCCCTTGGCCGGCGTCGGCCGCGAGGAAGGCGAGCGATTGATCGAGCTGCTCTCCAGACTGAAGGGCCGCTATGCCATGCTCCTGGTCGAGCACGACATGACGGCGGTGTTCGCGCTCGCCGACAAGGTCAGCGTGCTGGTCTATGGCCGCGTGATCGCCTCGGGCGAGCCGGCCGCCGTCAGGGCCGACCAGGCCGTGCGCGAAGCCTATCTCGGCGAGGAGGGCTGAACCGTGCTGACGGTCGAGAACCTCGATGCCGGCTATGGCGAGGCGCAGATCCTGTTCGGCGTCGATCTTGCGGTCGGCGCCGGCGAGGTCGTGACCCTGCTCGGCCGCAACGGCATGGGCAAGACCACGACGATTCGTTCGATCATGGGGCTGATCCGCCCGAAGGCCGGGCGCGTCAGTTTCGGCGGCGTCGACCTCACCGGCAGCGCGCCCTTCCGCCTCGCCCAGGCCGGGATCGGCCTCGTCCCGGAAGGCCGCCAGATCTTCCCGACGCTCTCGGTCGAGGAGAACCTGATCGCGACGGCGGCCAGCCGCTTCGGCCAGCCGCGCTGGACGCTGGAGCGGGTCTACGCCTTCCTGCCGCGGCTCAGGGAGCGCCGCGCCAACCGCGGCAACCAGCTTTCCGGCGGCGAGCAGCAGATGCTGGCGATCGGCCGGGCGCTGATGACCAATCCCAAGCTCGTCATCCTCGACGAGGCGACCGAGGGCCTGGCGCCGATCATCCGTCAGGAGATCTGGGCCTGCCTTGCGGCGCTGAAGGCGGAAGGCGAGTCGATCCTGGTGATCGACAAGAATGTCGATGCGCTGGCCAAGATCGCCGACCGGCATATCGTGCTGGAGAAGGGCCGCGTCGTCTGGCGCGGCACGAGCGAGGCGTTGCGAAGCGATAGTGCGGTCAAGGACCGCTTCCTGAATCTGTAGAGGCAGGTCCGCCTCCAACGCGATGACGGGACCGTGCTCTGGCGAGAGCTGGGGAGGGAGACAGGCAAATGGGGTATCGCGTCGCAATCGGCGGAACCAGCCATGTCTTCGCCGATCTCCGCGAGCTGATGGGGAAGGCGACGCCGCCGCGCTCGGGCGACCAGCTGGCGGGGCTCGCCGCCGGCAGCATGCAGGAGATGATGGCGGCGCGGATCGCGCTGGCGGATCTGCCGCTGCGGACCTTCCTGCATGAAGCGCTGATCCCTTACGAGGACGACGAGGTCACGCGCCTCGTCATCGACACGCATGATGCGGCGGCCTTCGCGCCGGTCGCCGCGCTCACCGTCGGCGAGTTCCGTGACTGGCTCTGCTCCGATGCGGCGACGAGCGAAGTGCTGGCCCGGCTCGCCCCGGGCATCACGCCGGAAATGGCGGCGGCGGTGTCGAAGCTGATGCGCAACCAGGACCTGATCCTGGTCGCGCGTAAATGCCGGGTCGTCAGCCGTTTCCGCAATACACTCGGCCTGCCAGGGCGGCTCGCTGTGCGCCTCCAGCCCAATCACCCGACCGACGATGCCGCCGGCATCCTCGCCTCGATCATAGACGGGCTGAGCTATGGCTGCGGCGATGCGGTGATCGGCATCAACCCGGCCTCGGACAATCTCGGCCGGATCGGCGAGCTGCTCCGCCTGCTCGACGAGCTGATCGCCCGCTTCGAGATCCCCACGCAGGGCTGCGTCCTGACGCATGTCACCAGTGCGATCGCTCTGATCGGGCAAGGCGCGCCGGTCGACCTCGTCTTCCAGTCTGTCGCGGGCACGCAGGCCGCCAACACCTCCTTCGGCATCGACCTTTCCCTTCTGCAGGAGGGGATGGAGGCCGGCCGCTCGCAGCAACGCGGCACGACCGGCGACAACCTGATGTATTTCGAAACCGGCCAGGGCTCAGCCCTTTCGGCCAACGCCCATCACGGCGTCGACCAGCAGACGCTCGAAGCGCGCGCCTATGCCGTCTGCCGGGCCTACGAGCCGCTACTGGTCAATACCGTGGTCGGCTTCATCGGGCCGGAATATCTCTATGACGGCAAGCAGATCATCCGGGCGGGGCTGGAAGACCATTTCTGCGGCAAGCTGCTGGGCGTGCCGATGGGTTGCGACATCTGCTACACCAATCATGCCGAGGCCGATCAGGACGACATGGACACGCTGCTGACCCTGCTGGGCACGGCCGGCGTCAATTTCATCATGGGCGTGCCCGGCGCCGACGATGTGATGCTGAACTACCAGTCGACCTCATTCCATGATCAGCTCTATATCCGGGAGGTTCTCGGCCTGAAACGCGCCCCCGAGTTCGAGGCCTGGCTGCAGCGCATGGACATCACGGATGCAACCGGGCGCCTGAGTGCGAGGCAGGGCGGACAGGCCCTTCTGGCGGCCCTGCCAGGCAAGGCAGCATGAGCGAGAAGCCGAAATCCGGCGCGCCGCAACTGGCCGAGCTCGCGACGCTCACGCCGGCCCGCGTCGCGCTCGGCCGTTCGGGCGCCTCCGTACCGACGCGGGAAGTGCTCCGCTTCGGCATGGCCCATGCCCAGGCCCGCGACGCAGTGCATGCGCCGTTCGACGCCGACGACGTGGCCGGCCGGCTTGCAGCCCTCGGCCTCGAGGTGATCCAGGTCGACAGCGCAGCGGGCTCGCGCGAGGCGTATCTGCGCCGGCCCGATCTCGGGCGAAGTCTCTCACCCGGAAGCCGCGAGGCGCTGACGGCACGGTATGGCGACTTCGACCTGGCGATCATCGTTGCGGACGGGCTCTCCTCGACGGCGGTTCATCGAAATGCCGTTCCCCTGGTCGCGGCGCTGTTGCCATTATTGGCCCGGCAGGGCCTGCGGCTCGCCCCGCTCGTTGTCGGGCGCCAGGCACGGGTTGCTCTCGGTGACGAGATCGGCGCGGCGTTCGGCGCGCGTGCTGTGGCCATGCTGATCGGTGAACGTCCCGGGCTGTCCTCTCCGGATTCTCTCGGCGCCTATCTGACCTTCGCGCCACGAGCGGGTCTTACCGACGCCAATCGCAACTGCATCTCGAACATCCGCCCGGAGGGCCTCACGCATGGGCACGCCGCCTTCAAACTCGCCTGGCTGATCGCCGAGGCTCTTCGCCGTTCGCTGACCGGAATCGGCCTCAAGGACGAGAGCGATCTCGCTATCGAGGCGAACGAAACTGCGATCTCAGACGCCGCTCTGCTTTCCGGCGCGGTTGCGAACACGGAACCACCTCGCAATTCCGACGAATTCACTGGAGAAGGAGACCGATGATGAAGCCGCTGACCGCCGGCGTGACGCGTGCCAATGAGGGCATCGACGCGATCACCTGGAGCATTCTGGGCCAGACCTATGTGCCCAAGACCCTGAGCGAGGACAGCTTCTCCTGGCACGCCACCTTTCCGCCCGGCACCTTCGTGCCGCCGCATATCCATCCGACCCAGGACGAGTTCATCTACATGCTGGAGGGCCGACTCGATCTCGTACTCGACGGCCAGGAATCGCATGCGCTGCCGGGCGACCTGATCCGGCTGCCGCGTAACGTCCCGCACGGTCTGTTCAACAAGAGCGACACGCCCGTGAAGTGCCTGTTCTGGGTCGCGCCGACCGGCCGGCTCTATGATCTGTTCTGGGCGATTCACTCGATGAAGGAGCAGAATCCGGCTGAAGTCGTGGCGCTCGCGGCTCGCTACGAGATCGACTTCCTGCCGCCTCCACCGGACGCCGGCTGAACCGGTTCCGGCAGGTGCGTCGCCGGCATTAGGGTTAATCAAGGGTAAGGCGCGCGAAGGATGGTATTTCGGCGCATGATGCGGGCCTCCATCAGGAAGGTTCGGCCCATGCCCGCCGTCACCACCGAACGCCGCCAGCATGCCCGCAGCCGCACGCTCATCGGCGCCCAGATCATCTTCAACCAGCGTCGGTCGACGCTGGATTGCACCGTCAGGAATCTGTCCGAGCACGGGGCGCTGCTCGTCCTCTCCGACGCAGTCTCGACGCCCGAGCTGTTCGAGCTTTATCTGCCGCTCAAGCGCGAAAGCCGCATGGTACGCGCGCGCTGGCGCGACGGCGCGCGTCAGGGCGTCGAGTTCACGCGGCCTGCCAAGCTGGATGACGAGCCGGCCCCGCTCGACCTGCTGCACCGCCTCAAGCAGCTCGAGCAGGAGAACGCGCAGCTGAAGGCAAGGATCGCCCAGCTGACGGAAGCCGGCTGAGCCCGGGCGCGTGCCCCCGGCATCTGGATGAACCGGATCGACAGGATCGCTCGGCTCGTGCCGTCATTCCAGCCGGAGCGAGGCGGCACACCGGAAGCTGCCATGGGACTCCGGCGCTCTATGATGGTTTTCGGAGCTGCGCCGCTTTGCGGCTTGTCCGGGTGACGAGCCAGCGCGAGCGAAATTCGTTCTACCGGCGCGCCGCCAGTTGCTCCTTGGCGAAGCCGGCCTTGCCGGCATAGGTCTTCACGATCATCTCGCGCTTGGCATAGGACAGCACGCGCTCGACATCGTCGAAGCCGTTCGGCGCCAGTTCCTCGACCGCATCGATGACCCGCTCCGGGCCGCCGGCCCGGTTCATCGCCACGATCTCGGCCGTCGCCGGCAGGCGCTGCGCCTCATAAGCGGCGAGGGCCTGGCGCGGATGCTCGGCCCGGACCAGCAGGTCGGCGAGACAGCGGGCATCGAGGATCGCCTGCGAGGCGCCGTTCGAGCCGACCGGGTACATCGGATGGGCGGCATCGCCGAGCAGGGTTACGCGGCCATGGGTCCAGCGCGGCAGCGGATCGCGGTCGCACATCGGATAGTCCCAGAAGCCCGGCGTCGCCTGGATCAAGGCGAGGATGTCGACGCCCGGCACCGTGAATCTGCGGGCGAAGGGCAGCACGTCCTCGAGCCGGCCAGCCTTGGACCAGGCCTCCTTCGGCGGCGGCTTGGCGGGATCGCCGGTGCGGATGTTGACCACCCAATTGGTCAGCCGCGTTCCCGGCTTGCTCCCTTCGGCGATCGGATAGAGCACGAGTTTGCCGGCCATGCCGCCGGCGATGATCATGCTCTCGCCATCGAGAAAGGCCGGCCAGTCGCAGGCGCCGCGCCACATCTGCACGCCGTTCCAGCGCGGTGCGCCCTGGTCGGGGAAGTAGTGGGCCCGTACCGTCGAATGGATACCGTCGGCGGCGATCATCAGGTCGGCTCGCGCGGTTTCTCCGCCCTCCCCGCGGCGGGAATCGGTGAAATGCGCGGTGACGCCGCCTTCGTCCTGCAAGAAGCCCTGGAGGCGCCGGCCACAGCGCAGCGCCTCCGGCCCGAGCCGGGCCACGACCGCGTCCCTGATCACGCCCTGGAGCCGGCCGCGATGGATCGAGAACTGCGGAACCGGCGCGCCGGCATGCAGGCCGCGCGGTTCGCGCCAGACCGCCTGCCCGAAGCGGTTCATGTAGACGAGCTCGCGGGTGCGGATCGCCACGGCGTCGAGAGCCGGTAGCAGGCCGAGCTCGGCAAGCTCGCGAATGGCGTGCGGCAAGGTGTTGATGCCGACGCCGACCTCCCGGATATCGCTGGACTGCTCGTAGACCGTCGCGGCGATGCCGCGTGCGTGCAGCATGAGCGCCAAGGTGAGGCCGCCGATGCCGCCGCCGACGATGATGACCTTCATGCGCGCTCGTTCCCCATTATTATTTCAAGCTTGAAATATCAGCGCGAAGCTTGTCAATCGCCCCGCTCCGTTGCTTCCGCCACCCGGGCAGGGCCGGAAAAGCGCATTTTCCGCGGAACGAAGCCGTATTCTGTGCGTATCTAGGCCCAATGCTGTCGTTTTTGGATGGCAGCCATGCAACACGGTGGGTTCGCGCGCGACAGCGCACCGATTCGCCGCGACGCTCCGGCCTTCAAAAGCGGTGCCGGAGCGAGGCTACTCTCATCATTGCTCTTCCAGGAGGGTTGTATGACCAAGAACGAACTGATCGCCGCCATCGCCGACGAGACCGGCAAGACCAAGGCTGACGTCTCGGCCATCCTCGGCTCGCTCGCCGGCGTCGTCGCCAAGACCCTGAAGTCCGGTGGTGACGTCACGCTCGGCGGCATCGGCAAGCTGGCGGCGGCCAAGCGCGAGGCCCGCGAAGCCCGCAATCCGTCGACCGGCGCGACGATCAAGGTTCCCGCCAAGACCGTCGTGAAGTTCAAGGTCACCAAGGATCTCGCCGACGCCGTCGCCTGAGGCGCCCGGCTTTCAAAGATCAGGAGCATGGCGAAAGGCGCGGCGTCCTTTCGCCATGCTCCGTCTCGGCGGGCAGGATCGGCAGGCCGGACTATGCCCCCGACCGCCGCGCATCGCCGAGTGGAACTCGTCCTCGGTCCCGGCATGGCTTGACCGCGGCGCGGCGCTGCCCACAGTAGCGCGATGTTCCTGCGCCTCTTCACCGATCTGCGAGCTGCCAAGGTCCCCGTCACGCTGCGGGAGTATCTCGCCTTGCTCGAGGGCGTCGAGGCCGACCTCGCCGAGCATCGCGTCGACGAATTCTACCATCTCGCCCGCACCTGCCTGGTCAAGGACGAGCGTCATCTCGACCGCTTCGACCGGGTCTTCGCCCAGGTCTTCAAGGGCATGGAGACGCTTGGCGAGGCCTTCGAGCAAGTCGGTATTCCCGAGGAATGGCTGCGCAAGCTGGCCGAGAAATTCCTGACCGAGGAGGAGAAGGCCCAGCTCGAGGCGCTCGGCTGGGACAAGCTGCTCGAGACGCTGAAGCAGCGCCTCGCCGAGCAGAAGGGCCGCCACCAGGGCGGCTCGAAATGGATCGGCACCGCCGGCACCTCACCCTATGGCGCCTATGGCTACAATCCCGAGGGCGTACGCATCGGCCAGGACAAGAACCGCAATTTCCGTGCGGTGAAGGTCTGGGACAAGCGCGAGTTCAAGGATTTCGACGACACACGCGAGCTCGGTGTCCGCAATTTGAGGGTTGCGCTGCGCCGCCTGCGGAAATTCGCCCGGACCGGCGCCGCCGAGGAGCTCGACCTCGACGAGACGATCACCGAAACGGCCAAGCATGGCTATCTCGACGTCAAGCTCAGGCCCGAGCGGCACAATGCCGTGAAGGTGCTGCTCTTCCTCGATGTCGGCGGCTCGATGGACTGGCATGTCGAGCTGGCGGAAGAGCTGTTCTCCGCGGCGCGGGCCGAATTCAAGCATTTCGAGCATTTCTACTTCCACAACTGCCCTTATGAGCGGGTCTGGAAGGAGAACCGGCGCCGGCACGACCAGGTCATCCCGACCTTCGACATCCTGCGCACCTATCCGCCCGACTACCGGCTGGTCTTCGTCGGCGACGCCTCGATGAGCCCCTATGAGATCGCCATGCCCGGCGGCTCGGTCGAGCACTGGAACGAGGAGCCCGGCGAGGTCTGGATGCGGCGGCTGACCGAGCGCTTCCCGAAATCGGTCTGGCTCAACCCGGTTCAGCAGCATCTGTGGAGCTACACCCAGTCGATCCGGCAGATCGGCGGGCTGATGGGCGGGCGCATGTTCCCGCTGACGCTGGATGGGCTCGACGGCGCGATCAAGGCGCTGACGCGGTAACATCCACCGGCTCGGTCATGCGCGGGCCCAAACAGCGCATGTTCTTCAGGAGATTTTCAACTCCGCGCTTTGCTCTCCGCGGCAAGGCCGGCTAGAGCTTCGCGCCATGCAAGCCGAAGACGACGACGCCCCTCCCTCCTGGCGCCAGCGCCCCAAGCCGATCGGCTTCGAGATCGCCTATCGGCTCGATGGCGACACGCTGGAGATCGACAGTACGCGCAAGGTCGACCGTGTCAGGCTGGCTGCGGTCGAGCAGGTCCGCTTCCTCTACGCGCCGAGCAATGTCACCGCGAAGAGCTTCCGGACGCAGCTGCGGCTCAGCGACGGCAAGAGCATCACCTTCGGCAATCTGTCCTGGCGCTCGCTGACCGATATCGAGCGCGACGATCCGCGCTATCACGCCTTCGTCACGGCTCTATCGGCCACGATCAGCCGCGCCAATCCGCGCGCCCGCTTCGTCGCCGGCAAGCCGTTTCCGCTCTGGCTGGCCCTGGCTATCGTAGGCGGGCTCTCGCTGGTCATGCTCGTCTTCTTCAGCCTCAGCGCCTTCCGAAGCGGCGCGAGCACGGCCGGCTGGCTCGGGATCGTGCTGGGAGCCGCCTCCTTCTGGCAAGTCTGGCCGATGGTCAGGCTCAACCGCCCCCGCGAGCTCGCCAATGGCGAGGTGCCGGGCGAGCTCGTGCCCGGGGGCAAGCCGGGCTGAGGGCCTCGGGCCACAGCCGAGCGTCTCACCTTGGATGAGCTGGTCTCGTCATGCTGGGCGAACCAAGCTCGGCCCGGGATCCATCGGAAGGCTCCAGGCCTCGTCGACGAATCCCGAACCTGCGCTGTTTCGCGGCATTCCAGGGTGACAGCTGCTCTTCCGTGAGGGGAGCGTACCCTAGCGCACCACGAGCACCGAGCATTTCGCCCGCCTGACGATGGTCGAGGCGTTGGAGCCGATGACATAGGCGAGCATGCCGGGCTCATGCGAGGCGATCACGATCAGATCGGCGCCGCTGGCATCGGCCTCCGCCAGGACCTCGCCATGGACCGAGCCGACCAGCACCTTGGCGGAGACACGCTCGGCCGGCAGCTTCACCTTGGCGGCAATTTCGGCGAGCTTCGCCTCGGCCTCGGCCTGCTGCCCGGCGTCGAAATCGGCCGGAACGAATTCCATATAGGTGATCGGCACCAGCGAGCGGACATAAACTAGCCGGATCGTACCGTCCGAAGCCGTGGCGAAGGATTCCGCAGCGGCGATGGCGGGATCGGCGAGTTCTGCCTCGGCAAGATCGACCGGTACCAAAATCGATTTGTACATCGCGTTCTCCTCGCTCTACTCGACTGAGATGAAATCTGGCACCGAGCGCGTTCCGGGTCGTTGCGCTCGATCAACCGGCTTCGCGCATGGTCGTCATGATGCCGCGGAATTTGACGTGGATCGGCATGGGTTTAACAGTCCCGCCGATGCTGCGTTCGCGGCCTCGGTCGCCCCGCCGCGACGTCCTCGATTTCGGGTGCGCCGATGTCCGAAGCCTCCCCCCCTCGCCGGCTGACCGGACTGATCGCCTCTCCGACCAGCTTCCTGATGGTGCTCGCCTTCGTCAACTGGTTCGGCTACGCGAGCTGGAGCGCGCTGCTGAACAATTTCGCCAAGGAGGCGGCGGGTTTCACCGGGCAGGATATCGGCATCCTGCAATCGGTGCGCGAAATTCCCGGTTTCCTGGCCTTCACCGCGATCATCCTGTTCTGGATCATGCGCGAGCAGGTGCTGGCCTATCTCAGCCTGCTGACGCTGGGCCTCGGCGTCGCCCTCACCGGCTTCTATCCGAGCCTCGGCGGGCTGCTGCTGACGACGACGATCATGTCGATCGGCTTCCACTATTACGAGACGGCCCAGCAATCCCTGCAATTGCAACTGCTGCCCAAATCGGAGGCGCCGCGCCTGCTCGGGCGGATCGCCGGCGCCTCGGCGGTCGCGCAATTGCTGGCCTTCGGCTCGATCGCGTTGATCTGGCGGACCCTGCAGCCGAGCTATGCCACCGTCTTCCTCGGTGCCGGTCTCGTCACCATTGCGCTGACCATCGTCGCGATCGCGCTGTTCCCGCGTTTCCAGGGCGCCGTGCCGCAGAACAAGGGCTTCGTGCTGCGCAAGCGCTACTGGCTCTATTACGCACTGACCTTCGCGTCGGGGGCGCGACGCCAGATCTTCATGGCCTTCGGCGGCTTCCTGCTGGTCGAGCGCTTCGGTTACGACGTCGCGGCGACGGCGACGCTGCTGCTGGCGACCTACGGCATCAACATGTTCGCCGGCCCGCTGCTGGGCGCCTTGGTCGGGCGGATCGGCGAACGCGCCACCATCCAGCTCGAAAACATCTCGCTGATCGTCGTCTTCGTCGGCTACGCGCTGGCGAGCCACGGCACCTTCGGCAACTGGGGCGCCCTGTTCGCGGGCGCCTTCTTCGTCATCGACGGCGTCTGCTTCACGCTCGTCCTCGCCCAGCGGACCTATTTCCAGAAGATCGCAGACCCCGCCGACATCGCCCCGACCTCGGCGGTCGCCTTCACGATCAACCACATCGCGGCCGTATTCCTGCCGATCACCTTCGGGCTGATCTGGCTGCGCGATCCGGCTCTGGTGTTCTATATCGGTGCCGGCGTCGCTACCGCCTCGCTCGGGCTTTCGCTGCTCGTGCCACGCCATCCGGTCGCCGGCCACGAGACGACGCTGTCAGCCCCTGCCCCCGCAGCGGCGGAGTAGGCGTCCTCAGCCCTGCCGGGCAGGCGTACGGACGATCAAGCCGTCGAGCTCGTCGCGGACGCGGATCTGGCAGGACAGGCGCGAGCCCGGGCGCACGTCGAAGGCGAAATCGAGCATGTCCTCCTCCATCGGCTCGGCCTGGCCGGTCGCCGCGAGCCAGGCATCGTCGACATAGACATGGCAGGTGGCGCAGGCGCAGGCGCCGCCGCATTCGGCCTCGATGCCGGGCACGCCATTGCGGACGGCGACCTCCATCACGGTCGAGCCGGTCTCCGCCTCGACCGTGCGGCTCGTCCCCTGGGCGTCGATGAAAGTGATCTTCGGCATCGTGAACTCCGGCGCGCCGTCCTGGCGGCTTCGCGGCTTGCGTGTCCGGGCGATGCCGGGCCCGGCCTTCAGTGCCGTGCCGCGCCTGCCGCCCGCGAATGGGATTGGCGTCCGCGGAGCCCGCGGACCCGATCGTCTCTAGAGGATTTCGAAAGCGCGGGAAACGGCGATTTCAGGCGGCGCAGTCGAAGCGCGCGATCGCAGCCCGCGCCTCGGCCGCCGCCAGGGCCAGCGCGTCCATGCCCGCCTCGAGCGCAAGCTGGTCGGGTGCGCCCAGTTGCTGCTCGACGAGATCGGCCGCATCGGCGACCTGCCAGGCGCCGATCGCCCGCGCCGCGCCCTTGAGCGTGTGCGCGGCATCGCGCCTCGCCTGGTCGTCGGTGCTGCCATGGATGGTGCGCAGGTGCCGGACGCATTGCTGGGAGAACAGGACGAGCAGTTCGCGCTCCAGCGCGAGATCGCCGCCGGTCTGGCGGGCGAGATGCTCGAAATCAATGGCTGTGTTGGTCATCACGGGGAACTCGACTTTAAAGGTCCGAGGCGGCGTCCCGGCGCGCCTCCTGACCTCTTAGGAAGCGCCAACATGGTGAATGAGGCGTTAACGACGTTTGTGAATCGGCGGGGGAAACAGGTTTCATTCACCGCCTGCCTCAACTACGCTTCGAGCCAGTAAACGATGGGCGTCGTGTCGCTTGCGGAATCTCGGCTTGAGGCGGCCGTTCTTCCGTCGTGCGGCGCGGGACGACGCGCCCATCGCCAGTAGCGTAGCGAGGCGGCATTCATGACCCGGCAGAACAAGCTCCAGGATCCGACCGAAGCCGCGATGTCGGCGATCGAGGAAGCGCTGAGGCTGGACCAGCCCAAGGGCGACAACTCAACCGGCGATCCCGAGCTGAAGCTGCCCGCTGCTACCGGCGGCGACCTCAAGGTCGAGCTGCCGCGCGTCGAATCCGCTCCGCCGAAGCCGGAAGCGGCCGAGCCCGCGACACCGTCGCGCCCGGCCATCGCCCCCGACACCAGCCGCGTCGCCAATGACGACCGCCGCGATTCCAGCTCCCTCGTCCAGGCCTTCTCCGCCCGCCCCTCCGCCAAACCCTACTGGTTCGCCGCCCTCGCGACCCTCGCCTGGCTCGGCGGCGTCGGCTTCACCCTGGTCAGCCGCTACGGCTCCTTCGCCGAGGGCTTGCCGCCCGGCATCGTCGCCTTCGGCCCGGGCCAATGGGCCCTGCTCACGCTGGGTGCCGGCGCACCGGTCGTGTTCTTCTTCGTCCTGGCGGCGCTCTATCGCCGCACCCAGGAGATGCGCCTGGTCTCGCGCGCGATGACCGAGGTCGCGCTGCGCCTGGCCGAGCCCGAGATCGTCGCGACCGATTCCGTGCTCTCGCTGAGCCAGACCATCCGCCGCGAGGTCGCGGCGATGGGCGACGGCATCGAACGCGCCGTCGCCCGCGCCGGCGAACTCGAGACCATTGTCCGCGGCGAGATCGCGACGCTGGAGCGCGCCTATGCCGACAACGAGATCCGGCTGCGCTCGCTGATCGACGAATTGGTGACGCAGCGCGAATCCGTCGTCGGCAATGCCGAGCGGGTCAAGTTCGCCATCAGCGGCGCCCATGAGAACATCAGCAAGGACCTCGAAACCGCCAGCCGCTCGATCGCCGAGGCGGTCGCCCAGGCGGGCGAACGCGTCACCGTGACGCTGAGCGACAAGGGCGACCAGATCACCCTCGCGCTCGGCCGCGCCGGCGAGCGCATGGTCGACGAGATCAGCGGACGCGGCAACGAACTGGTCGAGCGCCTGCAGGTCACATCGGGCGAAGTCGGCGAGCGCCTGACCGGCGCCAGCCACAGCATCACCGGTCTGATCGACAGCCGGGTCCAGGAAATCGCAAGCTCGCTCGAGCGCACCGGCTCGGTCCTGACCGAGGGCCTCACCGCCGGCGCCCGCGACGTCACCCGCGCGATCAGCGAGACCGGCGCGCAGGTCGCCGAGACGCTCGCCAACCGGGCCGAAACGGTCAACGAGACGCTGCGCAGCACCGGCGAGACGCTGGCGCAGGAGATCTCCCAGCGCGGCACCACCGTGGCCGAACGCTTCGAGCACAGCGGCCGAACCCTGGCCGGGCTGATCGAGGAGCAGAGCAGCAACCTGACCGCGCGCCTGGCCGAGACCGGCGAGACGCTGCGCACCACCATCTCCGACGAGGGCGAGAGCGTTACCACCCGCCTGGCCGAGGTCGGCCGCGGCGTGCACGTGCTGCTCAGCAAGCAGAACGAACTCGTCGCCTCCCGCATCCAGGAGGCCGGCGACACGGTCCACAGCCTGCTCGGCAAGCAGGGCGAGACGCTGGTCGAGCGGCTGACCGAGACGGTGCAGACCGTAGACGGCCTGCTGCGCGAGCAGAGCGACTCGATCATTCTGCGCTTCGACGAAGCCGGAAAGGGACTGAACACGCTGATCGGCGAGCGCGGCGAGGAATTGACCGCCCGCATCTCCGCCGTCGGCGCGACCGTGCACAGCCTGTTCTCGGAAGAGGCCGGCAGCCTGGTCACCCGCCTCTCCGATATCGGCCACGACGTCCGCGGCGCCATCGGCAGCCAGGGCGACACGCTGATCGAGCGCCTGACCGAGGTCGGCAAGGGCATGCAGGAGGCTCTCGGCGAGCGCGGAGACGGCCTGGTCGCGCGCTTCGCGAACGTCACCCGCGAAGTCGAAGAGGCGATCGGCGCCCGCGGTGACGGTCTGGTCCTGCGCCTGGCCGAGGTCACCCGCGAGGTCGAGGCGGCCATCGATCAGCGCGGCGGCGGGCTGGTCAGCAGCCTCGCCAACGTCACGCGCGAGGTCGAGGACACGATCGGCGCCCGCGGCGACGGTCTGGTCGCCCGGCTCGCCGAAGTCACCCGCGACGTCGAAGCGGCCATCGATCAGCGCGGCGGCGGGCTGGTCAGCAGCCTCGCCAACGTCGCCCGCGAGGTCGAGGACACGATCGGTGCCCGCGGCGACGGGCTGATCGCGCGCCTCGCCGACGCCTCGCGCGAGGTCGAGAACGCCCTCGGCGTCCGCGGCGAAGGCCTGGTCGCGCGCCTCGCCGAAGTCACCCGCGACGTCGAGAATTCCATCGGCGCGCGCGGCGACGGCCTCGTCGCCCGACTCGCCGACGTGACCCGCGACGTCGAGAACGCCATCGGCGCCCGCGGCGACGGTCTGGTCACCCGCCTCGCCGACGTCACCCGCGAAGTCGAAACCGCAATCGACGAGCGCGGCGGCGGACTGGTGTCGCGTCTGTCGGATGTCGGCCGCGAGGTCCAGAGCGCGCTCGGCGAGCGCGGCGAGAGCCTGGTGGCGCGCCTCTCCGAGGTCGGCGCCGACGTGCAGGCCGCGATCGGCGAGCAGCGCGAGAACCTCATCCTGCAGCTGGCAGAGGCCGGTTCGGGCGTGCGCAACCTCTTGATCGCGGAGAGCGAGGCCCTGAGCGGCCGCGTCATCGCCACCGGACAGGACATGCAGGAGCTGCTCTCCGGCCAGAGCCAGGCGCTCGTCACCCGCGTCGCCGATGTCGGCCGCTCCGTGCACGGCCTCCTCGCCGAGCGCAGCGGCGCGCTGATCAGCCAGCTCGCCAGTGCCGGCCAGTCGCTGCATGATCGCCTCGGCGACCAGGGCGAGGCGATCGCAGCCCGCATCAACGCCGCTAGCGACAGCGCCCGCGCGGTGTTCGACGACCAGCAGGCCGCCTTCATCGTCCGCCTGTCGCAGACCGGCGACGAGGTCGCCGGCGCGCTCGGCAGCCAGCGCGAGAGCATCATCGCCGGCCTCGCCGCGACCGGACAGGAAGTCCACGGCCTGATCGGCTCGCAGCGCGAGAAGCTGCTCGCCGACCTCAGCACCACCGGCCGCGAGGTCCACGGCCTGCTCGGCGAACAGGGCGAGCATCTCGCCGAGCGCCTCGGCGAGGCGGCCCGCAAGCTCGCCGAGACGATCAATGTCGATGGCCGCCATGTCGCCGACCGCGTCAGCGACGCGACGATCGCGCTGCGCGAGACCTTCACGACCCAGGCCGACCAGGCGAGCAGCATGCTCGCCGCGACCGGCAAGGAGGTCGTGATCGCGCTCACCCAGCAGGGCGGCCGCGTCAACGAGGCTCTGGCGGCCAATGCCGAGTCGCTGATGCGCTCTGTCGATGTGCGCTCGCAGGCTCTGAACGAGTTGCTGGCCGGGCGCCATGACGCCTTCACCCGCCTGTTCGACGTCCAGGGCCGGGAGATCGAGGCTTCGATCAGCGCCCGCCTCGGCGCGCTCGAGGAAATCGTGGTCACCCGCGGCGGCACGCTCGCCTCGAAGATCGGCAACGATGCGCGCTCCTTCACCGACGCGGTCACGCTGCGCCTCAACCAGGTCGAGAAGCTGCTCGGCGAGGAAGGGCAGGCCTTGGCCGAACGCATCGGCGAGCGCTCGCAGCACGCAGCCGAGATCATGAGCACGCGGACGCAGGAAGCGGCCGCGGCGATGGAGAACCAGATCCGCGTCTTCGAGGAACGCTCCAGCGCCAAGAGCGCCGAGATCGCCGGCTCGCTCGACAGCCTGATCGCCCGCATCGACGGCAATCTCGGCTCGCGCGCCACCGCCCTCAACGAGGCGCTGGTCGAGCGCACGGTCGACATCGCCCGCGTCATGGCCGAGGGCGGACGCGAGGTCACCCGCGCGCTGGCCGCCAAGGCCGACGAGATCGGCGAGGTCGTGACGTCGAAGAGCGAGGCGCTGACACGCACCCTCGCCGACAAGGCCGACAGCATCAATGCGACGCTCGGTGGGCGCGCCCTCCAGATCGCCGACACGCTCGACCAGAGCGTGGCGCGCTTCGAAGAGCGCGTGGTCAACCGGCTCGACACCGTCTCCGGCACGCTGGATTCGCGCGGCACCGAAATCGCCGAGCGCCTCCAGGGCACCTCGGACGCGATCTCGCTCACCCTCGGCGCCCGTGCCGAAGAGCTGCGCGCCCTGTTCGACGACAAGGGCGGCGGCATGATCAGCACGCTCGATCAGCACGGCTCGCAGATCGCCCTCACCTTGCAGAGCAAGTCGGACGAGATCGCCGCAGCGCTCGGCGCCAGCAGCGAGCAGCTGCGCGCCCTGTTCGACGAGAAGGGCGGCGGCATGATCAGCGCGCTCGGCCAGCGCGGCTCGATGATCGCCCAGACGCTGCAGAGCAAATCGGACGAGATCGCCGCGGCGCTCGGCGCCAGCGACGCTCAGCTGCGCGCCCTCTTCGACGACAAGGGCGGCGGCATGATCAGCACGCTCGGCGAGTACGGCTCGCAGATCGCGCTCACGCTGCAGAGCAAGTCGGACGAGATCGCCGCGGCGCTCGGCGCCAGCGACGCTCAGCTGCGCGCCCTCTTCGACGACAAGGGCGGCGGCATGATCAGCACGCTCGGCGA
>NZ_JBSHIO010000012.1:65296-120691 GCF_053618995.1 Allobosea sp. NPDC055594
AGTACGGCTCGCAGATCGCGCTCACGCTGCAGAGCAAGTCGGACGAGTTCACCACGACGCTCGGCGCCAGCGACGCGCAGCTTCGCGCCCTGTTCGACGAGAAGGGCAATGGCATGATCAGCGCGCTCGGCCAGCGCGGCGCGATGATCGCCCACACCCTGCAGTCGAAATCGGACGCACTCGCCGCGGCGCTCGGTACCAGCACCGAAGAGCTGCGGACGCTGCTCGACGAGCGCGGCGGCAGCGTGATCAGCACCCTCGACCAGCGCGGTGCCCAGATCGCGCAGACGCTGGACACTAAGTCCGGCGAGCTCGCCGCGACGCTCGGTGCCCGGACCGAGGAACTGCGCGCGCTGTTCGCCCAGACCGGCGGCGGCATGATCGAGGCGCTCAGCCAGAAGGGCGAAGCGATCGCCAGCGAGGTCGCCAATGTCGGCGAAGCGGTGGTGCGGACCCTCACCAGCCGCGGCAGCTCGATCATCGAAGGGCTGCGCGAGCGCGGTGCCGACATCGCCGGCGCGCTCGAGACGGCCTCCAGCCAGCTGCGCGAGACGCTCGAAAGCGGCACCAGCCAGTCGGTCGAGGCCCTGCTCAAGACCAATGAGCAGCTGCGCGGCGAGCTCGGCGGCATGCTCGGCCGCCTCGGCGAGGCGAACAAGCTGATGCAGCAGATCGTCACCGGCGCGAACAAGAACCTCGTCGCGATCGAGGGTAGCCTGTCCGGCCGCGTGGAGGAGCTGCAGAACGTGCTCTCGAGCGTGGTCGAGGAGACCGGCCGCGCCTCGATGCAGGTCGCGGGCCAGATCGAGGCGCTGAAGGGCTTCTCGGAAGGCACGCTGCGCGAGACCGCGGGCCTGATCTCCAGGATCGACGAGCAGGGCTCCTCGATGACCGAGGCGACGCAGACCAATGCCGCGGCGCTGAACGCGGTCGCGGCCCGGCTCGAGCAGGTCGAAGCCCGCGTCGGCAATGCGCTGGCCGACCGCAAGGAGGCGCTCGAGCATCTGCACGGGCTGATCGCCACGCGCACCGACGACATCGAGCAGATCACCCGCTCCTTCTCGTCGACGCTCGACGAGTCGCTCAGCGCAGCAGAGACGCGTACCCGCCAGATCGGCGGCGTCCTCAGCGAATCCGCGGAGACGACGACCAATGCGATCACCGCGCAGTTCGACACGATCCGCGCCGCCAGCGGCCGCGAGCGCGAGCGCATCACCCAAGCGCTGCGTGCCTCCTATGAGCAGGTCGTCAACGAAGTCGGCGCGGAGATCGCCAAGGTCACCGAGCGCTTCCAGAGTGCGGCCGAGGACATGCGCACCATGTCGGCCGAGATCCAGCAGGAGCTGGAAGCGACGCGTTCCGAACTGAAGCGCGGCGTGCTCGATCTGCCGCGCGAGACGCAGGAATCGACAGCCGCCATGCGCCGCGTCGTCGCCGACCAGATCAAGGCGCTGAACGAGCTGACCGAGATCGTGACCCGGTCGGGCCGCAGCAGCGACGTCGCGCGCCCGTCGAGCGATGCCGCCGGCCGCCGTGCCGCGGCCGGTGCCGCGAGTGCTCCGGCGCAGGTCGTGGCGACGGTGCCGAGCCCGCGCATGCCGGCCCTGATGGAGCCGCTGCGCGCCTCGATCGACCCGACGCCGGAACCGGCGCGGCCGGAGCCGGCGCGCAGCCCGGCGGCCGAGCCGGTCCGCCAGGAAGTGGCGCGCACGGAAGCGGTGCGCCGGCAGCCGGAGCCCG
Source organism: Allobosea sp. NPDC055594 (assembly GCF_053618995.1). Classification (NCBI taxonomy): domain Bacteria; kingdom Pseudomonadati; phylum Pseudomonadota; class Alphaproteobacteria; order Hyphomicrobiales; family Alloboseaceae; genus Allobosea; species Allobosea sp. NPDC055594. Next base: position 67,037 of record NZ_JBSHIO010000012.1, read on the forward strand.
CTCCGGCCAAGTCCGGCTGGCTTTCCGATCTGCTCAACCGGGCCTCGCGCGACGACCGCGCACCGGAGACACCCAAGCCGACCGCCCACAGCATCGAGAAGCTCGATTCGCTCTCGGTCGACATCGCCCGGATGATCGACCATGACGCCGCCGTCGAGCTCTGGGACCGCTACAAGCGCGGCGAGCGCAACGTCTTCACGCGCCGGCTCTACACGCTGCAGGGCCAGCAGACCTTCGACGAGATCCGGCGCAAATACCGCCGCGACGCGGAGTTCAAGGAGACGGTCGACCGCTATATCGAGGAGTTCGAGCGCCTGCTCGGCGAGGCGGCCAAGGATGACCGCGACTCGATGGTGGCCAAGACCTACCTGACCTCGGAAACCGGCAAGGTCTACACCATGCTGGCCCATGCCAGCGGGCGCTTCGAGTAAGCCGCGCGCCTGGGACGACAGAATGAAGAGGCCGCCCGCAAGGCGGCCTTTTTCTTGTCGGCGGCGGGCGCTGGCAGCGCGCGGGGGCCATCCCTTTGCGAAGCCGGTGGCCCGGACTATCTACGAGCAATGAGCAGGATCGCTTTCGACAACTCCTATGCGCGGCTCCCCCCGCGCTTTTTCGCGCCGGTCGAGCCGACGGCAGTCAGCGCGCCGCGTCTCATCAAGCTCAACGAGACGCTGGCGACGGAGCTCGGCCTCGATCCCGCCTGGCTGAGCAGCCCGCAGGGCGTTGCGACGCTCGCCGGCAACAGCCTCGTCGAGGGGGCGATGCCGATCGCGACCGCCTATGCCGGACACCAGTTCGGTGGCTTCAACCCGCAACTCGGCGACGGCCGTGCCATCCTGCTCGGCGAGGTGGTCGACCGCGAGGGCCGCCGTCGCGACATCCAGCTCAAGGGCGCGGGCCCGACCCCGTTCTCGCGCCGGGGAGACGGCCGGGCCGCGCTCGGGCCGGTTCTGCGCGAATACATCGTCGGCGAGGCGATGGCCGCACTCGGCATTCCGACGACGCGGGCGCTCGCGGCAGTGCGGACGGGGGATTGGGTCAGACGGGAGCGTCCCCTGCCCGGCGCCATCCTGACGCGCGTCGCCGCCAGCCATATCAGGATCGGCACCTTCCAGTTCTTCGCGGCGCGCGGCGACGTCGAGGGCCTGCGCGTGCTCGCGGAGCATGTGATTGCCCGGCACTATCCGGATTGCGCCGGCAGCGAGGCGCCCTATCTCTGTCTGCTCGAGGCCGTCATCGCGGCGCAGGCCGCCCTCATCGGGCAATGGCTGCTGATCGGCTTCATCCACGGCGTCATGAACACCGACAACATGTCGATCGCCGGCGAGACCATCGATTACGGGCCGTGCGCCTTCATGGACAGCTATGATGCCGGCACGGTGTTCAGCTCGATCGACGAGCATGGCCGCTACGCTTATGGCAACCAGTCGGCGATCGCGCGCTGGAACCTGACCCGCTTCGCCGAGGCGCTGCTGCCCCTGCTGGCCGAGGATGTCGATCAGGCGATTCCGATCGCACAGGCGGCGCTCGACCGCTTCGAGCCCCTGTTCCAGAGCGGGCTCGTCGCCGGCTTCCGCCGCAAGCTCGGCCTCGCCACGGAAGAGCCCGAGGACATCGAGCTGATCAGGACGCTGCTGGAAACGATGCAGCGCGGCAAGGCCGACTTCACCCTGACCTTCCGACGGCTTGGCCAGAACAGCACCTCTCCCGCCGATGGCGAGGCCTGCCGCGACCTTTTCGAGAACCCCGCCGAATTCGATGGCTGGGAAAGCCGCTGGCGCCAGCGGCTGCAGAAGGAGGCGCTCGCGGCCGAGGCGCGGCTGGCGGCAATGCGCTCCGTCAACCCGCTCTTCATCCCGCGCAACCACCGTATCGAGGCGGTGATCCAGGCAGCCGAGGAACGGGACGACCTCGCCCCCTTCGAGGAACTGCTTTCCGTGCTGGCGAAGCCCTATGAGGAGCAGCCGGGGCGCGAGAGCTATGCCTTGCCGCCGGCCGCCCATGAGCGCGTTCTGGCGACATTCTGCGGCACCTAGAGCGTTTCCGCGACCCCGGGCCGCGGAAATTCTCTATCTGTTTGTTTTATCGCCTTTTTCCTCACGCGAACCGGTGCCCGCTTCGCGCTCAATCTCGCGGCAGGAGGTCGGCGCGCCGCAAGTCCTTGGCCCGCCCGAAGCTCTCGACGATCGCGCGCAGCTCCTCGCGTTCGGGGACAGGGAGCGCGATGCCGCCGACCCGGACGACCTGCCGCGTCGCGGGAACGACCTCACGCCAGGCATCTCCGGAGCGGACCGCGAAGCCGGCTATGACCTCGACGGGAAGCGGAGCACCGCCCCAGGAGAGATAGACCTCGGAGCGGAACCGGGGATGCGGCGCGGGAGCACGCAGTTCAAGACCGAGCTGGCGCGCGACGCGCCTCGCATCCGCGACGCTGGCCAGGATATCGACGTCGGCGACGTCGCTCACGCGCCCGCCATGCAAAGCGATGGCTGCGCTGGCGATGACCCACCACGGCTCCCGTGCGACGGCCATAATGCCGGCGGCGGCGGCGAGCGTCTCATGCAGGGCCTCGGGCAAGACGACAGGCGCCGCCCCACGCATCGGTGTCAGCCGCGGCCGGCCCAGCGCACGATCTCGATCAGCACCTGCGACAGCGCCTTGTCGAGCGCATGGGCCGCGGCAGCCCCGTCGACCGTGCCGGCCGGCACCCGCGCCGAGAACAGCTTGGCCCGCTGGATCTTGCCGGTGCGGTCGCCGACCAGCTTGGCGGTGATCTCGACCACGGCCTGGCCGCTCGCGGCATCGATGTTGAAGCTGCGGATGTCGGTGTTGAGCTGGACATCCGGCACCATCCGCTCGCCCGGCCGGCTGACCGCAGCTATCCGGCTGCCGTTCTCGAAGGTCTGGATCAGTCGGGTCTGAACCAGGCGCGGCACGCGGTCGGCCCATTGCGCGCTGCCGAGGAAGGAGAGCGCGCCGGCCGAGTCCCTGACGATCAGCCGATCGGAATCGAGCGCCAGCACTGTCGTCGGCTCGGCGACGACGAGGGCAGCCTGAGAGCCTCCGACCCGGCCGAAATCGCGCGGGGCCGAGAGGTCGAAGGTCGTCGGTGTCGGGCCAGCACCGCAGCCGGTCAGCAGCAAGGCGATCGCGATCGCGCCGGAGGCGGCACGCGCGCGAACGGAGAACGACGAAAGCGGGCTGGGCATCAGCATCGAACTAGCGCGATCCACCGTATTGGGGAAGCGGCGGGCGGCCGCCGAAGATGAACTGCTGGGGATTACGCTCGAAGCTGCGCAAAGTTCGATTCACATCGGCCAAAGTCCGCTTGCCGTCGGCGGCCAGCGATTCGAGATCGCGCAGGCCGGGACCCGTGAAGCGGTTGATCCCGGTGGTGATCTCCGCCGTCCGCTTATCGAGATTGTCGGCGAGAACGCGAATCGACTTCGCGGCATTGCCGACCTCGGCGAGGGCGCCCTGCCCGTCTTCCGCATTCAGGAAGGACTGCGCCGCCTTCAGCACGCCCTCGACCTGATCGGCGGCGCGATTAAGCTTCTCGGTGATCGAGGCGACGTCGCTGACCACCTTCGAGACGTCGTTGCTGGAGCCGCCGAGCGCCGCGGTGAACTTGTCGATATTGCCGATGATGTTGGAGATCTTCTGCTCGTCGACCGAGCGGACGACCAGGGTCAGCTCCTCGCTGAGCACGCCGAGCTTCTGGGTCAGCGGCGAGATCGTCTCGGCGATCTGCCCGAAGCTCGCCATCAGCTTGTCGATGCCGTCCGCATTGTTGCCGAGCGCTGCAGAGAACCTCTCGACATTGCGGACGGTCGCGGTGATCGAACCGGCGTTTTCCTTGATCAGGCCGTCGAGGCTGCCCAGCACCTCGTCCGCCTTCTGCGCGACATTACGCACGGATTCGATGATGTCCTGGAACTCCGAGCGGTCGGCGTAGATCGTCGGCAGCGCCTCCCCCTGCTTCGCCTGGAGGACCGGCGCGTCCTGCTGGCCACCGATCAATTGCAGCGCGACCACGCCGGCCAAGCCCTGCGCCTCGATGCGGGCGCGCGTGTCTATCCGCAGCGGAGTCGTGTTCTCGACCTCGATCACCCCGTAGATGCGACTGGGATCGTCAGGCTGGAGCCCGATCTGCTTGACCTCGCCGACGCGCAGGCCGTTGAAGAGCACGCTCGAGCCGCGCGCCAGCCCGGTCACCGACCCGGTGAAGATCACCCGGACATCCTGCTTGCGGCCGGAGCCGCCGCTGCCGAACCAATAGACGAAGCCGAACATCGCCGCGATCACCGCGAGCGTGAAAAGACCGACCAGAGCATAGTTGGCGCGAGACTCCATGTTGCTCCGTCAGGTCCTCATACTGTCTTGCGGCAATCGGGCCCGGGCCCGCTCGCCGCCGAAATAGGCTTTCAGCCAGGGATGGTCGCAGGCCAGCATGTCAGCGAGCGAACCGACCGCGATGACACGCTTATCCGCCAGGGCGGCTATTCTGTCGCACGCGACGAAGAGACTGTCCAAATCATGCGTTACCATGAACACGGTCAGTCCCAAAGTCTGCTTCAGCGTCATGATCAGTTCGTCGAAATCGGCGGCGCCGATCGGGTCGAGCCCGGATGTCGGCTCGTCGAGGAAGACGATCTCGGGGTCGAGGGCGAGCGCGCGGGCGAGTGCGGCCCGCTTGATCATGCCGCCGGAGAGCTCCGAGGGCGTCTTGTCGGCGGCGTCCCGCGGCAGGCCGACCATCTCGATCTTGAGCATGGCGAGCTCGTCGAGCAGCTTCGGCGAAAGCTTGAGATATTCCCGCATCGGCAGCTGGATGTTCTGCTTGACGCTCAGTGCCGAGAACAGCGCGCCATGCTGGAACATCACGCCGAAGCGCCGCTCGAGCGTCCGGCGGCCACGTGCGTCGAGCCGGTCGACATCCTCGCCGAAGACCTCAATCGTCCCGCGCTGCTTGCCGACGAGACCGAGAATGGTGCGCGTCAGCACCGATTTACCCTGCCCGGAACCGCCGACAAAGCCGAGAATCTCGCCGCGCATCACCTCGAGGTTCAAGCCATCCATGATGACCTTCTCGCCGAACGCGACCTTGAGATTGCGCACGCGAATAACCGCCTCGCCGGCGCCGGCAGAGGCAGGCTCCCTCGCGGCCATCGGCATTGCCAGATCCCCCTGCTCCGCCATCGCCCTGCCCTTCAGAAACTGATCGAGGCGAAGAACATGGCGAAGAGCCCGTCGACGACGATGACCATGAAGATCGCCTTCACCACCGAGGCCGTGACCTGGCGCCCGAGCGATTCGGCCGAGCCCTTCACGGCGAGCCCTTCGATCGAGGCGATCAGGCCGATGACGAAGGCCATGAACGGCGCCTTGATGAGGCCGACAGCGAAATGCTGCCAGGTGATCACCGATTTCAGCCTGGCGAGGAAGGTGTCGGGGCCGATGCCGCCATAGAGCCAGGCGACGAGCCCGGCACCGACCAGCCCCGCCATCGCGGAGATGAAGGTCAGGATCGGCAGCGAGATCATCAGCGCCAGGATGCGCGGCACGACCAGGACCTCGATCGGCTCGAGACCCATCACCCGCAGCGCATCGATCTCCTCGCGCATCTTCATCGAGCCGATCTCGGCGGTGAAGGCCGAGCCCGAGCGCCCGGCGACCATGATCGAGGTCAGGAGCACGGCAAGCTCGCGCAGGATCAGGATGCCGGTCAGGTTGACCACGAAAGCGGCGGCGCCGAACTGCTGCAGCTGGAAGATGCCCTGCTGCGCGACGATACAGCCGACCAGGAACGAAATCAGGATGATGATCGGCGCGCCGCTGAAGGCGATCAGCTCGATCTGGTTGATCAGGGACGGGCCGCGAAACTTGCGCGGCCCGAACAGCGCCCCGCCGCAGGCGATCATCACCTCGCCGAGAAAAACGGCGCCTCCGACCAGGTCACGGCCGAAATTGGTGATGGCCTTGCCGACATTGACGAGGACGGTGACGAGCCCGATCGGCTTACCCGGCGCCTTGTAGTCGGAGGAGCGCAGAGCGACCTCGCCGAGCAACACGCCGTGCTCGGGGCGGCGGCTGGCGAGCTCGACCTTCGCGCCACTGGTCTCGCCGATGTCCTTGAGGCGGGCGAGGAGGTAGGCGCCGAGCGTATCGAGACGGGAAATAGCCGAGAGATCGAGCTGCGCCTGTCGGACCGCTGCGACGCGCTCACCGATCTCGGCAGCGAGCGCTTCCAGACGCGGGGCGCGATCGGCGCTCCAATTGCCGGTGAGCGCGACAGCCAGGACTCCGCCCTCATCGCGATAGACCGCTTGCGGTTCAACGTCGTCGACGGCGGTCATGAGGGTTTACCGGCCTCTTGCGATCGAATCTGTCGCCCCCCGGCCTGTATCGCCGCGCAACCCCGCAATGGCAAGCGTCGCGAGCCCGGCCCCGACCAGCGCGACCGGAACCATGGCCAGGAAGACGCCAGGGCCGAGAAGCCGGTAGAGATAGCCGGCGAGCACGGTCAGGGTTCCCATCGCCAGCGCGCCGACAGCCACGAGACGCCCTTGCGCCGCCGCCCGGCGCGCCTCCGGAGCCAGGGCCGAGACCGCGGCGAGCGCGCCCAGATGCGCGCAGGCGAAGCTGATGCCGTGCAGGAGCTGGAGCCCGATGGTGAAGGCGAAACCGGGGTCTAGGGCCATCAGACCAAAGCGGAGCGCTGCTGCCATGGCGGCGATGACGGTCCAGCGCAGTCCGCCGACGCCACGGGCGGCAATGCCACCGGCGAAGAGGAAGACGCCGATCTCGGCGACCACCGCGATGGCCCAGAGAAAGCCGATGCGCTCGTCGCTGAAGCCGAGACTGCGCCAGTGCAGCGAGCCGAAGGCATAGAGCGCGGCATGGGTGGCGTTGACGCAGGCCGCGGCCATGATGGCCAGCCAGAAGCTCGTCGAGAAGCCGCGGATGGGCATATCCCGCCCGCTCGCCTCGGCCGCCGCCGGGGGCGGCGGAGCCTGCAAGGCCGCCAGTGCCGCCATCAGGCTGCAGCCCGCGAGAACGAGCGGTATCGGCCAGGCACCGTGGCGTGCCACGAGGTAGCCTCCGGCGAGATTGCCGACCACGAAGGTGATCGAGCCCCAGAGGCGAACCCGGCCATAGTCGCGCAGGCGGCCGGCGCGGACCTGGGTCGTGGTCAGGATATCGGCGAGCGGCACGACGCCCGAGAGTGCGACCGCGGCGAGCGTGGTGACGAGCGCGATCGGAACCAGCCCTTCGAGCCTCGACAGCGTGTAATAGGCCGCCGCGGCACAGGCGTTCAGCAGCGCCAGCAGCAGAACCGGGGCGATGCGCCGGTCGGCAAGGCCGGTGATCCATGACGCCGCCAGGACGCGCACCAGGATGGGGACGGCGAGAACATAGCCGATCTCGACATCGCTCAGCCCCTTCGCGCCGAGCCAGATCGGGAAGAACGGCAGATAGAAGCCGATGCCGACGAAGTTCAGCCCATGCATCAGGGAGAGGCGCGCAGCGAGCCAGCGCCCGGAACCAAACCCGGAATAAGGCGAGGAGGACATGGCCGTGGCAGCGATTTCTTAAAGAATCATCAGCAGATTGCCGGATGGGCATCTTCGATCGGCTCGACTCGATTTGACCAGCCCGTGGAGAGCAGCCTTGCCATGAGCGATGCGCGTTCGCTGACGCCTCTGAGCGAGGTGGACTATGAAGCCATCTCGGCCGCGGTCATGGAAACCGGGCGTGGCCGCTGGTTCCTCGCGGAATACGCCAAGCGCAACCGCCAGTCCGACACCGAAATGGTGCTCTCGGCCATTGGCCGGCTCGAACGGCTCCTAGTTGCCCCCGCTGCCGTGCTCGAAGCCAATCTCGGCTTTCCGGATGCGGCGCGCGCGATCGCGGAACTGCGCGAGGATCTCGAACGCGTCGGCAGCGCGGCGCCGTCGCGGCTGTCCGGCCGTATCCAGGAGGCCGCCTCCGGTATCATCGGCGCCGCCGAAGCCATTCAGGAAGCGGCCTGGACGCTGCGCGAGAGCGGCGCAGCCCCCGATATCTGCGACAAGCTCGACCGTCGCGCCGCCGAGATCCACGGCGCCACGGCGACCGTCGAAGCGGCGGCGGACCAGATCGAGAAGATGACCGCCACCGTCGCCATGCTCGATTCCAGCCTGCGCGCCCTGGTCGAGGGCACGGCCGTTCCGCTCGAGGCCACGCCAGCCGCCGTGATCGTGGAAAGCCCGGAGCTACGCCCCCCGCTGCAACTGCGCCAACCGCTCACCGATCCCGGCGATATCGACATCGTCGAAGTCGACACGCAAAGGCGCGCACCGCTGGCACAGGACGGGCCGCAGCCCGGCAGGCAGCGCCTGCGCCGGTTGGCCGGCCGTTCCATGGTCGACGAGGACATCGTCTTCAGCGATATCGGCGCGCCCGCGGAGGCGTTTCCCGCCGTGCCGCCGAGCAGCTCGGCGCGCCTCGAGATCAGCTATTCCGAGGCGGATCTGCGGGCGATCGGCTCGCTGCCGGTCGGGGAACGGCTGCGCTTCTTCGCCTGAGCCGGCCGTTTCCGTCTTTCAGTTCTCGCGCTTCAGTGCGCTCTCGTGCCAGCGCCGCAGCAGGAGATGCGAGATCCAGCTCGTCGCCAGGAAGATCGCGACACCCGTCAGCGAGATCATGATCAGCGCCGCGAAGACCCGCGGGATCTTGAGCTGATAACCGGATTCCAGGATCCGGTAGGCGAGCCCCGAAGCGCTGCCGCCGGTACCGGCGACGAATTCGGCGACGACCGCGCCGATCAGCGCCAGCCCGCCCGAAATCTTCAACCCGGCGAGGAAATACGGCAGGGCCGCCGGCAGCTTGAGATAGCGCAGCGTCTGCCAGCGCGTGGCGCCATGCAGCTTGAAATAGTCGACGAGATTGTGGTCGGCCGAGTTCAGCCCGAGGATGGTGTTGGAGAGAATCGGGAAGAAGGCGACGATCCAGGCGCAGATCAAGAGCGAAAGATCGATATCGCCGGCCCAGATGATGATCAGCGGCGCGATCGCGACGATCGGCGTCACCTGCAGGATCACCGCATAGGGCAAGAGCGCCATTTCCAGCCATTTCGACTGGGTGAACAACACGGCGAGCGTGACGCCGAAGAACACCGCCGCCGCCAGCGCCATGAAGGTGATGCGCAAGGTGATCCAGAGCGAGCCGGAAAGCGTCGCCCAGTCCTCGACCAGCGTCTGCCCGATCAGCAGCGGCCCGGGCAGGACATAGGACGGCACCTCGTTCCAGCGGACGAGAAACTCCCAGAGCCCGAGCGCCAGGGCGCCGATGCAGAGCGGCGCCAGCAAGCGCGGCCAGGCGCTGGCCGGCAGGCCGAAGAGATGCGGCTCCCGATCGAGAATCGGACGGGCCTCGGCATCGGTGCCGTCATGGGCCTGGGAGGCTGTCGCTGTGGCGGGGGCGCTCATGAGCCGATGGCCTCCTTGAGCCGGCCGGAAGCGAGCCTGCAGAGGCTGGCATAGTCGGCGGAGGTACGGAACAGATCGTCACGCGGATAAGGCGCGTCGACCGTGAAATCGGCCATGACCCGGCCGGGACGCGCCGCCATCACGACGATGCGCTGCGAGAGGTAGACCGACTCGAATACCGAATGGGTGACGAACACCGCCGTGAAGCGCTCCTTCCACCAGAGCTGGAGCAAGTCGTCGTTCAGGCGATGGCGGGTGATCTCGTCGAGCGCGGCGAAGGGCTCGTCCATCAGCAGGATCTTCGGCCGCATCACCAGCGCACGGGCGATCGAAACGCGCATCTTCATGCCGCCGGAGAGCTCGCGCGGATAGGAGTTCTCGAAGCCCTTGAGGCCGACCAGAGCCAGCATCTCGGCGGCACGCTCGGCCGCCTCGCGCCTGGGAACATGCTTGAGCTTGAGCGGCAGCATGACATTGGCCAGAGCATTGGCCCAGGGCATCAGCGTCGGGTCCTGGAAGACGAAGCCGAGATCGGGCCGCGCGCCCGCTGCACCGTCTTGTCCGGCGCCCCGCCATTCGATCGCGCCCGTGCTGGGACTGGCGAGGCCGGCGATCATGCGCAGCAAGGTCGACTTGCCGCAGCCGGAGGGGCCGAGCAGGCTGATGAACTCGCCGGCGCCGAGGTCGAGATCGACATCGCGCACGGCGAGCGTGCCGTTGGCGAACTGCTTCGAGACCCGGCGGACGCTGACCAGCGGGCTCGTGCCGCTCGCCGATGTCGCCGGGGATGTGCTCAGATAGGCCGTGTCCAAAGCCTGATGGTCCAATCGCTTAGGGCTTGTCTGGAATGGCGATAACCCGGATGGGCCGCGGCGCAAAGCGCGCTGCGGTCATTCCGGGCTACCCATCCCCAGGAGGGTTCCCCGCACATCCGCCGACGATGGCCGATGGCGGCGGAACCGGGCGGTCGCGACGATCAGGCCTTGCCGACGCCCTTGTTGACGAATTCCAGGCTGTAGGCCTTGCGGAAATCCACTCCGGCCGGAATGACCCCGGCCTGCGTCATGCTGTTGTAGAAGCGCTCCCAGCGCGCATCGGTCATGGCACCGATGCCCAGAGTGAGCGCGTCGCCGGAGAGGACGATGCCGTTCTCGGTCATCGCCTTGAGGGCGTAGTCGAGCTTCTCCTGGTCGATGTCCGGATTGTCCTTCAGGATCCGGGCATTGGCCGCGGCGATGCCCGGTCCGCCCTTCAGATACTCGGCCCAGCCCTCGAGCGAGGCGGTGACGAAGCGCTGGACCAGATCCTTCTTCTCGTCGACCATCTTCTTCGAGATGGTGATGGTGGTGTTGTAGTTCTCGAAGCCGGCATCGGCGAGGAGATGCACCACCGGCTCGACCCCAGCCTTGCGGATGGCGAAGGGCTCGGAGGAGAGGAAACCCTGCTGTGAAAGCCGCTTATCCGCCAGGAAAGGCGCCATGTTGAAGGTGTACGGCCGCACCTGCTCGTCGCGATAGCCGAATTTCAGCTTGAGGAAGGGCCAGAAAGCGACCCGACCCTGCGCGCCGATGAGGATCGGCTTGTCCTTCAGGGCCGCGAGCGAATCATTGCCCTGGCCGGGATGAGAGATCAGGACCTGCGGGTCCTTCTGGAAGATCGAGGCGATGCAGAGGAAGGGAATGCCTTCCTTGGCGAAATGCAGCGCTTCCAGCGAATTGCCCATGATCATGTCGACGCGGCCGCCGAGCAGGAGTTGGGTCGGGTTCTGCTGCGGGCCACCCGGGCGGATGTCGACGTCGAGCCCGTACTTCTTGTAGATGCCGTTGGCGGCGGCGAGGTAGAAGCCGCCATGCTCGCCCTGGGCGCGCCAATTGGTCTGGTAGCTGACCTTGTCGAGCGTCTGCGCGTTGACGCGCGCGCCGGGAACCGGGATCAGCACCGAAGCGGCCGAACCACCGATCAGCCCGAGCGCGGCGCGCCGATCAAGGCGATACTTCATCGTCATGTCTGAAACCCTTTCCGCAACTGATGGTGGCGGCTCGCGGTGGGCGACGCACGAGCGCTGGGCGGCGACCGGCGGAGAATGCCCCCGGCTCAGCCGGCGCACAAGCGCCAGACAGCGGCTTCGGCAGCGCTTGTCCATGCATGGCGGCGCCCGATCCGGCGCGATCCACAGCTAAGCCTTCGCGCCCTGCCTCGCTGCCATGGTGCAAAGGCGGGTTCCAGCGCGGTCTTTGCAATGTAGAAGACAGCGACGGGACCTGACCCGGCCTAGCGAGGACCAGACGAGATGAGCGCGCGCTTCTGGGGCGATCTGAAGACCACCGATTTCCAGGGTCTCGCGCCCGAAACCACCATTGCCGTGCTGCCGCTGGCGGCGATCGAGCAGCATGGTCCGCATCTGCCCGTCTCGGTCGACACCACCGTGATGAACGCGATGCTGGCGCTGGCGATGCCGCAGGTTCCGGCCGGGCTCGACGTGCTCGTGCTGCCGACGCTGGCGATCTGCAAGTCGAACGAGCACCTGCACTCGCCGGGCACGCTCACCCTCTCCTGGGAAAGCGCGATCCGCAGCTGGATCGAGATCGGCGAGAGCGTGAAGCGCGCCGGGTTTCGCAAGCTCGTTCTCGTCACCTCGCATGGCGGCAATGTCGACCCGATGAAGGTCGTCGCCCGCGAACTGCGCGTCGCCCACGGCATGCTCGCCGTCTCGACCTCTTGGAGCAATTTCGGCCTGCCGCCGGGCCTGTTCGCGCCGCTGGACGCGCTGCACGGCATCCATGGCGGCGATGTCGAGACCGCGCTGATGCTGCATTTCAGGCCGGACCTCGTCGACATGAGCAAGGCCGGCCGCTTCGAGCCGCTGACGGTTACCATGGCCGAGGATTACAAGTGGCTGCGTCCGACCGGGGCACACCCCTTCGCCTGGATGGCACAGGACGTGAATCCGTCTGGCGCGGTCGGCGATGCCAGCCTCGCGACGGCAGAAAAGGGCAAGGCGACGGCCGAGTTCCAGGCGAAGGGATTCGTGGAACTTCTGGCGGATGTCGCGAAATTCCCGCTGGAAAAGCTCTACAAGGCGGGGTGAACCCGTCCTTCCGGGGTGCTGCGTAGCGAAGCGCCCGGACTCTCCGCGCGACATTGCTCCAGCGCGTCATGCTCGCCCTTGGGGCGAGCATCCACGTCCTGAACGCCGTATTGCAAAAAGGCAGACGTGGATGGTCGGGACAAGCCGACCGTGACGGTGGCGCACGGCATCTGCGCCACCGCAGCAATCTCAATCCGGATCGAGCAGGCGCGGCCCCGGCCCCTGCTGACCGAGCTCGTCCCAGGGATTGTGGAGCGGACAGCTCTTCACCGAGAGGCAGCCGCAGCCGATGCAGTCGGTGAGATGGTCGCGCAGCCGGGTCAGGCGGTCGATCCGACGCTCCAGCTCGAGCTTCCACGCCGCGGAGAGTCGACTCCAGTCCTCGGCCGTCGGGGTGCGTTCGGCCGGCAGGGTCTGGAAGGCCTCGCGGATGGTCTTGAGCGGAATGCGGGTGCGCTGGGCGACCTTGATGATCGCGACCCGGCGCAGGACCTCGCGCGCATAACGGCGCTGGTTGCCGGCACTGCGGCGGCTGCGGATCAGCCCTTCCGCCTCGTAGAAATGCAGGGCCGAGACGGCAAGGCCGCTGCGCCGCGCCACCTCGCCGACGCTCAGATCCTCCGCGAAAACCCTGCGTGCCTTTGCGACCACGGTGCTTGACCTCAACCTTAGTTGAGGTCTTATACGGTGTGCTCCGCTGGTTCACCAGCCCAAGGAGCGCTCCCATGCATCGCCGGCTCACCCCCGCCATCCAGCTCGCCGTGATCTACGGCAGCTCCCGCGAAGGCCGCCTTTGCGACAAGATCGCCGGCTGGACTCTGGCGCAGGTCGAGGGCGAAGGCCCATTCTCGGTGGAAGCGGTCGATCCGGCCGCGCACGACCTCGCCGAGGTCAAGGCGAGGCTCGGCCGCGCCGATGCCTTCATCGTGGTGACGCCGGAATACAATCGGAGCTTTCCAGCGCCGCTGAAGGCGATCATCGACGATACCGGCCCCGAATGGCGCGGCAAGCCGGTCGCCTTCGTCTCCTATGGCGGTGTCTCGGGAGGCTTGCGGGCCGTCGAGCAGCTCCGGCTCGTCTTCGCCGAGCTGCATGCCGCGACGATCCGCGACGGCGTCTGCTTCGCCAATGCCTGGAACCAGTTCGACGAGGCAGGCCGGCTCGCCGATGCGGAGCGGGCCGAACGGGCGATGGCGACGATGCTCGGGCAATTGCACTGGTGGGCGAGCGCCCTGCGCAGCGCTCGCGCCGACGTGCCTTATGGCCAGTTCGCCGCTTAGCCCCCTCTCGACCTCATCCTGAGGAGCCGCGCAGCGGCATCTCGAAGGATGCTTCAGGGAGCTCGGGAGAGAGCTGGACCGTCCTTCGAGACGCGCCCTACGGGCGCTCCTCAGGATGAGGGCTGGGGAAGATCGAAGGCGGGGTCTAACGCCGCGATGCAGTTTCCTTCACAAATCGGAACTGGTCGCGGCGCGGCTTTGGCGGAAGGATCGGCGGGGTCCGATCCATCTGCCTAGGAACCGCCATGCAGCTTCAGCTCCTGCGCAACGCCCTGCTCAAGCTCACCTATGCCGGCAGGACGCTGCTGATCGACCCGGATCTGGGCTCGAAGCACAGCCGGCCTTCCTTCACCGGCCGCTCGCAGAATCCGATGGTCGCGCTGCCGGAGCCGATCGAGAGCATCCTTGCCGGGGTCGAGCAGGTCATCGTTTCGCATCTGCATGCCGACCATTTCGACGCGGTCGCGAAGGAGCGCATCCCGAAGGAGCTGCCACTGCTCTGCCAGCCTGGCGACGAGGAGACGATCCGAGCCGCGGGCTTCAGCAATGTGACGCCGCTCGAGCATTTCCTACGGCTCGGCCCGATCGTGATCACCCGGCAGCCGGCCCAGCACGGCACCGGCGCGGTGGTCGAAAAAATGGGGCCGGTGATGGGGCTGGTCTTCGAGGCGCCCGGTGAGCCGACGCTCTATTGGGGCGGCGACAGCGTGCTCTATCCGCCTTTGCGCGACGCCGTCGCGACGACCGCCCCCGACGTGATCGTCACCCATTCCTGCGGCGCGAAATGGGACGACACGCTGATCGTGATGGACGCGGAACAGACGCTGGAACTTTGCGAAGCACACCCCGAAGCCATCGTGATCGCGACCCATATGGAGGCGCTGGACCATGCGACGGTCGATCGCGCCACCCTGCGCCGGGCAGCCGAGGCGCGCGGCATCGGGGCAAAGCGGCTGCGTATCCCGAGCGATGGCGAGATGATCGCGATCAGGTGTCCGGCGCCGGCGGGCAGCTGAACGGAATTTTCGTCATCCCGGACGAGCCGCGCCAGCGGCACCGATGCGGGATCCATACCTGAACCGTTCCGGCATGGATCCCGGGCTTGGATCCGGGATTTCCCCGTTCTCAGCTACTTGGCGTAGATGTCCTTGTAGGTGTCGCGCAGCAGGTTCTTCTGGACCTTGCCCATGGTGTTGCGCGGCAGTTCGGCGACGACAAAGACCTGCTTGGGCTGCTTGAACTTCGCCAGCCTCTGCTCCAGCGCCTTGGCGATGCCCTGTGCCGTGATGTCCGCACCGGGCTTTGCGACGACCACCGCCGTCACGCCCTCGCCGAAATCAGGATGCGGCACACCGATGACGGCGCTCTCGACGACGCCCGGCATCTCGTCGATCTCGGTCTCGACTTCCTTCGGATAGACATTGTAGCCGCCGGTGATGATCAGGTCCTTGCCGCGTCCGACGATATGGACATAGCCGTCGGGGTCGATCTTGCCGAGGTCGCCGGTGATGAAGAAGCCGTCCTCGCGGAACTCAGCCTTGGTCTTCTCGGGGTTGCGCCAATAGCCCTTGAAGACGTTCGGGCCCTTGACCTCGATCATGCCGATCTCGTCGCGGGCGAGTTCCTTGCCCGTCTCCGGATCGACCACCCGGGCCGAGACGCCCGGCAGCGGGAAGCCGACCGTGCCGGCGACCCGGTCGCCCGCATAGGGGTTGGAGGTGCTCATATTGGTCTCGGTCATGCCGTAGCGCTCGAGAATGGCGTGGCCGGTGCGCTCGCGCCATTCGCGATGGGTCTCGGCCAGCAGCGGCGCCGAGCCGGAGACGAACAGGCGCATATGCTTGGTCGCTGCGGGCGTCAGCCTCTGATCCTGGAGCAGGCGGACATAGAAGGTCGGGACGCCCATCATGCAGGTCGCCTGCGGCAGGTATTTGAAGACCTGGTCAGGGTCGAATTTCGGCAGCAGGATCATCGAAGCGCCGGAGAACAGCACCGTATTGGTGGCGACAAACAGGCCGTGCGTGTGGAAGATCGGCAAGGCGTGCAGCAGCACATCCTCCTTGCCGAAGCGCCAATAGTCGACCAGCGCCAGGGCATTCGACGAGAGATTGTCATGGCTGAGCATCGCCCCCTTGGAGCGACCGGTCGTGCCCGAGGTGTAGAGGATGGCGGCGAGGTCGTCGGCGCCGCGCGCGACATCGGCGAAGTCGGCGGGGGCCGCCGCAGCCTTCTCGATCAGGCTGCCGGTGCCGACGCCGAGCGTCTCCAGCTTGGCACCGGCCTTTTCGGCATAGGGGCGCAGCGCCTGCGCCTTGGCGGGGTCGCAGACGAAGACCGCCGGCTCGGCGTCGCCGAGGAAGTACTCGATCTCGGCCGGGGTATAGGCGGTGTTGAGCGGCAGGAAGATCGCACCGGCGCGGACCGCGCCGAGATAGAGCATCAGCGCCTCGATGCTCTTCTCGACCTGGACGGCGACACGATCGCCCGGCTTGACGCCGAGGGCGACGAGCGCCCCGGCATAGCGGCCGGAAGTCGCGACCATGTCGGCATAGCTGAAGACCCGGCCGTCATCGATCAGCGCGAAGCGGGCGTCCGGCGCCGGAATCCGCGCCCGGATGAGATCGAACAGATGGTTACCCATGATTGCGGGTCCTTTCAGGCAGTGTCGGTTCGTGTGGTTCAGGCGCCGGCCGGGCGCAGGAGCTTCTTGACCGAGGACGAGGCGACCACGGTGGAGCGGCTGGCGAAGGCCTCGTGATTGGCTTCGATGTCGGCGAGGTCGTAGCGGTAATTGACCATCACGCCATGCGACTCGCGCAGGCCCCGCTCTGCCAGGTTGCCGCCGACATTGATGCGCTCCAGTCTCGCGCCATTGCCGAGATGGAAGCGCGCTACCGGGTCGATCACGCGGCCCGAGCCGGTCCGGGCCCGCAGCATGTACTGCGCCATCATCTGGCCGAGCAGCTTGTCGCGCCGGGCGCGGCCGGCCTCGTCGAGCGCCGCGACCTCGGCGGGCTTTGCCATCAGGGCCGAAGCCTCCTCGTTGCCGAGGCCGAGCGCCGCAGGCTCGGCCAGCTCCCTGGCGAGCCAGCGCGCGAAACCCGGCACGGGCGAGAGCGTGACGAACACGTCGAGCCCCGGCAATTCGCGCTTCAGGTCCTCGGCAACCTGCTTGATTAGGAAATTGCCGAAGGAGATGCCGCGCAGGCCCTCCTGGCAGTTGGAGATCGAGTAGAACACCGCCGTGGTCGCAGCCGAAGCCGGCAGGATTTCACGCTGCTCGCCGAGCAGATCGTCGATCCGCCGCGGAATCTCGCCGGTCAACGCCACCTCGACGAAGATCAGCGGCTCGTCCACGAGCTGGGGATGGAAGAAGGCGAAGCAGCGCCGGTCGGCCGGCTCCAGCCGGCGGCGCAATTCGTCCCAGTCCTCGATCGTATGCACCGCCTCGTAGCGGATGATCTTTTCCAGCACATTGGCCGGGGTGTGCCAGTCGATCCGGCGCAGCACCAGGAAGCCGCGATTGAACCAGGAGGCGAAGAGATGCCGGAAATCGGCATCGACCACCGAAAGCCCCGGCTCGGTTTCGAGTTCCCGCAGCAGGCTCTCGCGCATCCTCACCAGCACATGAGTCCCCCCCGGCGCGAGGTTGAGCCGGCGGAAAAGCTCCTGCCGACGCGGCTCGGAGGCGAGATGCAGCTCCGAGACCGCGCTGGCGTCCGGCGCCTCGCGATAACGCGCGATCGCGGCTTCGAGCCGGTCGTGATCCGGCCCGAAACGCTCCTGCAGCATCCGGAAGAAGCCGAGCCGGCCGGCAGGGTCGAGCCGCTCCCATTCCTCGAGCACTGCCTGCGCCAGCGCCATGCCGGAGGCCTCGCCGCGCCCTGAAAGCAGATGCTCGCAGAGCTTGGCCAACGGCTCGCGCCGGCCTGACGAAAAGCGCTCGAAATTGATCAGCGCCCGTCCGCGATCGGCAACCGTCGTCAGGAGATCGCCGAGAAACGCCATGTCCATTCCCGTGCCTGCCTCTCATCCGGGAGCCGGGGCAGGTTCAAGCGGGAACGAATTCCCGCCCGGCTCGCATCCTGCTCCAGCCTCGCCGGCATCCTATACGAGTTTCCCAAGGAGCAAACGCGAGCGCCGCGGCAGGTCAGCGCAGCAGGCTCCAGGCCTTGAGGAAGAAGTCCGGCGCGCCGAAATTCCCAGATTTGAGCGCCACGACCAGTTCGGGACCGTCGACCACGCGGGTCCAGGGCACGCCCGGATCGATCTCGGGACCGATCTCCAGGGTGCGCACGTCGAGCCCCTGCACCACCGCGCCAGAGGTCTCGCCGCCCGCGACGAGCAGGCGGGAAACGCCGCCCGCGATCAAAAGCCGCGCCGCTTCGGCGAAGGCATGTTCGACGGTCTCGCCCGCCTTCTCGCGGCCGAGCTTGTCCTGGACTGCGGCAACCTCTGCCGGATCGTCGCTCGAATAGACCAGGAAGGGCTTGTCTTCCGGCTGGGCGAGCGCCCAGGCGGCGAGATCGGCAGCCTTCTGCGAGCCCGCGGCCAGAGCGAGCGGATCGACCTTCAGCGCCGGGATGCCGGCGGCGCGTGCCGTCGCGATCTGGCCGCGTGTCGCGGTCGAGCAGCTGCCCGAGATGATGCCGGCGCGGCCGGCCGGCGCGGAAAGATGGGTCGCCGTCTCGCGCCGCGGCAGCAGCCCGGCCTTGCGGAAGTTCTCGGGCAGGCCCATCGCGATGCCCGAGCCGCCGGTCAGCAGGACATGGTCGGAAATGGCCTCGCCAAGCACCATCAGATGACCGTTGTCGAGCGCGTCGGTGACGACATAGCGCACGCCCTCGGCGGCGAGCTCGGCCAGGCGCTTGCGGACGGCGCTCGCCCCCTGCGAGACGGCGGAATAGGCGACGAGGCCGACCGGATGCTGCGTCTGCGCGCCCATCAAGCGCATCAGATTGGAATCGCGCATCGGCGTCAGCGGGTGATCCTTCATCGAGCTTTCGTGCAGCGGCACGGCGCCGACGAAGAGATAGCCTTGGAAGATCGAGCGGCCATTGGCCGGAAAAGCCGGACAGATGATCGCCTGGCTGGCGCCGAGACGCTGCATCAGCGCGTCGGCCACCGGGCCGATATTGCCCTGAGCCGTCGAATCGAAGGTCGAGCAGTACTTGAACAGGATCTGGCGGGCGCCTGCGGCGAGCAGGGCCTCGCAGGCTGCGAGCGAATCGGCGACCGCCTCGGCGACCGGATTGGTGCGCGACTTCAGAGCGACGACGACGGCGTCCGCCTCCGGCAGCGCAGCGCCCTTGGCGGGCGCGCCGATGACCTGGAGGGTGCGCATGCCGGCGCGGTTCAGCATCAGCGCGACATCGGTCGCCCCGGTCATGTCGTCGGCGATCACTCCCAGCAGCATGGTCTCGCGCTTCCTCGTCGGCTCTTCAGATCGTTGGCTCGTCCGCAGGATCGCCGGACGCGCGCCTGAATAACAGAGTTCCTCGGCGATGCGACAGACCTGACCGCGCCTCAGCCATGCATGCCAGGGCAATCCCGTGGAATGGCCGCTTACTTGCACCCGGCGCCGCAGGCGGGGCAGGATGCATGCAAGCTTGAGAAAAGCGCGAGGGGTCGGGGCGGTGCTGTTGGCGGCGATGCTATCGACGCAGACCGTGAAATGCGCCACGCTGGTTCCGCGTGGGACCAATCCGCATGGTTGACCGGAGCAATGCCGAACAGGAAGCCTCAGGCCGGCCGGCCCCGGCCGGAGCCCCGGTGCTTGCTGTCGAGGACCTGTCGATCCGCTTCGACGGATTGCCCGAAGGGCTTTCGCTGGTCGACGGCTTGAGTTTTTCGGTCGCGGCCGGGCGCACGCTCTGTCTCGTCGGCGAATCCGGCTGCGGCAAGAGCCTGGTCTCCCTCGCGATCATGGGCCTCCTCGCCTCGCCCCCGGCCCGCATCACCTCGGGCTCCGTCATCCTCGAGGGCGAAGCGATCCTCGGCGCCCCGGCAGAACGGCTGATGCAGCTGCGCGGCGAGCGGATGGCGATGATCTTCCAGGAGCCGATGACCTCGCTGAACCCGGCCTTCACCATCGGCAACCAGCTCACCGAGGCCGTGCTCTGCCATCACCAGGTCTCATCCGAGGAAGCCCGCCGCCGGGCGATCGAGATGCTGCGCAAGGTGCGGATTCCGGCGCCGGAGGCGCGGATGAACGCCTACCCGCACCAGATGTCGGGCGGCATGCGCCAGCGCGCCATGATCGCGATGGCGCTTGCCAACAGCCCGAAGCTGCTGATCGCGGACGAGCCGACGACGGCGCTCGACGTCACCATCCAGGCCCAGATCCTGAAGCTGATCCGCGACCTCCAGAAGGAGGCCGGCACGGCGATGATTCTGGTGACGCATGATCTCGGCGTCGTCGCCGAGGTCGCGGACGAAGTCGCGGTGATGTATGCCGGCCGCATCGTCGAGCAGGGCCCGGTCGAGCGCATCTTCGAGGACCCGCAGCATCCCTATACGCTCGGGCTGATGGGCTCGCTGCCATCGCTCGGGCCGCGCCAAGGCAAGCTCGCGGCCATCCCCGGCGCGGTGCCGCCGCCGGCGCGCTGGCCGCAGAGCTGCCGCTTCGCCTCGCGCTGCCCCTTTGTCGCGCCCCAATGCACCGAAAGCCGCCCGCCGCTGCGCGAATTCGGCGGCGGACACAGCGCCGCCTGCTTCCGGGCGCCGGTCGAAGATCTCGCCATGGTGGCGGCATGAGCGGAGCCGGCGCGGAACCGATCGTCGAGGCCGTCGGCCTCACCCGTCATTTCAAGGCGAAGAAGCCCTCGCTCTTCGCCAAGGCGCCGCTGGTGCGGGCAGTCGAGAACGTCTCCTTCCAGGTCCGACGCGGCGAGACCTTCGCCATCGTCGGCGAATCCGGCTGCGGCAAGTCGACCCTGTCGCGCCTGCTGCTGCGATTGATCGAGCCGACCGCTGGCGCGATCCGCTTCGAGGGCCGGGACATCACCGTCCTCCCCGCCGAGGAGATGCGCCGGCTCAGGCGGCGCATGCAGATGATCTTCCAGGACCCCTACGCCTCGCTCAATCCGCGCATGAGCGTCGGCGAGTTGATCGGCGAGCCGCTGTCCGTACACGGCATCGCCAGCGGCAAGGAGAAGGCGGCGCGCGTCTCCGAACTGCTCGCCAAGGTCGGTCTCTTGCCGGATTATGCCAATCGCTATCCGCACGAGTTTTCGGGCGGCCAGCGCCAGCGCATCGGCATCGCCCGGGCGCTGGCCTGCGGCCCGAGCCTGCTGATCGGCGACGAGCCGGTCTCGGCGCTCGACGTCTCGATCCGGGCCCAGGTGATCAACCTGCTCGAGGACCTCAAGGCCGCGTTCGGGCTGACGATCATCCTGGTCGCGCACGACCTCGCCGTGATCCGCCACACCAGCGACCGGGTGGCGGTGATGTATCTCGGCGAGATCGTCGAGCTGGCGGATGCGGCGACGCTGTTTGCACGGCCGCTCCACCCGTACACGCGCATGCTGATGGCGGCGATCCCGGTGCCGGATCCGCGCGCCCGCAGCCCCGAGCCGGTCACGGAGGGCGACCTGCCGAGCCCGACCGCTCCGCCGCCCGGCTGCCGCTTCCATCCGCGCTGCCCGCATGCCCGCGCGCGCTGCCGGCAGGAGCATCCGGCCCTGCGGGACCGCGCGGTCGGTCATGCCGTGGCCTGCCATTTCGCCGAGGAGATCGCGGCTAGCCAGCCCGCCGGGCTAGCGCTGCCGCCGGAGAGCCAGAACCGCCGCCGCCGGATCGCGCTGTTCGCCGCCGCGCAGGCGGCAGGAGGCGCAGCACCACCGCCATAGAACGACAAGAAGAGGGGACGTTACGATGAAACGCTTCGCATTGCTCGCTTCCGCCGCCCTTATCGGCCTTTCCGCCCTGCCGGCGCTGGCCCAGTCGCCCTCGACCCTGCGCATCGGCCTGCAGGAAGACCCGGACATTCTCGACCCGCACAAGGCACGCACCTTCGTCGGCCGCATCGTCTTCAAGGGCCTCTGCGACAAGCTGCTCGACATCACGCCGGAGCTGAAGATCATCCCGCGGCTCGCCACCGAATGGTCGTTCTCGGCCGATGGGCTGACTCTGACGATGAAGCTGCGCTCGGATGCCAAGTTCCATGATGGCGAGGCCTTCGACGCCGCCGCCGCCAAGGCCAATCTCGAACGGGCTATGACACTGCCGGATTCGCTGCGCAAATCCGAGCTCGCCTCGATCGAGAGCATCAGCGTAGTCGATCCAACGACGATCGCGCTGAAGCTGAAGCGGCCGGACGCGACCCTGCTCGCGCAGCTCACCGACCGGGCCGGCATGATGCTCTCGCCGAAGAGCCTCGGCGCCGATATCGGCGCCAAGCCGGTCTGCTCCGGCCCCTACCAGTTCGTCGAGCGCGTCCAGAACGACCGCATCGTGCTCGACAGGTTCAAGGGCCATTGGGAGGCGGCGAACTACCATTTCGACCGGGTGATCTACCGCGCCATCCCCGACACCACGGTCAGGCTCGCGAACCTGCGCGCCGGCGAGCTCGACATGCTGGAACGGCTCGCGCCGACCGACGTGAAATCGGCGCAGGGCGACAAGACGCTCAAGGTCGCGAGCATGCCCAATCTCGGCTACCAGGGCATCACCATCAACACCAACCATGGCGACGCCGCCAACCAGCCCATGGGCAAGGACAAGCGCGTGCGCCAGGCGCTCTCGCTCTCGATCGACCGCAAGGTGCTGAGCCAGGTGGTGTTCGAGGGGCTCTATGCCCCGATCATCCAGCCCTTCCCGCCGACCAGCACCTTCGTCGACGCCAATCTTCCGGTGCCCGAGCGCGACGTCGCCAAGGCCAAGACCCTGCTCAAGGAGGCCGGGCAGAGCAAAGTCTCGGTCGAGCTCTTCGTCACCAACAACCCCGTCGACGCGCAGCTCGGCCAGGTCATCCAGGCGATGGCGCAGGAGGCCGGCATCGACATTCAGATCCGCTCGACCGAATTCGCCAGCCAGCTGCGCGACCAGCAGCAGGGCAAGTTCCAGATGAGCCGGATCGGCTGGTCCGGCCGCATCGACCCAGACGGCAATATCCACCCGTTCGTCACCACCAAGGGCAACCAGAACGACGGCCGTTACTCCAACGCCGAGGTCGACAAACTGCTCGACGAGGCCCGCACCATCTATGACGTCGCCGAACGCAAGAAGCGCTATGACGCGGCGCAGAAGATCCTCCAGGACGAGCTGCCGATCGTCTATCTCTACAACCAGACCGTCTTCTTCGCCCTGCGCTCGAACATCGAGGGTTTCGTGATCAACCCGGACGGGATGATCCGGCTTTCCGGGCTTAAGCGGTCGTAACGGCCTTGCTCCAGCTCGCACCAACCGCCCCGTCATCCCGGACGACCGAAGGTCGCTCCGGGATTCATCGAAGGGCGTCGTGCTCGATAATCGATCCCGGCGCTCCGCGGCGCTTGCCCTTGGGCCGACCCAAGGTCGGTCCCGAGGGCTGCGGCCGGGATGACGGCGAATCCGGAAGCGTCCCATGCTCGCCCTGATCGGCCGGCGCGTCCTGATCGCCATCCCCACGCTGTTCCTGGTGTCGCTCTTCGTCTTCGCGCTGCAGAGGGCGCTGCCGGGCGACCCGTTCCTGGTCATAGCCGGCGAGGAACGCGATCCGGAAGTGATCGCGCGACTGCGCGAAATCTACCGCATGGACGATCCGATCGTTGTGCAGTTCTTCGCCTGGCTCGGGCAGGTCGTGCAGGGCGATTTCGGCCGCTCGCTGCGCACAGGCGAGCCGGTGCTGAACCTGATCCTGCAGAAGCTGCCGGTGACGATCCAGCTCGCCACCGCCTCGATCATCATCGCGATCGGCATCGGCATCCCGGCCGGTATCCTGGCGGCGCGGCGCAAGGGCACCTTTGTCGATTACTCGACGAGCGCACTGGCGCTGTCCGGGCTGTCGATCCCGAATTTCTGGCTCGGCATCATGCTGATCCTCTTGTTCTCGGTCGAGCTCAAGCTGCTGCCGCCCTCGGGCTATGAAGCGATCTTCAGCAATCCCTGGGGGGCGATCGAGCGGCTGATTATGCCCGCCTTCGTACTCGGCGGCGGGCTCGCTGCCTTCATCATGCGCCATACCCGCTCGGCGATGCTGGAGGTGCTGCGCTCCGATTATATCCGCACCGCCCGCGCCAAGGGGCTCGACGAGCGCAAGGTGGTCAACAAGCATGCGCTCGCCAATGCGCTGGTGCCGATCATCACGCTCTCGACCCTGCTGTTCGGCGAATTGCTGGCCGGCGCCGTGCTGACCGAGCAGATCTTCACCATTCCCGGCTTCGGCAAGCTGATCGTCGATGCGGTCTTCAACCGCGACTACGGCGTCGTCCAGGGCGTGGTGCTGTGCACCGCCATCGGCTTCATCTTCATGAACCTCGTCGCCGACGTGCTCTATGTCCTGGTCAATCCGCGCCTGAGGACGGCCTGATGGCGGATGCCGCACTTCCTGCCGGCGCCGCCGGCCGCCCCGCCAGCGCCGAAACGCCGCTGCGCCGGGCCTGGCGCAAGCTCCGGCGCAACCGGGCGGCGCTGATCGGCGGCACGATCGTGCTGGTGTTCGTGCTGATGGCCGTGCTGGCGCCGCTGCTGCCGCTCGCCGACCCCCTGAAATCGAACTTCCTCGCCATCCGCAAGCCGCCCTCGGCGCTGCATTGGTTCGGCACCGACGAGCTCGGCCGCGACCAGGTTTCGCGCCTGTTCTTCGGTGCGCAGGCCTCGCTGCTCGCCGGCATAGTCTCGGTGCTGATCGCGCTCGGCGTCGGCGTGCCGGTCGGGCTCGCTGCCGGCTGGTATGGCGGCTGGGTCGATGCCGTGATCTCGCGGATCACCGAGGCACTGCTCGCCTGCCCCTTCCTGATCCTCGCCATCGCCTTGGCCGCCGTGCTCGGCCCGTCCTTGACCAATGCGATGATCGCGATCGGCCTGTCGGCGGTGCCGATCTTCATCCGGCTGGTCCGCGGCCAGGTGATCAGCGTCAAGACCGAAGATTTCGTCGAGGGGGCGCGCGCCGTCGGCGTGCGCGATTCCGTCATCCTGTTCCGCCATGTCGCGCCGAACACGCTGCCGCCGATCGTGGTGCAGTCGACGCTGTTCATGGCGCAGGCGATCATCCTGGAAGCCGCCCTCTCCTTCCTCGGCCTCGGCCAGCAGCCGCCCTCCCCGTCCTGGGGCCAGATGCTCAACGTCGCCAAGAACTTCATGGAGCAGGCGCCCTGGATGTCGGTGGCGCCCGGCGCCGCCATCTTCCTCGCCGTGCTCGGCTTCAACCTCCTCGGCGACGGGCTGCGCGACGCGCTCGATCCGAAGGAATCCTGATCCGCCTCTCCAAGGATACCCCCCATGTTCACCACCCGTCCCGAAATCCTCGGCACTTTCGGCGTCGTCACCTCGACGCACTGGCTCGCCACCGCCTCAGGCATGGCGATGCTGGAGAAGGGCGGCAACGCCTTCGATGCCTGCGCCGCTGCCGCCTTCGTCTTGCAGGTGGTCGAGCCGCACCTCGTCGGCCCCGGCGGCGACATGCCGGCCGTGTTCTATTCGGCGGAAAGCAAGAAGGTCGAGGTGCTGTGCGCGCAAGGGACGGCACCGCAAGCGGCGACGATCCAGGCCTACAAGGCGCTGGGCCTCGAGATGATCCCGGGCGACGGGCTGCTCGCCACGGTCGTGCCCGGTGCATTCGGCGGCTGGATGGCGCTGCTGCGCGACCATGGCCGGCTTTCGCTGCGCGAGGTGCTGGAGCCGGCGATCGGCTATTTCGAGAACGGCCACCCGATGCTGCCGCGCGTCTCCGACACCATCGCCGGGCTGACCGAGCTGTTCAGCGGCGGCTGGCCGAGCTCCGGCGCGGTCTATCTGCCGGGCGGGACCGTCCCGAAGGGCCGCGAGCTCTTCCGCAACCCGGCGGCCGCCCGGACCTACAAGCGCATCCTCGCCGAGGCGGAGGCCGCGGGCAGCGACCGACAGGAGCAGATCCAGGCGGCCCATGACGCCTGGTACAAAGGCTTCGTCGCCGAGGCAATGGATGCCTTCTGCCGTGGCGAAGCCGTCCTCGATTCCTCCGGCCGGCGCCATAAGGGCCTGCTCACCGCCGACGACATGGCGCGCTGGCAGCCACGCTACGAGGCACCGGCGAGCGCGACCTATCATGGTTGGGAGGTCTTCAAGACCGGGCCCTGGGGTCAGGGACCGGTCTTTCTCCAGACCCTGAAGATCCTGGAGGGCATCGACCTTTCCGGGATGGGCCCGGCCAGCCCGGAATACGTCCACCACGTCACCGAAGCGATGAAGCTCGCCTTCGCCGATCGCGAGGCCTATTACGGCGACCCCGATTTCGTGAAAGTGCCGCTGACGACGCTGCTTTCGGAGGATTACGCCGGCGGCCGTCGCGCGCTGATCGGCGAACAGGCCTCGCATGAGCTGCGCCCCGGCATGGTCGCCGGCTATGAGGCCCAGGTCGAGGCGATGCTCGGCAATCTGCGCATCGCCGGCCAGAACGGCAAGCCCGCCAGCGCGACCGTCGGCGAGCCGACCCTGGCCTCGATGGTCGCCGCCTCGCGCCGCGGCGACACCGTGCATATCGACGTGATCGACCGCTGGGGCAACATGATCGCGGCGACGCCATCCGGCGGCTGGCTGCAATCCTCGCCCGTCATTGCCGAACTGGGCTTCCCGCTGAATTCGCGGGCCCAGTCCTTCTATCTTGAGGAGGGACTGCCCTCGTCGCTGGCGCCAGGCAAGCGACCGCGCACGACGCTGACGCCGAGCCTCGCCTTCGAGAACGGCGAGCCGCGGCTCGTCTTCGGCACGCCGGGCGGCGACCAGCAGGAGCAATGGCAACTCGGCATGTTCCTGCGCCGGGTCCATCATGGCCTCAACCTGCAGGAGGCCATCGACCTGCCGCTGTTCCACACCCAGCATTTCCCCTCGAGCTTCTATCCGCGCGAGGCGCGGCCGGGGCAGATCACCGTCGAGGAGAGTCTGGGCGAGGCGGCGCTGGCCGAGCTCGTCCGGCGCGGCCATGCGGTCGAGCGGGCTCCGGCCTGGACCGTCGGGCGGCTGACCGCAGCCGAACGCAGCGCCAACGGGCTCTTGCGCGCGGCTGCGACCCCGCGTCTGATGCAAGCCTACGCAGCCGGGCGCTAGAACATGCTGCGAAAAAGCAGCCACGGCTTTTCGCAGCATGTTCTAAACTATGAGAATCGATCACGCTGCATTCGGACGATTCCGTCCGAATGCAGCGTGATCCAGGAGTTCTGCATCCATGACATGGTCAATCGTCGCCCGCGACGCCGCGACCGGCGCCTATGGCGTCGCTGTCTCGACCTGCGCCTTCGCTGCGGGCGCGCGCGTGCCCTATGGCTGCGGGCGCGTCGGCGCGATCGCGACGCAGGCCTACACCAATCCGCTCTATGGCGTGGATGGGCTGAGATTGTTGCAGGAGGGGCGCTCGGCGGTCGAGATCATCGCCAGCCTCACCGCAGCCGATGAGGGGCGCGCGCATCGCCAGCTCCACCTGATCGACCGCAACGGCAAGATCGCCGCCTATACCGGCAATGCCTGCATCGACTGGTGCGGCGCCGTCGACGGGCCGCAGGTCTCGGTCGCCGGCAACATGCTGGCCGGGCCGGAGGTCGTCCAGGAGACGCTGAAGGCCTATGTCCAGAATTCGGGCCTCGATTTCGACGAACGCCTGCTAGTCGCGCTCGAAGCCGGCGAGAAGGCCGGCGGCGACAAGCGCGGGCGGCAATCCTGCGCCATCCGGATCTGGGCCGACGACCCTGTGCCGAGCTTCGATATCCGCGTCGACGATCATGCCGATCCGCTCGGCGAGCTCCGGCGGGTCTGGCGTGTCGCGCATCAGCGCTATGTGCCGTACCAGAAGGCCTCGCCCTCACGGACGCGGCCTACGGGAGTGACCGACCGGGCGGAGCTCGATCGGTTGTGCGCGGACTATGCCGCAGCGTGGAACGAGCGGCATCCGGAATAGGCGCAACCTGTCCCCTCTCCCCTTGCGGGAGAGGGTTAGGGTGAGGGGTCGCGCGACGCTTCATCGTCATGGTCGGGCTTGTCCCGACCATCCACGTCTTCCTGTGACGACTGCGGCGTTCGAGACGTGGATGCTCGCCACAAGGGCGAGCATGACGCAGAGGCCTGAGCGACCCCTCATCCGGCCCTTCGGGCCACCTTCTCCCGCAGGGGGAGAAGAGAAGCACGTGCCTCAAGCCGCCTTCGCGGCCCTGCCCTCGCCGGCCCAGTTGGCGTACCAGCTCTTGAAGCGGCGCCATTCGGCCTCGACGAAATTGCGCTGGGCCGTGGACAGCGCGTCGCTCTCGTTGAAATGCAGCGCATAGGCCGAGTGGCCTTCGAGCACCATCAGGTGCTTGTAGAACAGCACGAGATCGACGCCCTCGTCGAATTTCGAGAGCACATAGAGCGCGCGCTCCAGCTCGAGCGCCCGGCGCTCGGCCTCCGGATCGCCGGCCGCGGCCTTCTCGCTGAGCGCGACGAGGTGGAGCACCTCTTTCGGCAGGGCGTTGCCGATGCCGGTGATCGAGCCGGTGGCTCCGCAGCGGATGAAGCCATGCGTCACCTGCGTGTCGACGCCGACCATCAGGGTCAGGGCGCGGTCCTTGCTGGTGATGTGCTCGGCCGCATAGGACAGCGCCTCGCCGCCGCCGAACTCCTTGAAGCCGCGCAGATGCGGATAGCGCTCGCGCAGGGCGAAGAACAGGTCGGCCCGGGTCTCGTAGCCGTAATGCGGGCTGTTGTAGATCACCGAAGGCAGGTCGACGGCCGCTTCCAACACCGCCTCGAAATGGGCGCGCTGGGCCGGGACCGAGGAGCCGCGCGACAGCACGCGCGGGATGATCATCAGCCCCTGGGCTCCGACCTGCTTGGCATGGGCGGCGAGCGCCGCAGCGCGCTTCGGGTTCTGCGCGCCGGTGCCGACGATCAGCGGGATGCCGGCCTCGACCAGGCGCCGCACGCCTTCCATGCGCTGCTCGTCGGTGAGCAGCGGCCAGTCGCCCATCGAGCCGCAATAGACCACGGCCGACATGCCGGAGCCGATCAGGTGGCGGCCGGTGCGGACGAGTTCGTCATAGTCGACGTCGCGCGAGGGGGTGCAAGGGGTCATCAGAGCGGGGATCGTCCCGCTGAAGATATTCTGGGTCATGACATAAGGTCCGCTTGGAGGAGGCAGGCGGCCGCCGAGCGCGGCGGCCGCGATGATATCGTGGGATCAGGCCGTGATCGACTGGCCGGCCTTGCGCAGTTCGGCCAGCACCGGCGCCTTGGGCAGCCAGATCTTGTCGAACTCCGCGACAACGGCCTCCGCATCCTTCGGATTGGCGAGCTTGAAATTGGCACCGGCGGCCTTGAACTGCTCGACGAGCTTGGGCTCGTTGACGGCGAGCTCGTCGATCTGCTGGTCGAGCGCCGCCTTGATGGTCTTGGTGATCAGCTCGCGGTCGGCGGCCGGCATGCCCTGCCAGACGCGGCCGGAAGCGAGCGCGATCACCGGCATGAAGATGGCGTTCATCTGGAGGATGGTCTTCGAGACCTTGTCGAAGCGCTGGTTCCAGGAGAATTCGAGATCGGCCTCGAGCCCGTCGACCTGGCCGTTGGTCATCGCGTCGAAGACCTGCGGCGTCGGGATCGGGGTCGGGGCGGCGCCGAGCAGCTGGTAGAAGTCGCGATAGACCGGGGTCGGGTTGATGCGCAGCTTCATGCCCTTGATGCCGGCGACGCCGTCGATTTCCTTGGCGGCGAAGACGGCGCGCATGCCGGTAATGCCCCAGGCCAGGCCGACGCAGCCGGTCTCGCGCGGCAGCACGTCGAAGAGCTTCATCGCCACGGGGTGGCGGACGAGCTTGGCGATCTTGGCGGTGGAGTCGACTATATAG
Source organism: Allobosea sp. NPDC055594 (assembly GCF_053618995.1). Lineage (NCBI taxonomy): Bacteria > Pseudomonadati > Pseudomonadota > Alphaproteobacteria > Hyphomicrobiales > Alloboseaceae > Allobosea > Allobosea sp. NPDC055594. The sequence goes on from NZ_JBSHIO010000012.1 coordinate 96,861, forward strand.
GGCGCGGTGATCGCGCCGATCGCCGGGACACGCGAGCCGAGCTCGGCCGCCATGATCCAGCCCATATCGAGCGCGCCCGACTGCATCTGCTGCAGCATCGCCGCCTCGTTGCCGAGTTGGCCGGAGTGGAAGACCGTCAGATTCAGCCGGCCATTGGTCTCGGCCTTGAGCACTTCGCCAACCTTCACGGCCGCGCGATTCCAGGGATGACCGTTCGGGGTCAGGATGCCGAGCCGCAGCTCCTTGCTCTGGGCCCGTAGCAGCGCGGGCTTGGCGACGGGCAGGACGGCGGCGGCGGCGAGCAGATGACGGCGTGAGATGGTCATGACGGAACTCCCCTTATGGATGGCAGGCGGTTTCACTTCACCAAGGCCAGCGAGAGCCATGGGTAGATCGAGAGCAGGACCAGGAGGACGCAGGAGATGATGAAGAAGGGCAGCGTCACCAGGAACATCTTGCCGGGCTTGGCTCCCGTCACCGCGGCGGCGACGAAGAAGCACAGGCCGACCGGCGGCGAGAGCAGGCCGAGCACGAGGTTGATCACCACGACCACGCCGAAATGGCGGGGGTCGATGGCGTAGACCTCGGTCGCGATCGGCAGGAGGATCGGCACCGTCATGATCAGGCCGGGGATGCCGTCGATCACCGTGCCGATGACCAGCAGGATGACATTGACCAGCAGCATGAAGGTCACCGGATCCTTGGCGATCGCCTGGATCGAGGCTGCGACGCTCTGCGGGACCTTGCCGTAGACCAGCACCCAGGAGAACACGGCGGCGGCGGCGACGAGGAAGAGCACGATCGCCGAATAGACACCGGCGCGCAGCATCATCTGCGGCAGCTGGTCGAAGCTGAGCTGCCTGGTCCAATAGCGGCCGATCAGCAGTGCCGCGACCGAGCCGACGGCCGCGGCCTCGGTCGCATTGGCGAGCCCGCCGAGGATCGAGCCGACGATGACGATCGGGATCAGCAGCGTCGGCGCCGACTTCAGCACGATCCTGGCGCGCTCGCGCAGGGAGAGCTTGTCGCCGGCCGGGTAATTGTAGACGAAGCCCATGGCGGCGATGATGAGGAAGAACAGGATCGTCAGGAGCACGCCCGGCACGATGCCGGAGATCAGCATGTCGCTGACCGAGACCTGGGCCAGCACGGCATAGACGACGAACATCACCGAGGGCGGGATGATCGGCCCGAGCATGCCGCCATAGGCGGTGAGGCCGGCGGCGAAGTCCTTGTCGTATCCCTTGCGCTCCATCTCGGGGACCATGACCTGCGCCATGATCGCGACCTGGGCCGTGGCCGAGCCGAGGATCGAGGCGACGAACATGTTGGCGAGGATGTTGACATAGGCCAGCCCGCCGCGGAGCGAGCCGACGAAGGCCATTGCGAGGTCGACGATGCGCCGGGTGATGCCGCCGCCATTCATGATCTCGCCGATCAGGATGAAGAGCGGGATCGCGATCAGCCCGTAGCTGTCGACGCCGCCAAACATCTGCAGCGGGTAGTTGGGCAGCAGCTGCAGGCTGCCGGTGGCGGCGATGAAGACCAGCGCGCCGAGGCAGAGGCAGAGCGCGATCGGCACTCCCGCCAGCATGATCGCGAAGAAGGCTCCGACCGTGAGTGCCATCAGTTCACCACCCCGTCTGCATTGGCGGCAAAGCCGGGCAGCTTCTGCTTTTCGACGAGGCCGAGATCCTCGAAGAGATTGGCGAGCGCGTGCAGGCTCATCGACAGGGCGAAAAGCGGCATGATCAGATAGATCACCCAGGTCGGCCAGTTCAGCGTCTGGGTCCGCTCGGTGTAGATGAAATTGAAGGACTGGCCGGCGTATTCCCTGGCGTCGAAGCCGGCCTGGGCGATGCCCACCGGATCGAGCCAGAGCCAGCACATCACCAGAAGCCCGATGCCGAAGAGAAGCACGCCGAGCGTCGCAATAATCCGGAAGATCGCGGCACCGCGCTCCGAGAAGCGCTCGGTCAGCATGGTCACCGCGAAATCGAGCCGCATGCGGGTCATGGCCGAGGCGCCGATGAAAGTCAGCCAGACCACACTGTAAACAGCCGATTCATCGATCCAGTAGATCGGTCGCCCGGCATAGCGCGTCGCGACATTGAGCAGGATCAGGGCCGAGAGCAGGAACATCAATCCCTGGATCGCCCTGTGCTCAAGCCGCAGCCAGCGCCCTGAGAGCGCGACCACCACCTCCGGAACAGCCATCGCACGACTTTTCGCCGCCATCGCCTGGTCGATCATTTCTTGTCCCCTTGCAGGATTTGTAGATTGTATAAAATCTACATGTCAATGGCTTTTCGCCACGCGGCCCGCTAGGATGCCCCGGCCATGTCAACCACCCTGAAGCATCGGACGCTGTCCTCGGCGATCGTCGACCAGCTCCGCCAAGCCATCCTCGACGGCAGCTATCCGGCCGGCTCGCAATTGCGGCAGGACGCACTGGCGCAAGCCTATGCGGTCAGCCGCATCCCGGTGCGGGAGGCGCTGTTCCAGCTCGAGGCGGAAGGTTTCGTGAAGATCGTGCCGCACAAGGGCGCGATCGTCTCGGGGCTGTCGCTCGACGAGATCAACGACGTCTTCGAGCTGCGCAAACTGCTCGAGCCCCGGCTCTTGGCGAGCTCGATCCCGGCGATGACGGCTGCCGATTTCGAGGCGGTGGCGGGCATGGAGGCCGCCTTCGAGGAGGCGATGTCGGCCGGCGACATCAGCCGCTGGGGCCTGCTCAACGCGGATTTCCATCTCGCGCTCTATGCCCGCGCCACCCAGCCGCGCACGCTGTCGATCGTCGCAGGCCTCTTGCAGACCAGCGACCGCTATACGCGGCTGCAGCTCCAGCGCGGCTCCTCGATCGAGCGAGCGCAGGCCGAGCACAATGAGCTGATCAGCCTGTGCCGCAATAGGCAGCTAGCCGAGGCCGAGCGCCTGCTGGTCGACCATATCGAGATGGTCCGGCGCGACCTGGTCGAGTTTCTGGAGGCCGGCGGCAAAGAGTGAAGCTCTCCCCGCCGGACAAGCGGCGAAGCGGCACAAATCCGAATTACCGGCGCACTGCCGTCATGGTCGGGCTTGTCCCGACCACCCACGCCTTCGCTTCACTGATCGCGTGCGGAGTTCAAGACGTGGATGCTCGCCACAAGGGCGAGCATGACGGTGTGGTACCTGAACGAGAGCCGTTCAGGTCAGCTTGCCGCGGGCCGCCACCGGCAATTCGCCGATCAGCTTGTCGCCGCGCACCGTCACGAGACGGTCCACCATGTTGACGACGACGCAGACATGGTTCGGCACGATGCGCACGACCTCGCCGACCTTGGGCCGCTCATTGCTGGCGGAAAGATCGAGGAAGCCGTGCTCCTCGGCGAATTTGGCGATCTTTGCGGAAGGGTATTCGAGGATCAGCCCATGCCCGTCGAGGCCGCCAATATCGCTGGTCAGCGTCTTCGAGCCGGAATCGAGGATACCACGCTCGGGCGCCGCACGGCTGACCACCGTTGCATAGACCGTCAACGCGCATTCTTCGAGCGAGGCGACCCCGGCTGCGATCTGCATGCGGTCATTGAAGATCGAGGTGCCGGCGCGGTGTTCGGTCGCGCCCTTGAGCTTGCCGATATTGGGCACGTTGGGCGAGCCGCCGGTCGAGACCATCCCCGCCTCGAGCCCGGCCTCGCGCAGGCCGGCATTGGCGGTGTCGAGGAAAACCTGCGTGCGCTCCCAGCCATCCTCGGGCGGGTACATCATGAAGCCGGCGAAGGTCAGCCCCTTGGAGCCAGCGATAAGCTTGGCGAGCTCGACCGCCTCGCCCGGCGTGACGACGCCGGCGCGCTCGCGGCCGGTGTCGCATTCCACCACCACTTCGAGATCGCGCCCGGCGATCTCGGCTGCCTTGGGCAGGCCGGCGATGGTGACCGGATTGTCGGCGGCGACGATCATGCGCACCCGGCGCTGAAGCGCGCCGAGACGCCCGAGCTTCTCCTCGCCGAGGATGTTGTAGGAGATCAGGATGTCGTCGATGCCGCCATCGGCCATGACCTCGGCCTCGCCGAGCTTCTGGCAGGTGATGCCCCGCGCGCCGGCCGCGATCTGCAGCCGCGCCAGCTCGGGCGATTTATGGGTCTTGATGTGCGGGCGGTTGGCGATGCCCGCGGCATCGCAGGCCGCCTGGAGCTTGGCGATGTTCGCCTCGACCTTGTCGAGGTCGATGACGACGGCCGGCGTACCGTAGACGCGGGCGATTTCCTCGGCGAGCGCAGTCGTCATGGCAGTACCCGGATGATGACTTCGATCTCGACCGTCATGCGGTTCGGCAGCGAGCCCATGCCGACGGCCGAGCGGGCATGGCGGCCATTCTCGCCGAGCACGGCGACGAACAGGTCCGAGCAGCCATTGATGACCTTGGGGTGATCCGAGAAATCAGGCGCGGCATTGACCATGCCGAGCAGCTTGACGACCTCGACCTTGTCGAGCGAGCCGGCCGCCTTCTTCATCGCCGCGAGCAGGCCGAGCCCGGTCTGCTTGGCATGCTCATAGGCTTCCTCGATCGAGACGTCGGCGCCGACCTTGCCGGTCGGATAGGTGCCGTCGGCACGCTTGGGCCCCTGGCCCGAGAGATAGACCATGTCGCCGACCCGCTTGAAGCTGACATAGGTCGCGACCGGGCTCGGCACGTCCGGCAGGCTCAATCCGAGATCCTTGAGCTTCTGATCAGCACTCATTCGCATTTCCTCCAGGCAGTTTCCGGCGCCGTCTCGGCACCGACGATCAAAGTTCGCGCGTCATGTAGCGGGCGTCATCGTCATAGCTCGCCAGCTTGCGATCAAGCGATGCGTCATGCGTCAGGCGAAAGCCATGCCGCTGCCAGAAGCCGGCCGAGCGGTTGACCGCGATCAACGCCATCCGGCGAAGCGCGGCCTTGCGCGCCTCCTCTTCCAGCAGCGCGACCACACGCGACGCCGCGCCGCTGCCTTGCGCACGCGGCAGCAGAGCAAGGTCATGGATGTAGTAGGCGTCGGCATTCGGCGGGATCGCGCCGAGCCGGCTGTTCAGCGCCGGCGCCTGCAGCAGCGGCCACGGGTGACTGACGACATAGCCGGCGAGGCCGCCATCGGCGCCGGCAAGCGACAGGCACCCGGCCGGCGACAGCACCAGCCGCTCGGCGAAGACCGCCTCGTCCTCGGGAAAGCCGGGATGGACTTCCGCCGCGACGTTCATGACGCCCGGCAGATCGGCTGGCACCATGGGGCGCCAAAGGAGAGCGGTCGCAGTCATCGTCTTCTTCTACCCGGAACGATCCCCCGCAGGCACCACTCAGCGCCGCGCCCGGGGAAGTCGTGCCGGGTGTAGCAGAAACGTTCGGGCGGCGGCTACGCCGCCTCGACCTTCCTGAACTTGTTGCTGCGCTTCGGGTGCCACCAGGCGCCCTTGAGCACGACGCCCTCGGAGACGATCTTCTTGTCGCCGATCAGATGCTCGCCGGTAACGTCGACATAGTCGAACTTGCCTTCCTTCACCGTCAGGATCGTCGCATCGCCGAGCGAGCCGACCTTGAGCGAACCATATTCCGGCCGCTTCAGCGCCATGCCGGCATTCAGCGTCGAGGCGGCGACGACGTTGTTGAGGCTCATGCCCATGCAGAGGAACTTCGACATCGTGGTGACCTGGTCATAGGCCGGCCCATCGATGCAGAGCTTGTGCACGTCGGAGGAGATCACGTCCGGCTCGAAGCCGTTGGCGAGCATGGCGCGCGTGGTCTTGAAGGAGAACGAGCCCTTGCCGTGGCCGATATCGAAGATGACGCCACGCTTGCGGGCTGCGAGCACCTCGGGCTTCACCGTGCCCTGCGCGGTCGAGGGCGCGTTCGGGAACGGGCGGAAGGCGTGGGTCAGCACGTCGCCCGGCCGCAGCATGCCGATGACCTCCTCATAGGATGGCGGCGGATGGTCGATATGGCACATCAGCGGCATGCCGACCTCGTTGGCAACCTGCAGCGCGATGTTGAGCGGCACGGTGCCCGAATTGCCGGAGGCGTGCAGGCCGACGCGGACCTTGATGCCGACGATCAGGTCGCGGTTCTTGTCGGCGACCTCGACGCAGTCGATCGGGTTCATCATCCTGAGGTCGCCGCTCTCGCCGACCATGACACGGTGGTCGAAGCCGTAGATGCCGGCATGCGAGACATGGAGATAGGCGAGGATGCGCGCCTGGCTCTTCTCGATGACATGCTTGCGGAAGCCGGCCCAGTTGCCGGGTCCGGCCGAGCCGGTATCGACCGAGGTGGTGACGCCCGAGACGCGGCAGAATTCGTCGGCATCGATGCCGAGCGAGGTGCCGCCCCAATAGACATGGGTGTGCAGGTCGATCAGGCCCGGCGTAACGATATAGCCGGAGACGTCGCGGATCTCCTTGGCGCCCTTCAGATCCTTGCCGAAGCCGGAGACCTTGCCGTCGGTGAAAGCGACGTCGAGGACGCCGTCATGTTTCTGCGAGGGGTCGATGACCCGGCCGCCCTTGAGAATGAGATCGTGGGTCATGTGGTCGCCTCCGGCATACTGGCAATAATCTGGGATAACTGCTCGATCAGGGCCGGGAGATAGCTCTGATCGATATCGAGATTGTACGAGAGCACCCGTTCGCACTCGCCGATATCGGCAAGCTTGATGGCGACGCAAACACCGCCGCGAATGTCCCCGCTAAACTCAAGTCGCAACTCACCGCCAAACGAATTCCAGCTCTGCTGAAGCGTCGTCTGCGCGTGCTGGGCCCGCAAAATTGTGCTGAGAGCGCGGAGGTCATGCGGGGAGGTATGGCAAACGATCTCGGCCGAAAACCTGCCGCTACGGGCGCGGAGTTCCATGTGTCCCCAACCAAACTCGTCCACTTCCAATATGGGCCCGAGCGTCAGGTAGTCCCCGACGGAGCCGATCCGGGCATGTTCGGCAGTGGGTTCCATCGTCCTATGCTGGCCCCACTGCGCCCTTGCGCTCGATGATCATGCCGTAGGTCTGCGGCTCGCGGTGTTTCGCGAAGTTGAAGGTCGAGTTCTTGTAGCTCTTGCCGAGGTCGAGATCGCAGCGGGCGATGACGAGCTCGTCGCCCTCGGTCACCGCCTGCGCCACGACCTCGCCGGTCGGCGCGATGATGCAGGAGCCGCCGATCTGGTCGACGCCGGCTTCGAGGCCGGCCTTGGCGACGCCGACGACCCAGGTCGCGTTCTGGTAGGCGCCGGCCTGCATGACGAGCTGATTGTGGAAATTGCCGAGCCGGTCATGGTCGGGCGCCGGCGGGTTGTGCTTGGGCGTGTTGTAGCCGAGCACGATCATCTCGACGTCCTGGAGCCCCATGACGCGGTAGCTCTCGGGCCAGCGCCGGTCATTGCAGATCATCATGCCGAGGCGCCCGCCCATGGTCTCCCAGACCGGCCAGCCGAGATTACCGGTCTCGAAATAGCGCTTCTCGAGATTCTGGAAGGCTGCGTCGGGGCGGTTCTCGGGATGGCCGGGCAGATGGATCTTGCGGTATTTTCCGACGATCGCGCCGGATTTGTCGACCAGGATAGCGGTATTGAAGCGGCGCTTGCGGCCATCCTCGAAAGCGAGCTCGGGATAGCCGAGATGGAAGCCGATGCCGAGCTTCGCAGCTTCGGCGAAGAGAGGCGCCGTCTCGTTCGAGGGCATGGCGCTCTCGAAATAGGAATCGATCTCGGCCTCGTCCTCCATCCACCAATGCGGGAAGAAGGCGGTCAGCGCCGCCTCCGGGAAGACGACGAGATCGCAGCCATTGCCCTTGGCCTGGCGCATCAGCTCGATCATACGGGCGACGGCCGAGGCGCGGCTCTCCTCGCGGTGGATCGGCCCGAGCTGGGCGGCGGCGACGGTCAGGATACGACTCATTTCAGCACGTCCTCGGCGGAGCGGCCGACAATGCCGCGATAGACTTCCGGATCGGTCGCGCCCTCGGTGCCGTAGCAGAGCACGCGGGACGAGGCGTCGAGGCGCAGCGCGCTGCGCAAGGCCGGATCGCGCGCCGCCTTGAACAGACCGGCGAGCCCGGCGACGCCGGATTCGCCGCCGACCACGCCGAGCGTCGCGAGCTGGCGCATCGCATCGGCGGCGGCGGCGTCGCGCACCGTCATGAAGGCGTCGGCGCCGGGCTGGAGGATGCGCCAGGCCAGGATCGACGGCTCACCGCAGGCAAGGCCGGCCATGATCGTCTCGAGATCGCCGCCGACCGCCGTGACCGCCCCGGCCTTGGCCGATTCGAACAGGCAGGCGGCATTCTCCGGCTCGACCACCACGAAGATCGGCCGCGCCGCGCCATGGCGCTCCCAGCTATCGGAGAGCACGGCCGCAGCGATGCCGCCGACGCCGCCCTGGACGAAGACATGGGTCGGCTGCGCGCCTTGCGTCTCGACCTTGTTGGACAGGACCGAATAGCCCTGCATCACGTCCTTCGGCACCTGCTCATAGCCGGGCCAGGAGGTATCGGAGACGATCTGCCAGCCATTGGCCTCGGCTGCCGCCGCACAGGCGCGGACGCTGTCGTCGTAATTGCGGCCCTCGCGGACGACGGTGGCGCCATAGGAGCGGATCGCCTCCGCCCTGCCCTCGCTGACGTTCTCGTGGATGTAGATCACCGCCTTGACGCCGGCACGCCTTGCGCCCCAGGCGACCGAGCGGCCGTGGTTGCCATCGGTCGCGCAGGCGACGGTCAGCCCCTCCCGACCACGCGCCGCGACCAGCCTGTCGACGGCGTAGGCGCCGCCGAGGGCCTTGAAGCTGCGCAGGCCGAAGCGGCCGCCCTCGTCCTTGTAGAGCACCTGGCCGAGATCGAGCGCGTCGGCGATGGCCGGAAGATCGCGCAATGGCGTCGGCGCATAACCGTCCCATGCGGCGATCGCCGCATGGGCGCTGCGGCCCTTGTCGCGGGAGAGGATGGTGCGCAGATCGTCGCCATAGGGCGCGTTCCGGTCGAGCCGCGGATTGAGGATGAAGTCCGGACCGCGGCTATCTGAATTGGCGTCTGTCATGGGCTGATCGTCGACCTCGCTCGGCCCCCTGGTCAAGCGTCGGCGAGCGCAGGCACGGCCTGCTTCAGGAGCGGGTTATCCTCCGCCGGCAGATCGTGCAGATGGCAGGCGGCGACATGGCCCTGCGCCATTGGGCGCAAAGCCGGCTCCTCCGTACGGCAGCGATCGAAGACGTAGGGACAACGCGTATTGAAGCGGCAGCCCTTGGGCGGGTTGATCGGGCTCGGCACGTCGCCCTTGAGCAGGATGCGCTCGCGCCGGACTTTTGGATCGGGCACCGGCACCGCCGAGAGCAGCGCCACCGTATAGGGGTGGCGCGGCGCGCCGAAGATCTGCTCCTTGGTGCCCATCTCGACGATCTTGCCGAGATACATCACCGCGACGCGGTGGGTCATGTGCTCGACGATGGCGAGGTCGTGGCTGATGAAGAGCAGGGCCAGGCCAAGTTCCTTCTGCAGATCGCAGAGCAGGTTGACGATCTGCGCCTTGACCGAGACGTCGAGCGCCGAGACCGCCTCGTCGCAGATGATCAGCTCCGGCTCGGCCGCGAGCGCCCGGGCGATACCGATGCGCTGACGCTGGCCACCGGAGAATTCGTGCGGCCAGCGATTCACCGCGTCTCGCGGCAGGCCGACCTTGTCCATCAGCGCCATGGTGCGCTCGGTGACCGCCTCCTTGCCCTGGACGATGCCGAAATTGGTGATCGGCTCGGCGAGGATGTCGCGGACGCGCATGCGCGGGTTCAGGCTGGAGAACGGGTCCTGGAACACGACCTGGACACGCTGGCGCAGCGGCCGGAGCTTGCCGGTGGAAAGCTGGTCGATGCGCTGGCCGTCGAGCACCACCTCACCAGAGGTGATATCGAACAGGCGCAGGATCGCCTTGCCGACGGTCGACTTGCCGCAGCCGGATTCGCCGACCAGCGACAGCGTCTCGCCCTTGGCGATCTCGAAGGAGATGCCGTCGACGGCGTAGACATTCGCCGTGATGCCCGAGAGCAGCCCGCCGCGGATCGGATAATGCTTCTTGAGGTCGTTGACCTGGAGGATGGGCTGGGTCGTGCTCATGCCGCGACCGCGTCCTTCGGCGCATAATGGCAGGCGGCGATATGACCGGCGGCCTTGAGTTCGAGGCCGGGCGCGACCTGGCGGCAGAGATCGGTCACCTTCGGGCAGCGGCCGGCGAAGACGCAGCCGTCGATGCGCTTCTTCAGGCTCGGCACCAGGCCGGGGATTTCGGAGAGGCGCTCGGTATGCCCGGAGAGCGAGGAGCCGAGCTTCGGCACGGCGCCGAGCAGGCCTTGCGTATAGGGATGGCGCGGATTGGCGAAGAGCTCGCCGACAGGCGCCTCCTCGACCTTGCGGCCGGCATACATCACCACGACCTGGTCGGCGACCTCGGCGACGACGCCGAGATCATGGGTGATCAGCATGATCGCGGCACCGACGCGGGCCTTGAGGTCGCGCATCAGGTCGAGGATCTGGGCCTGGATGGTGACGTCGAGCGCGGTGGTCGGCTCGTCGGCGATCAGCAGCTTGGGCGAGCAGGCGAGCGCGATCGCGATCATCACGCGCTGGCGCATGCCGCCGGAGAGCTGGTGCGGGTATTCCGCGACGCGCCGGCGCGGCTCGGGAATGCCGACGAGCTGGAGCATCTCGACAGCGCGCTCGGTCGCCTGCGCCTTCGACATGTTCTGGTGCAGCCTGAGCGTCTCGCCGATCTGGCGGCCGACGGTCAGCACCGGATTGAGGCTGGTCATCGGCTCCTGGAAGATCATCGAGATCTCGTTGCCACGGATCTGGCGCATCTCGGCATCCGAGCATTCCAGGAGGTTCCGCCCCTGGAAGCGGATGGCGCCGGCCATCTTGCCGGGCGGCTCCGGAATCAGCCGCAGGATCGACATGGCGGTGACCGACTTGCCACAGCCGGACTCGCCGACTACGGCGAGCGTCTGGCCCGCCTCGATGGAGAAGGAGACACCGTCGACCGCGCGGTTGATGCCGTCGGGCGTGCGGAAATGGGTTTGGAGCTTGTCGATTTCGAGCAGGGCCATGGTCAGAGCCTTTTCGCCATGCGCGGGTCGAGCGCGTCGCGCAGGCCGTCGCCGAGCATGTTCACGGCAAGGACGGTCAGCGACAGGAAGATGGCGGGGAAGAGGATGATGTGTGGCTTGACCTGCCAGAGCGCACGGCCCTCGGCCATGATGTTGCCCCAGGACGGTGTCGCCGGCGGCACGCCCGCCCCGATGAAGGACAGGATCGCCTCGACAATCATCGCGCTGGCGCAGATATAGGTCGCCTGCACGCTCATCGGCGCCAGCGTATTGGGCAGGATGTGGCGGAAGACGATCATCGGCGTGCGCGTGCCGGCGGCGATCGCAGCATCGACATAGGGCTGCTCGCGCAGCGACAGCACGACGCCGCGCACGAGGCGCGCGACGCGCGGGATCTCGGCGATGGTGATGGCGATGATGACGTTCTGGACCGAGCCGCGGGTCAGCGCCATCAGGGCGATGGCGAGCAGGATCGGCGGGATCGACATCATGCCGTCGATGACGCGCATGATGATGCCGTCCGACCAGCGCACGAAGCCGGAGAACAGGCCGATGACCAGGCCTGCGATCGAGGCCAGGATCGCGACGCTGAAGCCGACAAGCAGCGAGACCCGCGCGCCGTACATGACGCGTGAATAGATGTCCCGCCCCAGCATGTCGGTGCCGAACCAGTAGAGCTCGGAGGGCACGCGGGTGCGCCGCGCGGTCGAGATCGCGGTCGGATCGACTGTGCCGAGCCAGGGCGCGAACAGGGCGATGAAGAACATGATCAGCAGCAGGACGCCGCCGATCGCGATCGAAGGGTTCTTGCGCAGGAAGCCGGTGAAGCCTGTCAGCGGCTTCCGGGCCTTCAGCACGTCGGGAAGTTCAGGAGCGACCGCGAGGTCGCCCGGAACCGGGGCGGGATGCTGCACGGTCAATAGCGTATCCTCGGATCGACGAGGGTGTAGATCAGGTCGATGGCCAGGTTCACCAGCACATAGACGAAGGAGAAGATCAGCACGACGCCCTGGATGACAGGGTAGTCGCGGCGCAGGATCGCATCGAGCGTGAGGCGTCCGAGCCCGGGAATGGCGAAGACGCTCTCCGTCACCACGGCACCGCCGATCAGCAGCGCGACGCCGATGCCGATGATGGTGATGATCGGCACCGCCGCATTCTTCAGCGCGTGCAGGAAGAGGATGCTGTTCTGCGCGACGCCCTTGGACCGGGCGGTGCGGATATAGTCCTGCTGCAGCACGTCGAGCATGGTCGCGCGGGTGATACGGGCGATCAGCGCGACATAGACCAGGCCGAGCGTGACCGCCGGCAGGATCAGGTTCTGGAACCAGGGCCAGAGCCCCTGCGAAATTGGCGTGTAGCCCTGCACCGGCACCCAGTCGAGCTTGAGCGCAAAGACATAGGCGAGCAGGTAGCCGACGACGAAGACCGGCACCGAAAAGCCGAAGACGGCGAAGGCGACGACGGCGCGGTCGATCCAGGTCCCGGCCTTCCAGGCAGCGACGACGCCGAGCGGCACGGCGACGCTGACGGCCAGGATCAGCGTCAGCACCATCAGCGAGAGTGTCGGCTCGATGCGCTGCGCGATCAGCTGCGTCACCGGCAGCGAGGTGAAGATCGAGGTGCCGAGATCACCCTGGAGCACCCGGAAGAACCATTCGCCGAAGCGGACGAGATAGGGCCGGTCCAGGCCCAGGCTGGCGCGGATGCGTTCGACATCGGCCGGCGAGGCCTGGTCGCCCGCGATGATGGCGGCGGGGTCGCCCGGTGCGATGTAGAGAAGCGAGAAGACGAACAGCGCCACGAAGGCCATGACGGGTATCGTCGTGATGATGCGTCTTACGATAAAAGCGAGCATCCGCAGCCTTTTGCTGGAAAGTGGGCGCCGCATCGTTTCGGACTGGAACAATCCGAAGCCGCGCGACGGGCGTCGTTGAAAAGCCGACGCCCGGGCAGCGGCCCGGGCGTCGATCTCATCCGTGTCAGGCCTTGGCGACGTTCCAGAAGAACGGCAGCGGGCCGCTGGTCACGCCGGTGACGTTCTTCCGCCAGGCCTGATAGCCGAGATAGAAGCCGGTCGGCGCGAAGACGACGTTCTCGACGGCGGCCTTGTTGAGGCGGGCCATCGCGGCCTTCTCCTCGGCCATGTCCTTGGCGTTGAACCAGTTGGTGACCTCGGTCTCGACCGCCGGGACATCCGGCCAGCCGAACCAGGCCTTGTCGCCATTGGCGCGGATCGCGGTGTAGGAGGACGGGTTGAGGCAGTCCGCACCGGCATGCCAGGTGTGGAACATGCTCCAGCCGCCCTGCCCCGGCGGGGTCTTCTGGGCGCGCCGTGCCCCGACCGTGCCCCAATCGGTGGCGACGAACTCGACCTTCATACCGATGCTCTTCAACAGCTCGGCGGTGACGTCGCCCATCGACTTGGTCGCCGACATGTCCTGCGCGACCACGCAGATCACCGGCTCGCCCTTATAGCCGGCCTCGGCGAGGAGTTTCTTGGCGGCCTCGATGTTCTTCATCTTCAGCATCGCCCCGCCCTCTTCGGTGTAGAGCGGCGTGCCGGGGGTGAAGAAGCCGGGCAACGGTTTCCAGAGCTTGTCGTCGTCGCCGACGATCGAGCGCATATAGTCTTCCTGGTTCATCGCCGTGAGGACCGCCTGGCGCACCTTCACATTGTTGAAGGGCGGATGCAGGTGGTTCATGCGGAAGGAGCCGATATTGCCGAGCGGGTCGCCGATATCGACATTGATGTTGGCGTTGCTCTTGAGCACCGGGACGAGATCGGAGAGCGGGGTCTCCCACCAGTCGACCTCGCCGTTCTGCAGCGCGGCGGCGGCCGTCGCGGCGTCGGGCATGATCACCCATTCGATGCGGTCCACGAGCATCTTCTTGCCGCCGGCGAGCCAGTCCGCCGGCTCCGAGCGCGGCACATAGTCGGCGAATTTCTCGAACACCGCCTTGGCACCCGGGACCCATTCGCCGCGGGCGAACTTCATCGGGCCCGAGCCGACATATTCGGTGATCTGCGTGAAGGGATCGGTCTTGGCGATGCGCTCCGGCATGATGAAGGAGCAAGGCGCATTGTTCTTGGCCAGCGCCAGCAGCATCTTCGGATAGGGCTGTTTCAGCACCCATTTCCAGGTGCGGTCGTCGACGGCGGTCAGCTCGTTCTCGATCGCCCGGATCATCAGGCCCATCGGGTCGCGGGCCTGCCAGCGCTTCAGGCTCTGCACCACGTCCTTGGCGAGGACGGGGGTGCCGTCATGGAATTTGAGGCCGGGACGGAGCTTGAAGGTCCAGGTCAGGCCGTCGGCGGAGACCTCCTCGCCCTCGACCATCTGGCGTTGCGGCTGGAACTTGGAATCGATGCCGTAGAGCGTGTCCCAGACCAGCGCCGCAGCGTTGCGGACGACGTATTGCGTTCCCCAGATCGGATCGAAATTGGCGAGGTTGGCTTGCGGCACGAAGCGCAGGGTCTTGGCGGCGGCTCCCTGAGAAAGGGCCGGCATCGCCAGCCCGCCGGAAGCTGCAAGCACGCCCGTCCCTGCGGCAGACTTCAGAAAACTTCTGCGGTCCATCAATCTCTCCCCTGAAACGGCCACCTCTTGCGGGCGACCTTGGGGCGAGTGTGGGCGGAAAAATCCGCTCTGACAACACGCTCCGCGAACCGTCCGCGACGGCAGAAGAGCTTGCAGGGTTCGTGCCAGAAGGCAGATATCGGCGCCCAGCGGAGCCGAGATCGCGGAATGATGCGCAATCCGGAGAAAATCCGGCAAAAAATTGCGCAAGGCCTACCTAAATCGTTTCAATCGGTGCATCGACACGCGGGAAGGGTCGCAAGGCCTCGAAAGCCGCCGCCGCCTGCAACACCCGATAATCGCTTCCGTAAGGTCCGACGATCTGCAAACCGGCAGGCAAGCCGGCCCTGGTCAACCCGCAGGGCACCGAAGCCGCGGGGGCCTGGGTGATATTGAACGGGTAGGTGAACGGGGTCCAGCGGGTCCAGTCCTCGCCATAGCCGCCATGGGCCGGCGTGTTGCGGCCGACGGCGAAGGCGGGCAGCGGCAGGGTCGGGGTCAGCAGCAGATCGAAGCGTGCATGGAATTGCGCCATGTGCAGAGCCAGCGCGTTGCGCCGATTGAGCAGGACATCGACATAGGTCGCACCGTCGATGCGCTCGCCGGCCTCCGCCACCGCGACGAGGCCTGGGTCCATCCGCGCCCTCGCCTCGGGGCCGGCACTGCGCAAAGCGAGGGCCGCGCCGGCCGACCAGAGCGTCATCAGCGTGTCGAGCGGATCAGCAAAACCCGGATCGACCTCCTCGACACGGGCGCCGAGCTCGCGGAAGGCCAGAGCGGCATCGCGCGTCAGCGCCGCGATCTCGGGATCGACCGGCACATCGCCGCCGAGCGTCGCCGACCAGGCGATGCGCAGCCCCCGCACCCCGGCATCGAGGCCCGCAGTGAAATCGGGCGGCGCATCGGTCATCGCCGTCATGTCGCGCTCATCCGGCTGGCCGATGGCGTTCATCGCCAGCGCGGCATCGCGAACCGTGCGGGTCAGCGGGCCGAGATGGGCGAGAAAGCCCATGGTCGAGATCGGCCAGGCCGGGACGCGGCCATACGTCGGCTTCAATCCGAAAACCCCGGTGAAGGCGGCGGGGATGCGCACCGAGCCGGCCCCGTCGGTGCCGAGATGGATGCAGCCGAGATTGAGCGCTGCCGCGGCCGCGGCTCCGGAGGACGAACCGCCCGGCCCGGTCGCGACGTCCCAGGGATTGCGGGTGATGCCCGTAAGCGGCGAATCGCCGACGCCCTTCCAGCCGTATTCCGGCATCGTCGTCTTGCCGAGGAAGACGCAGCCGGCCTCGCGCAGCCGCGCCACCGCCGGAGAATCGGCGGCGAAAGGCGCATCGGACGCCACCGCCGAGCCGCGTCGCATCGGCCAGCCGGCGACACCGAGATTGTCCTTGATCGTCACCGGCACGCCGTCGAGAGGCCCGAGCGGCGCGCCCTTCAACCAGCGAGCCTCGGCGTCCTGCGCCATGGCGAGCGGCACCTTGTCGTCGCGGACGACGAAGGCGTTGACCTGCGGCTCGAAGCGCTCGATGCGCGCCAGCGCATCCTTGGCGACCTCGAGCGGCGAGAGCTCACGGGAGGCGTAGAGCGGCGCGAGCTCGGCGGCGGAAAGCGAGGCGATGGCGGTCATGGCGGCACCCATTCGGAAGATGTGATCGGAACTCACCGTCATCCCGGGCAAGCGGCTCCAGCCGCGCAGACCCGGGATCCATCGTAGGGCTCCGCACCCTGAGATGGATCCCGGAACTCCGCTTCGCTGCGTCCGGGATGACGGAGAAGGGGCGTGAACACTCTGGATATCAGGCATTCGCCGCGCGCCAGGCGGCGCTGAGCAGGACATTGGCGCCGGCGACCATGTCCTCGTCGGTGCTGAGCTCGGCCGGGTTGTGCGAGAGGCCGCCGATCGAGGGGATGAAGACCATCGCCGTCGGGCAGAGCCGCGACATCATCTGGGCGTCATGGCCGGCCCCGGAAATCATCCGGCGGATCGGCAGACCGAACTCGGCGGCGCTCGCCTCGACGTTGGCGATCAGCTCCTCGGCGAAGGGCGTCGCCGGAAAGCGGGCGAGATCGCGGAAGCTGATCGCGATGTCGTCGCGCTCCGACAATTCGGCGCAGAACTTGCGGACTGCCGCCTCAGCCTCGGCCAATGGCGCATCCAGCGGGTTGCGCAGGTCGAGCGTCATCACCACCGTCTCGGGCACGACGTTGACATTGCCGGGTTGGACGCGAATGACGCCGCAATTGGCGAGCTGTCCGGGGATCGTCCTGGTCAGCTCATTGGCGAAGATGTTGATCCTGGCGGCCGCGAGGCCGGGATCCCGGCGATAGCGCATCGGCGTGGTGCCGGCATGGCTCGGCCGCCCGGTCAGGGTCAGTTCGAGCCAGCAGATCCCCTGGATGCCGGTGACCGCGCCGAGACCGCCGCCCTCGCTCTCCAGGATCGGGCCCTGCTCGATATGCAGTTCGAGATAGGTATGCGCCGGCAGGAAGCCGGGCTGTTCCGGACCGTGATAGCCGATGCGGCCCAGCTCGGCGCCGAGCACGGCGCCGTCGGCGTCCTTCTCGGCATGGGCGGCCTCGACGCTCATGCCGCCGGCCCAGACATAGGAGCCGAGCATGTCCGGATGGAAGCGCGCGCCCTCCTCATTGGTGAAGGCGATCACCGCCATGTCGCGCTTCGGCTGCAGGCCGGCATCGCGCAGGGCGGCAAGCACCTCCAGCCCGGCGATCACGCCGAGCGCGCCGTCGAAGCGCCCACCGGTGCCGACCGTGTCGATATGCGAGCCCATCACCACGGCCGGGCCGTCCTCCTGCCCCTTCAGGATGCCGACGATATTACCGATGGCGTCGACCTTCACCGTCAGGCCGAGCGCCTGCATCTGGCCGACCAGCCAGTCGCGCCCCTGCTTGTCCTCATCGCTCAGGGCGAGGCGCCGGCAACCGCCCTCCGGCGTCGCGCCGATGCGCGAGAGCGCCGCCAGCCGCGACACCAGTCGCTCCCCATCGATCCGCAGGTTGGTGCTCATCTCGCAGGCGCTCCTTGGCAGGCATGGCTTCGGTTCGGATACGCAGCAGGCAGGAAGCAGGCCGCCCGCGCAAGAGGCAGAATGGCGACCCGACGCGGAGCGAGGGCGCTCCATGCGCAATGCACCGCCTGCCACGACAGCATGGGGGCTGTTAAGTGGCTGCCTGCCCAGATAAAAGCAGCCATGTCACAGATCGCGCTTCACATGCGGCCGGCGAGCCCCTGGCTCACCGAGGTCAAGGCCATGCTGGCGTTGAGCTGGCCGATGGTGCTGACCAATGTCGCACAGACCGCGATGACGGCGACCGACGTCATCATGATGGGCCATCTCGGGCCCGATGCGCTGGCCGCGGGTGCGCTCGCCACCAATCTCTACATGGCCGTGCTGATCTTCGGCATCGGCGTGATGGCGGCAGTCGCGCCGATGGTCGCGATCGAGCTCGGACGGAACCGGCATTCGGTTCGCGATGTGCGCCGCACCGTACGCCAGGGCTTCTGGGTGGCGGCGACCCTGGCGGGGCCGATGTGGCTCTTCCTCTGGCAGGCCGAAGCGATCCTCAAGGCGATGGGCCAGAACCCGGCGCTGGCGGAAGCCGCCGCCTCCTATCTGCACACGCTGCAATGGGGTCTGCTGCCTTTCTACATCTATCTCGTCCTGCGCGGCTTTCTCGCTGCTCTGCAGCGGCCGTTCTGGGTCTTCGTGACCGTGCTCTTCGCGGTCGTCTTCAACGCCTTCGCCAACTGGGTGCTGATGTTCGGGCGGCTCGGCTTCCCGGCGCTCGGCCTGCCGGGCTCGGGGCTGGCGACGTCGCTGGCCTCGACCCTGATGTTCGCCGGCCTCGCGATCGTGGTCTCGCTCGACCGACGCTTCCGGCGCTACCGCCTGTTCGGGCGCTTCTGGCGACCGGACTGGAGCCGCTATCGCGCCTTCTGGCGCATGGGCCTGCCGATCGGCACGACGGTGAGCTTCGAGGTCTGGATCTTCAACGGCGCCGCCTTCCTGATGGGCCTGCTCGGCCCGACCTCGCTCGCCGCCCATGCGATCGCGATCCAGATCGCCTCGCTGTGCTTCATGGTGCCGATGGGCATCGGCCAGGCCGGAACGGTCAGGGTCGGGCATGCCTATGGCGCCGGCGACAGGGAGGGCATCGCCCGGGCCGGCGCCACCGCGCTCATGCTGGCGACCGCTTTCATGTGCTTCACCGCGCTCCTGATGCTGCTGATCCCGCACTGGCTGGTGGTGCCGTTCCTCGACGCCAGCAAGCCGCGCGCAGCCGAGGTGGCGCAGCTTGCCATGCTGTTCCTGTTCTATGCGGCGATCTTCCAGATCGTCGACGGCATCCAGGTGGTCGGCGTCTCGATCCTGCGCGGCCTGCGCGACACGCGCGTGCCGATGTTCTTCGCGGGCCTCGGCTATTGGGGCATCGGCCTGCCGCTCTCGGCGGCACTCGGCTTCCTGACGCCGCTCGCCGGCGTCGGCATCTGGATCGGGCTCGCCACCGGTCTTGCGATCGTCGCCGTGCTGATGCTGACGCGCTGGTTCGCCCGCGAACGGCTCGGCCTGATCCGGAGGCCGGCAGCCACCGACGCCGCCTAGATCGTCGCGCGTCCGTTCGGACGCTGTCACGGTGATCTATCTTATTGTTATAGCATCGGAGTTTCCCGAAAAGTGGCGTCCACTCTTCGGTCCGATGCTATGAGACCGGCTCCAATCAGCTTGCTCAGTCATCCGGCTGGAGCCCTCGGCTCCGGCCTCTGGGCGGAGCCGAGGATGAACGCCGCGGAATGCCGGAAGCCATCGCAAGCCTCCGGTGCTCTACGATGGCTTCCGGAGCTGCGAAGCTTCGCCGCTTGTCCGGAGCGACGATCAAGTCAGAGCCTCCCGCTGCAGTTTCTGCCGCCCGACAGGGCTGCCGGACATGCGAAAAGGGCCGCTCCCGGCAGGAGCGGCCCTCGGATCGGCCTGGCGTAGAGCCCGGGCCGGCTCGATCAGGAGCCGGCCTTTCCCGTGCCTCAGAACTCCTCCCAACCGGCATCGCCCTGGCGGGAATTGGCGACCTTGCGCATCGGCGCGACCGGACGCGGCTCGCGGCGCGGCGTCGCTTTCTGCTGGGCGAAGGCGGCCTCCGCGAGCTGGCGCAGGCGCCGCGGCTCGCTGTCGGCCTCGCTCGCGGCAGGGGCGGCCGCACGCGACTGCGGCGCAGCGGCGAGCGGCGCGGCCGAAGCGGTGCCACCGGTGCGGAAGCTCGCCACCAGCGTATTGAGCTCGCCGATCTTGCCCGAAAGAGACCCCGCCGAAGCGGCGCTCT
This sequence comes from Allobosea sp. NPDC055594, assembly GCF_053618995.1. Taxonomy (NCBI): domain Bacteria; kingdom Pseudomonadati; phylum Pseudomonadota; class Alphaproteobacteria; order Hyphomicrobiales; family Alloboseaceae; genus Allobosea; species Allobosea sp. NPDC055594. Next base: position 116,863 of record NZ_JBSHIO010000012.1, read on the forward strand.
GCTCGGCCAATGCGGCGTTCTGTTGGGTCATCTCGTCCATATGCGCCACGGTCTGGCTCATCTCCTCGATGCCGTTGGCCTGCTCCGCCGAAGCGGCTGCGACCTCGGAGACCGTGGTCTGGACCTTGCGCGAGGCATCGACGATCCGGGTCAGGGCATCGCCGGCCTGACGGACCAGCTTCACGCCCGCCTCGACCTCGGTGTTCGAGGAGGAGATCAGCCCGGAAATATCCTTGGCCGCCTCGCCCGAACGCTGTGCCAGCGTACGCACCTCGCTCGCCACCACGGCGAAACCCTTGCCGGCGTCGCCGGCGCGCGCCGCTTCGACCGCCGCGTTCAGCGCCAGAAGATTGGTCTGGAAGGCGATGTCGTCGATCACCCGGATGATGTCCGAGATCTTGCGCGAGGCGTCCTCGATACGGGCCATCGCGGAAACCGCCTCGTTGACGATGCCCCCGCCGGTCTGCGCGACCGCCATGGCCTCACCGGCCAGAACGACGCCCTGCTGCGCGGCCTGCGCCGACGCCTTGACCGAGGCCGCGAGTTCCTCGGTCGTGGCGGCGCTCTCCTCGAGCGAGGAGGCCTGCTCCTCCGTGCGCTTCGAAAGATCGTCTGCACCGGTCGCGATCTCGCGCGCCGAAAGCCCGACATCGCCGGCGGTCGCCTGGATGGTGCGCAGCGTCAGCGACAGCTTGTCGGCGGTGTCGTTGATCGCGCCCTTGAGATCGGCGAAGCGGCCGCGATAGGCGCTGTCGATACGATGCGTGAGATCGCCGGCCGCGATCGCCTGGAGAGCCTCGGCGAACTCGGTGGTGGCGGCGTCGACGACGCGATTGATCTCGTTGATGCCGGCGACCAGCTTCGCCATCTCGGCATCGGCCCCGTCGAGCGCCAGTCGTGCCGAGAAATCGCCGGCTGCGGCGGCGGCAACGACCGTGCCGACATCGGAAACCACGAGAGCCATGGATTCGGCCCGCGCCAACCGCTCCTCCGCCGCCGCCCGCTCCTGGGCCTGCAGCAGCGCGACCTGCTCCGTGCTCTGACGCAGCACGGCGAGGGCGCGCGCCATGGCGCCGATTTCGTCGCCGCGCTTGGTGTGGGGAACCTCGATCTGCGTGTCGCCCGCGGTGACGCGGTCCATCGCCTGCCCGAGATCGAGCAGCGGGCGCGTGATCGAGCGCTGGGCGAACAGCATGGCGGCAGCGAACGAGGCGATCAGGGTGGAGAACAGCAAGAGCGGCAGAATCCACTGAACCTGCCGGGTGAAATTGGCGGCCTCCTCGGCGAGCGCATCGCCGACGGCCTCGTTGCGCTTGGCGAAGGCGACGAGATTGTCGTTCAGGGCGCGCCGATTGGCTCGGTTGAGATCGTTATTGCCTTGCTCGTCGGCGGCAGCGGTCGAGATCTCGCGGCCGAGCCTGATTGTCTCGGCGCGAAAGGCGATGAACTCATCGACCGATTTCTGGACCTTCAGGGCGGATTCGCGCTCCGCCACCGGCACGCGTGCGACGAGATCGGCCGCGAGCTTGCGCATCACCGGGAAGCGCGCCTCCTTCGTCTTGGCGAAGGGCTCGGCCTCCTGCGGGGTCTTCGACATGTAGATGCCGCGCGAATCCATCACGACAGCAAAGACCTGCGTGTTGAGTCGCTCGGTCAGCAAGGTGATCTCGCCCTGCACGTCAGAGCGGAGATTGAGATCATGAGAGCGGGAAAGCGCATAGAGGCCAAGCCCGGCCGACAGAACCGCGCCGACGGCAATAATCCCCAGCATCGCCAAAATCTTGAAGCGAATCGATTTCATCGCGTCCCGCGCTCCCCAGCCCCGGGCACGCGGCCGCGGGTCAACTGCCTCCGTCCGATGGCCGCGCGCCGCCGGAAACCCGAAGATTGAAGAAAGATTTGCCGAGCAACCTTTAAAACTCGCTTAAACTGCTGTTAAACTGAGCATATCACGACATTCTGATCGAATTTCCCGGTAGGGCGGCCGGGCGGGCCGCCCGCGCAAGCGCGAGCCGCCGAATTTCGTCATGCGCGCGGCGCATGAAAAACTGTTGCATCCAGGCAACGCTCTGCGGCGGCCTTACTTTCGCCATATCGTCTTCACCCGAGCGCCATGCCAAACCGCGAAGTGAAAAGCCGTCCGCCGGACACGGCTCTTTGGAACCGACCGGCCCTCCAATCGTTTTCGCCGCCAGTTGCCCTATTCACGAGCCGAGTTCATGCCCTCCCGCCAGCCTGCCGCCCCCGACCAGCTCTCCCGCCGCCGGTTCGTCACCCTCGCCTCCGCGTTCGCACCGGTCGCGCTGACCGGCTGTATCAGCACGGCGCAGCAGCCCTATGAGGTGCGGGCGCCGATCCATCAGAACGCCGCTTTCCTTTCGATGTATGACGAGCGGCCGGAGGAGACGTTCCCGCTGCCGGCCACTGACATTTCCGAGGTCGAAACGCGTTTCCTGCGGCAGGAAGTAAACTACCGCACCAATGAGGCGCCCGGCACGATCGTCGTCGACACCTCCGCGCGCTATCTCTACCTCGTGCGCGAGAACGGCCGCGCCATCCGCTACGGCATCGGCGTCGGCAAGCAGGGCATGTCCTGGCGTGGCCGCGCCACCGTGGCGCGCAAGGCGGCCTGGCCGCGCTGGACGCCGACCGCCGCGATGATCAAGCGCGAGCCCGAGCGGAATGCTCCCTGGGCCGGCGGCATGAAGCCGGGGCTCGAGAACCCGCTCGGCGCGCGCGCGCTCTATCTCTACCAGGGCAGCCAGGACACGCTCTACCGCATCCATGGCACCAGCGAGCCCTGGTCGATCGGCAAGGCGGTGTCCTCGGGTTGCATCCGCCTGTTCAATCAGGACATCATCGACCTGCACAGCCGCGTACCGACCGGCACCCCGGTCGTCGTGCTGAACCGCAATCCCTCGAACGAGCCGCTCCTGGAGACGGATGCCCCCGCCCCCGAAGACGACTACATCTGATAGCTCGGGGCCCGACGGCCTCGCGCTGACGCTGCTGGATCCGGCCGAGTACGGCCGGGCGCCCTGGAAGAATGGCGGCGGTATCTCGATCGACATCGCCGCGCGCTACCGTGACTTCGCCGCCATGGGCTCCGAGGAAGGACTGGTCTGGCGGCTCGGCCGTACGTCCATCTCGGCCGCGGCCCCCTTTTCGGATTATGCGGGCCATGATCGCCAGCAGGTGGTCGTGACCGGTCGCGGCCTGGTGCTGGAGACGCCTGACGGTGAGCTCTCCCTGCGCGAGCCCTTTCGCCCGATCGGCTATGACGGGGGCTTGAGCATCGTCAGCCGGCTCGAGGACGGCCCGGTCGAGGTCGTCAACCTGATCGCCGACCGCAGCATAGCGAGAATCGCGCTCGGCGTGCTGCAGGAAGGCTCGGCCCTCTTCCTCCAGCCGGGAACGCATATCGTCTACGCGGCGGCCGGCCCGCTGGCCCTCGAGGTCGAGGGCGCGGCGACACCGCTCGCTCATGACCAGGGCCTGCGAATCGAGGCCGCGCGCCCGCTGAAGCTGCGCGGCGAGGCCGGACGCGGGCTGATCGCCTCGATCTATCCGGCAACCCCGGACACGCTTCCGGCCTGAGCCAAGCGCGTCGCGAATTTGCCTGGCGACCGATTTGCTATAGGGGCTGCGCCATCCGGCAGGCCCGCCGGGCAACAGGATAAGAGTGCCTTATGCGCGTTACGATGATTGGCTCGGGCTATGTCGGCCTTGTTTCCGGGGCGTGCTTCGCTGATTTCGGCCATGAGGTGATCTGCGTCGACCTGGACGCCGGCAAGATCGCGGCGCTGAACCGCGGCGAGATCCCGATCTT
>NZ_JBSHIO010000013.1:0-117199 GCF_053618995.1 Allobosea sp. NPDC055594
GGCGTCAAGGAATCCGGCCTCGGACGCGAGGGCTCGCTGCACGGCATCGATGAGTTCGTCGAGATCAAGTACATGCTGATGGGAGGGCTCGGCGCGTGAGCGACGCTCTGAAGAAGGCGGCGGCCGACGCGGCCCTCGCGCTGGTCGCGCCCGGCATGCGGCTCGGCCTCGGCACCGGCTCGACTGCGAAGCTCTTCGTCGACGGCCTCGGCGCCAGAGTCGCGCAGGGCCTGCAGGTCATCTGCGTCGCGACCTCGGAAGCGACCCAGGCGCAGGCCGAGAGCCTCGGCATTCCGATGTCGACCCTCGATCTGACGCCGGAGCTCGACCTGACCATCGACGGCGCCGATGAGGTCGATGCCGAGCTCCGGCTCATCAAGGGCGGCGGCGCCGCCCTGCTGCGCGAGAAGATCGTCGCGGCGGCCTCGAAGCGCATGGTCGTGATCGCCGATGCCGGCAAGCTGGTCGGAACCCTCGGACGCTTTCCGCTGCCGATCGAGGTCGTGCCCTTCGGGCTCGAGGCGACCAGGCAGGCAGTCGCGGCGGCCATCGCCGCTTCGGGCGCGAATGGCGAGCTCGTGCTGCGCAAGCGGCCGGACGGGACGACCCTTCTGACCGATGGCGGCCATTTCATTCTCGACGCCCATCTCGGCAGCATCGCCGATCCCGAGCGGCTTGCGGCTTTGCTCAACCAGGTGCCGGGCGTGGTCGAGAGCGGCCTGTTCATCGGCCTGGCGACGGCGGCTTTCATCGCGCGGCCCGAGGGCGTGCAGATACTTGGGGACATCGCGGCGCAGCGCGACTGAAGCCGCTCGTCGCCACGTTCGCGCCCGTTTTCCCGGCAATGCCCGGGCAGCGAACATGCCCAGCAAAAGTGGTTTCCACTTTGGCTGGACATGTTCTAAGAGCGGCCACTGGTGTGTCGGTCCGTGCACCGCCGCATGTGGCGCGTCTGATCGCGCGCGCTTCGACAAAGGGGAAACCTGCATGATCCGTCACAGCCTTGCCGGCGCGATCCTTTCGCTGGCGCTGTTTGCCGCGCCTGCCTCGGCGCAGCAGGGGCCAAGCCCCGAGCATCTCAAGGCAGCTCGCGAGGTCGTCGTCTCGTCGGGGCTCGCCCAGTCCTTCGATTCGATCTACACCGAGTTCGTCGCGGGCGTCCGCCAGAGCGTCGGCACGACCCGCCCCGAGCTGAAGAAGGACATCGAAGACGTCCTTGCCAGCCTCAAGGACGATGCCGAAGCCAAGCGCGGCGAGATCGTCGACACCTCGGCGCGCGCTTTCGCCGGCAAGATGACCGAGGCCGATCTCAAGGAGGTCGCCGCCTTCTTCAACTCGCCGGTCGGCCAGCGCTACAACTCGTTCCGGCCCGAGGTCATCGACGAGATCTATACCCTGCTGCAGCCCTGGAGCGTGGCGACCAGCAACCTGCTCTATGACCGCTTCTATGCCGAGATGCGCAAGCGCGGCCACCAGCTCTGAGCGAACCAGCATCGTTGCAGAAACAAAACCGCCGGTGGCAGCACCGGCGGTTTTTTGTTGGTTTCGCAAGTGCGGGCGGCAGGGCCGGGGTGGCTAATCCTCCGCCGCCTTGAACCGGTTCAGCCCCTTCATCACGAACGGAGCGACGAGCGCGATGAAGGCGATGCCGAGCAATGTCGCCGAGCCCGGATTTTCGAGCAGGATCATCGGGTCGCCGAGGCTGATCTGCAAGGCGCGTCGCAATTGCGCTTCCGCCATCGGCCCGAGGATCAGGCCGACCACCATCGGTGCCACCGGATAGTCGTAGCGGCGCATCAGATAGCCGAGATAGCCGAAGAGGAAGAGCATGCCGAGCTCGACCGGCGAGGGATTGACCGCGAGCGTGCCCATGGTCGCGAAGACGAGGATGCCGGCATAGAGCCAGGGCTGCGGCACTGCCAGCAGCCGGACCCAGAGCCCGATCAGCGGCAGGTTCAGGATCACCAGCATGACGTTGGCGACGAAGAGCGAGGCGATCAGGCCCCAGACCAGGTCCGGCTTCTCGGCGAAGAGCAATGGCCCGGGGTTGAGCCCGTATTGCTGGAAGCCGGCCAACATGATCGCGGCGGTCGCCGAGGTCGGCAGGCCGAGCGTCAGCAGTGGCACCAGCGTGCCGGCGGCCGAGGCGTTGTTGGCGGCCTCAGGCCCGGCGACGCCCTCGATCGCCCCCTTGCCGAACTCCTCGGGATATTTGCAGAGCTTCTTCTCGGTCGAATAGGACAGGAAGGTCGGCACCTCCGCGCCGCCGGCCGGCAGCGCCCCGATCGGGAAACCGTAGGCGGTGCCGCGCAGCCAGGGCGCCCAGGAGCGCTTCCAGTCCTGCTTCGTCATCCAGAGCGAGCCCTTGATCGGGATGATCTCCTCAGGCTCGCGCCAGCGCTTCGACGCGACGTAGAACGCCTCGCCGACCGCGAACAGGCCGACAGCGAGCGTCGTCACCTCGATGCCGTTGAGCAGTTCCGGCACGCCGAAGGTCAGGCGCGCCTGTCCGGTCAGCTTGTCGATGCCGACGAGCCCGAGCAGCATGCCGAGGAACAGGCTGGTCAGGCCGCGCAGCGGCGAGTCGCCGAAGGTCGCCGAGACCGTGACGAAGGCGACGATCATCAGCGCGAAATAATCCCAGGGCCCGAACTTGATCGCGAGCTCGACCAGCCAGGGCGCGAGGAAGGCAAGGCCGATCGTGGCGATCAAGCCGGCGACGAAGGAGCCGATGGCGGCGGTGGCAAGCGCCGGCCCGCCGCGCCCGGCCTTGGCCATCTTCGAGCCTTCGAGCGCTGTCGCCAGCGAGGCGCTCTCGCCGGGTGCATTGAGCAGAATTGCGGTCGTCGAGCCGCCATACATGCCGCCGTAATAGATGCCGGCGAACATGATCAGCGAGCCGGCCGGATCGAGCTTGAAGGTCACCGGCAGCAAGAGGGCGACCGTCAGCGCCGGCCCGATGCCGGGCAGCACGCCGACGGCGGTGCCGAGGAACACGCCGATCAGGCAGAACAGCAGCTTGGAGGGCTCGAAGGCGACGGAGAAGCCGTTGGCGAGGGAGAGCAGGGTGTCCATCGGATGCGCCTTTCAGCCCAGCAGCCGTTCGAGCGGCCCGGCCGGCAGCGACAGGGTCAGGAGCTTGAGGAAGAGCAGATAGATCGCGCTGCCGAGCACGAGGCCGATCGCGATGTCGGCCGGCAACGCGTCGCGGCCGAAGCCACGTGCCGTGCAGGAAAACAGGATCGCGGTGGCGACGATGAAGCCGCCGCCCAGCGCGATGCAGGCGATCAGCCCTGCGAGCCCGCCGCCGATCCAGAGCAGCGCCCGCACATCGGCCACTTCCGGCTTCGGCAGCCCTTCCTTGAAGGCCACGACGAGATGCGCGAGGCCGAGCACGACGAGCCCGGCGCAGACGACATAGGGCATGGCGGTCGGGCCGACGCCGTAGTTCGAGGTGATCGTCTGGCGCGAGGCGTCGAAGGCGACGATCGCCGCCGCAGCCAGCAGAAGCAGCCCGACGACGAGGGCAGGGCGGTCGATTGTGCGGGACATGGGCTTGCCGTCGAGCGGGAGCAGGAAAGGGTGGGCGGCGACGCCGCCCACCGGTCGAACGGAATCGGCTTACTTCACCATGCCGACATCACGCATCACCTTCTCGACGCGCACGGTCTCTGCCTTCAGGAAGGCGTCGAACTCGGCGCTGGCGAGATAGGCGTCGTCCCAGCCGCGGGCCTTGAGAATCTCGGCCCATTCCTTCGACTTCGCCATCTTGTCGATGGCGCCGGACAGCGTCGCCTTCTGCGCGTCGGTCAGGCCGGGGGGCGCCACGACCGAACGCCAGTTCAGCAGCTCGAGATTGACGCCGCCTTCCTTCAGGGTGGGCGCGTCGGGGGCATTGTCGAGGCGCTTGCTCGCGCTGACGCCGATCACGCGCAGCTTGCCGGCCTTGATCTGGCCTTCGAACTCGCCATAGCCGGAGATGCCGGCCGTGACCCGGCCGCCGAGCATGGCGGCCAGCGCCTCACCGCCACCCGAGAACGGGATGTAGTTGATCTTCTTGGGATCGCCGCCGGCGGCCTCGGCGAAGAGCGCGGCGAGGATGTGGTCGGCGCCGCCGGCCGAGCCGCCGGCCCAGGTCACCTTGGCCGGGTCGGCCTTGACGCGCTCGGCGAGATCCTTGGCGGTCTTGATCGGCGAGTCGGCGGGAACGACGATGACCAGCGCCTCGGCGGTCAGTCGCGCGATCGGCGTGGCCTGGCTCAGGTTGACCGGCGATTTGTTGAGCAGGATCGCGCCGACCATGACGAAGCCGTTGACCATCAGCTGATTGCCGTCGCCCTTGGCGCCGATCAACTGGGCGAGGCCGATCGTGCCGCCGGCGCCGGTGACATTGGTCACCTGGACGCTCTTGGCGATGCCGGCGGCGGTCAGCGCCTGCTGCATCGAGCGGGCCGTGCCGTCCCAGCCGCCGCCGGGCGCGGCGGGAGCCATGATCTTCAGTTCGAGCTGGGCGAAGGCGGCCGTGGTCAGGCCGGCGAGCGCGACCGCCGTGACGGCGCCGCGCTTCAGAATGGCTGTCAGCATGTTCTACCTCCCGCGCGCGGCCGTTCCGCGCAAAATGTTGTAGGCGCCTGCCTGTGACATCGCGTCGCCCGGTCGGTCAATTGCGCCTGATTGATCAATCCCAAGTCAAGGTCTTTCACGACGTCGCCGGACGCCCCTGTTGCGCGCCGGCGCGATGGCGTAAGAGCACGCCGATGTCTCGATCTGCTTCTCCCGTGGCGACGGGCACCCCCCTTGCCGGAGCCGCCGCCGCGGTCGGCCATGGTCTGCTCGCCGCCCTTCCTCTCGCCATGTGGGCCGCGACGCGCTCAGCGCCGCTGTTCCTCGGTTTGGCGGCGCTTGCTTTTCTTGTGGCGGGGCTGACGCGAGGCGGCGTCGGTGGGCTGTGGCGTGGCGTTGCGCCGTTGCTGCGCGCGCCGATCGGGGTTCTGTTGCTGGGCTTCGCGCTCTGGGCCCTGGTCAGCGCGGGCTGGAGCCATCGCCCGGCGGCCGGCCTGCGGATGTGGGGCGAATTCGTGCTGCCGCTGCTCGCCGGGCTGACGATCGTGGCGAGCGGCGCCTTCCATCCCTCCCGGCGCTTCATGCGCGTGCTCGCGGTCACGGTGATCCTGGCGTCCTGCCTGCTCTATTACGAGTTCGCCACTGAGTTCGCGCTGCGCAAATGGCTCGCCCTCGACCGGCGCCAGGAGAGCTTCTACTTCAACCGCGCCGCGCTCACCTGCCTCGTCCTGGCGGTTCCGGTGATCGACCGCCTCTGGCGCGAAGGGGCAAGGCGCGACTGCGTCCTGGCCTGCCTGCTCGGCCTCGTCGTCGCGACCCTGGTCTTCGCTTCCGACAGCGAGGCGGCCAAGCTCGGCCTCGTCGTGATGGTCGCAGCCAGGGTCGTCTTTGCCGCGGCGCCGCGGCTGATGCTCGCCGCTACGGCGGCCGCCTTTCTCGCCACCATGGCGCTCGCCCCGGCGATCGGGCCGACATTGGAGGCGCAGCTGCCGGCCTCGCTGCGCAGCCATCTCCAGCCTTCGCACGAGGTCCGCATCGACATCTGGGAGACCTTCGGCGAGGCGGCGATGCTGCGGCCGTTGCGCGGCTACGGCTTCAACGCCGCCGCGACATTGGACCAGGATCCGGTCGCGCAGACCATTTCGCCTCCGCGCCGGGCGATGCTGGCTATCGGCCATCCCCATAGCGCCCCCTTGCAGGCCTGGGTCGATACCGGCCTCGTCGGAGCCGCCTTGCTTTCGGGGGCCGGCTTGCTGCTGCTCGCTCGCTTGAGACGGCTGCCGCCGCCGCGGCCGGCGATGCCTGCCGCCTTCTTCGCCGGTTGCTTCGCGATCGTCGTGGTCGCGCACGGCGCCTGGCAGGGCTGGTGGATCGCCGTCCTGACCCTTGCGGCGCTGCTGTTCGCCGCTGCTCCCATAGACATGCGAAATCTCGAGGACAGGACATGAGCGCGTTCGACGTCGACCTCTTCGTCATCGGTGCCGGCTCGGGCGGCACCCGTGCTGCCCGCATCGCCGCCGGCCACGGCGCCAGCGTGGCGATCGCCGAGGAGGACCGTATCGGCGGCACCTGCGTGATCCGCGGCTGCGTGCCGAAGAAGCTCTTCGTCTATGCCAGCCGCTTCGCCGACGAGTTCGAGGATGCCGCCGGCTTCGGCTGGAAGCTCGGCAAGCCGGAATTCGACTGGCCGACCCTGCGCGATGCCGTCGCCAACGAGGTCGGCCGGCTCTCCGGACTCTATCGCAAGGGGCTGGAAGCGGCGCTGGTCCAGATCCACGAGGAGCGTGCCGTCGTCGAGGACGCGCGCACCGTAAGGCTGCAGCGCAGCGGCAAACCCGTCCGGGCCCGCCATATCCTCGTCGCCACCGGCGGTTACCCGGCCTTCGATCCGCCGATCCCGGGCGGCGAATACGGGATCTCCTCCAATGAGATCTTCCATCTGCCGGAACTGCCCCGCCGCCTTCTGGTCGTCGGCGGCGGCTATATCGCGCTCGAATTCGCCAGCCTGTTCGCGCGGCTCGGCGTCGCCGTCACCGTGCTGCATCGTGGCGACAACGTGCTGCGCGGCTTCGACGAGGATATCCGCACCCGCCTGCGCGAGGCGCTCGCCCATGCCGGCATCACCTTCAGGCTCGGCTGCACCATCGACCGCATCGAGTTGCTGGGCGACGGCACGCGCCGCGCCCATTGCGCCGGTGGCGAGCCTATCGATGCCGATGTCGTTCTGGTCGCCACCGGCCGCCGGCCCAACACGACCGGGCTCGGGCTCGAGGCGGCCGGCGTCAAGCTCGGGCCGATCGGGCAGATCCTGGTCGACGAGGGGTCGGCGTCGAGCGTGCCCTCGATCCACGCGGTCGGCGACGTCACCAACCGGATCAACCTGACCCCGGTCGCGATCCGCGAGGGCCACGCCTTCGCCGACTCGACCTTCGGCGGCAAACCCTGGACGACCGACCACAGCATCGTCGCCTCGGCGGTCTTCACCACGCCGGAGATCGGCACCGTCGGCCTCACCGAGCAGCAGGCGGTCGCTGCCGGTCATGAACTGCGCGTCTTCGAGGCCGGTTTCCGGCCGATGAAGGCGACTATTTCGGGCCGTCAGGAGCGCATCTACATGAAGCTCGTGGTCGACGCGAAGACCGACAGGATGCTGGGCGTCCACATTCTCGGCCATGATGCGGGGGAGATCATCCAGGCCGTCGCCATCGCCGTGACCCTGGGCGCGACCAAGGCCGATTTCGACCGCACCATCGCTCTGCATCCAAGCGCCGCGGAGGAGCTCGTCACCATGCGCACGGCCCGCAAGAGCGCGCTCTGAGGGCGCGCGAAACCGTCCAAAAGCCCGCTCTTTCACGACGCGCGCTTTGCTTCCGCCTCGCGATGAGCGCTTCGGCGGTTCGCGCGTGGCCTCACGGCTCGCGGTCCGAGCGCCTGCTGTCATAAAGCAGGCTTGCGTCGTTCAGGCCGAGGTCACGGCTCATGTGAGCGCTCAGCCCTTCCGGGTCGAGGCGTGCGTCCAGCGTGACCTTGTTTCCCCGTGTTCGCCTCAGGAAGCGGGGCCAGCGCAGCTTCAGGGGCGGCATAAGGCTGACATATCCGTTTTTTCTGCTAGTTTCGGCCGTCATCGTTCGGCTCCCGGGAAAGTCGATCTTTCGCTAGGGAATGCCGATCGAGGGCGCCGCGGACAAACCGGATTTCATGTCTGACGCATAAGGACAGCTGATGTCTGATCTGGCGATCGGCCTGCCGCCGCTCAGTGCCGTGCGGGCCTTCGAGGCAGCGGTGCGGCATGGCAGCTTCACCCTGGCCGCAGCCGAGCTCGGCATGACGCAGGCTGCGGTGAGCTATCAGATCAAGCTCCTGGAGGAGCGGCTCGGCGCGCCGCTGTTCCGGCGCCGGCCGCGCGGCGTCGTCCTCACCGAGACTGGGGAAAGGCTGGGCGTTTCGGTGACCGATGCGTTCGACGGCCTGCGCGGCGCCTTCGCTGCCGTCACCGAGACGGCCGAAGGCGTGCTTTCGGTGCAGGCGCTGCCGACGATCGCCGCGAACTGGCTGGCTCCACGGCTCGGCCTGTTCCAGTGCGCCAATCCCAGTCTCGCCATCCGGCTGGTTCCTCAAGTGAGCCAGCGTCAACCGGAGCTCGACGATTGTGACGTCGTCATCCGGCGCGGCAGCGGGCAATGGCCGGGGCTGGAGGCGCACTGGCTGATGACCAATGAATACACCCCGCTCTGTGGCCCGGGGCTGTTCCGGCATCTCGGTGGCGCGGCGCAGCCATCGGATCTGCTGGCGGTGCCGCGCTTCGGCTGTCCGAAATCCTGGGCCGGCTGGTTCGCCGCGGCGGGGGCCTCGGCGGACCAGGCTGGTGAAGCGCGGATCGATCTCGTCGTGCAGCAGTTCGAGGTCACGGCAGCGCTGGCCGGGAACGGCGCGGTGATGGCGCAGCCGGCCTTCTTTCGGCGGGAGCTGAACCAGGGCGTGCTGGTCCAGCCTTTCGACGTGATGCTGCGCGACGGGCAGGACTACTGGCTGACCTATCCGACCAGGCGCCGCAACGCCCGCAAGATCCGCCTGTTCCGCGACTGGCTGCTCAAGGAAGCGCGCGACGGCTGAGCCTACGCGGCGCGCCGGGCTTCGCGCTCAGCCAGCCTTGCCGAGATAGGCGGTGGCGTCGATCTCGACAAGGCAGTCGGGAGAGCCCAGCCCGTTGACGATGCAGGAGACCCGGTGCGGCGGTTCCTCGGCGAAATTCGCGAAATAGACCTCGTTCATCGGCTCCCAATAGGCGCGGTCGGTGACATAGACGGTGCACTTGACCACGTCTTTCAGGCTCGCGCCGGCCTCTTCGAGCAGGGCCCTGATATTGTCGATGCATTGCTGGGTCTGGCGCCTTGCATCGCCGATGGCGTACTTCCCCTGCAGATCCGCGCCGACGCAGCAGACGAACATGAAGTCGCCGGCGATCGTGGCCTGGGCGAAGGGCAGCCGGCTCTTGTAGACGCGGTCCGAGGAAACGCTGCGCTTGGGCATGGGCGGATCGTCCTTGTCTGGCCCGGCACCGCCGCAGGCGGTCCCCGGGCGGGTTGAGCTCATGGCTCGCAGGTCCGACCGCGATCGTGGCCGAAGGCGCGAGGCGCTTGCCGGCACGCGGTTTTTCGCCTGTCGGGCGCTGGAGTTCTGGCTTGCTCGTTGCCGTAGCGGTGGTCAGCGGCGGTCTTGGGGTGTATAGGCCGGCCTTCGCGCTTCAAAAGAGGTTAACGCAGGCGCGATTTGTGAAATCAGGAGCACTATGATGTCCGAGCGGTGGACGCCCGAGAGCTGGAGGGCAAAGCCCGTCCAGCAGATGCCGGAATATCCGGACCAGGCAGCCTTGAAGGCGGTTGAGCAGCAGCTCGCCGGCTTTCCGCCGCTCGTTTTTGCAGGCGAGGCGCGCAAGCTCAAACGGGCGTTGAGCAAGGTCGCGGCCGGCGAGGCCTTCCTTCTCCAGGGCGGTGACTGCGCCGAGAGCTTCGCCGAGCATTCGGCCGACAACATCCGCGATTTCTTCCGGCTCTTCCTGCAGATGGCGGTGGTGCTGACCTTCGCCGGCGGTTCGCCGGTGGTGAAGGTCGGGCGCATCGCCGGCCAGTTCGCCAAGCCGCGCTCGGCCCCGACCGAGACGATCGGCGGCGTCGAGCTGCCGAGCTACAAGGGCGACATCATCAACGAGAACGAGTTCACGGCCGAGGCCCGGATTCCGGATCCGCGCCGTCAGCTCGAGGCCTATCGCCAGTCGGCGGCGACGCTGAATCTGATCCGTGCCTTCGCGTCCGGCGGCTACGCCAATCTCGACAACGCGCATCGCTGGATGCTCGGCTTCGTCAAGGACAGCCCCCAGTCGGGCCGCTATGACGAGGTCGCGCAGCGCATCACCGAGGCGCTCGACTTCATGCGCGCCATCGGCATCGATCCGGAAACGCATCCCGAGATGCGCTCGACCGAGTTCTACACCAGCCATGAGGCGCTGCTGCTCGGTTATGAGCAGGCGATGACCCGCACCGACTCGACCACCGGCGAATGGTACGACACCTCCGGCCATATGCTCTGGATCGGCGACCGCACGCGCCAGCTCGACCATGCCCATGTCGAGTTCTTCCGCGGCATCCGCAATCCGATCGGCCTGAAATGCGGGCCGTCGCTGAAGCCGGACGAGCTGCTCAAGCTGATCGACGCGCTCGATCCGCAGAACCAGCCCGGCCGCCTGACGCTGATCGCCCGTTTCGGCGCCGACAAGGTCTTCGACCATCTGCCGGCCCTGGTGCGCGCCACCAAGCGGGAAGGGCGCAATGTCGTCTGGTCCTGCGATCCGATGCACGGCAACACCGTCAAGGCGGCGAGCGGCTACAAGACCCGGCCCTTCGACCTGATCCTCTCCGAGGTGAAGAACTTCTTCGCCGTCCATCAGGCCGAGGGCACCTATGCCGGCGGCCTGCATCTGGAGATGACGGGCAAGAACGTCACCGAATGCACGGGCGGCGCCCGCGGCATGACCGACGCCGATCTGAACGATCGCTATCACACCTTCTGCGATCCGCGCCTCAACGCGGAGCAGGCGCTGGAGATGGCTTTCCTCGTCGCCGAACTGGTCAAGCGCGAGCGTTCCGGACGGGCTCGTCCCGAGGTCGAGGCGGCCGAATAGGCCGCTATCGGCCTGCGGGGCACGCGCACAAAGCAAGAGGGCCGCAGCTCAGCTGCGGCCCTTTTTTGCGATCCGTAGGTTGCGTCAGAATTTCAGTGCGGCCGCGATGCGTCCGGTGTTGACCGTCGTACTCGTGCCCTCGACCTCGCCGAAGCCGATATACTGGTACTCGGCGCGCAGGAGGAGATTGTCGGTCACGGCCCAGTCGACGCCGGCGCCGAACGCCATGCCGAAGCCCCAGATGTTCTTGCGGGCGACGCCGACGCGCAGCGGATAGCCTGCCGCCATGCGTGATGTCTCGGTCGCGGTGTTGGCGTTGGTGACGATCGCGGCCGTCGCATCGATCGTTGAATAGGCGTCGAAGCGGCCGAAGGCGGCACCGATGGTGGCGAAGGGCATGATCCGCCCATAGGCGTAGCCCATGCGCAGGCGTGCCGTGGCATAGTCGTGCAACCGCGCCCCGAGCTTGGTGTCCATCGACCAGTCGAGTGTCTGGCCGCCGGCGGTGGTGCGGCGCGCGATGAAGTCGCGGAAGCCATAGCCCTGGTCCGCGCGCGTATAGTCCGCCTCGAGTCCGAGCACGACATCGCCGAACAGGTAATTATAGCCGAGGAAGCCGCCGAAATTGGTGCCGCTGTCGCGCCGTGCTCCCTGGTCGACGACGAACTGGCCCATATCGACGGTCTGGCCGAGTGCCGTGTTGCGGAAGGCGGAGCGGGCGAGGTCCGGCAGACCAGGCCCCGGTTCGAATTCGGTTTCGCTCTGGCCGGCGAAGCCGCCGAAATAGAAGCCCGACCAGTCGAAAGCGCCGGCACCGAAGGAGGGCGCCTCGATCGGCTGTTCGATCTGCGAGCCCCTGAGATAGTCGGCGCCCTGCGCCGCCTGCGGCAGCGTGAGCGCACAGGCCATCGCGACGACCGGGGTGAGGGCGGCGATAGATGCAGCACGCATCGATGACTCTCCGAACAGCCGCCGACAGAGAGTGCGGCAGGCTCGGCGATGATTCATGCCCGATTAACCCTAATACCGGGTTAATGATGCGGCATTCCCGGCCGATGGCGCGCTGAGTCCTCAGGCCGCATCGACGACTCGGCCGGCCGGCCGCTAACAGTCCGCCGGAAAGCCGGCGCGGCCGGTCCAGCGAGTTCGGGAACGAGACAATGCTACGTCACATCGTGTTCTTCACGGCGAAGGACCCTGCGCAGCGCGAGACGATCCTCCATGCCCTGCGCCGCCTCGGCGAGATCCCGCATTCGCTCGCCTTCGAGGTCGTCGCCAACGGCAAGATCGACCCCTACGGCAACGACATCGACATCGTCGTCTATGGCGAGTTCGCCGACGAGGCGGCGCTTCAGGCTTTCAAGGCGCATCCGATCTATGACGAGACCACCCGGCTCGTCCGTCCGATGCGCGAATTGCGCTACTCCGCCGATTTTCGTTCGACCTTGAGCTGATCGCCGTCCGGGAGAACCTGCGAGGAGGGACAGGGGACAACGCGCAAACGCAGACCGGCACGCACGCGCTGCCGTTGCCGCTCTCACGCCCGCAAGCTAAATCCGGATCATGACCGCGAACACGCTCCGCCTGGCCCTGGCCCAGCTCAACCCGACCGTCGGCGATGTCGCCGGCAATGCCGAGAAGGTTCGCACCGCAAGGCGCGAGGCGGCGACGCTCGGCGCCGAGCTGGTGATGTTCTCGGAACTCTTCCTCTCGGCCTATCCGCCAGAGGATCTGGTGCTGAAGCCGGCCTTCCAGGACGCCTGCCGCAAGGCCTGCGAGGAATTGGCGCGCGAGACCGCCGATGGCGGTCCAGCCTTGCTCTTCGGCCTGCCCTGGCTCGAGGACGGCAAGCTCTACAACGCCTATGCCCTGCTCGATGGCGGGCTGATCCAGTCGGTGCGCTTCAAGGTCGACCTGCCCAATTACGGCGTCTTCGACGAGAAGCGGGTGTTCGAGCCCGGTCCCTTGCCGGGCCCGGTGGTGTTCCGGGACAGGATCCGCCTGGGTATCCCGGTCTGCGAGGACATCTGGGGCGACGAGGTCGTCGAGTGCATCGCCGAGACCGGCGGCGAGATTTTGCTGGTGCCGAACGGCTCGCCCTTCCGCCGTAGCGTCATCGAGGAACGGCTCAACGTCGCCGTCGCCCGCGTCGTCGAGAGCGGTCTGCCCATGGTCTATCTCAACCAGCTCGGCGGCCAGGACGAACTGGTCTTCGAAGGCTCCTCCTTCGTCCTCAACGCCGACCGCAGCTTCGCCCACCAGCTTCCTGCCTTCCGCGAGGCGCTGGTCTTGACGCAATGGGAGCGCGGGCCCGAGGGCTGGCACTGCCTGCAAGGCGAGGTCACGGCCGTGGAGAGTGGCGACGAGGCCGATTATTCGGCCTGCGTCCTCGGGCTGCGCGACTATGTCGAGAAGAACCGCTTCCCCGGCGTCGTGCTCGGCCTCTCCGGGGGCATCGATTCCGCGATCTGCGCGGCGATGGCGGTCGACGCGCTCGGTGCGGAGCGCGTGCGCTGCGTGATGATGCCCTATCGCTTCACCTCGCAGGAGAGCCTGGACGATGCCAAGGCCTGCGCCGAGGCGCTCGGCGTCGCCTACGAGATCGTCTCGATCGCCGAGCCGGTCGAGGGCTTTGAGCGGGCGCTGGCCGGGCTCTTCGCCGGCACCAATCGCGGCCTCACCGAGGAGAACCTGCAGAGCCGGGTGCGCGGCACGCTGCTGATGTCGATCTCCAACAAGTTCGGGCCGATGGTGGTGACGACCGGCAACAAGTCGGAAATGTCCTGCGGCTACGCCACGCTCTATGGCGACATGAACGGCGGCTACAACCCGATCAAGGATCTCTACAAGACCGAGGTCTTCCGCCTGTCCGCGCTGCGCAACCGCTGGAAGCCGGTCGGCGCGCTCGGGCCGGATGGCGAGGTGATCCCCGAGAACATCATCGTCAAGCCGCCGAGCGCCGAGCTGCGCGAGAACCAGAAGGACCAGGACTCGCTGCCGCCCTATGACGTCCTCGACGACATTCTCGCCTGCCTGATCGAGCACGAGATGCGGCTTTCCGACATCGTCGCCCGCGGCCACGATCTCGAGACGGTGAAGAAGGTCGAGCGCCTGCTCTATCTTGCCGAGTACAAGCGCCGCCAGGCGGCGCCGGGCGTCAAGGTCACTCGCAAGAACTTCGGCCGCGACCGGCGCTATCCGATCGTCAACGGCTTCCGCGACCCCGGCAACGGCGCCCACAGGCCCGATGCGACGCTGGTCAAGGGCGTCGGCAAGGCGGGCGGCGAGAGCTTCGATTTCTGATCGCTCCGGCGCAGTGGGAGTGCTGCGCGGTTACCCCGGGGCCTGAACGAATCGCCTGAGGCCGTGCCGCCTCAGTGGGCGGGGGCCGGCTTTGCCCCCTCGGCCTTGTGGTGCTCGCCGAAGCGCTCGACCAGCGTGGCGCTGGCTTCGTTGAGGCCGATCACGGTGACCTCGGCGCCGGCGCCGCGGAACCGCAGCACAGCCTTGTCGAGCGCGCCGATCGCCGTGATGTCCCAGAAATGAGCCTGGCTGACGTCGATCGTCACGCGGCCGGGCGCGTCGTCGAAGGCGAAGCCGCGCAGGAAGCTCTCGCTCGAAGCGAAGAAGATCTGGCCGCGGACCAAATAGGTTGGCTCGGCCTCGTCGCCGCGCTTCTCGACCTGGACCAGCCGGGCGACCTTGCCGGCGAAGAACACACCCGAGAGCAGCACGCCGACGATCACGCCCTTGGCGAGATCGTGCGTTGCCACCGTGGTGATGACGGTCGCGAGCATGACGATGGAGGATGGCAGCGGATTGCGCCCGAGGTCGAGGATCGAGCGCCATGAGAAGGTGCCGATCGAGACCATGATCATCACCGCGACCAGCGCCGCCATCGGGATGATCCGGACGAGATCGTCGAGCACGAGGATCAGGAACAGCAGGAAAGCGCCGGCGACGAAGGTCGAGAGCCGGCCGCGCCCGCCCGAACGCACATTGATCACCGACTGGCCGATCATCGCACAGCCTCCCATGCCGCCGATCAACGCGGAGGCGATGTTGCTCGCGCCCTGGCCGTAGCATTCGCGGTTCTTGTTGCTCTGCGTCTCCGTCATGTCGTCGACGATCTGGGCGGTGAGCAGGGATTCGAGCAGGCCGACGGCCGCCAGGGCAAGCGAATAGGGGAAGATGATCCGCAGCGTCTCGAAGGTCAGCGGCACCTGCGGCAGCGTCAGCATCGGCAGCGTCGAGGGCAGTTCGCCGAGATCGCCGACGCGGCGCAGATCGAGTCCGGCCCACCACGCGACCAGCGTCAGCACCCCGATCGCGACCAGCGGCGAGGGGATCGCCTTCGTCAGATAGGGGATTAGGTAGATGATCGCGAGGCCGGCTGCGATCATCGCATAGGTCAGCGAGGGCACGCCGATCAGCTCGGGCAACTGAGCCATGAAGATCAGGATCGCGAGCGCGTTGACAAAGCCCGTGATCACCGAGCGCGAGACGAAGTTCATCAGGCGTCCGAGCTTCAATACGCCGGCCGCGAGTTGCAGCACGCCCATCAGAATGGTTGTGGCAAAGAGGTATTGCAGCCCGTGCTCCTTGACGAGCGTCACCATCAGCACGGCTGTGGCGGCCGTCGCGGCAGAGATCATGCCCGGCCGGCTGCCGAGGAAGGCAGAGACGCAGGCGATGGCGAAAGAGGCATAGAGGCCGACCTTGGGGTCGACGCCGGCGATGACGGAAAAGCCGATCGCTTCGGGGATGAGTGCGAGTGCGACGACGATGCCGGACAGCACGTCGCCACGGACATTGGAAAACCATTGCCTGCGATAGGTGGAATGCTTGGACATGAGGAAAATCCGCAAGAGACGTCAGCGCCCCGCCGTAAGGCGGGCCGGTCAGCCAGTCATTTGCGTGGTCCGGCGGATTGGCGGCCGGAAGAGCCACCCGGAGTTTCACCGGGTCCGATCGAATGGGCGCAAACTAGCGCGCTCCCGCATTGCGGCGCAACAGGACACGCCCCGCGCAGGCGGAATGGCGACGTGCCGTCCCGCGCCGATGCCGCCTAGCCTGGAAGCGCTCCCTACAGCCAGAAGCCGCCGATCTGGTTGGCCGCGGGATTGGCGATGCAGGCGGTCATGCGGTCGAGCCAGATGCGCTGGTATCTGGCGTTCTGTCCGTGCTGGGTGTCGATGTCGTAGCGGCGCTGGATCAGCTTGACGCGGCGCTTGATGTGCAACTCGACGAGGCTGTTGAGCTGGGTGACCAGCCCGGCGATCGTCGGGGCGCGGGCGATGGTAAGCTGGTGCGCCAGCGCCCGGCAGACGACGAAGCCGACATCGTAATGGAACTGCTCATGCGCGAGCAGGCCCGCATCCAGGGTCACGCCGATCCTGACCTGGGCGCTCGGCCAGACCTCGATCTCGTTGGGCACGCCGAAGGCATAGTCCGTCCCGACCATGCGGGCGCCCTTGTCGAAGATCTCGTATTCGAAGGCTGTGTAGGCGTCCTGCACCGTGCCGTCGGCCGGATCCATCACCACCGGCACCTGCAGGAAATCGCCTGGCTTGAGCTTCACCGGCAGGCGCATCGCGCTGACCACGACGCCGGCCGGCGCCGGATTGCTGGCCATGTGCAGGAAGGTCTTGCCGCCAGGGTCGACCCGCGAATCCGGGTTCGCGATCTTGAGGAAGACCTGCTGGTAGCGCGTGATGCCGCCGCGGGTCAGCGGTCCGCAATCACCGTCGACCTCGAGCAGCGCGATGCCGAGCGCTGCCGCATGCGGATTGATCATTGCCTGGACCAGACGGGTGTCGGGAACGGTGTTCTTGCCGCCGAGCCCGACCGAAGCCGTGATGCTCATCCTCGCCTCCTCGCTCAGACAGCCCGCCACCCTCCGTCGCTAACCTTGCGTCAATCAGGGCGCCTGTCGACAGCCCCGGCAGCGCGAAACGGCGATGCCCTTGCTCTCGCGCCCGTCCCGCGCGAAAAGCGCCGGCCATGACCGTACCTTTCGTTCGCACCGCGCCGTCGCCGACCGGCTATCTTCACATCGGTAACGCCCGCTCCATCATGTTCAACTGGCTCTTCGCCATGCGTCATGGCGGGCGCTTCCTGCTGCGCTATGACGACACCGACAGGGTACGCTCGAAGCCCGAATTCGCCGCGGCGATCCCTGAGGATCTCGCCTGGCTCGGCGTGATCCCCGATGCCAGCATCAAGCAGTCGGAGCGACTCGCCCTCTATGACGAGGCGGCCGAGCGCCTGCGCGCCGCCGGCCGGCTCTATCCCTGCTATGAGAGCGCCGACGAACTCGACCGCAAGCGCAAGCGCCAGCTCGCGCGCGGTTTGCCACCGGTCTATGACCGCGCCGCGCTGAAGCTGACGGCAGCCGAGCGGGCGGCGCTGGAGGCCGAGGGCCGCAAACCGCATTGGCGCTTCCTGCTGGATTGGGAAGAGGTCGGCTGGAACGATCTGGTCCGCGGCCCCTCGCATGTCGACTGCGCCTCGCTTTCCGATCCGGTTCTGGTCCGCGAAGACGGTACCTATCCCTACACGCTGCCCTCGGTGGTCGACGATGTCGACATGGGCATCACCCATGTCATCCGCGGCGAGGACCACGTCACCAACACGGCGGTGCAGATCCAGATCATCCAGGCGCTCGGCGGCGCGCTGCCGATCTTCGGCCATCACAATCTCTTGACCACGGCGAGTGGCGAGGGGCTCTCCAAGCGCCTCGGCCATCTCTCGCTCAGGGGCCTGCGCGAGGCCGGCGTCGAGCCGCTCGCGGTTGCGGCGCTGGCGGTGCTGACCGGCACCTCCGATGCGGTACGACCCGTGGCGAGCCTCGACGAGCTCGCCGGGCTGGTCGAGTTCGCCCATGTCTCGCGCGCCTCGGCGAAATTCGACGAGCACGAGCTTGAGGCGCTCTCGGCGAGGACGCTGCATCATTTCGGGTTCGCCGCCGTGGCCGATCGGCTGGCAGCGCTCGACATTCCCGCGACGGAACCGTTCTGGCTGGCGGTGCGCGGCAATCTCGCGCGGCTGAGCGATGCCGCTGGGTGGTGGCAGGTGGTCGAGGGTCCGATTACGCCCGAGATCGCCGACCCCGCCTTCGCCGCAGCTGCCGCGGCGTTGCTGCCGGAAGGGCCCTTCGATCAGACGACCTGGAAGAGCTGGACGCAGGCGGTCGCCGCCACGACCGGGGCCAAGGGCAAAGCGCTGTTCATGCCGCTACGCCAGGCGCTGACCGGGCTCGATCACGGCCCCGAGCTTGCGGCCCTGCTGCCGCTGATCGGGCGCGACAAGGCGCTGAAGCGGCTGGCGGGCGAGGCAGCCTGAGCGCGGAATTACTTCTGGAGCTCGCTGGAGGACCGAAGTCGGCCCGTTGCTGACGTGTCGAGGCAGTGCGCGCTGGCATCGGCAACTGCTAGACGGGTGCCGATGCGACGGATCCTGACCCCGGGGAACGCTGGTCGCGGAAAAGCGACTTTGTTTCGCGCATTAGGGCAGCAGCTCGCGCTACCGGTCCTGCACTTGGATCGGCTGTTCCGGGAGCCAGTTGGGCCAAGGCCGACACAGAGGTTTTCCGCAGGTGCATCCGGCAAGCCATCTCTTGCGACGGCTGGATTCGCGAGGGGAACCATCATTGCCAGAGTTTCGATTTGAGGCTCTCCGATGCCGATCTGGTTATCTGGGCTGTCCTAGCGAGAGCCGCCACTGTCTTTGCGCCTCTTGTATCCACGCTTACGTCAGATAATGAACTCTGGCCGGGTATGACCAATGAGGAGCCGGGGGGGCTACTATGAAACTACTTCGACCGTCGAGTGTGATTGCGCTTCTGATAATTGCAGCACCCGCGCTGGCTCAGCCGGCCGGCATGGGCGCAGGGTGCATCAAGGGCTACGAAGTCTACGCTGGATCCAAAGGCTCGAAGGCTTTCGCCAAGGGCAAGACCAAGGGTTGCGGCTATGCGTATGGCAAGGCGGACATCGCCGAAGCGCGCAAGGCCGCTCTCAACTTTTGCCGCGGGCACGGGGGCGATAGCTGCCGTGTGGTCGAAAGCAGCAGATAGCACGGTGCGATCTCGCTGCCATCCGGGGCTGACGAAGCAGCCCCGGATGGCAGCGAGGTTCTGACCATCACCGTAGAGGCCCGCCGCCAATCAGCGGCGGGCTTTTCTCAGGTTGGAGGCATTGGGCAAGCAACACCGAACAGCCCGGCATGATTTGAATCGGCAAGCGGACTTCCAAGCGACCGATAACGACCGCTGTCGACCCGATGCCGACGCCGCTCCGGTCTTCGCCGGTCGTTCGGTCCGGTGCTATAATACTGAGATAGATCATGTGACTGCGTCCGAACGGACGCGCGGCGATCTAATGTCCACATCGGCGATAAGCGCTGCCACGTCGCGGCGGTCCAGCCATTCATGTGCGGGACAATACGTGCGCTCTCTCAATCATGCCGGTGCATCGCCGATTCATGCTTGGTGTCGCGCATGGTCGAGTAGACCAGGAGCGAGATGAAGATCATGCCGGCGAGGTAGTAGTAGAACCATTGCTCATGGCCCTGCTGCTTGAAGAACAGGGCGATGGCGGGCGCCGTGCCGCCGAAGATCGAGACCGTCACCGCATAGGGCAGGGCGACGCCGGTCGCCCGGATCGAGGTCGGGAACAATTCGGCCTTCACCACCGCGTTGATCGAGGTATAGCCGGCGACGAAGACCCAGGCGCCGGCGATCAGCAGGAAGGCGGTCCAGGGCGACTTGGTGTGCGAGAGGGTCGTCAGGATCGGCACGGTCAAAAGGGCGCCGGCGAGGCCGAAGAACACCAGCAGCGGCTTGCGGCCGATCCGGTCGGAGATCCAGCCATAGATCGGCTGCAGGATCAGCGCGAAGATCAGCGATCCCGCGATGACATAGGTGGTGGTGATGTCGGAGAGGCCGACCGTCTGCTTCACGAAGGTCTGCATATAGGTGGTGAAGGTGTAGAAGGCGGCGGTGCCGCCGGCGGTGAGTCCGACCACGATCGAGACCTCGCGGGGATAGCGCGTGAGGCCGCGCAGCGAGCTCTCCTTCTTCGGCCCGGCCTTCTTGGCTTCGACGAAGGCTTCGGTCTCGTGCATGTGCCGGCGCATGAACATTGCGGTGATCGCGAGCAGGGCGCCGATCACGAAGGGGATGCGCCAGCCCCATGCCACCAGTTGTTCATGCGTCAGGAAGACGTTCTGCAGGAGCAGCAACACCAGGATGGCGGTCAGCTGGCCGCCGATCAGTGTCACGTACTGGAAACTCGAATAAAAGCCGCGATGCTCGGGATGGGCGATCTCGGTGAGATAGGTGGCGCTCGCCCCGTACTCGCCGCCGAGGCTGAGGCCCTCGATCACCCGCGCCAGCGCCAGCATCACCGGTGCTGCGAAGCCGATGCTCGCATAGGTCGGCGTCACCGCGATGATCAGCGAGCCGAAGCACATCATCACCACCGAGAGCGTCAGCGAGAGCCGGCGGCCATAGCGGTCGGCGAGATGCCCGAAGAGCCAGCCGCCGAGCGGGCGGACGATGAAGCCGGCGGCGAAGAGGGTGGCAGCGTTGAGCTGCTGCACCACGGGGTCGCTGGACGGGAAGAAGTGCGGCGCGAAGTAGAGCGCGAAGGCGGTGTAGGCGTAGAAATCGTACCATTCGACGAGATTGCCGACCGAGCCGATGAAGATCGCCTTGAGGCGCCTGCCGGTGTCCGCGAGATCCATGCCGCCATCAGCGGTGATTGCCGGTTCCGACATGGCCTTGCTCCGCGCTCAGTCCGGTCCGAGCGAGCGAATCGCTCAGGCGCGGGTCATAAACGCGCAAGCTCGCCAGACGTTCCGCCTGCGCGATGAAGATCGTGCAGGACTGCTCTGCCCACGCAGCATGTTACGGATGATAGCGGCCCGCCCGCGTTGACGCCTGCGTGACCTTGCGGCAAAGCACCCGGCCCCAATGATCCGTCCCGATCAGCCAGCCCCAGACCGGTCGCCGCGATGCCCGCCTTTTCCCTTGCGATCTTCGATTATGACGGGACGTTGGCCGACAGCTTTCCGTGGTTCTGCTCGGTGCTCAACCAGACGGCGCGCCAGTTCGGCTTCCGGGAGGTCGCCGCGGGCGAGGCCGACGCGCTTCGCGCACTCGAATCACGCGAGATCATGGCGCGCCTCGGCGTGCCCTTGTGGAAGCTGCCGGTTATCGCGGTGCATATGCGCCGGCTGAGCGCCGAGGCCGGGGATGCGGTGCCGCTCTTTCCGGGCGTCGAACCGATGCTCGCGCGCCTCACCGCAAGCGGGATCACGATCGCGATCGTCAGCTCCAATGGCGAGGATGCGATACGCCGCACGCTGGGGCAGGCTGCGAGCCACGTCAGCCATTTCAGCTGCGGCGCCTCGCTCTGGGGCAAGAGCGCCAAGTTCAAGACGGTGATCGGCCGGGCAGGGGCTTCCAGGGAGCGGACGATCTCGATCGGCGACGAGATCCGCGACATCGACGCGGCAAGGCGTGCCGGCATTGCGGCTGGCGCGGTGACCTTCGGCTACAACACGGCAGCGTCGCTGCGGGCGCGGGGGCCTGATCTGATCTTCGACAGCTATGAAGAGCTGACAGCGAAGCTTACGGCCTGATCAGGGCCGGGCGGTCGCGCCGACGCCGAGATTGGGCGCGAGGTTCGGCGCGACGATCCGCACCGTGCGGCGCTCGCCGGTGACGCTCTTGCTCTCGCGCTTCAGCCCGTCGCCCTGCTGTACCGTCTTCTCACTATCGATCCTTTGCGGGCCGACGCCGGCGGATTCGGTGCTCGCTGTCGGCACATTGGCGTCCGCCGTGGGTTCGTCGCCGGGGGCGGCCTGGAGCACGGTCGGGGCAGGCGCCGCGGGCGCCGGCTTGGTCTCCGGTGCATTGGCGGCGCCCTTCTTGCCGCGCGCCGGTGCCTCCGGCTTCGGTCGCGACATCTCCAGCGAGCGCTGCTCGGTGACGATGATGTCGCCCTTGCGCTGTTCGATCAGGCTCTCGGCGTCCTGCAGGGCCTGGGCCCAGCTCTGGCCGGGGGCCCGGCAGGTGCAGGTCGCGTCGAAGCTGCGGGTATATTTCAGGGCGTTCGGCAGCGAGGCATAGGGCGTGCCGGTGCTGCGCGAGACCGCGTTCTGGATGTCGCCGCCATTGCTCATGCCGAAGGCGAGCGTCTCGGTGCCGGGGCAGAGCGCCTGGCACATTTCGTCCTGGCCTTCGCGGCCGCCGGGGCTGTTGGCGAGCGGAAAGAAATAACCGTCACAGGTGCGGACGCAGACGCTGTAGGGGCCACCCTGGCGCGGCTGGCTTTCGCCGGGGTCCAGCGGATCGGGATCGAGCTCGGGCATGGTGGAGTCGATCTCGCCGCGGCGCGGCTCGATGCCGAAGATCGTCTCGAAAAAGCCGCGGCGCTGCTCGCGGCAGTTATTGTCGATGAGAGCGGCGAGCTGGGCTCGGCGCTGCTCGATGCCACCGTTCTGCGCCTGCCGCTGCAAGGCGCCGTACTGGGCCTCGAGCTGGCCGAGTTGGGCCCGGATGCCACCGCATTGCGGCGGCGTCTGCTCGCCGAAGAACAGGAAGCCGCCGCGGTCACAACCCATCGAACGGTATTGCCCGGAGAGCCGGGCGATCTGCGACGCGACGCGCTGCGCCGCCTGTGCGGCGCGGGGATCGCCGCCCCGCTGTCCCTGCAGGCTCGCCAGTTCGGCACGCCAGTTGTTGCAGGCGGGCGATTGCGCGACGGCCGCACCGGTCAGCGCGGCGAGCGCCAGAGCCGGAGCGAGGAGACGTCGGAGCGTAGCGAAGATCATCGGAGGACGCGTCTGAACCCTTGTTGGCCATCGGGCGCCGCTGGTGGCGCGCAGTGTTCGAGCACATGTCACAAAGGCGACGGAACTATGGAGCCTTAGCCATGCAGATTCGCATCTGCATGCCAGACGAAGGCCGAGATGGCATATTTGCGGGATGTCGACAATCGCCCGCGCCACCGCTCGTCCTTCAGGAGAGGGCAGTCCGAGGTCCCACCCGCGAGGCAAAGGGCGTGGTGGTGCGGGGCCTGCCAAACGACTAGAAGCGAAGGCAGCGCGGACCGTCGTCCCGCGCATTCCTCGACCAGGCGAAGCGAACCATGCCCCTCCATCAAGCGCTCGACGAGGCGTTCATCCCGGAACTGCCGAACTATTATCGCGGCAAGGTCCGCGAGAACTACGACCTGCCTGACGGCCGGCGCATCCTGATCTCGACCGACCGGCTCAGCGCTTTCGACCGCGCCATCGCCGCGATTCCGCTGAAAGGGCAGGTGCTGACGCAGGTCGCCCGCTACTGGTTCGAGAACACCGCCGACATCTGCCCCAACCACGTGCTCGAATACCCCGATCCCAATGTCGTGGTCGGCAAGCGGCTCGATATCCTTCCGGTCGAGGTGATCGTGCGCGGCTATCTCGCCGGCACCACCGGCACCTCGGTGCTGACGCTCTACAAGGAGGGCAGGCGCGAGATCTACGGCATGCGTTTCCCCGATGGCATGCGCGACAACGAGAAGCTGCCCGAG
Source organism: Allobosea sp. NPDC055594 (assembly GCF_053618995.1). Lineage (NCBI taxonomy): Bacteria > Pseudomonadati > Pseudomonadota > Alphaproteobacteria > Hyphomicrobiales > Alloboseaceae > Allobosea > Allobosea sp. NPDC055594. The sequence continues at coordinate 23,323 of NZ_JBSHIO010000013.1, forward strand.
CCGATCATAACCCCGACCAGCAAGGCTTTCGACGGCGGCCATGACGAGCCGCTCACCGCACAGGGGATCGTCGACAGCGGCCTTCTGACCAAAAAGCAATGGGACACGGTATCGGAGTATGCGCTGGCGCTTTTCGCCCGGGGGCAGAAGCTGGCCGCCGAGCGCGGCCTGATCCTGGCCGACACCAAATACGAGTTCGGCACCGACAAGGATGGCAACATCCTGCTGGCGGACGAAATCCATACCCCGGATTCGAGCCGCTACTGGTTCGCCGGGAGCTATCCGGCGCGCTTCGCCGCCGGCGAGAAGCCCGAGAGCTTTGACAAGGATTTCGTGCGCAACTGGGTGGTGGCGCGCTGCGATCCCTACAAGGAGGACTTGCCGCCGATCCCCGACGAGCTGATCGCGCAGACCAGCGCGGTCTATGTGAAGGCCTTCGAGACGATCACCGGCACCGCCTTCGTCCCGCCGCCCGCCGGCGAGCCGCCGCTGGCACGGATCAGGCGCAACCTCGCCAGGTATTTTTAGGCGGCGGGCTCGCGGCCGCCCCTGCTGCGGAATGCGCCTCTGCCTTTTTGGGCGATCAGGCGCCTTCCTCGTGATAGGTGCCGGCCAGAAGCCGCCCGCGCTCGGTCAGCACCGCAAGCACGCGCTCGAAGGTCCGCAGCTCGTCGGGCGCGATGCCCTCGGTCCAGCGCTGCTCGAAGGCGAGCGCCAGCGGCACGATCTGGGCGTAGACCCGCGCCCCGGCGGCAGTGAGCGAGACGAAGGATTCGCGCCGGTCTGCCCGGTTCTCGCTGCGCGCCACGAGGCCGCGCTGGTCGAGTCCGGAGACGGCGCGCGAGACCTTGGTCTTGTGCATTTGCGAGAGCTCGCCGATGTCGCGCGAGGTCATCCGTCCGAATTCGCCGAGCTGGGCGATCACCCGCCATTCCGGGATGCCGATACCGAATTTCTCGCCATAGATCCGCGCCAGCGCCCTGCTCGCGAACACCGCCGCCACATTGATGCGGTAGGGTACGAACTGCTCGAGATGCAGGGCGTGCTCGCCGTCGGCCATGGTTGGTTTCATTGACATTAGTTTCACTTGCAACTAATCAGCAGCGGACGGGCAGCGGGCATGGAGCGGATGGAAGCCGGTTTTCGCAGAAGCCGTGCGCCATTTCCACATCCCTTGCCTGAAGCGCGATCATTGTCGGACCGGTTCCGCTGCAAAAGGCGCCGACGGCCAGGGAGGAAGCAGCCATGAACGTCCAGACGACGTCGCTCTCGGCGATTGGCCAACAGGTCCAGAACGGCCTGCGCTACATGTCGGGCTTCGGCAATTCCTTCGAGACCGAGAGCCTGCCGGGGGCGCTGCCGATCGGCCGCAACTCGCCGCAGAAGGCGGCTTACGGGCTCTATGCCGAGCAGCTCTCCGGCTCGCCCTTCACCGCCCCGCGCTCGACCAATGAGCGATCCTGGCTCTACCGCATCCGACCGAGCGTCAAGCATGGCGGCCGCTGGACGCTCGTCGACAAGGGGCTGGTCCGCACCGCGCCCTGCCGCGACGAGACCAAGCCTTCTCTGGGCCCGTTGCGCTGGAGCCCGATCCCGCTTCCGCAGGAGAAGCTGACCTTCCTCACCGGCCTGCGCACCCTGACCACCGCCGGCGACGGCGACGCCCAGGCCGGCATGGCCGCGCACATGGTCTTCGTCACCGCCTCGATGGAGCGCGAGTACCTATTCTGCGCCGATGGCGAGCTCCTGGTCGTCGCACAGGAGGGCCGCCTGCGCTTCTTCACCGAGTTCGGCATCATCGAGATCGAGCCCGGCGAGATCTGCGTCATCCCGCGCGGCGTCGTCTTCCGCTGCGAGCTGATCGACGGGCCGGCCCGTGCCTATGTCTGCGAGAATTACGGCGGCGGCTTCACCCTGCCGGATCGCGGGCCGATCGGCGCCAACTGCCTCGCCAATCCCCGCGACTTCCTGACCCCGGTCGCGGCCTATGAGGATATCGAGGAGCCCTCGACCCTCTACGCCAAATGGGGCGGCGAGATCTTCTCGACGGAGCTCGGCCAGTCGCCGCTCGACGTCGTCGCCTGGCATGGCAATTACGCGCCCTACAAATACGATCTGCGGCATTATTCGCCGGTCGGCGCGATCTCCTTCGACCATCCCGACCCGTCGATCTTCACCGTGCTGACCGCGCCCTCGGAGACGCCCGGCACCGCGAATATCGATTTCGTGATCTTCCCCGAGCGCTGGATGGTGGCGGAAAACACCTTCCGGCCGCCCTGGTACCACCGCAACATCATGTCGGAATTCATGGGGCTGATCTACGGCGTCTACGACGCCAAGCCCGAGGGCTTCACGCCCGGCGGCTTCAGCCTGCACAACATGATGCTGCCGCACGGGCCCGACACCCAGGCCTTCGAGCATGCGAGCACGGTCGAGCTCAAGCCGGTCAAGCTCACCGGCACCATGGCCTTCATGTTCGAGACGCGCTTCGCACAGCGCGTCACCGGCTATGCCGCCGCGCTGCCGGAGCTGCAGGAGAACTATGCCGATTGCTGGAGCGGGCTGAACAAGCGCTTTGACCCGAAGAAGCGCGAGGCCTGGTGAGCTCCGCTGTCACTCCGGCCCTTCGCGCAGCGAAGGGCCCGGAATTCTCAGCCGCGTTTTTTTCGTCATGGTCGGGCCTGTCCCGACCATCTACGTCTTCCCTCGCCGAAAGCGGTGTCCAAGACGTGGATGCTCGCCACAAGGGCGAGCATGACGAGTTGGAGAAGCGTTGCGCCTCAGCGCGACTTCAGCCGGTTCATGAAGGCGTCGTAGGAGAGCTCCGCGACCTGCCACCAGAGCAGGTTCTCGCCGCGGAAGGCGACCATCGACTCATAGCCCTTCTTGAACAGCTCGCTCTTGGCCGAGGTCTCGGCGTAGTACTCCTCGGCCGCCTTGAGCGAGGCTTCCATGATCGGCTGCGGGAAGGCCCGCAGCTGCGCGCCCTGGCCGACCAGCCGGCGCAGGCCGCCCGGATTCACGGCGTCGTACTTCGCCAGCATCCAGTTATTGGCCGCCTCGCAGGCATGGTAGACCATGGCCTGGTAGTGCTTGGGCAGCTTGCTCCACTGCTCCTGGTTGATGACGAGGTGCAGCATGGCGCCGCCCTCCCACCAGCCGGGATAGTAGTAATAGGGCGCGACCTTCACGAAGCCGAGCTTCTCGTCGTCATAGGGGCCGACGAATTCGGCGGCGTCGATCGTGCCGCGCTCCAGCGCCGGATAGACGTCGCCGGGGGCGATTTGGGTCGGCACCACGCCGAGTTTGGCGAGCACCGAGCCGCCCATCCCGCCGATGCGGAACTTGAGGCCCTTGAGGTCGTCGACCGTCTTCAGCTCCTTGCGGAAGAAGCCGCCCATCTGGCAGCCGGAATTGCCGCAGGGGATCGCGTAGGCGTTGAACTTGGCCAGGGCCTCGTTGATGATCTGCTCGCCGCCGCCGAAATACCACCAGCTATGCTGCTGGCGGGCGTTCAGGCCGAAGGGGATGCCGGTGCCGAGGCCGAAGGCCGGCTCCTTGCCGATGTAGAAATAGGTCGGGGTATGGGCGCATTCGACCGTGCCGGAGCTGACCGCGTCGAGCGCCTGCAGGCCGGGGACGATCTCGCCGGCCGAGAAGGTCTGGACCTGGAAGCGGCCGTCGGTGGCGTCCGACATGAACTTGGCGAACTGCTGGGCGGTGCCGAAGATCGTGTCGAGCTGCTTGGGGAAGCTCGAGGTCAGTCGCCATTTCACTTCGGGCATCGACTGGGCGATTGCCGGCATCGCGATCGAGGTCGCAGCGGCGGCGAGCGCCCCAGTTTTCAAAAACGTGCGGCGTTCCATATGGTCTCCTCCCGAAAGCTCGTTGCGCTCTTCATGGCGTGTCCGGGGAGGAATGAAAAGAGATGAAGCTTGCATCGCTCACGCATGGCCGCGACGGCCGTCTCGTCGTCGTCTCGAACGACCTGACGCGCGCCACGGATGCCTTCCCGGTGGTGGCGACGCTACAGGGCGCGCTGGACGACTGGGCGCGCTGCGCGCCGCGCCTTTCCGACCTCGCCGAGGGACTGGAGCACGGCTCGGTGCCGTCCTTCCGCTTCCACGAGCACGATTGCGCCTCGCCGCTGCCGCGCGCCTATCAATGGGTCGATGGCTCGGCCTATGTGAACCATGTCGAGCTCGTCCGGAAGGCGCGGGGGGCCGAGATGCCCGCGAGCTTCTGGACCGATCCGCTGATGTATCAGGGCGGCTCCGATTCGTTCCTCGGCCCGCGCCAGCCGATTCGGATCGCCAGCGAGGATTACGGCATCGACCTCGAGGCCGAGATCGCGGTCATCACCGGCGACGTGCCGATGGGCGTGAGCCCCGAGGAGGCGCGTGGACTGATTCGCCTCGTCATGCTCGTCAACGATGTCAGCCTGCGCAACCTGATCCCGGCCGAACTCGCGAAGGGGTTCGGGTTCCTGCAGTCCAAGCCATCCTCGGCCTGCTCTCCCGTCGCGGTGACACCAGAGGAACTCGGTTCCGCCTGGAAGGACGGGAAGCTCCACCTGCCATTGCTCGCCCAGATCAACGGCAAGCCCTTCGGCAAGCCGCAGGCCGGTATCGACGTGACCTTCGATTTCGGCGTGCTGATCGCCCATGCCGCCAAGACCCGCCCGCTGATCGCCGGCAGCGTCGTCGGTTCCGGCACGGTCTCCAACCGCGACGCCGATGGCGGGCCGGGCCGGCCGATCGCCGAGGGCGGGCTGGGCTATGCCTGCATCGCCGAGCAGCGCATGGTCGAGACCATCCGCGAGGGTGCGGCCAGGACGCCCTTCCTGCGCTTCGGCGACAGCGTCCGGATCGAGATGAAGAACGCTTCCGGCCATTCGATCTTCGGCGCCATCGAGCAGGAAATCATGCCCTATGTGCGCTGAGGCGGCTCCGTCATTTCAAGAGCTCGCATGACGACCAGCTCCGGAGCCGCTTTGTCATCCCGGGCTTGTCCCGGGACCCATCGGTGGGAGACGGAGCCTTATGATGGATCCTGGATCTGCGCCGCTTCGCGGCTTGTCCGGGATGACGAAGTCATTTCGAACGAGCGCAACGCGCACCAGAAAAAGTCTGAAAGGTCCTGACGATGTCCTCCCCCGCTTTCGCCTCCACCGCCGATCTCGGCGAGAAGACCGTCTCCTTCGACGAGATCGGCAAGGGGGTCTACGCCTATACAGCCGAGGGCGACCCCAATAGCGGCATCGTCGTCGGCGACGACAGCGTGCTCGTTTTCGACGCGCAGGCGACGCCGGCCATGGCCGAGCGCGTCATCGCGAAAGTGCGCGAGGTCACCGACAAGCCGGTCAGCCATGTCGTGCTCTCGCACTACCACGCGGTCCGCGTGCTCGGCGCGCCGGCTTATGGCGCCCGCGAGATCGTCTGCTCGGATGCGGCGCGAGCGATGATCGTCGAGCGCGGCGAGGAGGACAAGGCGAGCGAGATCGGCCGCTTCCCGCGGCTCTTCCAGGGCGCCGACTCGATCCGCCCTGGCCTGACCTGGCCGACCACGACCTTCTCGCATAATGCCTCGATCTGGCTGGGCTCGCGCGAGGTCCGCCTGATGAAGCTCGGGCGTGGCCATACCGCCGGCGACATCGTCGCCTGGATGCCGGACACCAATGTGATCTTCGCCGGCGACCTCGTCGAATACGGCGCGACGCCCTATTGCGGCGATGCGCATTTCACCGACTGGCCGGCGACGCTCGATGCGCTGGCGAGCTTCGCGCCGGCTGCCATGGTGCCGGGCCGCGGTGCCGCCCTGACCAACCGGGCGATGGTGGCGGACGGCATCAAGGGCACCCGCGCCTTCCTCTCCGATCTCTTCGAGGCGGTCAGGGACCATGTCGCGGCCGGCCGCTCGCTGCGCGAGACCTTCGAACGCGTGCACGAGGCCTTGAAGCCGGCCTATGGCGACTGGGTGATCTTCGAGCACTGTCTGCCCTTCAACGTCACCCGCGCCTATGACGAGGCCGGCGGCCTCGATCACCCACGGATCTGGACCGACGAGCGCGACCGCCAGATGTGGCTGGACCTGCGGGGCTAGGGCGCGAGGGGCCGATGCAGCCCTTCCGCCAATTCGCCTATCGCCGCAGTCCTGACCAGGACGCGGCCATGCCGGTGAAGCGCCCGGTGGTCGTGGTGGGGGCGGGCCCGGTCGGGCTGACCCTGGCGCTCGACCTCGCGCGCCGCGCCGTGCCGGTCGTGCTGATCGATGATGCCGACCGGATTGGCGAGGGTTCGCGCGCGATCTGCTTCGCCAAGCGCACGCTCGAGATCTTCGACAGGCTCGGCCTCGCGCAGGCGATGGTCGAGAAGGGCGTCACCTGGCAGAAGGGCAAGGTCTTCCGTGGCGATGCTGGGCTCTACGAGTTCGATCTCCTGCCCGAGGGCGGCCACAAGCAGCCTGCCTTCATCAACCTCCAGCAGTTCCATGTCGAAGCGGCGCTGGTCGACGCCGTGCTCGCCGAGCCTTTGGTCGATCTGCGCTGGAGCAACCGGCTGGCCGGACTCGCCAACCGCGACGACGGAGTCGCGCTCACCATCGCCACGCCGGACGGGAACTATTCGCTTCACGCCGACTGGCTGATCGCCTGTGACGGCGCCCGCTCGCCGAGCCGCGACATGCTCGGCCTGGAGTTTCGTGGCGAGGCTTTCGAGGACCGCTTCCTGATCGCCGATGTGAAGATGCAGGCGCCGTTCCCGACCGAGCGCTGGTTCTGGTTCGATCCGCCTTTCCATTCCGGCCAGTCGGCCTTGCTGCACAAGCAGCCGGACGATGTCTGGCGCATCGACCTGCAGCTCAGCCCCGATGCCGATCCCGAGCATGAGAAGCGCCCGGAGATCGTGCGGCCCCGGATCGAGCGCATGCTCGGCCATGCCGAGTTCGCCTTGGAATGGGTCTCGGTCTATCGCTTCCAGTGCCGCCGGCTCGACCGTTTCCTGCACGGGCGCGTGATCTTCGCCGGCGACGCCGCTCATCAGGTCTCGCCCTTCGGCGCCCGCGGCGCCAATTCCGGCATCCAGGACGCCGACAATCTCGGCTGGAAGCTGGCGCTCGTCCTGCAGGGCAGGAGCCCGGTTTCGCTGCTCGAAAGCTATGATGGCGAGCGTGGCGCGGCCGCCGACGAAAACATTCTGAACTCGACGCGTGCGACCGATTTCATCGCGCCGCGCTCGCCCGGCGAGCGTCTGCTGCGCGCTGCCGCCCTGTCGCTGGCGCCGCTCGCTCCCTTCGCCCAGCGTTTCGTCAATTCCGGCCGGCTCTCCTTGCCGAGTGCCTATGCGGATTCGCCGCTCTCGACGCCGGATTCCGACTGGGAGGGAGGCCTGCCGCCGGGAGCCCCGTTCCTCGATGCGCCGCTGTCCGGCCGGGCAGAGGGCGCTGCCTGGCTGAGCGAGGCGCTGCGGTCGGGCAGGCCCGTGATCATTGGCGAGGGGACCTCGCGCCTCGCCCCGCCGGGAGTGGTCGCGGTCGAGCCGGCTGCGGATACGAGCGATATCCTCAGGCGGCGCTATGCGCTCGCACCCGGCGATGCCGTCCTCCTGCGGCCGGACGGTCATGTTGCGGCCCGGTTCCATCAGGCGAGCCCGGCCGAGATTGCCATCGCCATCGAAAGGCTGGAGGGCCGCGCTTCATGACCGAGCCCGTCGCTCTTGCGCGCGAAGCCCGCTTCGCCGATCCCGATGCCGCCTATCGCCTGCTGGCCGAGGCGCATCGCGATCTCGACGAACGGGAGAGCGCTGCGCTGAATGCGCGGCTGGTGCTGATCCTCGCCAACCAGCTCGGCGACCTCGCCCTGCTGCGCGAGGCCGTGGCGCTGGCGCGGCAAGCACGGTAACCTCGTCCCGGACCATGGATTCTGGAGCCTGCCGCCAGATGGACGATCTCGCGCCCTTCTACCCGACGCTGATCCCGCTCGCCTTCTTCTTCTGGGGGCCGGCGCTGGTGATGCTGCTGTTCTGGCTGGTCGGGCTCTGGGCCCGCAGGCTCGGCGTCGCCCGCGCTTTGGAGAGCGACTGGGACGGCTTCAGCAAGGACGATGTCGAAAAGCTCTTCGCCGCCTATGGCGAGCGGCTCCGCGCCGCCTATCGTTACAAGCTTCTGCCGGCCGATGCGGCTGTCGCCCTGACCTATGCGATCGTCGGCGGCGTCCTCATCGCCGGCCTGTCGATGCGCGGCTATCCCTGGTGGGTGGCGGCTCTGTGTGGTGGTGGCTGGCTCTTCGGCGGGCTCTGCGACATTGCCGAGAACCTCGCCGTCGCTCGTCTGCTCGACCGCTATCCGAGGGTCGAGGAGGGTACGGTCGCCTTCGCGAGCGGCTTCACGCGCATCAAGCTCGTGCTGTTCGCGCTCGGCGTGGTCGGAGCGATCGTCGCCGCCTATCTCGCCTTCAAGCCGCTGGCGGTCTGAAAGCCGCGCCTGCGCGAGCCTGCCTGGCACGTTGCACTGGCGCGAAACCCCGGGCCATCCCATATCCTGTCGGCCTTCGGGCGATGCAGAGTCGGGAGAATTGTGAATGCGGTTTCGTCGTCATGTCCTGTCCGTGCTGGCCGCGTTCGCCCTCGGAGGCGCCGCGCTTGCCCCGGCCCAGGCCCAGGAGGACCTGATTTTCCGCAAGTCGACGGTCTGGAAGATGATGACGCCGGACGACAAGCTGGCGGTCTACGGCGTCGACGATCCCGTGGTCGAGGGCGTCGCCTGCCACTACACCGTGCCCGAGAAGGGCGGCGTCTCCGGCATGTTCGGCGTCGCCGAGGAGGTCTCCGACGTCTCGCTCTCCTGCCGCCAGATCGGCCCGATCAAGTTCAAGGAAAAATTCTCGCAGGGCGATGTCGTCTTCCGAGAGCGCCGCTCGTTGATCTGGAAGAAGATGCAGATCGTGCGCGGCTGCGACGTCAAGCGCAACGTGCTGATCTACATGGTCTACACCGACAAGCTGATCGACGGCTCGCCGCAGAACTCGACCTCGAGCGTGCCGATCATGCCCTGGGGCGGCATGGGCGAAGTCGCGAAATGCGCCGAATGGGTGCGCTGAGGAGGGTGCGGTTGAACAGCGACCTCTAGCGCGGCGTATAGGTGCCGACATAGTTGCAATTGGCGCCGTGGAAGAGCGAGCAGTGGCCGCTTTCGGACACCTCGATGCCGCGGCCCTTGCGGCGGATTTCCAGCCGGCAGACCTCGCCATCCTCTTTCGCTTCGGCGACGAGCCGGTTGCCCTGAAGGCCGCCGCGTGCGGAGATCTCGCCGACGCAGCGACTGCTTGATATCTCGGCATCGACCTTGAACAGGCCAGAGCCCGTCGAGCGGATCGTCATGCTGTTGGCCGGCGTACGGTAGCGGCCCTCGAATGCCAGGGCGGGCAGGAGGCTCGCCAGAATGAAGCCGGCGACGAGTGCCGGATGGGTCAGTGCTGAATGAGGCATGGCCGACGCTCCCTGCTACGGCCTCGGTCGATCCGCGGCCGCTCAGGTTAGCGCTTGCCTCGCTCTGGGGAAAACTCGCCCGGAGGGGTCAGTGCCCGCAGGTGATGACGAGCGGCCGCTCGGTCTCGCTTTGGGTCGAGGCCCTGACCGCGCCGGTGAAATCCTCGGCCGAGGCCACGCCATAGGCCTTGGCGATACGGTGGCCCTGCGCTTCGCACCAGGCATTGGCGACGATCTGGCCGCATTCGGCCTTGCTGGCGATGCAGTCGGCGACGCCATAGCCGTCGCTGGCGGGGATCAGATAGGTGCGCTCGGGCTTGGGGGCGGCGACGGTGCCGGAGGTGGGAACCACGGCGAGCGAGAGCCCAGCTCCGATGATGCCGAACAAACCGACCAGAGCCACTGCGCGGCGCATGATATTTTCCCTGAGCTTCGAAGAGCTCTGAACCTTCGACATCACAGCTTGGTTCCGAATGCTTAAAATACGGTGAAGTGCGGTCAACTTTGTTGCAGCGCACAAGGGGAGGGCGCTTGTGGCGGGATTGCGGCAGCCAGAGCCGGAATCGCTGGACAGGGGGCTGCGAGCGGCACTTCGGCGCAGGAGCGTTGCAGCGCTGCCACTTGACGTAAGCGCACGCCGCAGGCATTCACGAGCATGATGACGCGAGCCCTCGCCATTATCTGCATTATTTGCCGCTAGCTTTCGCTGGCCGGCTGCTCACGTCCTCGTCCCAACGAAAAGACAGACAGCGCCCCGGCCAGCGGCCTGGATACGCCTTCTTTGTCGCCTTTTCGCTAGGATACCGGATCGATGCAGCCCAATCTCAGGCTCCACAACACGCTGACGCGGACCAAGGAGGCTTTCGCCCCGGTCGATCCGGCAAATGTCCGCATGTATGCCTGCGGCCCCACGGTCTATGACTACGCCCATATCGGCAATGCCCGGCCGGTCATCGTCTTCGACGTGCTCTACCGGCTGCTGCGGCATCTGTATGGCGAAGCCCATGTGCGCTATGCCCGCAACCTCACCGACGTCGACGACAAGATCAATGCGCGGGCCGCCCGCGACTATCCGGGCCTGCCTCTGAACCAGGCGATCGCCAAGGTGACCGAGACGACGACGGCGCAGTTCCACGCCGATGTCGACGCCCTCGGCAATCTGCGGCCCGATGAGGAGCCCCGTGCCACCGGCCATATCGAGGAGATGAAGGCGATCATCGAGCGGCTGATCGCCCGCGGCGTCGCCTATGTCGCCGAGGAGCATGTGCTGTTCCATGTTCCGGCAGTCGCCGGCATGAAGCAGGCGCCGCGCTATGGCTCGCTCGCCCGCCGCTCGCTCGACGAGATGATCTCCGGCGCCCGCGTTGATGTCGCACCCTATAAGCGCGACCCGATGGATTTCGTGCTCTGGAAACCGAGCCGCGAGGGCGTCGATCCCGGCTGGCCGTCGCCGGCCGGCATCGCGACGCCGGGCCGTCCCGGCTGGCATATCGAATGCTCGGCCATGTCGATGAAGGCGCTGCTCGAGCCCTTCGGCGGCGGCCTCTCCTGCGATGATCCCGCCAGGAACGTCTTCGACATCCATGGCGGTGGCATCGACCTCGTCTTCCCGCATCACGAGAACGAGCTGGCGCAGTCCTGCTGCGCCTTCGGCGGGGAGGGCGGCGCGCCGCTGATGGCGAACTACTGGATGCACAACGGCTTCCTGCAGGTCGAAGGCGAGAAGATGTCGAAATCGCTCGGCAACTTCGTCACCATCAACGAGCTTCTGGCGACGGAGAAATTCGGCGGCCGCACCTGGCCGGGCGAAGTGCTGCGCCTCGCCATGCTGCGTACCCATTATCGCCAGCCGATCGACTGGACGGTGAAGGCGCTGGAGGAGGCGGAGAAGACGCTTCTCGACTGGGCTGCGGCTGTCGGTGACAGCGCGGCCGGCGAGGTCTCCCCTGCCGTGCTCGATGCCCTGTCGGACGATCTCAACACCTCCCAGGTGCTCGCGGAGCTGCACGCCTTGCGCAAGGCTGGTGACTTCGCGGGCCTGAAGGCGAGCCTCGATCTGCTCGGCATCGCGCTCCCCGCGATCGCCGCCAGCACGATCGATCCCGCGCTGCGTGCGAAGGTGGACGGCTTGATCGCCGCCCGTCTCGACGCACGCCGCGCCAAGAATTTCGCCGAATCCGATCGCATCCGCGACGAGCTCGCCGCCATGGGCATCGCCCTCAAGGACGGCAAGGACCCGGCGACAGGCGAGGCGATCACGACCTGGGACCTGAAGCGGTGAACCGCGCCCGCACTCCCTCTCCCCCTGCGGGAGAGGGTTGGGGTGAGGGGTCTCGCGACGCTGATCGCTGGCCCCGAGAGGTGCAGGCCGGAGAGGGCAGCGCGACCCCTCATCCGGCCGCTGCCCGGCCACCTTCTCCCGCAGGGGGAGAAGGGGAGCGTGCGCCTGCTTCACGGGAGACCCTGACGAAGCGCGCGCGGACCATGCGCAGGGAGCCGACGGAGACGGAGCGGAAACTCTGGCATCTGCTGCGGGACCGCCGATTCAGCGGCTTCAAGTTCCGTCGGCAGGTGCAGATCGGGCGCTACATCGTCGATTTCGTCTGCCCGGCCAAGCGATTGATCGTTGAGGTCGATGGTGGTCAGCACGCCAAAAGCGCCTATGACGCGGCTCGCGACGCCTGGCTGATTGCTCAGGGATTTCGCGTCCGCCGCTTCTGGAATGCCGACATCCTGCTGCGCCCCGACGAGGTCAGGGACACGCTCTGGCACGATCTCGATGGCGCCACTATCCACGAGCCGGAGATCGCTGAGGCAACGCGGCCGGACACATCATTGAACCAAGAAGAAGGAAGAAGCGCATGAACCCGCCCCGCATTCGCCCCGCCGGCTCGCTTTCGATCGCGATGAAGCTCGTCATGCTCGCCATGGTGATGCCGAAGCTGCTGCGTTATCGCCTGCGAGCCCGGCGATGAGCGCCCGCGTCCATCTCTTCGACACGACGCTGCGCGACGGCGCCCAGACAACCGGCGTCGACTTCTCGCTGGACGACAAGCGCGCGATCGCGGTGATGCTCGACAAGCTCGGTATCGATTATGTCGAGGGCGGCTATCCCGGCGCGAACCCGCTCGACACCGCCTTCTTCGAGCAGAAGCCGACGCGGCAGGCGAAATTCGCCGCCTTCGGCATGACCAAGCGGGCAGGGCGCTCGGCCGCCAACGACCCTGGCATCGCCGCGCTGCTCGAAGCAAAGGCCGACGCCATCGTCTTCGTCGCCAAGAGCTGGGACTACCATGTCCATGTCGCGCTCGAGATCCCGCTGGAGGAGAACCTCGCCGGCATCGCCGAGAGTGTCGCGGCGGCAAAGGCGGCCGGGCGCGAGGTGATGCTCGACTGTGAGCACTTCTTCGACGGCTACAAGGCTAATCCAGAATACGCGCTGGCCTGCGCCCGCACCGCCTATGAGGCCGGGGCCCGCTGGGTCGTGCTCTGCGACACCAATGGCGGCACCCTGCCGGATGAGATCGGTGCGATCGTCGCCGCGGTGGCGAAGGTCGTGCCGGGCGAAAGCCTCGGCATCCACGCCCATGACGATTGCGGCTGTGCCGTCGCCAACTCGCTCGCGGCCGTCGAGGCCGGTGCCCGCCAGATCCAGGGCACACTGAACGGACTCGGCGAGCGTTGCGGCAACGCCAATCTCGTGACCCTGATCGGCACGCTGAAGCTGAAGGAGCGCTATCGCGAGCGCTTTTCGATCGGCGTCGCGGATGAGCGCCTCGGCGAGCTCACTCATGTCTCGCGGGCGCTCGACGAGATGCTGAACCGCGCCCCGAACCGCCACGCGCCCTTCGTCGGTTCATCCGCCTTCGCCACCAAGGCCGGTATCCACGCCTCGGCCGTGCTGAAGGACCCGCGCACCTATGAGCATGTCGCGCCGGAAGCCGTCGGCAACAGCCGCAAGGTCCTGGTCTCCAACCAGGGCGGCAAGTCCAACCTGCTGGCCGAACTCGAACGCGTCGGCGTCACGATCGCTCGCGACGACCCGCGGCTTTCGCGGGTGCTCGAGGAGCTGAAGGACAAGGAGGCGCAGGGCTATGCCTTCGAGGGGGCCGATGCCTCCTTCTACCTGCTGGTGCGCCGCATCCTCGGCGAGGTCCCGGAATTCTTCGGGGTCGAGCGCTTCGCGGTGAATGTCGAGCGCCGGCACAATGCGCTCGGCGAGCTCGTCACCTTCTCGGAGGCGATCGTGAAGGTGAAGGTCGGCGAGGAGGTGCTGATCTCAGCGGCGGAGGGCGATTCCGGCCCGGTCAACGCACTCGACATCGCGCTGCGCAAGGATCTCGGCCGCTACCAGTCGCTGATCGAGGGCTTGCGCCTCGTCGACTACAAGGTCCGCATCTTCCAGGGGGGTACGGACGCCGTGACCCGCGTGCTGATCGAATCGGCGGATGAGCGCGGCGAGCGCTGGACCACGGTTGGGGTCAGCGCCAACATCATCGACGCCTCGTTCCAGGCGCTGACCGACTCGATCGTCTACAAGCTGATGCGCGAGGGCGCGACGGCCTAGATCGCGGCACATCCGTTCGGACGCGGTCACGGTGATCTATTTCATTGGTATCGCATCGGATTTATCCGAAAAAGTGGATTCCACCTTCGGTCCGATGCTACAGATGCCGGGCGAGGAGATCGCCGCTGCCTGGATCGCCGCAGCGTGGCGGTTCAGGCAGCGCGTTCGGCGATGGCGGTCCCGGCCGCCCAGCCGGACGACCAGGCCCATTGGAAATTGTAGCCGCCGAGCCAGCCGGTGACATCGACCACTTCGCCGATGAAGTAGAGCCCATCGACCGCCTTGGCCTCCATCGTCCGCGAGTTGAGCCCGGCGGTGTCGACGCCGCCGAGCGTCACCTCCGCGGTCCGGTAGCCTTCCGATCCGATCGGCATCACCTCCCAGCCCTGGATGGTCGAGGCGACCGCCGCGAGCTTCTTGTCGCTCGCATCGCCTATCGGCCCGGCCCAGCCATGGTTCTCCGCGAGATAGGATGCGAGGCGCTTCGGCAGGATCTCGCCGAGCGCATTGGCGATGCTCCTGCGGCCGTTTTCCTGTCTGGAGGCGCGGAGCATGGCGAAGACGTCCTGTGTCGGCAGGAAGGCGATGCTGATCGGCTGCTTTTCGCGCCAGTAGGAGGAGATCTGCAGGATGGCGGGGCCGGACAGGCCGCGATGGGTGAACAGCAGCGCCTCGTCGAACGCGGTCTTGCCGCAGGAGACCCGCGCCTCGGCGGCGAGGCCGGCAAGCTCGCGGAAGCCGGCGAGAACCTCGTCGCCGAAGGTCAGCGGCACCAGTGCCGGGCGCGTCTCCGTCAGCGCCAGGCCGAACTGGCCGGCGATCTGGTAGCCGAGACCGGATGCGCCCATTCTCGGGATGGATTTTCCGCCGGACGCCACGACGAAATGCTGGCAGCGGATCGCCCCGGCGCCATCACCGCCGAGCCTGAGCGCAAAGCCGTCAGTTCTGCGCTCCAGGCTTTCCAGCGTCGTTCCGAGGCGCAGTTCGCAGCCGGCGCGCGCCATCTCGCCGGTCAGCATCGCGATGATGTCCTTGGCGGAATGGTCGCAGAAGAGCTGCCCGAGCGTCTTCTCGTGATAGGCGATGCCGTGCTTCTCGACGAGCGCGACGAAATCATGCTGCGTGTAACGGCTCAGCGCGGATTTTGCGAAATGCGGATTGCCCGACAGGAAGTTCCGCGCGCTCGTCCCGATATTGGTGAAGTTGCAGCGGCCGCCGCCGGAAATGCGGATCTTCTCGCCGGGGGCCTTGGCATGATCGAGGATCAGGACGCGTCCGCCGCGCGCCGCGGCGTGGATCGCGCACATCATGCCGGCCGCACCTGCGCCCAGGATGACAGTGTCGAAACGCTCTGTCGTCATCGCGTATTGCTGGCCCCGGAAACCGCCCTGACGGCCATCCTGCCGCGCCCGGCCTCGGGGTAGATGATCCGGTCTCCTCGTTCAACCGGGGAAGCTGCGCGCGAAAGCCCTGGCGGCGGCAAGCGAAGGACGACCTATCGGGGTGCGGAACCGGCGAGGCACCCAGGACGGAACGCCGGAGCGGCGCAAAACCTCGCACCGGCAGTCACTGCAGCGTGCCTCCCGAGGCGTCGTGAAGGCCCGCGCTTTCCAGCGAGCCTTCGCGCGTCCAGGACCGGCCGCCGTCCGCAAGCCCGGGCCGTCGGCGATGACCTCGGCTCGCTGGTCAATCCGTCAGGCGCAGCGATCTTTCCTTGCAGAGATCGACGCCGTCATTGTCGCTTTCGACATCGTCGCTGAACTTGCCGAGCAGGTAATAGCTGCAGCCCGAGGGCTTGTTGAGCTTCAGCGAGACGCTCTTGCCGGGCGCGAGCGGCTTGGTGAGCTTGGCCACGAGCCGGGCCTGCTCGCCCGTCGTCGTGATCTCCAGCGAATCGAGCGGAACGCTGCGGGCGTTCGTGATCTTGATCTGCGCCGGCGGGCGGGCTGATTGCGCGAGCGCGGGCAGGGTGGGCAGAAGCGCAAGCGCGCCGGCGACAGGCAGGATTTGGCGCAGGTTCAAGACATGGCGAAGGTTCATGGGCGTTCGTCCTCGATCTCAGCCTTGGCAGGCCTGGCAATCTGGCATTGCCCTTGCGACGAGAACAAGGCCCCATCGGCGCCAGAACAAGGCATCGCCTGTGGCCGGCGGCGGCCGAGGTGAGAGGGATAGCGGGATGGCATGGCGATGAGTGAGATTGCGCGCATCGCGGCTTTGATCGCCGGACGGGCAGAGGGGAGCGGTCGCATCCTGGTTGCGCTGGCCGGCCCGCCCGCTGCCGGCAAGTCGGAAATTGCCGGCCGGCTCGCGCAGTTGCTGCCGGAGACGGCCGTCGTGCCGATGGACGGCTTCCATTTCGATAATGCCGTCCTTGCCGAACTCGGATTGCTGCAACGCAAGGGCGCGCCGGAGACCTTCGATTATGAGGGGCTCGAAACCTGTCTGCGGCGGCTTCGGTCGGGCCAGGCGGCTGTCGCGGTGCCGCTCTTCGACCGAGCGCTCGAACTCGCCCGCGCCGGGGCGGCGCTGGTCCCCGCCCGGACCCGCATCGTCCTGGTGGAGGGTAATTACCTTCTGCTGGACCGTGCGCCCTGGAATCGGCTGGCACCGCTCTTCGACCTGACGATCTTCCTCGCAGTGCCGCTCGAAGAGCTGGAGCGCAGGCTCCTCGCGCGCTGGGCGGGGCATGGCCGGGCGCCGGAGGCGGCTCGGGCCTGGGTGGAGGGGAACGACTTGCCGAATGCGCGGCTGGTGCAGGATGCGAGCCGCCGCGCCGACATCGTCTGGGCCAATACCGGGCCGCTGGCCTGAGCGCCGCGCGCTTTCGGCCGGCGGCCATGCTCCGCAGGCCCCTGCAATCGCGAGAAAACTAGCCTATATCGGCGCTTCAATTTGGAAGAATGACAATGTCTCCGCCTGCCGCGCCGCCACCGGCGAACTTTGCACGTTCGGCCGTACTCCAGCCGGGCTCCGGTTTCCTCGCGACCTTCGGAGCGCTCTGGCCCTATCTCTGGCCGCCCGATCGGGCCGATCTGCGCCGGCGCGTTGTTCTCGCCTTCGCGCTGCTGGTCGTCGGCCGCCTCGTGCTGATGGGCGTGCCCTTCACCTTCAAATGGGCGACGGACGCGCTCGCGGGGACGCCGACGACGCTCGAAGCCTGGCTGCCCTGGCTGGTCGGCGCGCCGCTGGCGCTGACGGTGATCTACGGGCTGGCAAGGGTCGGTGCTGCGGCCTTCGTGCAGTTGCGCGATGCGATCTTCGCGCCGGTCTTCATGCATGCGGTCAGGACGCTGGCGCTGCAGACCTTCGGCCATCTCCATCATCTCTCGCTGCGCTTCCATCTCGAGCGCAAGACCGGCGGGCTCACCCGCGTGCTGGAGCGTGGCCGCAATGGCATCGAGGAGATGGTGCGCCTCGGCCTCAACCAGCTCGTGCCCGTGATCATCGAGGTCACGCTGATCATCGCCGTGCTGCTCTGGCTGTTCGACTGGCGTTATGTCGTGGTGCTCGTCGCCATGGTCGTCGGCTATATGGCCTACACCATCAAGGCGACCGAATGGCGTATCGCCATCCGCGCCCAGATGAACGAATCCGACACCGACGCCAACGCCAAGGCGATCGACTCGCTGCTCAACTACGAGACGGTGAAGTATTTCGGCGCCGAGGCGCGCGAGACGGCGCGCTACGATGTCTCGATGGCGCGCTATGAGCGCAATTCGATCAAGGCCTATACCTCGCTCGCCTGGCTCAATTTCGGCCAGGCCGCGATCTTCGCTGCGGGCCTGACCGTCTCGATGGTGATGTGCGTGCGCGGCTTCCAGGCCGGGACCAACACGGTCGGCGATTTCGTGCTGATCAACGCCATGCTGATCCAGCTCTATATCCCGCTGAACTTCATGGGCACGGTCTATCGCGAGATCAAGCAGGCGACGCTCGATATCGGGCAGATGTTCGCCCTGATCGGCCGCGATCCGGAGATCCAGGACAAGCCGGGCGCGCCGCCACTCGCCATTCGGGCCGGGACCGTCACCTTCGAGGACGTGCATTTCGCCTATGTGCCGGAGCGGCCGATCCTGCGCGGGGTCTCCTTCTCGGTCCCGGCCGGCCGCACCATCGCCATCGTCGGCCCGTCCGGCGCCGGCAAGTCGACGATCTCGCGGCTGCTCTTCCGCTTCTACGAGCCGCAGAAGGGCCGCATCCTGATCGACGGGCAGCCGATTGCCGATGTCCAGCAGGTCTCGTTGCGGGCGGCGATCGGCATGGTTCCGCAGGACACCGTGCTGTTCAACGACACGATCGAGTACAATCTGCGTTATGGCCGGCCCGAGGCGACGCAAGCCGAGATCGAGGAGGCGGCCCGCCTCGCCCAGATCGATCGCTTCATCAGGACGCTGCCCGAGGGCTATGCCACCTCGGTCGGCGAACGCGGCCTCAAGCTCTCCGGCGGCGAGAAGCAGCGCGTCGCCATCGCCCGCACCATCCTGAAGGGACCGCCGGTGCTGGTGCTCGACGAGGCGACCTCGGCGCTCGATTCCTTTACCGAGAAGGAGATCCAGGACGCGCTCGACCGGGTCAGCCAGGGCCGCACCACGCTGGTGATCGCGCATCGGCTCTCGACCGTGATCAATGCCGACGAGATCATCGTGCTCGACAAGGGGCAGATCGTCGAGCGCGGCCATCACCGCGAACTGCTCGTGGCCGATGGTGTCTACGCCGCGCTCTGGAACCGCCAGCGTCAGGTCGACGAGGCCAAGGCGACGCTGCAGCGCGCCACCGCCGAGGAGGGCGAGAGCGTCCGCGTCAGCCTGACGGACTGAAGCCGGCGCCGTCCCGGCCGGGCCGGGGCGGCCCTGCCGGCGTGCGGCCGGCTGCTCGAAATAGCGGCTTGGCACCCGCGAGGCGCGGGCGCAGACTGCCCTTGCGTAATGAGGGGGCCTGCAATGTTCGCGCTCGACCCGACGACGCTGGTCGGCTTCCACACCTGGCTAAGCCTGATCGCCATCGTCGCCGGCTTTCCGGCGGCGGCGGCATTGCTGAAAGGCCAGCTCAGCCGGTCCTGGAACGGGATCTTCCTGTGGACGGCGATCGCGACCAGCGCCACCGGCTTCCTGTTTCCGTTCAGCGGCGTCCTGCCTTCGCACATCGTCGGGGCGATTTCGCTGGCGCTGCTCGCAGCCGCCGCCATCGCGCTCTATGTCCGCGGCCTGGAAGGCGCCTGGAGGCGGACCTACGCCATCTCCGCCATGCTCTCCTTCTACCTGCTGATCTTCGTGCTGATCGCCCAGCTCTTCCTCAAAGTGCCGGCGTTGAACGCCATGGCGCCGACGCAGGCCGAACCGCCCTTCGCCATCGTCCAGGGCATCGTACTGGCGCTCTTCCTTGCGCTGACCGTGCTCGCCGCAAGGCGTTTCCGCGATGACCGGCCGGCGGCCCGCGCGGTCTGAAAGCCTGCGCTCGCGGCCGGGCGCTCGATCTAGAGGCTGTTGATCCGGTACTTCTCGACGACGCCGACGAGAGCCTCCTCGCCGCGAAGCCGCTGATTGTAATGGGCGTCTGTCGCGAACGCGTGCTCGGGGGCGAGAAGGGCCTCGATCAGCTTTGCATGATTGGCCGTCGATGCGGTGCGGTAGTCCGGCGTCTGCAGGCGCAGGGCGATGCGGTGAGCCCGCAGGACGAAGTCGCGCATCTGACAGCCGACTTCGTGCAGCTTGCGGTTTCCCGAAAGCCGCATCAGCGCGCGGTGGAATCGTTCGTCGGCTTCGCCCCAGGCGTCGACGTCGTCGGCCACGATCGCCGCCTCCATCCGCCGCGTCTCGTCGACCAGTTCGGCCAGGTCATCACGAGACGGTCGCCGACGCGTCAGCAGGGCCACGGCCGCGACCTCCAGCCCGGAGATGACTTGATACATCTCACGCATGTCGCTGCTCGAAAGGGGGGCGACGCGGATGCCCTTGCCCTTGCCGATCTCGACGAAGCGCTCGGCCTGCAGGCGCAGCAGCGCCTCGCGCACGGGGGTCCGGGAAATGCCGAGGGTCTTGGCCGTAGCCGACTCGTCGATCGTCTGGCCCGGCGGAATCTCGCCACGCTGAATCAGATCCTTGATGGCGGCGTAAGCCGTGTCCGACGCGCGAGCCACCTCTCGTCCTCCGTACGCAGTCGCTCGCCCTGTCGGCGAATCCCACTGCTGTCCGGTCTATCACGGAAGCCAGTCCATCCGACTGTGCCGAACCGGGGCGCCGAGGGGCGATGTCCTGCCAGTAGGTCACGATTGAATATTATCAAATATATTTGTTGATATTCATGAATGGCCCGATTACGGTTCCTCCATCGGCAGCGGCGTCGATGTTTCGTCGTCGCTGCAAACGCCGGAGAGGGACGGGAATCCGATGCGCTACGAGATCGCTGTGGTCGATGGAGACGGGATCGGAGAGGAGGTCTGCCAATCGGCTCTCAGTGTCGTGAAGGCGACGCCGGGACTCTCGGGCGTCTTCGACTTCAGGAGCTATGTCGCCGGGGCCGAGGAATACCGCCGCTCAGGCAGCGCCTATCCCGAAGCGAGTTTCGAGGGCTGCCGCAAGGCGCACGCCATCCTGCACGGCGCTACCGGCATTCCGGGCGTCACCTATCCCGACGGCACGGAGACGGGCATCGAGTTCGGTCTGCAAACCAGGTTCAGGCTCGACCTCTACGCAAATGTCCGGCCGATCAAGCTTCGTGCGGGCGTGGAATCGCGTCTGCGTGATCGCAGGCCGGGCGATATCGACTATGTCATCGTGCGAGAGAACACCGAGGGCATGTATGCGGCCCGCGGCAGCGGCTCGATCCTGCGCGACGAGATCGCGGTCGACAATCTCGTCGTCACCCGCAAGGGCATCGAGCGCATTTCCCGCTTCGCATTCGAGCTTGCGCGCAAGCGCAACGGAGCTCCCGGCGACGGCAAGCGGCGGGTCACCTTGTGCGACAAGGCGAATGTGCTGCGCAGCTATGCCTTCTTCCGAAAGGTCTTCAACGAGATCGCCGAGCACTACCCGGATGTCGAAACCGACTATGCCTATGCCGACGCGATGACCTGCCATCTCGTCGAGCGGCCGGAATTCTACGACGTCATCGTCACCGAGAACATGTTCGGTGACATCATTTCGGATCTTGCCGCAGTGACCGTCGGCAGCATGGGTATGTCGCCATCCTCCGAGCTCGGCGACCACAACGGCTTTTTCCAGGCCGCTCACGGCTCGGCTCCGACCATAGCGGGGCAGAACATCGCCAATCCCTATGGCACGATCCTTTCGGCCTCTTCGATGCTGGTTTGGCTCGGCGAGCGCCACGGCGATCCGCGTCTGATCAGGGGCGGGGCGGCGATCGAGCGGGCGGTCGATGCGGCCATGGCGAGCCCGGGCGGGCTGACCCGCGATCTTGGCGGTTCGGCGACGACCTCGGACGTCACGCGCCGCGTCATCGCCAACCTCGCATCGCAAACGTCGGTCGCGGCCGAATAGCCCCCGAACAAGGCCAGTCGTCCGAGGGAGGAAATCATGCTTCGTCCTCTGCGGGAGCGGTTGCGAGACGAGGCGCCGCTGCTCGCCATCTTCTCGATCATGCGTAGCGTCGAAGCCGTCGAGATCATCGCGCTGGCAGGTTTCGATGCAGTGATCCTCGATATGGAGCACGGACCCTACGGAATCGACGAACTGGGCGGGCTGATCCTGGCGGCGCGCGCGAGGGGAATCTATCCGATCGTGCGCGTTGCGCGGAACGAGGCCTCGCTGATCGGAGCGGCACTGGATGCCGGTGCGGCCGGCATCCTGGTCCCGCAGATCGGGACGGTCGCAGAAGCGCGGATGGCGGTTTCGGCCGCCCGTTTCGCCCCGGATGGTGCGCGGGGCGCCAATTCCTGGGTGCGGGCCGCCGATTATGGCGGGGCGCCTGACTGGTTCGGCCGCGCCAATGCCGAGGCCGCGATCATCTTGATGATCGAGGGCAAGGCCGGGCTCGCCAATCTTGCCGAGATCATCGCGGTGCCGGGATTGGATGGTGTCTTTCTTGGCCCCGTCGACCTCTCGCACGCTCTCGGGGTCCCCGGTCAGATCGACCATCCGAGCGTGCTCGACCGGATGCGTGCGGTGATCGCTGAAGCACGGATGCGTGGCCTCTCGGCCGCCGTCTTTGCGCCGGGGATCGCGGGCGCCCGCGGCTGGTTGGCCGAGGGCGCGACGCTGGTCGCCGTCGGTGTGGAAACCGGCCACCTGCGCAGCGCGCTCCTCCAGGTCAACGCGGCTGTGCGCGCCCTGGCCTGAGCGCTGCGGCGGCGCTGCGACGACGCAGATATCGATGAACGAGCGACGGACACCGCTTCCGGCGAACGGTGAACCCTTGCCGCAAAGACCACCCGTACCGGTTCGGGCTTGCCTTGCCCGGGACGGGTTTCGCAAGAAAACCGTGGGAGGAATCGATGCGAAAAATGCTCGCTCTGCTGGGAGCGGCCCTCTGTGTGCTGGCCGCGCCTGGTTCCGCCGCAGCGAAAGACTATCCGGACCGCCCGGTGACACTCGTCGTGGCCCAGGCTGCCGGCGGAACGAACGATGCCGTGGCGCGCTTCATCGCCGATAGGCTCAGCCGAAACATGGGGCAGCGCTTCGTCGTCGAGAACAAGGCCGGCGCCGGCGGCAATATCGGCACGGCATCGACGGCGCGGGCCGAGCCGGACGGATACACGCTGCTTGTCTCCGTCAACAACCCGCTCACGATCAATCCCTCGCTCTATCGGAGCACGGGATTCGATCCGGTCGCGGATTTCGTGCCGGTCTCGCTGTTGGCGACGGCGCCCTATGTCCTCGTCGCCAACCCGAAATTTCCGGCGAAAACGATGCCCGAGCTGCTCGCCCTCGCTAAGGAGAAGCCCAATCAGATCCAGTATGCCTCATCGGGAATCGGTACCGTCAACCACCTCCTGGTCGAGATGCTCGGCTTCGAGACCGGTACGAAGTTCGTGCACGTGCCCTATCGCGGCGTCTCGTCGCTGATGAGCGATCTCGTGGCCGGACATATCGAGCTCGGCTTCGCCACGATGCCGGCGGTGCAGTCCTTTCTGGAAGGAGGCAAGCTCACGGCGCTCGGCGTCAGCTCGACGAAACGCCTGGGCATCGCGCCGGAGATTCCGGCCGTCGCCGAAACGGTTCCCGGCTACGGCTCCGAGCTCTGGGTCGGGCTGTTCGCCGTCCGCGGTACGCCGCCGGAGATCGTCGCGCGGTTGCACCGGGAGATCACCAAGATCCTCGATGACCCGAAGGAGCGTGCAGCCTTGACTGCGATGGGCGTCAATCCCGCCACCAGTACGCCGGAGGAGCTGGCCGCGGTGCTGAAGCAGGATCTCAAGCTCTGGCAGGGCATCGTCGCCAAGGTCGGCGTAAAGATCGATTAGTGGCGGATTTTTCCCGGCCGCGCCCGGTCGCTTGATCGGGTGCGGCCATAGCTGCCGACTCCCGCGTCGGCCCGGTGCGTGAGCGGCCAACCGTACCGCCGGCTGCCTGCAGCCCTTGCGGCATCGCGAATTCTCGGCAAGCTCGGCGCAAGCGCGAAAGCCGTGGGTGGGCGAGGGGGGAAAATGGCCGAGGACGCCGATGTCGTGATCGTCGGTGCCGGGCTCGCCGGCCTCGTCGCTGCCGCCGAACTCGCCGATGCCGGCCGCAGGACCGTCATCGTCGAGCAGGAACCGCAGGCCTCGCTCGGCGGCCAGGCGCACTGGTCCTTCGGCGGGCTGTTCCTGATCGATTCGCCCGAGCAGCGCCGGCTGCGCATCCGGGATTCGCTCGACCTTGCCCGGCAGGACTGGTTCGGCTCGGCCGGCTTCGACCGCGAGGAGGACCATTGGCCGAAGGCCTGGGCCGAAGCCTATCTCGATTTTGCCGCCGGTGAGAAACGTAGCTGGCTGCACCGGCAGGGCATGCGCTGGTTCCCGGTCGTCGGCTGGGCCGAGCGCGGCGGCTATCTCGCGACCGGCCATGGCAATTCGGTGCCGCGCTTCCATGTCACCTGGGGCACGGGGCCGGGCGTCCTCGACCCCTTCCTGCGCCGCGTCGCCGAGGCGCAGAAGAAAGAGCTGGTCGACTTTCGCTTCCGCCATCGTGTCACCGGTCTCTCGCGCAGTGCCGGCGCGGTCGACGGCGTCGCGGGCGAGATTCTCGAGGAGAGCGCGGCCGAGCGCGGGCAGGCGAGCGCCCGCACGGTGACGGGAAGTTTCGCGATCAGGGCCCAGGCGGTCATCGTCGCCTCCGGCGGTATCGGCGCGAATCACGCGCTCGTTCGGCGCAATTGGCCGGCCCGCCTCGGCGAGCCGCCGGCCCGGATGCTCTCGGGCGTGCCGGCCCATGTCGACGGCGCCATGCTTGCCGTTGCGGAAGGCGCCGGCGGCCGCCTGATCAATGGCGATCGGATGTGGCACTATGTCGAAGGCATCGCCAACTGGGCGCCGATCTGGCCGGCTCATGCGATCCGCATCCTGCCCGGCCCGTCCTCGCTCTGGTTCGATGCGCGCGGCAACCGCCTGCCGGTGCCGCTCTTTCCCGGCTTCGACACGCTCGGCACGCTCGAGCATCTGCGCCGCACCGGCTTCGACCATTCCTGGTTCGTTGCGAGCCGCAGCATCGTCGCCAAGGAATTCGCGCTCTCCGGCTCCGAGCAGAATCCCGACCTTACCGGTAGGAGCTGGCGTCAGGTGATCCAGCGGGCGAGGGCCGGGATGCCGTCGCCGGTCCAGGCCTTCCTCGACGAGGGCGAGGACTTCATCGTCGAGAGCGATTTCTCGCGCCTGGTCGCCCGGATGAACGCACTTGGCGGCGCCGGGCTGATCGACGAGGCCCATCTGCGCGCCCAGATCGAGGCCCGCGACCGCGATGCCGACAACCCCTATGGCAAGGATCTCCAGGTCACGGCGCTGCGCGGCGCGCGCGCTTATCTCGGCGACCGGCTGATCCGGACGGCAAAGCCCCACCGCATCCTCGACCCCGCCCACGGTCCGCTCGTCGCCGTCCGGCTCAACATCCTGACGCGCAAATCCCTCGGCGGATTGATGACCGATCTGTCTTCCCGCGTACTCGGAGGAGACGGAGCGCCGGTGCCCGGTCTCTACGCTGCCGGTGAGGCGGCTGGCTTCGGCGGCGGCGGGTTGCATGGCTATCGCGCCCTGGAAGGGACCTTCCTCGGCGGCTGCATCTTCTCGGGGCGAAACGCCGGCAGGGCGGCGGCGAGGGCGGTCGGCTGAGGCGCCATCCCGCCCGCGTCAGCGATGCCTCTTTCCCCGCGGCTCGCGAGCCCCTAAACAGCCTCCTTCGCCCAGCGGCCATGATCTGGCGGCGCAGGCACAGGCCATGACGGCGCGGTGCGCCAGCAAGACCAACAGGATGCCACCCATGTCGCTCGTCGATTCCGTCCGCAAGCTGATCGTGCCGATCCACAAGGAAGGCTATATCTTCATCGCTATCGGCGCCGTCGCGACGCTGGTGCTCGGCCAGCTCTGGGCGCCCTTCGGCTGGCTCGGCACGCTGATCACGCTGTGGATCTGCTATTTCTTCCGCGATCCCGTGCGCATCGTGCCGCAGCGGGAGGGGCTGGTGGTTTCGCCGGCCGATGGCCGCGTCAGCCAGATCGGCACGGCCCTGCCGCCGCCCGAGCTCGAGCTTCCGGCCGAGCCGATGACCCGCATCTCGGTGTTCATGAACGTCTTCGACTGCCATGTGAACCGCAGCCCGGTCGCGGGCCGGATCGCCAAGATGGTCTATACGCCGGGCCTTTTCCTCAATGCCGAGCTCGACAAGGCGAGCGAGGATAATGAGCGCAACGCGCTGGCTATCCAGACCAAGGCCGGCATTGTCGGCGTCGTCCAGATCGCCGGTCTCGTCGCCCGCCGCATCGTGCCCTTCGTCAAGGAGGGCGATGAACTCGCCCCGGGCGAGCGCTTCGGCCTGATCCGCTTCGGCTCGCGCGTCGACGTCTACCTGCCGCAGGGCGTCACCCCGCTGGTCAGCGAGGGCCAGACCATGATCTCCGGCGAGACCGTGCTGGTCGATTTCTCGGGCAAAGACACGGATCGCGTGTTCCGCGCGATCTGAGGCCGCGCCGTCCTTCCTGGGGCGAGCGCGATGCTCGCCCCGGGAAATTTTGCAGGGTGATGCTCGGCTCAGGCCGGGCATGGCGTGTGGACCCCGCCTAGCCTGCCGCCTGAAAACCGCGTATTCCGGCTGGCATGAGCGATCTCTTCCCCCCTTTCGAACCCGAGCGCGTCGAGACCAAGCGCGCGCGCTTCAAGCCGATCCCGTTCCGGCTCCTGGCGCCGAACGTCATCACCCTGCTGGCGCTCTGCCTGGGCCTGACCGCGATGCGGCTGGTGGTCGAGGGCAAGCTCGAGACGGCGACGATCTGCATCCTGATCGCAGCGGCGCTCGACGGCGTCGACGGACGGCTGGCGCGCATGCTCAAGGGCACTTCGCGCTTCGGCGCCGAGCTCGATTCTCTCTCCGATTTCGTCAATTTCGGCGTCGCCACCGGCTATGTGCTGTGGATATTCGTCCTGCACGACCTGAAGTCCTTCGGCTGGATCGCGGTGCTGACGCTGGCCTGCGCCATGGCGCTCAGGCTCGCCCGCTTCAACGTCATGATCGACGATCCCAACCGCCCGGAATGGCAGAAGAACTTCTTCGTCGGCATGCCGGCCCCGGCCGGTGCGATCACCGCCATGCTGCCGCTCTACCTTCATTTCATCGGCGTGCCGGTGCAGGATTACGGCGCGCCCTTCGTCGGCCTCTACATTCTGTTCATCGCCTTCCTGACGATCTCGCGCATCCCCTGCTATGCGGGCAAGACGCTCGGCACCCGCGTCCCGCGCGATCAGGTTCTGCCGATCTTCGTCGCGGTCGTCGTCGTCGCCGGCCTGCTCTTCGCCTATCCCTTCGAGATGCTGACGCTGATCGTCGTCGCCTATCTCGGGCTGATTCCGCTCAGCGTCGCGCGCTATCGCAAGCTCGAGCGCGAGCATGACGCGAATCCGCAGCCGGTTGCCGAGGCGGCGATGCCGGTTGCGATGGCGGATCAGTCCGAGACGCCGGAACGCTAGTTTCCAACTTGCTCTCAGCCGCGCCGGCCAGACAACCGGCTGGCATTGGCACTGGTGCGCTTCGAGAACGGCTCGAGCGTGTTGTGCGCCGCCTTGGCCGCGGCTTCGCCGAGCCCGCGTGGGGTCAGCGGCGTCACTGCCATGTTCAGCCAGAACAGGGTCGCAGCATGGCCGATGGCGAAGCTGCTCTCCATCACGGCCGAGACCTTCTCGACCACGGCCTTGCTGGCCTCGCGCTGGCCCCTGGCGTCTCCGAGGGCGCCCTGCAGCAGGATGGGCAGTCGCATGGCGATCGTCAGCCCGGCATCGGCCTGCATGGTGATCATCTTCGAGACGATCGTCTGCGCCTGCGTTTCCGCCTGGCCAGCGTGCGAGCGCCTCTTCGATGTCGCCATGTTCGAATATCTCCGCGAGAACCGAGCGCTGGGCCTGCGCTGGCGCGGCTGCCAGAGCCGCGAGCCGGCGAATTTGGCAGTGCCGCATCCGTTGTGCAATGCGGCGGGGGCCGTAAAATATGCGTTACTCGCATGAAACCTGCTTGACGCCGGCGCTTGTATTGCGTCCAGCGCATCGGCCCGCCGTCGCATTCCCCCTTTCGCCAAATTGTTCTAAAGCCATCGAGAGGGCCTTGCATGGCCGGATCCGGAGCGAGCTAGACCGCGTTGAACCTTTTCGCCTCCTCGAAGCCGGCCGGTTCGCGGCCGCAGCTGGTGCTGGCTTCGGCCTCGCCGCGCCGCCTCGCCTTGCTCGAACAGGCCGGCCTCAAGCCCGATGCGCTGCTGCCCTCTGATCTCGACGAAACGCCGCTCAAGGGCGAGCGGCCGCGCGACCTCGCCCGCCGTCTCGCCCGGGCCAAGGCCGAGGCCGGCCATGCCGCGCTGAAGAGCCGCCCCGATCTCGAAGGCGCCTATGTGATCGCGGCCGACACGGTCGTCGCTGTCGGCCGTCGCATCCTGCCCAAGGCCGAGGTCGTCGACGAGGCCGCGGCCTGCCTGCGGCTGCTTTCCGGCCGGGCGCACCGGGTCTACACCGGCGTCGCGCTGGTGACGCCGTCGGGCGCGATCCGGGAGCGCATCGTCGAGACGCGGCTGCGTTTCAAGCGGCTCTCCAATGATGATCTGGAGAACTACCTCGCCTCGGGCGAATGGCGCGGCAAGGCCGGCGCCTATGCCATCCAGGGCATTGCCGGCTCCTTCGTGGTCAAGCTTGTGGGCTCCTATACCGGCGTCGTCGGCCTGCCGCTGCACGAGACTGTCAACCTGCTTGGCGGCGAGGGCTTTCCGATTCGCCTCGGCTGGCTCAACGCCGCCTGATCCAGAACATTGACGATGGAGGAAACGACATGGGCGAACGCCTGAAGGGCAAGGTCGCGATCGTCGCCGGCGCCGGCTCGATCGGCCCCGGCTGGGGCAATGGCAAGGCGACCGCGACCGTGTTCGCGCGCGAGGGTGCGCGCGTGGTCTGTGCCGACCGCAATCTCGACGCGGCGCAGGAGACGGCCGAGATAATCCGTGGCGAGGGCGGCGAGGCCTTCGCGATCCGCACCGACGTCACCCGGCCGGAGGATCTGGCGGCGCTCGTCGAAGCGACGCTCAAGGCTTATGGCCGCATCGACGTGCTCGACAACAATGTCGGCATCGCCGAGGTCGGCGGCGTCGTCGATCTGCCGCTCGAAACCTGGGAGCGGGTCTTCACCGTCAACCTGACCGGCTGCTTCCTGGCGATGAAGCATGTCGTCCCGGTGATGCAGCGCCAGTTCGCCGAGAGCGGGCAGGGCGGCTCGATCATCAACATCTCCTCGATCGCCTCGATCCGCCATACCGGCGTGCCTTATGCCAGCTATGGGGCCAGCAAGGCGGCGATGAACCAGCTCACCCGCACCACGGCGGCGCAATATGCCCGCGAGAAGATCCGCGTGAACGCGGTGCTGCCCGGGCTGATGAAGACGCCGATGGTCGAGCATTCGGCCGGGCTGGCGCAGTCCTATGCCAAGGGCGATGTCGCGGCGATGTGGGCCAAGCGTGATTCGCAGGTTCCGATGGGCCATATGGGCGAGGGTTGGGACGTTGCCTGGGCCGCGCTCTTTCTCGCCAGCGACGAGGCGCGCTATGTCACCGGGCTCGAACTGGTCGTCGATGGTGGAGTGACCTTGCAATATGGTGCCTGAAGAGCTTTCCAAGCCGGCTTCGCCAGGCGGCCGGCCTTGCCCGATCTGCGGCAAGCCGGCGGTGCAGCGCTTCAAGCCGTTCTGCTCGGCCCGCTGCGCCGACATCGATCTCGGCCGCTGGCTGAAGGGCAGCTATGTGATTCCCGGCGAGGCGGTCGAAGATCTGGCGGAGCAGCCGCGGCCGCGCGACGCGGAGGAGTGAGGCGCGCCGCGGCTGGCGGCGCCTGGCGTCGCGCCGGCCCCCGGCGGATTTTTCCACTGCCGCGATTTGCCGGCTGGACAGCCCGGCCCAGTCCCTCTATATCCCCTCGCACCAACCGAGGCGCAGCGCGCTTCGCCGGATGCCCAGATAGCTCAGTTGGTAGAGCATGCGACTGAAAATCGCAGTGTCGCTGGTTCGATTCCAGCTCTGGGCACCATTTCACTTTCTCCCCTTTGAAATCATTGGCTTTTTCGGGCTGGCGCCCGCACCCTGTTCAGAGGTGCGGGGAAATGCGTTCACGTCGCGTTCGCCGCCGGGCATGAATGCAGCCGCAGCCTTGGCCATTTTCTTGCGGCTGGCGGCCCGCGTGTAGACCTCGGCTTGCTTCCCGCTGACCCACCCGAACATGGCCTTGAGCTGTTCTTCGGAAGCCCCGTTCTCAGCGCAGATTGTCGCAGCCGCCTTCCGAAGCCCGTGTGCGGAGCCAGGGACGCCGGCCGCCTTGCACTGCTTGCGAAACCAGTTCGTGAAGCTCTCCTTGGTGTAGGGCGCGCCCCTGTCGCTGACGATGAACGTCATGTCGCCGGTCGGGCCGGCTGCGATCGACTTCGCCAGCTCGGGCAGGATCTCAATCGTCACGTCGACACCGGAAGTCTCTTCCGTCTTGACCGGGCGCAGGAACAGATAGCCCCCGACCACATGCTGGCGGCCAAGCCCCACAAGGTCGGAGCGCCGCAGCCCGGTGAAGATCAGAAGGTCCATGGCTAGCCGGGCGCGCGTGCCGAGCTTGTGGTGATTCTGGTAGCGCTCGATTTCCTCGACGGTCCACGTATGGAACCCGCGCTTGCTGGCGCTGAACAGTTCGACGCCCGTCGTCGGGTTCTGGTGGACGAGCTTTTCCTTGACCGCCCAGGCGAAGAGAGTGCGCATCGTCTTGACGAACGAGTTGGCGGCTTCCGGCTTCGCCTTGCGCCTATCGCGCCCCGCCTCGATAGCCTTCGGCGTGATCTTGCGCAGGTCGTGCCGGCCAGATTCCTCCTCAAGGCGCTTCAGGATATTCTCGCGGGCACGCTTGGTGCTCTCCGCAAGCCCATTCTGAAACGCACTGCTAGCGCGATAGACGCCGATCAGCCACCCAAGGGTGTTGGCAGCATAGGCTTTCCGGCCGGGCTTCTCCGGCTCTTTCCCATTGGCGGCGTCCCAATAGGACTGCATGAATTTCTCGGTGCCTGGCTCGCCCTCGATGCGCGTGCGCTTTCCCTTCCCGGCACGATAGTACCAGACGGTTTTGCCGTGTCGCGTCCTCTCGCAGGACAGGTTTTTGAGCGCGATATCGGCCATGGCGCGAATCATAGAACCACGTCTTCGCTGTCATCAATCAGCGGCGGAGCTTCGACCGCCGGGATGATCGAGATGCGACCGCCTTCGATGTCGATGCGACCGACAGCCAAGCCGGCGGCACGCATCGCGCGCACAGCTCTCTTGATATCGTTCTCGCGGAAGGTCGAAGGGCCTCGTGGCGCCCGAGGCAGTTCGCGTGGCTCGCGCTCGATCGTCGCCGGTACGCGGCTCATCCCATCCTCCTGGGCGGCAGTTTCTTGGCGAGGGGCGAGGAGGCCCGGCGCTGTGCCGGCGGCTTCTCGAACCCTCTCGATCTGATGCGCGAGGGCTTGGCGCTGGCGGCGGTGTGCTTGTCGCGCTGGCGGTCGGCTTTTCGAATGCGGCCGATGTCATCGGACGATTTCGCCCTGTGGCAGACACGGCAGAGCACACGGGCATTCGACAGGACCGGATCACCGCCCAGCGCATCGGGCAGGATGTGGTCGACTTCGGCCTCGCCGACCTTGAGCTTGGCGCTGCACGCTTCACAGCAGCCATTGGCGCGGAGGATGGCTTGAGCCTTCACCTTGCGGGGGAAGTCGCGCCTCATGACGTAAGCCTCATCTCGGCGCGCTGCGTGGCGTTCGCGCTCTGCCACTCCATGAACTTCATGCGGATGTATTCGAGGTGGACCCGCTTGAGCTCAGCCTGCTCGCGAGCGTCGACCATGGTCTTGATGTAGTCGGACCACTCGTCGGAGCCCTTCACCGCCATCTCGGCGCGGCTGACCGGCATATCCCCGAGGGCCGCCATCCGCTTGGCGAGAACGGCGGATTTCGTCTCTTCCAGCATGTCGGCAGCAGACTTCAGCGCGACGTAGTCCTTCGCGACGATCCGATACTGCTCCGACCATGGGAGGTTCGAGGCCGGCGCAGTCATCGCGGTAGGCCCCGGTAATGCGTGCGCGCCTCGTTCAGCACGTCCGCTGCAAGCTGGCCCGGAAGGAGGTTGTCGATCGACGTGCGATGCCCCTCGACCCAAGCCGCCAACGCTGCGCGCTCCCGCGCCATCTTGGCCGCGAAGATGAAGACCTTGGCCACCTGGCTGACAGAAAAGGTCATGCCGCCTCCTTGCGCTCGTAGAGCGACAGAAGGGCTTCGACCTTGGCGTCGAGTTCAGTCAGGAACTTGCCGACTTCCTCGGATATCTCTGCGATCATGGCGTCGTTGCGCGCTTCGCGGCGGACGAACATCCTCATGTTGTCCGGCATGCGAGGGTCGTAGCTGACGAAGTCGCACCACTGACGGCCTGTGCACGCCATCTGCCATTGCATCTGTGTCTCATATTTCGCCGGGATGCTCTGGCCCAGCAGCGTATCGATGTGGGTCGCGGTGTTCGGGCACTTGATCTCGACAAGCCCGGCATCGCTTACCAGTCCGTCAGGGCTAGCGCCGCTCATGGAAATGGTCGGATGGGGAACGAACCCGACCTGGCTGACCTCGGCATCTGTCAGGAACTCGTAAAGCGCACGCGCTTCCGGCTCCTTCTCGGTCCCCCATGCCATGGGGCCGCTAATGAACTTCTCGGCAGGCGCGCCGGTCAGGCGCTCTGCTATCAGTTCGGCCATGTAGTTGGCGCGGCTGGCGCCGTAACCGGTCTTGGTCTTGGCGATGACATCGGAAACGCGGGAGGCTGTGACCTTGCCGCAGCGGATCGCAAGCCATTCGGCGCTGCCCTGAACGATCTCATCCACGGCGCTGCTCCTTGCGCTTGAGCATCGAGACCAGTTCTGGGAACTTGTCGGCTCTGATGGACGACAGATCTCTGGCGCGGACATAGGCCAGCACGCCGCGCTGATCGGCCTTCGTCGCCTCGATCAGCTCTCGCAGCTGCATAACCTGATCTTCAGTGATGGTTTCGGCGTCCTGGCCGCCGCTCTTGCCTCCGTCGTCGTCTTCGGACGCCGCCAACCCGAGCGCCTGAACAAGCGTGTAGCGTTGGAGGTAGGTGAGCGTGCTGCCGATCGCCTGGATGGCGTTCTTGCTGCCGCTGGTGTCTGCGGGGCCGGAGAGTGTCGTTTCCTCTGCGTGCCCGGCTTTGTGCGACAGGATGCAGGTTACGTTGATCCGGTCGGTTTGCGTGGTGCGAAACCTGTAAGACAGGCCGTATTGGCCGATGATCGGGTCAACGACGCTGGCAATCGCCGCGAAGTCGGCATAGCGCTTGTTGTTGTGCCCCTCACGGTTCTTGGCGATCGTGGGGATCTGAGCCTTGGCGCTCGCCACCGCCTCGTCGAAGGCCTTGCGGGCCTGCCCGGCCTCCCAGCGGTCGCGCAGGTCCATGAGCTTTGTCATGACCTCGATGTTGGCGCCGCGCTCGACCGCCATGCTGAGCATGTCGACGGGGGTCATCGCCTGCTGGCGAACGGGGGCGGCCTCTTCAGGCCGCAGGATAAGAGCTGCTTCGCTCATGCGATCCTCCTGCGCTCCAGTCGGAGCAGTTCACTGGTTGCGGACGCGGTGTGAGCCGCGCCGCAGCCGAGCCGTGTTCAGTTCTTCGAATAGGGTTCGAACTCGAAGCTCTCGACCCAGATCGGGATGATCGATGCATACCGGCCGCCGAAGCGTGCGACCCGCATGTCGCACCGCTGGCCATGGCCATTGCTGCCGGGGTTCCCAGATCCGAAGTCGATGGTTGAACTGATGACTTCCAGGACGACGGCAGGATCGCCCGGGCCCTTAACCGAGCCATCCTTGCGAGGAGTGACGAGATCCCCAGCCTTGAAAGGGCAGCCGATCAGAAAGCCGGCATAGCGCCGCTGGTATTCAGCGAGCAGTTCCGGCGCCATTGCCGGCACTCGATCACGGTCTTCTTCCTCCCGCATATCAGCGAGCAATTCAGCCAAACCCATGGAATTCTCCTGTTGTTGGGTCTCAGACCCGGTTAGCCCCTCGCGGGGTTTCTTCGGCCAGCCGGCGATGAACGATCGCGCGGCGGGAAAGGTGGATGTCCTTGACGGGACGGTGATTGCGGCGTGCCTCGGCTTCGGCTTTGCGAAGGGAGGCCAGCTCAGGCATACGGCGCTCGACCCTGCGAGCGAGCCACCAGGAGGTGACGCGGCGGACGATGCGGCGCAGGTCGATCATGCGTCGATCTCCGCCGGCTTGGTGTTCAGCATGGCGGTGAAGATCGAGATATCGGTCTTGCGATCGACTACGGGGCGGAAGCGTTCCGCGAGCCACAGCGGCTCAGCGTCCCCGTCAACATACGGGACGTCAGGGTTGACCAATTCTGCCAGGCGAATGCGTTCGCCCTCAACGCAGCGAACCGTGTAGACGGTACCCGGCTGCGGGAGCTCGAACCCGTATTCGAAAGCAATATTGCGATCCCTGTCGTCATAGGTTTTCACCAATTCGACGCGCTGCCCAACGTACAACATGGCTACTCCCCCGCTTCGCGGAGACGCTGGTCCCGGCGCTTCTCGACTTCAGGGAGGGCGCCTTGCTCGTTCTCTGCGTCGACCGTCTTCCGCCCGAGGTCAGCCCACATCAGGGCGCAGATGCCGGCGAGGAAGATGAGAGCGGGGGCGATGTGGTCGTATTCCATCGGTCAACCTCCAATCGCGATGAAGAACAGGAAGGCCCAGCAGGCGAAGCCGGCCATGTAGAGGGCGAAGGCGGAGAGCTGGGCGAGGGTGAGAAGAGCGGGGCGCATCAGGCCCCGCGCAGCGACCGGCGCGGGCGCAGGCACATAGCTGGCCGCGATCGCCTTGACCGGAAGCGCCTGCTTCGGGAACGCGACGACGTTCTCCATCACGCCGCGCTCCTCTGGTGGTAGTCGAAGCAGCCGCGGTCATCGGCGCGGGCGTCGGGGTCGTCGAGTTCGGCAAGAGCCTCGAAATAGGCTTGGCGAACGAGGGACTGGTTCCCGCGCGAAAGATCGACGTTGAGCCAATCTCCGATGAAGTCCTCGATGTGGCGCGGGGCGCGCTTTAGCGTCTCGGTCTTCAAATCGACCGGGGACCTGATGACGTAATGCACGCTCTCGATTTCGAAGCGGTCGCCGTCTCCGGAAACGCTGATGTCGAGCCAGCCCGCAGCGAGGCCGTTGCCGTCGCTGTCATCGAACTCGCTATTGCGGACTGTGAAGCTGTCGAGCCACTGGGCCATCGGCCTGTTCTCCTCATTGCGTGAGGAGAGCTGTAGCGTGTATCGCTACATTACGCAACCTGTTTGTAGCTCTAAAAGCTACCTTGCTCAGCTGGCAACAAAAAAACCCCGCCGGTGAGGGCGGGGTTCGAAAGCGTTCTGAGTTAGTTGTATCAGGCTACTTTCCGCGGGGCCGGCTCTGGCTGTTGCTTGTCAGCCGCAGGACGGCGCAGCGCCGCACGGAAATAAGAATTTTGCAGCCAGCGCTGGAGGTGCTCCCGATGGCGCTCCTCAACAGCCTGCATCAGCTCAATTTTCTTGTCCCGCTCCATAGCGACTCTCCTATGGCTCCCGCACTCTTTGATGTTGTCGGAACCGTACGCGTCTCAACGTGGGTTTGCAAACCTTCGTTTACAACGAACCAACCGCTCAATCGCCGTCACGTTCCAACGTCCAACATATCTTACCATGATACTCAAACGTGTCGGAAACACGATACCCACAAAGGGTAAACACGTTGCAGAGCAATTCCGACTTAACCAGAGCCCGCTGCGGCAAGTCAGCTCCATATGTGATCATAAAAAATTTCTTTGGGTTGCACCGCAACACAAGCGCGCGCGCTGCATTTGCGACCGCCTCCAGAACGCTCTTCCGGTTGGGCCCTTGGATGAACGGCGTCTCCTTGCCACACCAATATTGCCGGACTTCACTTTCGATCTCGCTATCTGCTGCGATGTAAAAAATAAACTCGAGCTCCCCAGGGGCGGGGACGAAGGAGACAACGACCGAGTAGGAGATTGGCTGGACATCGTCGTAGCCGATACCAGCGACCAGCGTGTTCTCGTCAGACCATTCGATGCCAACGACCTGCGCCCACTGTCCGTCGATGGTGCACACGAAAGCCATTCAGCGCCTGCCAGCCCGTCAATTATCTCGGCAGCACCAATCTGATCGGCGCGACCCATTCGATCCCGACATTCTCTTCGACGGAGCCCCCAACTGACAATAGCGACCAATTGCCGGCACTATACGAGCGATAAACCCTCATCGTCAGGTTCCTGCCGTCCTTCGTACGAATAATACAGAGCTTGCCGACATGCTCATCCGATGGGGCGGCCTGCTCATCGCGATTGTAGCAAGCCGTCCAGTTGTCCATGAGCGCGCCTTGCGGCTCGACATGCATGCGCATGCCGACTGCGGTCTCGTTCAGGACGTCGAGACTGATGCGTTCGCCTGGCTCAGGATGGGGGCGCGGAGGTTTGGCCATCAGAACATCCTGAACCCGCCAACGACCTTACCGAAGATATGCACATCGGCCAGCCGGCGCTTGGTCGTCGAGTGCGAGGGATTGTCCGATATAATCAGGATCATCGGCTCTTCGCCGGATTCGTCGAGCTGCAACCGCTTCACCACGATATTCTCGAAGCGATCGCGCATCGCATAGATGCCGTCAGGGCTCGGGATCTTGTGCGTCGTGTCCACCCAGACGCGCTCGCCCGGCGCTAGTGTGGGCTGCATGCTATCGCCTTCGCACTCGATGACCAGCAAGGCAGTCGCCGGCCGGCGCAGCGTCTCGTTGAGGAAACGCTGGGGAAAGCGCCAATAGTCCGGCCGGATCGCGTCGACCTCTGATACCCCGTCGACTTCGCGCGAGAATGCCGTCAGTGCGGTTTCGCCAGCCCCCATTCCGCCGCGTGGCGCAGCTTCCAGGATTGCGTCCTTCGGGAAGTCGGCGGGGTGCGGCGCGGCGTCCGGCCGGTCATCGCCATGCTGTTCGAGCGGGTCGATTTCGTCAGGGTCGAAGCTCTTGACTAGCTTCGGCCGAAGCGAGGCATCGTCAGGCTTGCCGATGCCAAGGATTTCGGTGATCGCAATCAGCTCATCGGCCGAAATCTTGCGGCCCCCAGTGGTCATTTTGTTGACCGCCGCCCGATCAATCGACCGCCCAAGCCTTTCCGATAGCTCACGCGCCAAACTCGCCTGAGTGTGAGACGACGAATCGAGATTGGTTTTGAGCCATTTCGCGAGCATGGCGGCACCGTAGCCATGGGCGCTACAGTCGTCGCGCGTGATTATCGCTACATTTGAGTTGCGTATTGTAGCGATATAAGCTACATCAATGTCATGACACCGGCATCCGTGATCGTCCAGCGCTTTGGAGGCGCTACCGCAGTGGCCCGCATCGTCGGTGTCCATCGAACGCGCATCTACACCTGGT
Source organism: Allobosea sp. NPDC055594 (assembly GCF_053618995.1). Taxonomy (NCBI): domain Bacteria; kingdom Pseudomonadati; phylum Pseudomonadota; class Alphaproteobacteria; order Hyphomicrobiales; family Alloboseaceae; genus Allobosea; species Allobosea sp. NPDC055594. The sequence goes on from NZ_JBSHIO010000013.1 coordinate 60,532, forward strand.
TGCGAAGCGGGAGAGTTCCGCAGGCCCATCAGCTCAAGCTCCTGACCGAGGCGCAGCGTCGCGGCCTGCCGCTGACGGCTGAAGAACTCATCGGCGCCAAGCCCCAGCCCGAGAAGGCCGTGGCATGAGCGTGCTCCCGTACTCTGCGGACGAAATCGCGCAAGAGGTCGGTGAGTTTGCCGCCCGCATTACCCCGAGCCGGGCCCGGTGGGAGTATTGCCTTTCCCGCGCTTCCTATCCCGGCAAGACTCCATGGGGCAGCGAAACCCTCTATCTTGATCAGCGGACGCTCCCGGTCTGTGACCGGATTGCGGGGGTCAATAGGGGATGCGCCGAAAGCCGTCTTAGGCGCCTTATCCAGTTGGGATACGACGCGGCAGAAGCCGACGCCGCCCAACGGCTGAGTGTCAACGGGAAGCCCTTCTTCGCCGCTGGGCCGCTGGAAGCTTGGCACATCGGCCATGTCTATTTCGCTCGACTGAACGGGTACCCTCATATCGTCAAGGTCGGGTTTTCAAGGCGGGTTCGTGATCGCCTCGATGACATCGAAAGCAAGTGCAAGCACCCCCTGTCCGTGAGGCAGGGAGAGCTTTTCGTCGGCACTATGGCTGATGAGCACATGCGGCATCGCAACTGGCGATCGTCTCGCATCAGCGGCGAATGGTTCTTCGACCCGGCGTCATCTGACCGGAGTCTGCCGCCCTTTCTGACACCCGCTCAGAAGCTAAAGGCCGCTTGAAATGGCCTCGCCCTTTTACCCCCGCGCCACATCCTCCCGGCGCCTCCTTGCCGGGGCGAGCAGAATCGCTCGCCCCGGCCTTTCTCTCTCGACGCTTGCGCCTGTTCTTCCGTCGCAGCGCTTCCAATTCTGCGGCGACCCGCTCGAAGCGCTCGCCTCTCGGGCGGCGATCGCACTTCGCGCCGCCGCCCGATTTTTCCGCGTCGATGCGTTCGCGCACGCCTGCCAGCAACTCGCGAACGATCTCGTCCAGTCTCTGCAAGCCAATCCCTCCAACTCCTGTCTGACGACAGGAGCACGGAACCTTGCGACCGATCATCCACCCCAGACGGATAAATGAGCCACTGATGTCCAGCGTAGAGTTTCGGGACCAGAGCCGCGACATCATCGCGCGGCTGGAGCTTAGAGAGGCCCGTCGCTGCGGGTCACTTTCCGTAGCGCGCCAGCGGCTTGCCCAGCGGCTCGGCACCTTGCCCGGCACACTGGAAACCCTGGCGCGCGGGCGTCTCAAGCGCATCGACGATTGGCTGCGTGCCCGCGCAGAACACCTCCTTATTCGGGAAATCGAGAATGAAATTTCGGCGCTCGAGAGTGAGCTGGCGTGCCTTCGTGCGACGGGCGCTGACCCTCGCCTCCCTGCGATTGGGGAGATTGAGGCGGCGCTGGAGACGGCGCGTAAACTGATGGAGCGGCCATGAGCCTCGTGCCCGTTAGAGAGTACACTTCGGCCGAAGAGATGATGTCGGCCTATCGCGATCGGCTTCGGCCTAAGCAGCCAGTCGTGGCGATCGATCCCGGGCGTGTCACAGAGCCGGAGCCGGAGCCCGTTATCGAGCCAGTCTCGGAACCCCGCCGTCGCGACTGGATCGACGTCGCGAGCCCGAAGGCATTCAAGCCGGCGCCAACGCGCGTCGTCCTGGATGTCGTCTCCCAGGCGACCGGCATCAGCGTGGCCGCCTTGCTCGGTGACCAGCGAGTGGCGTCGATCATCCGCCCGCGGCAGATCGCATGCTGGATCATGCGCCAGGAGACGACCCGCTCCCTCCCGCAAATCGGCCAGGCGATGGGCGGACGCGACCACACGACGATCCTCAACGCGATCCGGCGCGTCGATCAGATCCGCGAGCAAGACGAGGTCTTCGCCGCGCTGGTCGATGACATCCGCGATCAGGTCAAGGCGAGGGTGGCGCAATGAGCGAGGTCATCGACATAACTGCCGCCATCCTTGCGCGCAGGGACGAAGAGCACAGGCGCCGCTTCCAGATCCAGCCGCATGAGACGGCATCGCCGATTGGCTACCTCGCCGCGCGCCTCATGGACCGCGTGAAAATCCAGATGGCGGAGAAGCGGAACCGCGAGGCTGTCGCCCGATGAATGCTCACTTCGACGCCTATCAGGCTTGGGGCGACGGCGTGGCAGGGATCGAGATGTCGCTGATCGGCGGCGTCATCCTTCACTCTGGCGCTGTTGGTCGGGTGCTATTGACCGGCATCGAGGCAGAGCATTTCGCCGATGCCGGTTGCCGGTCGCTATGGCAGCGGATCAGCGACATCATCGGGCGCGGCGGCGCCATCGATCATCGCACCGTCCTCCAAGGCGCCGCCGATATCGTCGAGCCCGGTGCCGGCCCGAATGCGTTCCTCGCCCGCATCTTGGCCGAGGCGGCGACGCCGAACTCGCTCGCCGAGTATGCCAACATCATCAAGTCGGCATGGGTCATCCGGAATTTCATTCAGGTTTCGGAACAGGCTCGTTCCGAGGCTGCCGCGGCTGACACCATCTCGCTGGCTCGGAACCTGATCGATGCCGTTGACGGGTTCCGGGAGGGGGCCTTCGATCGGGCTGGATCGCGCCGCGGCTCGCTTAAGCAGATCTCCGAAATCGTCGGCCGAGAAGCTCAAGAAATGCTGCAGGGCTTGCGCGAAAGGCCGCCAGCAACCGGATGGGCTGACCTCGACAAGCATCTGCCCATGGGCGGGCTGGCCCCTGGCTCACTGGTCATCCTGGCCGGCCGGACGGGAGCCGGCAAAACGATGGTTTCGGCCGCAATGGCCGCGCAGCTCGCTTTCGCTGGTAAGGGCGTCGCCTATTTCTCGCTCGAGGTGCCTTCGACAGAGATCGCGGCGCGCGTCATCTGCTCGCGCATCCGTGGTCGTGCGCCCTCCTATGGCGATATTCTCGCCGGGCGTGTCACGCCTGATGAGCTAGAAGCCTATTACCTCGTCCAGCGGGAAATCGACGCGGTGCCACTCGAGATCGAGGACGCCCCGGCGATGGGTATCCAGGATATCAACCTGGCATCGCGCAAGGTGGCGCAAAAGCTCGAGCGCACCGGCATGGGCTTGGGGCTGGTCATCGTGGACCACGCCCAGATCGTAAAGCCTTCGGTTCGCTATCAAGGCAACCGCGTCGGTGAGCTCGGAGAAATCGCAAACGCCGCCAAGGTCATGGCCAAGCAGCTCGGTTGCGCAGTCGTCCTGTGCAGCCAGCTCAACCGTGGCGTCGAGGGGCGAGAGGACAAGCGCCCGCAGCTTTCGGACCTTCGCGCCTCCGGCGAGGTCGAGGAAGCCGCAGACGCCGTCCTGATGCTTTACCGCGAAGCCTACTATCTCGCCCGCGACAAGGACTATCTGGCCGGCGACGCGACCGCGCTCGATCGGATGGATGTCGTCCGCAACATGCTCGAGGTCGGGGTCGAGAAGTCCCGCCAAGGCTCGACCGGCCGCTGCACTCTCTGGTGCGACCCGGCACGCTCAATCGTCTCTGGATGGCATGGAGATCGCCGATGAGCGCGCCCTGGATGAAGTTCTTCCCGTCCGACTGGCGCGCTGATCCTGCGCTCCGCATGTGCTCGATCGGTGCGCGCGGCCTCTGGATGGAAATGCTCTGCGTGATGCATGAGGCGACGCCGCGCGGCGCTCTCGTCATCAACGGAAAGGCCCTCGGCACGCGCCAGATCGCCGCCCTTGCTGGATGCACCTTGGACGAAGCTGAGGCCATGATCGCTGAGCTCGAGGAGGCCGGCGTGTTCAGCCGCGAGAGCGATGGCACGATCATCAGTCGCCGCATGCAGCGCGACGCCGAGAAAGAAGCGAGGGATAAGGCCAACGGCGGCAAGGGGGGGCATCCTGACATTCGGCGCGGTACAGTTCCAAAGGAGGACCGTGTTCGCCGGTTTCGGCGCTCGGATTCGCCAGCTAAGGCTCGGAGAATTTTCGATAAATCAAACGGCCGTTGCCACTGGTGCGCCAAGCCGCTCAGCTACGACAATCACCACATCGACCATTTGATCGCGGTGCGGGATGGCGGAACGAACGACGAGGGCAACCTCGTCGCGGCTTGTGCCGACTGCAACGGAGAACGCGCGATGTCTTCGGGTCGGTCTGATTCCGACCTTATGGTCGGAAGGCAAACCGACCATAAAGCCCAGAAGCCAGAAGCCAGAAGCCAGATACCAGAAGAAGGCACTGACGTGCCTTCCGCGGCCGAGGCGAGCGTGGAGCGCGATCAGGCTCCCCCTCGCAAAGCCGAGTCAGGGCAGGGCAGGATCGATCTCGAGGAGGTCAATTGCTGGGTTTCCGGGTTGGTTGGCACGAACCCGGTCGCGGTCAATCCCGACATCAGCCCGATCGTGGCGTTGATCCGGGCCGGCTACAGCCGGGAACGCATCGAGATCGGAGTGAGGGCCGCAGTTGCGGCAGCGAAGCAGCCGATCAGGTCGTGGAAGAGTTTCGACGGCTGGGTGAGGAACACGGCGGCCGACGCTGCACCCATCGCCAAGCCCATCGACCGCGAAACCGAGTGGCGCAACAAGCTGAAGCGCTGGACCGAGAAAGGCGACTGGCCGCCGATGTGGGGCGACCCGCCTGGCCATCCGTGCTGTTCGATCCCCGCCGCTGTCATTGCCGCGTTCAAGGCAGATCCCGCCCGCAAGGATGCCGCCTGATGGCCCGCAAGAAGAAGCGCCCCCGTCCGATCCCAGAGATCGAGATCATCGAGTCGCTGCAGCCGGCGCCGGCGGATCTCGACTTCGGAACGAAGGAAAGCCCGAAGCTCTGGTATCTGGTCTGGACGACACCGCGAGGCGAGGAGCGTGCGGCAGATGGCTTGCTCGAGGCTGGCTGTCAGGTTTTCTGGCCGCACTGCATCCGCACCACGCGGCGCCGGAACAAGCCGGAGGTCACGAACAAGGTCTCGACCTTCCCACGCTACCTCTTTGCGTCTGGCCTTCCGAAGCTCGCCCAGCGCCTGACCCTGGTCGGCCCCGACGGCAGGACCGGCATCACCATTGACGGCCGGCCGATCGAGAACATTCGCGAGATTGACGGCGTCGCCGCGGTCGTCAGCAACGAGCGGGGGTGGTGCGCCGTGCCGCGCGCCGCGATCGAGAAGATCGCCCAGACCCACGGCGATCACCCCGAGCCGGTTAGCTCGGCCACTCCGAACGGGGCGAAGCCGCAGGCCGGCGACCGCGTCGTCATCCTAGACGGGCCGTTCATGGGCTTCTTCGCCATCGTCATGGACGTGCTCGGTCACGACGAAGGTTCGATCCTCATCGACATGTTCGGCGGCCAGGTTAAGGCCGACATCGGCCTCGCGTCGATCGCCCCTGCAGCATGATCTTGCGGGAGTGCAAATAGTGCTTGTGCGATTCCGCAAATCAGTGCATATGGGTAGGCGCGGTTTGCTCGGTAGTGTGATCGTCGCCTCGGCGGCTTGTATCTCACGGGCCCCGCGCTGGGTTTCCAGCGAACTGCGAAGCTTTGCCCGGTGACGGCGGATGTACCCGCACCATGGCGACAGGAGCCCGGCCTTAGCAGGTCGGGCTTTCTCGTATCAGCGCTGATCAGCGGAGATGTTCGACTAGGTTCCTCACTGCGGCAGGGCCACCGTAGATGCTGTCTTTGGCTTCCACGACCACATAATGGTGGCCAACGAGCTTTTCACCGATGACAACTTCAATCTCAGATAAGGAGGCAGTGGTCTCCAATGACACGGCGTGCAGTTTGTCGGTTGAGACTTTCCCGAGTTTGGCTAGCTCGGTCGTGAATGAAAGCCAGTCATTCGGAATGGGCGTGTAGATAAGGTAGTTGGCCATAGTGATTCTCGCTGGGATTGGAATTTAGAATACTTAGCGGAGGAGCGCTTGCGCAATCGTGCAAACGACGTGCGCTTAGAGACTTTCCCCGGCCATGCCAGTACTTCCACCTCGTCATCGCCTTGCCCGCATCTCACCTCAAGCCCAGCGCAAGCAGGTCGACGCGCGCAGAGGGTCGGCAAGGGAGCGCGGCTACTCAGCTCGGTGGGATAGAGCCAGCCTCGCCTACAAGGCGCAGCACCCGCTCTGCCTGGGCTGCGAGGCCAGAGGCAAGACAGTCCCGACTGCCGTGGTCGACCACATCGTCCCGCATCGAGGCGATCAGGAACTGTTCTGGGACGTCGGCAACTGGCAACCCTGCTGCCGCATCTGCCACGACAGGGTGAAGGCAAGGCTTGAGGTCATGTGGCAGAGAGGCGAGATAGGAGCCTCGGCCCTGCGCCTCGACAGTCGCCGCGCCATCCAGATCGGAGCCGAGGTCTTCGGCGATCTTGCAAGGATGCAAGGAATGGAGGGGGGAGAGCCAAAGTTCTAGGCTTTCCCTGCCCGGACCGCGCGCCCCGTGATCTTTCCGCGCGTGCAAAACCAAGATGATTTTGTTGCTTGCACCCTTGCAAGGTGACCACCTATGGCGCGACCGCGCAAACCCTCGCACCTCAAGGTCGTCTCAGGCACGGCGCAGAAGTGCCGAATGAACCCCGACGAGCCTGAGGCTCCGAAAGGCGCACCGGACGCGCCGTTGTGGTTGTCGAGCCGGGCGACCGAGATATTCGCCGGCCTGTGCGCGACGATCGATGCCATGGGCTACCTGTCGACCGCCGACCAACATGTGATCGCGCAAGCCGCGAGCCGGCTGGAAGAGGTCGAGATCACCACGGCCATGGTCGAGGATGGCGGGCGCACCTACGTCAGCGCCGCCGACTATGACGCCGAGGGACGGGTGCTGTCCCAGATGATGCGGTCCAACCCGATCGTGGCGCAGAGGAGCGAGGCAATGCGTCATGCTCATGCGCTGCTGTCCGAGCTCGGCCTCACCCCAGCAGCCAGGTCGAAGGTCTCGGCCGGGAAGAAGGGTGATGACAATCCGTTCAAGGCCCTGATGGGAGGCTGACATGACCAACGAGCAGATGGTGAAGGCCTTCAACGAGTGGATGCGCCGCTTCATCGAGGAGCCTGAGCGTTTCGAGGCGGAGTTCCGCACCGTGAACAAGTTCCTCGCCGACGAGGCGGAAGGGCGTGAGCCGAGCTACGGCGAGACCAGCGCGGCGTATCTGACGCAGCTCGCTTCCGGGCAGGCTGCGGCGCAGTAACCATCATGGCGGCTGGTGGCTAAGAACTTCGCGGGCATCGCGGAGCGATACGCTCGCGATGTCGTCGCCGGGAAAATACCGGCCTGCCGCTGGGTGCGGCTGGCCTGCCAGCGTCACCTAGACGATCTCGTCGCATCGAAGGGGAAGGCCTATCCGTATCGCTTCGATGCTGCCGCGGCTGCGAAAGCCTGCGCCTTTGTGGAGCTCATGCCACACACGAAAGGCAAGTGGGCGGCGAAAGGCGAGCGGCTCATTCTTTCGCCGTGGCAGGTCTTCAAGACCGCGGCGCTGTTCGGGTGGCTGAGGAAGAGCGACGGGTATCGCCGGTTTCGCAAGGCTCTGATCCTGGAGCCGAGGAAGAACGGCAAGTCTGCATGGGCGGCGGCGATCGGCCTCTACATGCTGACGATCGACGGCGAGCACGGCGCCGAGGTGTACTCCGGCGCCACCACCGAGAAACAGGCTTGGGAGATCTTCAGACCGGCGCGTCTGATGGCACTGAAATCGCCGCAGCTCGCGAGCGCGGTAGGTCTGACGGTCAATGCGTCGAACCTGCACATGCTCGGAAACGAGAGCCGGTTCGAGCCGCTGATCGGCAAGCCGGGCGACGGTTCGTCGCCGCACTGCGCGCTGATCGACGAGTACCATGAGCACGAGACCGACGACATGGTCTCGACGATGGTCACCGGCATGGGCGCGCGCGAGCAGCCGCTCCTGCTTGTCATCACCACTGCCGGCGCGAATGTGGCCGGGCCCTGCTACCAGATGGTGACCGAGGCGCGGCGGATACTGGACGGGATCACGGACGATCCCGAGATGTTCGTGCTGATGTATGGGATCGACGGGCCGGTCGGAAAGCCGGAGGACGACGACTATCAGCCCGGCGATGACTGGACGAAGCCGGAGACGTTGCGCAAGGCGAACCCGAATTTTGACGTCTCGGTCAAAGGCGATTTCCTGCTCAGCCAGCAGCGCGACGCCATCAACAACGCGCGAAAGCAGAGCGCCTTCCGCACCAAGCACCTGAATGAATGGGTGTTCGCGAAGGACGCCTATTTCAACATCGCGAAGTGGCAGGCCTGCGCGAACCCGGCGCTCAAGATGTCGGACTTCGCCGGCGAGCCGTGCACGGTCGGGCTCGACCTCGCCAGCAAGGTCGACATCGCTGCGGCGGTGTTCCTGTTTCGCAAGCCGACCGGAGGCTTCGCCGCGTTCGGCCGGTTCTACCTGCCGGAGAAGACGATCGAGCTCGAGGCGACCGGCAACTACGCCACCTGGCAGCGGGCAGGGCGCCTGATCCAGACCGACGGCGAGATGATCGATCACGGCCGAATCCTCGAGGATCTGGTCGAGGCTTCGAAGACCTACACGATCGAGAGCATCGGCTACGACCCGGCGCAGGCGACCATGCTGGTCACGGAGATGATGGCGGAGGGGCTGCCGGTGGTGGAGTTCCGCCACACGGTGCTGACGATGTCCGAGCCGATGAAAGAGGTCGAGGCGCTGATCCGGGCCGGCAAGATCGAGCACGACGGCGATCCCTGCTTTGCTTGGCAGCTGGGCAACGTCGTCGCCCGCGAGGACGCCAAGGACAACGTCTATCCGCGCAAGGAGCGCGCGGAGAACAAGATCGACGCCGCGGTCGCGCTGATCATGGCGATGGGCCGGCAGATGGCTGGGGCTGCCAGCGTCGACATCGACGCGCTCGTCGGCTGACCGAGAGGATCACGACATGACCACGATGCACCGCACGACGGCCTCGGCCGGCGAGGGGATGGACTTCGTCATCTCTGACGGCAGCCTCGACCGCCACGGCACGCGGATTAATCCGAAGGGCTGGGACCTCTCGAACTTCCTGCGCAACCCGATTGCTCTCTTCGGCCATTCGGGTGGCTTTCCCATCGGGCGGTGGGAGGACGTCCGGGTCGAGAAGGACAAGGTCGTCGGTCGTCTGGTGCTGGCGGCGGAAGGCACCAGCGCCCGGATCGACGAGCTTCGGAAGCTGGTGGAGCAGGGCATTCTGCGCGCCGTCTCCGTCGGTTTCAGCGTCCTGCAGTGGGGCCAGCCCGGCAAGAGCACCTACGACATCGAGAAGCAGGAGCTGCACGAGGTTTCGCTCGTGTCGGTCGGCTCCAACACCAACGCGCTGGCAGCGGCTCGCGCGCTGAACATTTCCGAATCCACGCTTCGATTGGCCTTTGGCGAGCATGCCGAAGAGGGCCGTGGCGGCGTGTCTACCCCCGGCAAGAACGCCGATCAGACGAACGCCGGCGAGAAGCGCACCCGAGCGGGCCTTCCGTCGCAAAAGAAGGCCAATCCCATGGAAAAGTCCCTTTCCAAGCGTATCGAAGAGACCGAGGCCGAGCTCGTTTCCGAGCGCGATGCCCTCGCTGCTGCGGTTGAGGCGGATGACGCCGCCGAGATGGAGACGCGCTCCGGCACGATCGAGGTGCTCGAAGAGCGCCTGACGAGTCTGCAGCGTGCCGAGAAGGCGATGGGCCAGCGCGCCGCCGGTGGCAGCGACAAGCCGCCGGCCAAGCCGGTCGTGCGCAAGCCCCTGGGCATCAAGGCCCGCCAGCCGAAGGCCGGCGACATGGTCCTTCGTGCCGGCGTCGTGCAGATGCTGGCCTATGTCGGACAGCGCGACCCGATGAAGGTGCTCGAGGAGCGTTATGGAGATCACGAGGAGACCAATGTCTTCGTGCGCGCCGCGGTCGATCCGGCCAAGACCACCGTCAGCGGCTGGGCCTCCGAGCTGATCGAGACCGAGACCGTCGCCTTTCTGGAGACGCTCCGCGAGATCTCGTTCTATCCGCGTCTCGCTGCACTCGGTGCCAATCTGCAGTTCGGTCCCGGCCGAGGGCAGATCAAGATCCCGGCCCGTGCCTCGACCCCGTCGATCAGCGGTTCGTTCGTTGCGGAAGGTTCGCCGATTCCAGTTCGGCGCATCGGTCTGACCAGTGCGACGCTCTCGCCGCACAAGATGGGGGTGATCAGCTACTTCACCCGCGAGGTCGCGAAGTACTCGACGCCGCAGATCGAGAACCTGCTCCGACAGGAAATCCGCGGCGACACGGCGGACACGATCGACACGCTGCTGATCGACACGACGGCGGGTTCGACCACGCGCCCGGCCGGCCTGCTCAACGGAATCTCGGCGCTCACTGCGTCGACCGCCGGCGGCTGGCAGGCCATCATGGAGGACATCGATACGCTGGCTGCCCCGTTCGACACGGCCAAGGCCGGCCGTTCTCTCGTCCTGCTGATGAACCGGCGCGAGGCTCGCAAGCTGAACTTCGTGCCCGGACCCGATGATCGGCTCGGCTCGATGCGCCAGCTTCTGGCCGACTCAGGCATCACGCCGATCTCCTCGGTCAACGTGCCGGCCGGCCGTCTGATCATGATCGACGCGGCGGACTTCGCCACCGCAGCCGGTGATCAGCCGGAGTTCGACGTCAGCGAGCAGGCCGTGATCCATGCCGAGGATACCAGCCCGCAGCAGATCGGCACGGCCGGCACGCCGAACGCCGTGGCCGCGCCGGTCATCTCCATGTTCCAGACGGCGAGCATCGCGCTCCGCATGCTCCTCGATGTGACCTGGGCGATGCGGCGCAGCGGCATGGTCCAGTGGATCGATGGCGCCGACTGGGCCTATCCCGCGCCCACTCCTTGACGGGCTGGACGAAACAGGAGGTAGGGCAATCGCGCCCTGCCTCGATCCAAATTTGGGAGGCCGAGATGGCTGACGATCTGGAAAAGCTGCGCAAGGACTACGAGGAACTTCTGGGCAAGAAGCCGTTCAACGGCTGGGACGCCGCGGAGCTCCAGAAGCGCATCGACGATAAGCTCGCAGGCGAAATTCGTGCGGACGATGAATCAGGGATCCCGGCCCCGGCTGACCCGTTCCCGTCGCAGGCCGATCTCGATGCCATGCGCGCCGGCACGTACGGCAATCGCGAGCTTAAGATCCGCTGATTATGGCGAACTGGCTCGCCCGGGTGTTGCCTTCGTGGCTGACTCGCTCGAAGGAGGGCGAGTATCGCCCGGGCCCATACCAGCTATCTGATGGTTGGCTCTCGGCCAAAGCTGGTTCGATCCTGAACTGGTGGCAGTCGGGCTATTCGCTCCAGCCCTACGGCGATGGCGGCGCGATGGTCGAGGCTTGCGTCTCTGCCTACGCCCAAACCGTCGCGATGTGTCCCGGTGACCATTGGCAGAAGCTCGAAAACGGCGGCCGGAAGCGGGTCACGACGTCGGCTTTGAGCCGCATCATGAAGAAGCCGAACGACTACCAGTCGATCAGTGACTTCCTGCTCAACCTGTCGCGCCGGCTGTACGAGAAGGGCGAGGGTTTCGCGCTCGGCATTCGGAACGACCGTCGCGAAATCACCGAAATCCACTTCATGCTTCACGGTCGCGCGCTCGTCGCTGAAGACGGTTCGATCTTCTATCAACTGTCCGGCAATGAGATCGCTGAGCGGCGCTTCGACCTGTCCAACCCCATCCCCGCCCGCGACGTTCTGCATGTGCGCCTGCATACGCCGCGACACCCTCTGAAGGGCGAGAGTCCGATCCTGGCGACGGTGCTCGAGCGCGCGATGGCCGGCGCCGCTCTCAATCAGCAGGTCGCCTACTATCTCAACCAGTCGCGGCCATCGTGGCTTCTGGAGACCGAGCAGAACCTGACATCGGATCAGGTCCGGCAGCTCAGAGAGCGCTGGGAAGAGCAGACGATGGGCGAGAACGCAGGCCGCACGCCAATTCTCACCGCAGGCCTCAAGGCCAAGGCAGCTCCGACGACGGCGGCGGACAGCCACCTGGCCGACATGCTCAAGCTGACCGACCAGAGCATCGCCCTGGCATTCCGAATTCCTCTGCAGGTCCTTGGTCTCGGCGGCGCGGCATTCGCCTCGACGGAAGCGCTGATGGCGTCGTGGAAGGCATCCGGCCTCGGCTTCGCATTGAACCATATCGAAGAGGCCTTCGGCCTGCTGTTCGGCCTCAAGGGTCAGCCCGACGAGTATCTCGAGCTCGACACCGATGCGCTGATGCGCAGCGCATTCAAGGACCGGATCGAGGCACTCGCTCGGGGCGTCATCACCGGTATCTACTCGCCGGATGAGGCCCGGGAAAAGGTCGATCTGCCGGAGGTCCAGGGCGGTCACGGAAAGATGCCGCGGGTTCAGCAACAGGTTGTCCCGCTCAGCTACGGGACAGAGATGAAGCCGCCCGATCCGACGAAACCAGCGCTGCCGGCGCCCGCGGCCGAACCCGATATCGAGGACGACGATGACGCAGACCGCAGCTTCGATGACTTCGCGCGCGACATCGATGCCCGGGTCTCTGCGCTCCTTCACTGATGCTGCCGCTGATGCCGTCGCGCGCGAGATCGCGTCGCTCCGGCGAGAGGCCCAGCGGGAAGGCGAACTTCGTGCGGCTGAGCATGCTGCGCGTCTCGCGCTGCTCGATGCTCGGCTTTCGTCGGTGGCTGATCTGGAGCGGCGGCTCGCCGATCGGCTGGCCTCATTGAAGGACGGAGAGCCTGGCCGAGATGGCAGGGATGGAGCAGACGGTCGAGACGGCAAAGACGGGGCCGACGGCAATTCGATCACGATCGAGGATTGCGCTCCGCTGATCGGCGCAGAGGTTGAGCGCGCGCTGTCGACCTGGGAACGACCGCGCGATGGCGCGAGCGTCACGGTCGACGATCTCGCCCCCGCGGTCGAAGAGGCCGTTCAACGCGCCGTTGCAGCGCTCCCGGTGCCCAGGGACGGCCGGGATGGCGCCGACGGCAAAGATGGTCGTGATGGAAGGGATGGCACGAGCGTTAGCGCTCACGAACTGATGCCGGTCATGGAGGAGATGGTCCAGCGGGTGGTTTCCGAACTGCCGCCGCCAAAGAGCGGGCGCGACGGTGCCGATGGTCGGGACGGGCGCGATGGGGTCGACGGCAACGACGGCCAGTCCGTCACGATGGAAGAGATCACCCCCGTCATCGCGGAAGCGGTCCAGCGAGCAGTAGCGGAACTGCCGGTCCCTCGCGACGGCGTCGACGGAAAAGATGGCCGCGATGGCGCTGACGGGCGAGACGGCATCGATGGGCAGGAAGGCGCGCCCGGCAAGTTACCGGTCGTAGGCGAATGGTCCGACAGGATCTTCTACGAGGGTGATGTCGTCATCCACGGCGGCTCGACCTATCAAGCTACCCGCGACACGGCCAAAGAGCCGCCGCATGCGGATTGGTCATGTCTCGCCAAGGCAGGCGTTGACGGTCGAGAGGGTCGATCGTTTACGATCCGCGGGACCTGGTCGGAAGTCAGCGAGTATCAGGCGCTCGATGTCGTCGCCCTTGGCGGCGCATCTTTCGCGGCTCGGCGTGATGATCCCGGTGCGTGCCCCGGTGAGGGCTGGCAACTGATCGCGGCTCAGGGCAAGCGCGGAAACCCGGGTGAAAAGGGCAGGGAAGGGCCGCGCGGCATCGCTGGCGTCCAGATCAAACAGATGGACGTGGATGCCGAAGGCCTCCTCACCATCACCAACGACGACGCCTCGCAGGTCTCGTGCGATCTATACCCGGTCCTGTCGAGGCTATCCTGATGCGCACTGTCGTCATCACCGAGCCACCGGTCATTCTGCCGACTGCGGACGCCAAGGCCCATCTTGCCATCGACGCGTCCGATACGCACGACGATGGGAAGATCGCGGCCTGTGTCGAGGCGGCGACGGCGCACATTGATGGTCCGGCCGGCTGCCTTGGCCGGTCACTCGGCAAGCAGACGCTGGAGCTTCGGCGCTGCGGGTTTCCGACCTGGATCGACCTTCAGTATGGGCCGGTCCTAGCGGTCATCAGCGTGAAATACGACGATCCGGACGGCGCCGAGCAGACGCTCGATCCGTCGCTGTATTCGGCCTACGGCAGCATCGTCGCGCGCGCGCCGGGCACCTTCTGGCCGGCATTGCGCACGGGCCCCGAAAACGTCCGCGTCCAGTACGAGGCGGGGTACGAGGACGGCAAGGTTCCGACGCCTATCCTGCAGGCGATCAAGCTCATGGTGGGCGACTTCTACCGCTTCACCGAAAGTGCGGCCGTCGGCTCGATCGGCAAGGTGCCGATGTCGGCGACGGTCGAGGCCCTGCTGTCCCCCTATCGTGTCTGGTGCATCTGATGCAGGGGGCAGGACAGCGCACGCGTAACCGCGTCCGGTTCGAAAGGCGGGTCGCCGGCGGTGATGACGGCTACGGCAACACCCTGCCGTCGACATGGACCGAAATCGTCACGATCTCCGGCGGCTTCCGTCCGAAATTCGGCCGCGAGCAGCTTGAGGCTGGCCGGCTGGAAAGCACGATGCAGGGCACGCTGACGGTGCGCCGGACGCCGACGACGACCGCGATCGACGCGGCGGCCCGCGCTGTGTTCGTCGCCGGGCCCTACAACGGCAAGGCCTGCCAGATCCGCTCGATTGTGCCGACGCCTGACAATCGCGAACTGGATTTTCTTCTGGAAGAGGGGCGCGCGACGTGAGCACGGAAATCGAAAAGCTTGGCCAACTGCAGATGCTCAACGTCCGCCCCGGCGATCGGTTTGTCCTGACTTCGGAGCGGGCTCTTACCCGGGAGCAGATGAAATCCATCCGGGGTACATGGGAGCGGTATTTCTCTTCGGGCGCCGTGCCGGAGCTTCTCATCCTGGATGGAGGCCTAGAGATTGGCGTGATCCGCGCCGAGAGCGCCGCCCAATGCCCCGCGTGACCTTCCTCCGCGACTTCACCTGTCCCTTCCCGGGCGGCTTCGTCGAATACAAGGCCGGCGGCCCGAAGCTCATTCCCCATGCCCATGCCGAGCGCGCCCGCGCCGCAGGAGTTCTCGCCGATGGTGAAGGGAGCAAAGGCGCTGCAGCGCCGGCTGGACAAGATCCCGATGGACGTTCGGGCCGCCGCCGCGACCGAGGCGCTGCTCGCCGCCCTCGGGCTTAGCGAGGCGATGAAGCAGGTCGTTCCGGTCGACGAAGGCGATGTGAAGGCGTCGATCAGAGTGGAACGCGGCAAGCGCGGTGATCGGTTCTATGTGAAGGCGGGCGGCCCGACCACGACGAAAGCGGTTCGCGAGGGCTACGACAGTAGCTTCGACTACGCGACCGCGTCGGAGTGGGGCACCAAGAAACAGCCTGCCAAGCCTTGGTTCTATCCGACCTGGCGGCGCAACAAGAAGCAGATCCGCGCCGGGCTGGAGCACGAAATCAAGAAGGCGGTTCGAAAGTCCAATGGCTGACCCGTCTCTGGTGCTTCAGGGCGCCTTCAATGCGCGCCTGCGGGTGCAGGTTGCGGCCCTCGGGGGGCGCTTCTTCGACCGCGTTCCTGCCGATGTCGTCTTCCCCTATCTGGAGTACGGCGAGTTCCAGACGGTCGACGATGGTGCCCAGTGCCATGACGGGCAGGAGGTCTTTGCGACCCTGCATGTCTGGTCCCGCGCCATCGGGCAGGTCGAGGTCAAGACCATCGCCGGCGCCGTCCGCGGCGCACTGCACGAGGCCGAGCTCGACCTCGGGGCCGCCTGGCAGTTCCTCGAGATCGCGCATCAGGACACGCGATACCTGAAAGACCCGGATGGCCTCACCAGCCACGCCGTCCTGACTTTCCGCGCGCTCGTCGCCGCGGCCTGATCACATCTCGCATCACCGGCTCATTCAACGGAGGCCATCATGGCGCAGCCGACTGTTCTGTCGTTTGGGAGAGGACTCGTATTCGTCGGCGACGGCGCCTCGCCCGACGAGGTTTTCACGAAGCTCTGCGGCTTCAATTCGATGTCGCTGACGATTGAGAAGGACACCAACGACGTCACTGTGCCCGATTGCGACAATCCCGACGCGCCGGCCTGGCAGGCGACGGATGTCCTTTCGCTCGCCTGGAACATGGAGTTCGAAGGCATCTATGCCAAGGAAAGCTCCGAACTGCTCTGGGCGGTCACGACCGACGGACAGTCGCGCAGCATCCGCCTGCACCTGGTCGGCGGTGGCACCGGCGGCGCCACTCCGGATCTGCGCTTTTCCGGCAAGGGCCATTTCGGCCTCGGCATCTCCGGCGAGCGTGGCTCGAAATGGCAGAACGCCGTCAACGTCACCGGCGACGGCGCCCTGGCGCGCGCCAGCGTGGCGGCGCTGCCATGAGCCTGTGTAAGATCGATTTTGACTGGGCGGACGGGCATTACACCTTCGCCCTGCCGATCGCGCAGCTCGAGGAGCTGCAGCGCCTTTGCGATGCTGGTCCCATGGTCGTCGCCGAACGCCTGCGGCATGGCGTTTGGAAGATCGAGGACATCCACGCCACGCTCCGACTCGGTCTGATTGGTGGCGGGATGGAGCCGATCGCGGCGCTTCACCTGGTCAAGACCTATGTCCACAACCGGCCCTGGGGCGAAAACGTTCTGCCGGCGCTGGCGATCATCAACGCCGCGCTCTTCGGCAAGCCGGATGAACCCGTGGGAAAATCGCCGGCGGTCGGGGAGGAGAGCGACCCGCCCGCCCGAACGGAAAGCTCGACTTCCGAGACTTCTACGGCCTCGGCGTCGTGATGGGCTTCTCGCCGCAACAGGTCGGCGAGATGTCGCTCTGGCAGTTCATGGCCTGTGCCGATGGCTGGGCTCGTGCCAACTCGCCGGACGCCGCCAAGATCACGAACGATGACGACGAAGCCGGCGTCCGGGCGCTTTACGACGCCGCGCCGACCTACCTGCATTAACATCGCAAGGTCCCAAACATGGCCACATCCGATCTCGTCATCAGCGTCGGTACCAATATCCAGGCTCTCGAACGTCAGATGAAAGCCATGGGGCGCGTTTCGGAGAAGGCCGCGCAGGACATCGAGAACCGATTCAAGAGGGTCAATCCGTCGATCTCGACCTCGGCGCTGACCGGTGCGCTGAAGGGCTTCGCAGCCGCGTTTACGGTCGACAAGATGATCCGCGGTCTTGCAGCCGCGAATGCGGAGCTTGTCCGGATCGGTGACACCGCCAAGCGGGTCGGCCTCGATCTCCAGCGCTTTCAGGAGCTGCAGTTTGCCGGCCGCCAGAACGGTCTGGCGGGGAAGGATTTCGGCAGCGGCATCGAGGGCCTTGCCGAAAAGCTGAACGAGGCCCGCC
Source organism: Allobosea sp. NPDC055594 (assembly GCF_053618995.1). Lineage (NCBI taxonomy): Bacteria > Pseudomonadati > Pseudomonadota > Alphaproteobacteria > Hyphomicrobiales > Alloboseaceae > Allobosea > Allobosea sp. NPDC055594. Next base: position 77,813 of record NZ_JBSHIO010000013.1, read on the forward strand.
AGACCGAGAATGATCTCAGCAAGCTCTTCGCCGACAACAACATCAGGCTCAAGGACCGTAAGGGCGAGGTCATCGGGGTCAACGAGGCGCTGGGACAGGCGGCCAACCTGGTCCAGAACGCGGCGACCGAGTTCGACAAGATCAAGATCGCCGAGACGCTCGGCCTGACGAAGGACTGGGTTCCGCTCCTCGAACAGGGCGCCGATGCGATCGACCGGCAGGCCGCGTCCGCTTCGGCTGCCGGCGCCGTCATCGACTCGTCCATCATTCAGAAGGCGAAGGATTTCGAGCGGGAGTGGGCCTCAGCCGTCGATCGCTGGGTGACGATGTTCCAGGCGAATGCTGGTGCTGTCATCGGCTTCCTCGACACGCTGATCGCGAAAGCCAGTGGTCTTCTCGGGATGGTGTCCGACTACGCCGCTCGGGTTTCTGCGGTCCAGGACATTCAGAACAACGGCGTCGACAAAGCATCGAAAGAATCGCTCGAATGGGCGGTTCGCGAAGGTCGGCGGACGGGCACGGCTGAGAAAGACCTCGCTGCTGCGCAAAAGCGCATCGAGGAACTGAACGAGCTCGAGCGCGAGGCATCCCGCGGGCGGCGCCCGCCCGCGCCGCTGGAGGTGACGGTTCGAGGCGGCAAGCGGACCAACACCTCGTCGCTGTTCGGAGGTTCCAAGGGCGGTGGAGGCGGTAGCTCCGGCAAGTCCGAGGACGAGCAGGCGCAGGACCGGCTCGATCGCTATATCGAGAGCCTGGTTCGCCAGCGCGCCGTGATGGAAGCGGAGATCGCGACCGTCGGAAAGTCGAATGCCGAGCGCAAGGCGGCGGTCGAGATCGCCAAGGCGCAGGTCGACCTTGAAAAGCTCGGAACGGCAGCGAAGGCGGAATACATCGCCAAGCTCACCGAGGAGGTCGGCAAGAACGAAGAGGTTCGCGCTTCGAAGGAGCGGCTCCAGCAGGCGCAACAGGGGCTGAACGATGCGCAGAAATACTTCGGCAATGCAGCAGTCGACGCGCTGGAAGACCTGATCATCAATGGCGAGAAGGCCGAGGACGTGGTCAAGCGCCTCGCTGCATCGTTGGCGAAGGCTGCTCTGCAGGCCCTGCTCATCGGCGAAGGGCCTCTGGCTGGGCTGTTCGGCATGAAGGGTATCGGCGGCGGCGCGGGCGGGCTTCTCGGTGGCATCAACCTGTTCGGCCGCGCCACCGGCGGCCCGGTCAATGCCGGCCAGCCTTATCGCGTCGGTGAGCGTGGGCCTGAAACCTTTGTGCCGACGACGCCGGGCAAGATCATTCCGGCGGGGCGCAGCGGCAGTCTCACGGTCAATCCGACCTATCAGATCGACGCCCGTGGCTCGCAAATGTCCGAGGCACAGTTCCGCGCGATCCTGTCCGAGAACAATGCGGCGCTGAAGGCCGAGATGCCTGGCTATCTCGGCAAGCTGCAGCAGCGAGGCGGGACGTGAGCTTCCTCGGTCCTGACGCCCCGGCCGTCGCCGGCCCGGTCGCGCGTCTGGCGCTGCTCGCTTGGTTCGATTTCGTCGGCGATCCGCGCTGGTACTGGACCGGGTTCGGCCCGCTGCGCACCTCGGACGGCCAGATCTGGGAAGGCACAGCCGGCCTCGCCACGATCTCAGGCCTTTCGGTGCCGATCGGCACAGCGGCTCAGCAGGTCAGCTTCGGGCTATCCGGCGTTGATCCGCGCGTCATCGCATTGGCGCGCCAGCAGTCGGCCAGGGTCAAGGGCCGCGATTGCTCGGTCTATCTTCAGCTCTTTAACGAGGACTGGAGCCTGCGCGGGCCCGTGCGTCATGTCTGGAGCGGTCTGCTCGACGTGATGACCTACAAGATGGAAGCCGGCGGCACGTATTCTGTCGACCTCACTGCCGAGAATCTCTGGGCTGGCCGGCGCAAGCCGCCGCATGGCTACTATACCGATGCCGACCAGCAGGCCCGGTTTCCCGGCGACCTCGGCTGCCAGTATGTCGCGTCGCTGCCGGGCAAGACGATCAACTGGCCGGGCTGATAGAGGATCTAGATGATGACCAGCATGATAGAGCGGGTTGCGCGGGCGATCTGTATCGCCACTGGCCTCGAACCTGACAGGAAGAATCGGTCTTCCGATGAGGGAGATGGAACTGCTCCGCATGATCTCGCATGGCATGCGTTCCAACCGGAGGCGCGAGCTGCCATTTTGGCCATGCGCGAGCCGTCTGATGCGATGTTGTCAGACCGTGTTATTCGCGAGCATGGCTATGCTGGCGATATAGATCTTGTCTGGCACGCACTGATCGATCTGGCATTGGCGGATGCTCCGTCCGCCTAACGATCTGCAAGCAAGCGCGTTCTGTCGCTTCTAGCCTTACCGACATTTCAATGACCCGTTCCGAACGCCTGACCGCCTTCCTGGCGGAAGGCGCCCGCACGCCCTTCATCTGGGGAACGCGCGACTGCACACTCTGGGTTGCCGATTGGGTTGCAGCTGAGACCGGGCGAGACCCGGCGGCCCCGCGACGCGGCAGTTACGCGAGCGCACTTGGGTGTCGGCGCATGCTCCATCGCGCCGGCGGCTTGTCGCTCCTCGTCGCTGATCTGATGGCGCGCGCTGGGTTTGCCGAGACCGATGCCCCGCTGGTGGGCGATGTCGGCCTGCTTGGTACGGCGGCTGGTCCGATGATGGCGATCTCCACCGAAGAGCGCTGGGCGCTGAAAACAGCAGATGGCGTCGCTGTCATAGCCGCTGATCCTCTCAAAACGTGGAGAATCTGATGGCTCTTGCGATCGGGACCGCGCTCCTCACCTCGGTCGGCGCGACGACCCTGGCTGCCTCGACCACGGCGGCCACGGTGGTCGGTAGCGTCGTCATTACCGGCGCGCTGGTCGGAGTAAGCTATGCGACGCAAACGCTGACGCAGCAGAAGCCGAAGCGCGAGCGTCAGCAGGCGACGCTCAACGAGGCGATGGGGCCGCGCCGGTTCGTCTACGGCAAGGCGCTGGGCGGCGGCACGCGCGCCTTCTGGGATGCTCGCGGCGGCATGATGTTCCAGTGCATCATGCTTGCTGGACATGAGATCGACGGCATCGCCGAATACTGGATCGGTGATCAGCGCGTGACCACGGACGGCGGCGAGGCCGGAGGCAATGTCACCACCGTTCCGATGAACGGCGCGATCTTCTTCGAACGCTATCTCGGCACGGCAGGCCAGACCGCGGCCCTCCTGCTCAACACAAATTTCCCTGAGGTCTGGACCGCGAACCATCGCTTGCGTGGAATCGCCCATGTCTGCGTCGTCTTCAAGGGGGTGCCGGAAAAGCACCAGAACAAGGTCTTCCCGCAAGGCGCACACACGGTTCTACGCTTCGTCGTGCGCGGCAAGAAGATCTATGACCCCTCGCTTGGCTGGATGGACCCGGAGAACCCGGCAGCCTGGCTCTGGGGCGACAATTCCGGCGACGTCATTCTCGACTATCTGCGCGATCCGAACGGCTATCGTCGCTCCATCGCGCAGATCGACATGCCAGCCTTCGCCGATTTCCATGCGCACTGCGCGGAGAACGTGCCGCGCAAGGACGGTACGCCGGTCGGGCGCTATCGCAGCTGGGGCACGATCGGTTTCGACGAGGAGCCGCAGGCTGTGCTGGCCCGGCTCTGTGCCAGCTGCGACGCCACGCTCTATCAGGGCCCCTCGGGCAAGATCGGGATCCGCAACAGTGTCTGGACTGGCCCGCTGATCAACATCTCGACGCGGCACATCACCGGCGCGGCGCTGACCCAGGGCAATGACAAGCTCGACAGCTATAACCGGCTGAAGGTCAGCTATACCGACCCGGACAACTACTATCAGCCGACAGAGCTGACGCCGCGCGACGATCTCTCATCGCAGGCCGCGATCGGGGTGATCGAGGAAACGCGCGACCTCGTCATGGTCCCGGAATGGACGCAGGCCGCCCGGCTCCAGAAGATCATGATGGCGAAGGAGAACCCAATCTGGAAGGGCTCGATCGCGACGGATCTCATGCCGCTAGATGCGCTTGACGCCAAGGCGGTCGATATCACCTTTGATCCTGTCCCGGGCGGCGCCGAGCCGCTCATGAACGCGCCCTGCGAGTTCACCTCGTTCGCCTTGCGCGGCGATGTCTCAGGCTGCGATATCGGCTTCAGGTCGGTGCCTGCGAGCGCGTTCACCTGGAATGCTGCGGTCGAGGAGCCGCCAAGGCCCGTGACGCCGGCGAGCATAGTCCAGGTCAACGCGATCACAGCGCCGAGCTCCGTTGTGGCGACGATCGAGCGCCCTGCATTGTCGAGTTCCATCAACGGCGTCTCAATCCGCTTGTCATGGGCCGCCTCATCCAGGTCCGATGTGACGCCCGAGGCGCAGTATTCGGCCACCGGGATGGGCGACTGGATCGCCATGTCGCTTGCGGGCGACGGGTTATCGGCAGTGACGCCGCTGCTCTCGGATGGCGGGTCATATGACCTTCGGGTGCGTTTCGTCGCCGGCGGCACCTCGAGCGACTGGTCTGCGGTTGGCCCGATCACTGCAATCGCGGACACGGTCCTGACTGGCCCGCCGACGGGATTCGTCGCCAATGGAGGCGCCGGCCAAGTCTTGCTGGCCTGGACCGCGCCCGGCAACACAAACCTCTCCGCAGTGTGGATCTATCGAGCCTTCGCCGGCGCTGGGTTCGGTTCGGCGGTCGCGATTGCGGCGGTGAGCCTCGCCCCGAACCAATCCTTCGACATGATCGATGGAAGCCTGCCAGCGGCCTCCTATGATTATTGGGCGCGCGCGCTCAACCGCTCCGGTCTCGGTGATGTGTCGAGCACTGCGGGGCCTGTGACCGCCTTGGTGAGCTGAAGGCCCAGTCAATGACCATTCCGACATGGCCGGCTGCGCTGAAGGCGCGCAGCTGGGACGCGCATCTGCGCAATCTTTCCGCCTCGGGGGGTACGTCTCCGACGGGGCGGGCGCAGCGTGTGTTCGGCGACGGCGGCTTCTGGGAAGTCCGGATCGGCGGCATCCGGATCCGCAACCGGGGAGAAGCTGCAGCCTATCGTGCGCTGATCGCACGCCTCCGCGCCGGCGAGGATATTCTCCTGCCGGTCCGTGATCTCTACCAGCCCGCGGGGAGCCGACTGGAGACCGCTACGGTCACGCTGAGAGTCGATGCGCCGCTGCGATCAACACAGATCGCCTTGACGGTGGCGGGGGTCGACGTTGAGGCCGGCCATCACATGACGCTCGGCGACCGGCTCTATCTGGTCAGCGAAGTTGTCTCCGGGCCGAGCACCCCGCCGGTGCTTAACCAGCTCATCTCGGATTCGCCTTGGTCCGATGCGTTGCCTTGGTCCGATGCGGTCTCCGGCGCCTCCGCCTACACGCTCAAGATATTGCCGCCACTGCGCGCCGATCTATTCGCCGGAGAGCCCGGACGGTTCGACAACCTGCTCGTTCGCTGCGTCCTCAAGGATCCGTTCGACGGTGACCTTGATCTCGATCTCGGCCGCTTCGGCTCGCCGAGCCTGACCTTCATCGAAAGTCTCTGACGGCCTCGCCGTCCCTACCCACACGGAGAATCTGCATGGCTATCGCTCCGATCAGCGTCGGGGATACGAACGCGCGCGCCAAGATGAACGAGGTGATCGCGAAAGCGAACCTTGTCGATGACAAGGCGTCGGTTGCGCAGGTTTCTGCGGAGACAGCCGCGCGTCAGGTGGCGATCGCGCAGGAGGCCGCTGCTCGCGGCGCCGGCCTCTCTGCGGAAGCGGCGGCGCGTCAGGCGGGCCTGACCGCGGAAGCTGCGGCGCGTCGTGCAGACATCCTCGCTCTGCCGCTGCCTATGCCGGTGCAGCGTCGTCCCGGAGACGCTCCGCTGGAGTTCGGCCGCTCGCTTGCCGACGGCGAGGCAGCCGGAATCGCGCCCTTGCCAGACTGGCTGCTGCGCTATGACGAAGCCGGCAAGGTCGCCCGCCTGACCGGTGACGACATCGTCGCGCCGCGCCACCTTTTCGCGCTCGAGCCCGGCCGTCGCTATCTTGTGACATTCGCGGTTCAGCGCCGGGTCAACTCGCCCGACCCAGACAATGACGCGATCCGCTGCGCTTTCGCCTGGTATGGTCAGGGTAAGGGCCGCCTGCTTGCGACGCCGCAGACCATCGCACAGGACTTGCTCGGCTTGACGACAGGCTCCGGTCGGCAGGTGGTGCGTGCAGTCGTGTCCCGCGCCGCCGGCGCCAATGTCGACGTCGTTGCACCGGCCGGTGCGCGTTATGTCCGCCCTTACGTCCAGACCTATGGCACGCTCGTTCAGAACGATGTCGAAGTCATTGACTGGGCCGACATCACCGATGTCGTCGCCTTCGCCCCGGATGTCTCGGCTCTTGAGGGGCGAATCGCTGCGGTGGAGAGCATCGACGCCGGCGACCGGCTTGATGTCGTGGAGGCCGCGATCGCGGCTCCAGATACCGTTCGCTTCAAAACTCTGGGCGGCCTGGTTGCTGGCTCCGTCCCGATCATTGTCGATGCAATCGAGGTGCTCGGGTACGCGGCGCCCGGCGATGGCGGCGGGCATCGTCGCCGCCGTGTCGCGGTGGCGAGCGACGCGACGGTGGTCGATGCTGACGGCTACATTTGGGAGATCGCAGAGCCGACAGTAACGCCTGAGATGCTCGGCGGGAATGTGCAGGCCTCGATGTTGGCCGCCGCTGCTATCGGAGCGCGATGGAAAGCTGCCCCGAAGATCTACACCGTTTCGGCGTTGACAGTCCCCAGCGACTTCGACGGCGAAATGGGCGTCGCGCTCATCGCGTTTACCAATTCAGCTGGCCCCGCCGACGCCTATCTGTCTATCGGCGAGCGGGTTTCGTTCGACCGGCTGAATCTCACCTTCGACGGGAGCCAGCAGGGGACCGGAACATTCCCCTCTCTCGTGAAGGCCGGCGACGACTTCGCCTGTGTTTCGGTCGGCATGTCTGCGCCGTCGGCCATCGGGTACGACAAGAACCTGAACGGCCTCCTGACCACAGGCGTGCGCACGCGCATCCGACGCATGCACACCACCAATATTGACTACCCGCTTAGCCTCATCAACCCGTCGACCACGACCCTGGCGACAGGCTCGCAGATCGGCGACATCAAGGCGGACGGCTATCTTCGCACGCTCTACGCGCAGTTCATCTCGGCAGACATCGGCAACATCACCGCTCTCCGTCGAAGCGCGAACGCTAGCCTCATCTCGGCGCCGGGTCGGTACATCACGAACCTGTTCGAGGGCGTGCAGGATACGACGGTCGGTAACCTCCACCTCGAAGAATGCGGCCACGGTGTCCGCATCGGCGGCTCCCCCCATGCCAACGCGAAAACGCAGAACATCACGTTCGGCGATATCTATGTGACGAAGACACGGGGCTGCGCGTTCAAGGTCAATCCGACCCTGCTGCTCGATGCCTCGCTGCCTCTAACCCCCTACAAAACCGAGCGCGCTTTCGGCATCACGACCGGCAATATCGTAGGCGTCGATGTCGGAGACGGCACTTCAGAGGGCAACCGCGAGTTCATCCGCCTGACGCGTGCTGACAAGGTCTCGCTCGGACACTGCCGGGCGTTCATTCGGGATGCGACGTTCTCTGGTCAGGCTGGAATCAGTCTTTGCAACGTGACGGGTGTCAAGCTGGCGTCACTGTACGGCGACGGCTTCGCGACGCCTTTCGTGTCCATCGATTCCCAACAGGAAAGCGATGGCATCACGTTAGCTTCCGGCCCGGTTTACGGCGTCGACATCCCTATCGTCTCCGGCAAGTCCAACAGCTCGTCTTTCTTGGTGATCCAGAGCGCACCGTTCTACACGATGGAGTATGGCGACCTGAATTTCGGCATGGCCGGGGCCATTTTCGGCACGAGCTCCAGCGCGAACACCCGCGTATTCAATACGTTCACGGGTGGCGGCGGGACGCCGATTCTGGTCACCGGGCGCAGGGTGGACATTACTGGAACCCCGAACACCGTGTATCTGCCGCAGTTCCTGAACCTGCCTTCGAACGCAGGCCCCGACAATTTCAACGTGGATCTTCGTTGGAACGGCCGCCGTTTTAGCGGCGTGCCGAACAATCCGCGCTTTCTTGCGGGGCATGCTGTCCAGGCTGGCGGTTTTGAGGCCGGAACACCAGGCAATCAGATCGCGGATGGTATGTTCTCGACCTATTACGCCGTCCAAGTCGGAACGGGTGCCGGCGATCTTGTTCCGGGCGGAACGTTCGCCGCTTCGCGGCCAAACTCGTCCCGCCGCGGCGCGGTCTTCGGAGCTATCCAGGTTGGAGCAAGCCCGACCAGCGTAGGCGCCGGCATCTGGACCGGGCTTGGCGCAGTTGGGGAGGATCAGGTGCAGCTCGGAGCGATCATGCGCCCTGATGGGTTCTTCGAGCTGCGGAACGGAAACAGCAACGGCTGCATCTTCCTTTCTGAAACCGGCGTTCGCAAGAAGATTACGGTCACTGATGCGAACACCATTGTCGTGGCCAACGCCTGACCATTCAATGGCTGATGCTAGGCCGCGTCTTCAGCCCGTCATAGTATTCTTTGCCACCCTGCGTCAGCATAATCCTCACCTGGAAAAACGAGTAATCTACCTCAACCCAGTCGGTGTGAATTATCTTCCAGATCTCCTCTGGTGTCGTAATCTTTCGTCCGCCAGCGCAAAAGTGATCGTCAACCCGCAGGAGTTCGCCGCCGTTTTCTACGACTAGCTTTAGAAGATGCTCCATTTCTTCGGTAACAATACCGACTGGTTCGTCGTCATGCATGTACCCACTCCCACACAAAGAACGGTCCGAACTTCGAGGATTCCCTCTTAGACCGCAATCCCCGGCGCCTTCGGGCTGCAGGGTGGCCTGTCGCTTGGTTGCGTCCTAGCCGGTATCGTTTTGTGTGAGATCCTCGCGCTGATCCAGGCCGACGGTCGCAAGCGGACTCCAGCCTGACGACTGCCCCGATCAACCTTTCATGCCGCCTCTGGGCGATCTTCCTCCTCCCGGCGGGCGCTGCTGTTGGTCGGGCCTGATCAGACCGGGCGGCTCAGGAACCAGAGAAACGGGACGAGCCAGACCAGCTGAGCGGTGGTCAGCACTACCAAAATCAGAGACCGGACTGAAAGGTCGCCCGTGGGCGCCGTATCGGCGGCCTTCTCAAGGTGTCCGCTACTCATCACGCAGTCAGACTGACGAGCCGCCAGCCATTCTGCAATTGCATTGGAGCAACACATGGACACGACCGCTTTGCAGCGGGCGCTGATCGCGCACGGCCATCCGCTGCCGCGCTTCGGCGCAGATGGCCACTTCGGCGGCGAGACGCGCACCGCCTTGCAGGCCTTCCAGCTCAGGACTGGGCTGCGGGTGACCGAGCGGCCGGATGCGGCGACGATAGCGGCATTGCAGGCCGTGCCGGCGAAGAGGCCGCCGGCTCCGACCGGCCCGGCCGTCAAGCTGCCCGCCTTCCCCAAGCCGACGACCCGCCGCATCGAGGAGATCATCGTGCACTGCACGGCGACGCCAGAAGGGCGCCCTGTGTCCGTCAACACCATCCGCGGCTGGCATATCGGCCAGGGCTGGCGGGACATCGGCTATCACTGGGTGGTGCTGCTCGACGGCACGATCGCGCCAGGCCGGCCGGAATCGCAGGTCGGCTCGCATGTAGCCGGCCACAACTCCGGCACGCTGGGCGTCGTCTATGTCGGCGGCGTCGGGGCCGATGGGAAGACGCCGAAGGACACCCGCACGCCCGCACAGAAGACCGCGCTGCTCGAACTCTGCCGCGCGCTGATCCAGCGCTACCCGGCGATCCGCAAGGTCACCGGCCATAATCAGTACAGCAGCAAGGCTTGTCCCAGCTTCGACGTTCGCAAGGACGACCTCGGAAGGCTGATCTGATGGGCGCGCGCGGCGTTCTCAGAATCATGGCCGGCGGGCTTGTCGGGTTCATGTGTCCTGGCTGCAAGGAGATGCACCAGGTCCGCGTCGACGGCCAGGGGCGGCCGGTGTGGGGCTTTAACGGCGACTATGACCGGCCAACCTTCACGCCGTCGGTGCTCGTCCGCACCGGGCACTATGTACCCGGCCATGAGAATGGGCCGTGTTGGTGCACCTGGGCCAAGGAGAACCCGGACGAAGCCGATGACGGTTTCAAATGCTCCGTCTGCCACTCCTTCGTTCGCGACGGCCAGATCCAGTTCCTGAACGACTGCACGCATTCGCTCGCAGGCCAGACCGTCCCGCTGAAGCCGTTCGACGAAGACTGATCCCGCCGGCGGTTGGCTGCTGAGCTACCCAGGATTTCCAGGCGGGCGCAATCTGCTGTCGAGGTCGGCACGTACCGCTTCGTCACATGGTTTAAGAGGCTCTTTTTCCTGCCCAGCAGCCACCGAAACGGCTGCCTTCCGCTCCGATCGCTTCTTGGCAATCAATTCCCATAGTGTTGCGCGCCTCAGATAAGAGGCCGCCGAGCGCTTCTTTAGCGTCATTTTCCCTGCCCCCCACGGGTACAGGGATGCGCGGTGTTCGCTGTCGTGGTCTCACAGCAGCGGTAAGGCGATCAAAGTCCCCAGCCCCACCACGATCGCTGCCCTGATCCAGGCGCCCCAAACGTCTGAAGTCGTTACGCCCCGCAACATTCCACGCACCTCCGCCCCGCATTGAGGCTGATCGCGCAGCATCGCTGCGTCAAGCCTGCGTTAACCAACCTCCCCATGGAGATCATCATGAAGCTGTTCGCCTATCTGGGCGCGCTGGCGCTCGCCTGCGTCGTCGTCATTCTGCTCGCCGTCTCGGCCGAGGCGCAGACCGCCGCTGCTGATGAAGGCCTGCTCACGATCTTCCGGCCGCTGCTGACCGAGCTCGCTATCCTGGTCGTGCTGGGGCTCGCCGGCTGGCTCGGCCGGTTCATCGTCGCCCGGCTGAAGCTCGACATCGAGGCGCACCATCGGGACACATTCCAGACCGCGCTGACCAATGCCGCGGGCATCTACCTGGCAACCGGCGATATGCGCCGCGCGGTCACCTATCTCGCCGGCGCCGCGGCCGATGCGCTGAAGGCCTTCAGGCTCGACGACACGGCTCTACCGGAAAAGGTCGAGGCCAAGGCCGGCGTGCTGCAGGCCGCCGGCAAGTTCATCGACGCTGTGAAGCCCTGATCACTCCTCCCGGCCGGAGCCTGCCTATGACGGACCCGCATGACTACGATCGGCGGCTCGGAAAGGTCGAGACGGATCTCAAACTGCTTGGCGTCGGTGTTGACAACCTTGGCGGCGATCTGCGCAGCTTCCGGCGCGAGTGGTTGGAAAAGGCGGAAGAGGATCGCGCCGCGCATAAGGCCGCGCGGCTCTCGCTGCCCCAGATCGTCGGCATGTTGGGGACGGCTGTCGGCGTCACCGCGATCTTGCTCGGCGGCATGATGTTTCTCCTCAACTCGCAGATCGCAACGGTTCGGCTCGATCTCGCGTCGCAGCTCGCACAGGTGAGCCTTTCGGTGCGCGGCCAGGGCGACGCCATCACTGCGCTCAACACGGCGCAGCAGCAGCTGCAGCGCGACATCGCTGCGGATCGGGTGAAGCTCGGGCTGGTCGAGCAACTCGCCGGCCAGCACGCCCGCTTCATCGAGCAGGCCCAAGGCTTCGACGCGACGATGGCGCGCCACGACGAGCGGTTGAAGTCGATGGAGCTGCTCACCCGCGAGCTTGCCGTTCGACGGCCGCCGTAACCAAAGCTGGGGAGCCCGTTAGCCCCTCCGAAATGGTGCTGCCCTCCTTGGGCGTATCCTCCTTGACTGGCCCGGTCTCGCTTGCGCGGGGCCGGGCGCTTTCCGTTTCTGATCCTGCCAACCGACGACAATCATGCGGATGTGGTGGCTGAGACCCGCGCCACCTTGTCGTTCAGCACTTCCTCTGACAAGCGCTCTTGAGCGCCCCGACCTCACAGCGGGGGCGTTGGCCTGCCGGCAGCACCCGACCCTCAACGATTTAGATTACGGCCCAGCGCGGATTCCATCCGGCGAATGATCACCGTGGCATTTTCGGTGAACCCGCCGGTTCCGCTCACATCTGTAAATGAACTATACGCTTTCCCGGGACGGGGGTACTTAAAGAAATACCAGTAAGGTTCAAATTGTATCCATTTAGCTCCAGAATAAATGGCGCTCTCTGACCAATATGCTAGGTACTTTGGGTCACATTTATCTTCAGGAACCCGCACTCGATCGCACAGCCAAGCCTGGTCTGACAAGCCGAACCCAATTTTCGAATCGATTATTCTAGATGGGATTACTTTTGACCAATCTGATATTCGATTCATCAACGGATCGCTGCCTTGCTTGAGAGGCTCGTTATTAGCATAAAAAGGAACAAGAACGCCGGGGTACTTTTTTAAAAAATAATAAAGATCGTCTTCAATCTGCGTTTGTTTTACAAACGGCTTCCTAAGATAATAATTACCTCCGGCGATCCAATAAGGATCGCTGAATGACAGAATCATGTTTTCCTGATAGGCAAATAGAAAATACTTCTCTAGTCTGCTTCTAGAATAGTACCCATCCTTCGGATACATCCAGGATTTGCGAGGGAACCAATCCTCCCCGTTCAGATAAATTTGCACAGACAAATTTGACGCCGAAACCTCGTGGAGTCGTATTCCAGCAAAATGAGCGCCAAAAGCCACCTTCAGAATACGTAGAGAGGCAATATCCATGCACTCTCCGTATTGCTTACTATAAGGCGATGAGGCCGCATCATTTATAGCGTTCGGCTGGAATTTTGTATCAGTGGTCCAAACATCGAGAAAGAACGGGACATCCACCCTCTTCGATATCGATAGTGCGTGATAAAGCTTGTCCTTATCTCGCTGTGAACAACCAAACAGCGCATAGACGTTCCAATGCTTCCTCAGTGACGAAACATCCGAGAACGTTCGCTCCAGGGATTGAAAATCCATGTTCTGGACGGGGCTGTTCGGGAACGACTGCTCAATCGAGAAGATCAAATTTATCTTGGTATCGCTTGCGAGCGCGCGGCTCGCGCCCGCAAGCAACAGAAGCCAGAATCCAACCGCCAGGATTCGATTAAACATTCAAGACCTTCTGCAGGAAGCTCCTGTTAGCCTCCCGGCACTCAGCCAGAGCGCCTGGATACGTCTTTGCAAGAGGCGCAAAGCGCCTCCAATCAGACGGAGCGCACAGGGGAGCCGGATGCATTACATCATAGAATTTTGATGAGGTCGGGAAAGCAACAACTCTCTTGCCAAGCAGGGTGCCCCAATAGAGGCCGTGATAGCTGTCAGTCAAAATGAGCTCTGCGCTACCGAGAAATGCTATGACCTCATCGAACGGCTTATTATTTGTCAAAATAGGCAAGCCTGTTGGTAGTGTTTTCCTGAAATTTTCATTTGCCAGGGTCGCAGAATGAGCATAAACGACCACTTCTCGGCTGGTGTCGAATTTTTTATCAAACACTTCGTGCATGCATGTAACGCACGGAACCCAATCGTAAGGGTGACCGGCATCCCGCACACCAACAAGATCGAACGGCATGTCTTTTAAATTGATTACTTGCTTGAGACGGCGCCAATCAGATATAATCCAATTGTTATGACCCCCACCCCAGAATATTGTCTTAGCTTTAGGGTTTTTCTGCGAAAAAATCGCCTTGACTGAATCTCTGAAATAGTCGATCTCTAAAAGACCGCCTCCCCCTACAATAATATTTTCAGACGACTGAACTTGGTCGAGCCAGGACTTACGTTCTTCCGTCGTGTAGCCTTCCTCTCTGTGGAACCCCCTGATCTCGGCCCGAGCAGAATCCTTCAGTTCAGGAAAATACAGCACAGGCGCGCACATAAGATCGCCAATATTTTCTGTTTTTAGGCGATGAAGGTTCAGATACTTAGCCATGCTTTATAGACCTATTAGGACCGTGAATGCGATTCAGCCTCTAAAGGCCGTGCGGGGATCTCGCCACACTTATCGGCTAAACGGGTGCAGTCAGCAAGTTCATTGGGGCCGGAGCTGGCTGCCGGTACCGGCCTCACATATTGACTGTGGCAATACCCAAAGGTCGGGCCCAGGCCGTAAGCCTCCCCTTCTCTTCAACGTAGACCTCAGAGCGAACCCGGCAGACATCCAAGCGCTGCATGTGTTGCTGCCATCCATGCTTCGGCGCGCTGCGCCCGCCCTCCTTCATGGCGGGCGCCGCCCAGGGTGATGGATCACCCCCAGGCCTTGAGTGGCGCAAAGACCTTGCGTCGTTCTATTCTCTGTCGATCGAGTACCGCCAGTGCAAATCAAGCTCACTAGCAGGTTGAACTCGAGCGTACTGCCGAGCGGATTCATGCAGGCTGTCCGCTATCGGCATTCTCTGCTTCTCGGCCTCCAGAATCGCATTAATCCCTTGCGCCAAAGCCTGCTTCAGGTCCTTTGCTAATCGAATGTTACCACGCGTCACGCGTGGGCTGTCGGCCCGAGTATAATGGGTTTGAGCAATAGTCATAAGCTCCTGATATATATCAGGATACTCCCTGATTAAATCATCATCGAGCAGGAGCGAGGCAGTCAACTCCTCCCTGGACTCGAGCAGGCTGCTCAGTTCCTGCGCCTCGTCCTGAGACATGAGCACTGACCGCATTATGAGGTATGCATCCAGCGTGAACGATGGGCTCAGCATTGATGGTCCATCTCCTTAGCACGCCGCGCAGCCGCATAGTAGGCTGGTAGCGCCTGCTCGACCATAGTTGCCACCGTGAAGCGGCTTTCGAATTCCGACCTTGCGCCCCGACCGAGTTTCTCGCGCAATTCTCGATCGCGCGAAAGGCGTATCAGGTGCTCGCCACAAAGCTCAGCAGCCTCTGGACCAACGGGCACCAGATAGCCAGATGTCCCGCTTGTCACGACCTCCTTCAGGCCTCCGGCCGCCAGGGCGACTACGGAAGCGCCCCCGGCCATGGCTTCAATGGCCACAAGACCGAAGCTTTCATATCTGCTCGGCATGAGCACGGTATCTACCGTGCAGAACAGATCGTCCAATGCATCGCGCGAGATCAGTCCTCTAAACTCTACCCTATCGTTGTCCAGCAGGTTCTCGGCGCCGGCGTGAATGAACACATCCCTGACCTTTGCGTTGAGATCGTCGCCCGCAAAGATGACTCTTGCATGCGGATCCGACGCGACGAGTTTCGAGAGCGCTCGAGCAGCGATATCAAAGCCCTTGCGCTCTTCGAAGCGCCCGACATAGCCTACCTCGAATGCTGACTTGCGCTGCGCTCGCAGACCAAGACGACTCGGCCTGGTTTCGAACGGATCCCAGGTGCCGTGCGGAGCGAGAATCGCACGGCTGGAAAAATCCGCCTCATACTCTCTTTCGAGGTCCGCAATGATAGCGTTGGAATTAGCCAGTATGACCGGCACGGTGCCGAGCAGCTTCTTCTCGTTTCTGATGATCTTGTCGATAGAGAGATGACGATGAAGCGGGCGCAGCTGCCATTCACGCTTGAACGGCAGCGCCATTTTGTAGCTGGTGTGTAGACTCATCACCACGCCAATATCTGGATCATCGGCAACAGCCGTCCCCTCGACATCCCAGATGGGGAACGACAGAGCATCAAGGCCGAAGCTCTTGATGAAGGAAACTTCCGCCTTAACGGCCGCGGCCCATGCGGCCACGTGAGGGGGGACGTCGTGCTCCGCCATCACCTCGGCCTCGTTAGCATGGTCAGGCATGATCCTATGCAGCCAGTAGCCGTGCTTGAACTCGACGCTGGGACTTTCGGATGCTCGCGCGATGACGTGAACGGAATGCCCCTTCGCCGCCAGACCGATGGCCATCATCGAAGTCCAGCGCGCAATTCCTGCATCGTTCGAGGGAGGGAATGCTTGGCTAACCAAGGCGATCCGAAGCCCTTGCCCGCTCGGGAACGGCAGAAAGGGAGCCGCCTTGACCTCGAGGTTCAGATCCCCACGCGCACGTCCGATGTTGCGCATGCCTAGGGTCGCACCATCCTCGGTTCCGCTGGCGACGTCCTGATCAAGTGAACTGCGATGCGCTTTCGTAATCTCGCCGTGCTCTTCGAGCCAGGCATTTGCCCGATACAACTCGGCCTTATAGGCATCGAGCTGATTGCTCGCAGCAGTGACGTCAGCTGAGCCGTGGCGCATGATGAAATAAGACTTGCTTACCGCCGAGGGGAACAGAGTCTTCGGAATCCTTCGCGGTGATCTGATGTGCGACTCGGCGAATTGATGATATACGATTGCCTGCGGTGCATAGACAATTTGATAGCCCGCATCGACGACCCTCAAGCAAACATCTGTCTCATCGAGAAAATAGCGAAATGTGTGATCAAACCCTCCTACCTCCTTGAGAACATCCAGGCGGAAGGATGAATTGGTTCCTAATAGACTTGGGTAGGCCGGGCTTCCTGAGAAGCACAATGGCCGCTCATCAAAAAAGGCGGACATCGAGAAGGCGTTGCCGAACCGATCACAGATAGTCTTGCAGGCTTGGTAATTGATGCCCGAATTGTCGACCGTAAAACCGCCTACGCCACCAACCCGCTTATCAGCATAGCAGAGAGCAAGCTCTTCAAGCCACGTTGGATGCGGCGCAGCGTCATCATCGATAAAGGCAACAATATCGCCCGACGCAGCCTCAATCCCGATATTGCGAGACATCGACAGGTTTGCATCCGGGCAACTGAGAAGCTTAACCTTACCTTCGTAGGACGTCATGAGCGAAGCCGTCGCATCCGTCGATGGCCCATTGACGACTATGACTTCGAAATTATCGTATTGAAGGCCATTTAAGCTGGCCAATGTGTCCTTTAACGCGACGGCACGATTATAGGTATTGATAACAATAGAAAAGCTTAGCGACTGTTTCATCATAGACCCTGTGACCGCTCGAATGCCACACGAAGCAAATTTCGGTTCGAGTGAACGAACTCCGGCTTGCGCATCAAGCTCTGAACAACATCGCGGTTTTTGTCGCAAACTGTCATAATTTCATGGACTTGATCAATGCTGTTAGGATTGACACCCAACAGCGTTCTATAGAGCATTTCAATGTCTGCTCTGGTCGGCGGGGCGTCCAGCAATTTCGTTCCAGCGCTACCTGTCCAAAAGTGCTTTACGCGCTCGAGCACGCCCCTATCGATAGATATACCGCTTCTGGCAGCGCAGAACGATGTATGCTCGATCAGATCTCCCTCGACTTCTCCAAGAGCATAGGCGTTGCGGTAGGCAACCCCTGCGTCGATATATTTTTCCTGCTCCTTGAGACAGTGCCCATACTGAACAAAATACCCTGCCAATAAAGGGTATTCTTTCAAAATCTTAAAATAAGAAAATTCAGCGTCTGCCCACCGCCGCTTGTCTCGTTGCAAATCGGCCTGCTGTATTGCCGATTTAGTATGGTCATCAAAATGGATGAAGCGCCCAGTGAGTTCGACAGCGAGTTTCCTATCGCTCGAAAAGGCATGAATGGCTCGCTTGAGTGCGATACCCACCTCGACATCGTTGACAACTTGGCTCTCCTTATCCTTCCGGATCTGGTCAACCAAGCGGTGGGCAACCTCGCTGCGATCGCCATTGCAGTCGGCATTCAATTCACGAAAATCGGCCGGGGAGAAGTCGAGCAGACGGCCTCCGCCCTGCTCGCTCGGCTTGGGCCTTTGAGAGCCCTTGAAACTGGGACGCTTCCTCAGGAGGTTCTGCAAGCTCATCGACTCTTGTTCCTCATTAGATCGTCAACCCAACTACCGAAAATCAGCGGGCTCTGTGGCCTCAGCAGCTCAGACGCGATCTGTCAGCGCCGCGCATAGATGTCCTCGAGACGAACTATGTCGTCTTCGCCGGTGTAGCTGCCGACCTGGACCTCAATGAGTTCAAGCCCGATCCTGCCCGGGTTCTTCAGGCGGTGAGTACAGCCGATCGGCAGGTAGATCGACTCGTTCTCGTGAACGACGCGGATCGTTCCGTCGAGCGTAACCTCGGCAGTGCCATGCACCACGACCCAGTGTTCGGCGCGGTGGAAGTGCTTTTGCAGGCTTAGCTGTCCACCTTCCTTGACGTGGATGCGCTTGACTTGGAAGCGGCCGCCGATGTCGATCCGCTGATACCAGCCCCAGGGTCGGTAGATGCGTAGATGCTCGCTGGCCTCGGGCCTACCGGCGGCCTTCATCTGGTCGACCAGCGCCTTGACCTGGCCGGCCGCGGCCATGGAGGCGACGAGCACCGCGTCGCGGGTCGATACCACAACGACATCGTCGAGACCGACCACCGTGGTCAGCATCTCCTCGCTGCGGATCAACGATCGTCGCGTGTCGAGGGCGACGGCTGGGCCTTCCAGTACGTTGCCGTCGTCATCCTGCGGCTTGATAGCGTGGATCGAATCCCAGGAGCCGACATCAGACCAGTCGAAGGAGGCGGCCAGCATGCCGGCAAATTCCGTGCGCTCCATCACGGCGTAGTCGATCGAGATCGGAGTGGCCTGGGCGAAACTCTCAGGATCGAGCCGCAAGAAGTCGAGGTCTCGTCCTGCCTTTTCAACCGCGGCCTCCGCGGCTTCGAGCACCTTGGGAGCGTGACGCGCAAGCTCGCTCAGCATCGTGCTCACGGCGAAAAGGAAGTTGCCACTATTCCAAAGATAGCCGTCGGCGACATACGCCTCGGCGATCTCGAGCTTGGGCTTCTCGACGAAGCGCGTAAGGCGGCTAGCGCCTGCCTCGGCCAGCGCTTCGCCAGGGGCCAGATAGCCATAGGCGGTCGAGGGGTGCGTCGGCTTGATGCCCAGCGTCATGATCAGGCTGGTCGCGGCCAGCCTCGCGGCGCGCTTGCAGTCCTCTCGAAAGGCCTCGACATCGGTCACGACATGATCGGAGGCTAGCGCGACGCAGACAGCCTCGGGATCACGCTGCCGCGCCACGATCGCGCCAACCGCGATGGCTGCTGCGGAATCGCGGCGTTCCGGCTCGAGAACAATCTCGCCCCGGATCCCGCAGGCGAGCATCTGCTCGGCGGCGATGAAGCGGAATTCGTTGTTGGTGATGACGATCGGCGTATCGAAGGTTGGGTCGGCCAGCCGCAGCAGGGTCGCCTGAAAGGTAGAGAGCCCACCCTCCAGCAGCGGAATGAACTGCTTCGGCATGGTCTCGCGCGAAAGCGGCCAGAGACGGCTTCCGGATCCGCCAGCCATCACGATGGGGACGATCAAATTGCTATTCACGAGACCCCAGGCTGTGCGATTGATCGAAGCAGCGCGCTGCTACAACATTCGCTCAGGATTGAAAATAGCAAACTTAGCCCTTCGAACCTTCGAGCCACCTAATTATATGCTTTGCGGCAGTGTCATAGCCCGCGTCGGCCACCTCCTTTTCACCATCAAGTATTAAATCATTTAATTCTGTCTTGATCTCCTCCTCGGATATCAAGCCCTTCTTTATAAGTAGTCTTATCAAGGCGATCACCGATGCAGTCTGGCCTGTGAGGACCATGGGCAGGTTCGATGCCTGCGGGACATCCGGCGAAGGTGACGCCTTAGCGTTGGGGCCAATTAACCACGCCAGAATCAGCCTTGGGGCTACGCCGAGACCTTCATCTGAGGTTCCCTTCTGGTCCAGGGAGTTGATATCCAGCATCCGGTTGACGACATCGTTCTTCGAGATGACCCCCTTCTCAAGCAACATCTCGATTATCACGAAAGTCGTCGCCGTCATTCCGGCTAAGGCACTAAAAATACCGCCTTTAGGCTCCAATATCATTCTCCTAGCAACTGTCTCGCGAAAACGGCCTCACTATCCATTAGGGCATTATTGACAACGTAGCCAGATGCAGGCTGCGGATAGGGAGGCAGCTCGAGAGCGGGCATCTAAGCCGCGAATCTCGCCTCATCGCCTCGTCGCAAGCAAGGCTGGCGGGCTTGGCATCTGTCCGTATCGCGGCGGCCGCGCTTATTCTAAAATGCTCCGCGAGTGTCTCGCCATGCCGGTCTTCGCGAGATCCTGCGAGGGGTTCTGAACCGTGATCGACCAGCCCCAAACAGGTTCTGGCCTCACGCTGTCGTAGACGATCGCGCCGAAATAGATGCCTTCGCAGGTGACGCTCCAAATGCCCTGGCGCGTCGCTTCGGCGTGGTCGTCGGGATAGGAGCGAGAGAGCGCCAGCGTCATGCCGCTCTGATCTGCTCGTCGAATTCATCCGGGATCGCGCCGTGCCGGGCGATAACCTCGATCGATGCAACCTCGCCCGTCTCGTCATCGGCGACGACATGCACGACAGCCGCGCCCTCGGCCGTTCGAGCCAAGCGCTCGCCATCCTGCAGGGCATGATGCCTCGTCTTTGCGGGCACGCGCTGCCGCGAAGTAGTCTCTATTCTTGATTGACGGCCATCGGAGTGCCTGCATCATGCTCGGCACTCGGAGGTCGATAATGCGACAAATCGTGCTGGCTCTTGGGCTGCTTCTGTCGTTGGCAGCTTTCGCGGCTGCTAACTCCCCGACGCCTGGGCAGGTCAGGATTGTGGGCGAGACGATCGAGCGAGATGGCAAGCGCTGGAATATGAAGGGAGCCCAGGTTGCGGGGCGCCTGACGCCGAAAGACCGGCTGTCTGTCGTCGCCCCCGCGCTCACGATCGCTCACAATCAATTCGGCCCCTCTCTCCTCGATAAGATCGTTGCCTTTGGGGCTGACACCGTCGTTCTGAAGGTGTCGCTTCCTGCGCTGAACGAAAAGAGCGAGTACTTTCGTCCAGAGTACCTGCGCGTTGTCACGGATGCCGTCGATCTCATCCGAGAGCGCGGCCTGACCGTGATCATATCCATGCAGTGGCAGTCAGGCTCCGGCTCCTACAAGGAGACCGGGCTACCCGATCAAACAGCGTCGAACGCTTGGCGGCGCCTGTTTACCGCCCTTCAAAAAGATGACCACGGGTTGCTGTTCGAGTTACTCAACGAGCCGAAGGGAGACGGCTTGAAGCAAGCCGATTGGCTCGTTTGGCAGAAGCACTTCAATCGATTGATTGCCGAAGTACGCGCTCAAGGGTTCAACCAGGTCGTGGTGATCAACGGCCTGACGGGAGCTCACGTCCTTGAAGGTGCACCGCCGCTCACGGACTCCGCGAACCAGATTGCCTACGGGGTACACCCGTATTTCAACAGCAAGCGGCTGCCGAGCTTCGGGCCGCCGATGTGGGAAGGCTACTTCGGCGGGTTTTGCCGGCAGCATATCTGCTTGGCGACGGAGTGGAACGCCTCGAAAGGCTGGGAAGGCCGCCCCTCCGCCGGATGCGCCGGGGATGTACCAAGGATATCGCGCGAGCTGCTGCGTTATCTCAAATCGCTTGGGATGGGGATCGCTGGGTGGGCGTTTGACTACCCAGGCACAATCTTCAAGGACGACGATCTGACAGAACTCACCACCTACGATTCGTGGGCTGGAGGCTGCGGGGCGTCGGAAGGCCCCATAGGAGCCGGGAAGCTCCTACGGGATTGGTTCCACGCAAATCCTTGACGGCTCTCAGCCCTTGCCGAGCGCCTTGCTGTCCCAGAAGTACAGGTTCCCGAACTCCTCGCCGAACTCCATCGTCGCGGTCGGGGGAACCCCATCGTTCCAAGCGATGAGGTCGGAGAGGGGGATGCCCTTCGACCCCTTGACCTTGTTGTACGATTCCGGCGCAACGATGATGATGTTTTTCGCGATCCGGCGGGCTTCGAGGAAAGCCTCTTTCTGGGTCGGGGTCAGATGGTGATAGACGCGAAGAGCGATGAACAGTTCATAGGCGTTGTCTTCGATCGGCCACGGGATCTCACGACCGTCGTGGGCATGCGTCGGCTGCTTGCCCTTGAAGTTCCAGCCTTCGGCGTAGTCGATGGTATGGCTGCCAGGGACGATATTGATGCCCATGGTGCCCATCTCGAGGACCTTGCTAGGAGATGACGGGTTCGCGAGGCGGGAGAAGGTGACGGCGGCGCCGTGGTAGACCCAACGCCGCTTAGCGTTGCTCCAGTGGCCACCCCCCAAGTCGGACGTGATAGCAAGATAATCGTCGTGCGTCAGATATGCGTTCACTTCAGAGTATCCCTTTTTCTTAATGTTAGCGTCCAACTGAGCCCGCGACGCGCGGATGGGCACTTCTGTTAGCCCAGCGTCGTGCAACTGTCGAACAGCTTTTAGCCCGCTAATCTCGGCCAAGCCAAACCTCTCTAGATCAGGGTGATCGACGCGAAGGGCCGTCTCTTCCTTGCTGGATAGGCTTTTGACCGCGCGGCGAAGCGACGCCCATGCTTCGTGGCGGAAGGCCACCAAGGCTGGCACTTCTGGGATTTGCAGCAGGCGTGCGGCTGCTAGCCGGTGCTGGCCTTCCAAGAATATGATCTCGCCAAGCGGGCCGATGCCAACCTTTATTTCATTCGTAGGGTCTGTCTTGTCGTAATAATCGCCAATCTTGAATGTCTTGCCTGGGTCGTCGGCTTGTCCATTAGCTTTTGAAAGCTCCATGAACTCAGATTGAGTAAGATATCCATGCTTTGAAAGGCTTATTATTAAATCTTGTATATCGCTATAAAGTCGTTTCTTAAATGTTTCTGTATCCCTGCAGCCCCACATGCTTTCGCCTCGATCGATCAGGCGAATTACATTATTATAAAATTCAGTTTCTTCCCATTTTTTCCCGAGCAAATACACAGAGCGCATCGCGGCGTACAGCGCGTTTTGCTCGAACGGGACGAGCTTAGGCATCCTGTCGGCCTTGAGTGAGGCGCCGAAATTCCTAAAGGCTCTCCAGTTGCCTTTCTGAGCTCTGGGGCCGAATGCGTCTCTGGGGTGGAAGTTTACCTTCGTCGTCAAAATGTCGGCCGCTGGCTTGATGAAGATCAAGCTATCGTTTGCCGGCGGGTTATCCCATCGCCTCATTCAATTCGCCCCTCAAGCGATCATCCAGAGCGGGGTTGCCCACCCGGACCCAGTGTGTCACAAAACTGTCATGTCTTAAGTCCGAGCAGGCAAGTCAATGGTCGACGATATCACTAGAGAAATTGCGTTCGCCATCGCGCGCGCCAGCGCTGAAGAGGCGAACCGCGTTCTTGCGGATCACCCGCAGAAGGATATTTTCATCACGGACCCGTCTGAAAGCGCGAGTGCGCACTGGCAAGATTATTTGCCTCAGGCGCGAGCTGTCGTTCAGTGTCAGGCGGTGATTGTCTCTCTGGCGCATGCCCCCCAGAGGCGGATGTCTGTCTAAGAATTGACTGAACGCCGGTAGCAAGAACTGCTGCCGGAGGACCAGAGCCGCCCTCCCTGGGCGGCTTTGTTTTGCCTACGAACCGTGTTCGGCCTCGCAGGTAAGGTGCGATCGCTGCCCCAACGCGTGTCGCCATATCTGTTCTGAAATTACGTCCCACTGCTCTGGTGTGATGAAAAACTCGTGGTCGGTGTCGACATCCACGATCTGCACTTGCCTGGAAAGCTGGTATCGCTTTTCCGCTTCAGCCCTGCTCAGGTAGCAATCCATGTCGCCTTGCAGGATCAATACCGGGGTTTTGATATTCGCGAGATGACCCGTTCTAGCGGGGTCCTCCGGCTGCCCAGGCGCGCAAAATGGATACCCCAAGGCGACGACAGAGGTCAGAGGGGCGCCTTCGAAAGCGGCTAACGTGGCAATCCGTCCGCCAGAGGAACGACCGATCGCGATAACGGGTCTATACCTAAAGGTTCGGCTTAGCTCGTTGAGCATGGCCTTGCGTGTTTCTAAAGCCAATTGCATGCCGAAGATTTGGCGCTGCCCAAAGAACGATGCGCCGCGCGCTGTCAAGCGTAGGCGGAGCGCCTCTTCTACGTGGGCGTCCTTCGGGAACGAATTTCCGGCTAGGTAAAGAAAGATCGGGTTGGTCATATTGTTAGCGAAAGCATAGTGGCGCTGCGCTTTCAACGGATCTGGCTCAAGCCGCTCGCGAAGCCGCCCTTCTGTAGCCGTCAGCCTCTCATCGCCAAGCCCACCCCAGCCGCCCCTAGCCGGGCGGTTTTTCTTTGTTCGGAGCACGCTCATGAAGGTCAGCCCCGCCGGCCGGAAGGCCATCGCCGCCCATGAGGGCGTGCGCCTGAAGGCCTATCCCGACCCCGCAACAGGCGGCGAGCCGTGGACGATCGGTGTTGGCCACACGAGCGCCGCCGGCCCGCCCAAGGTCACCAAGGGCATGACGATCACGGCTGAGGAGTGCGACGCGATCCTGTCGCGCGACCTCGCGACGTTCGAGAAGGCGGTACTCAAGGCGGTGACCGCTCCGCTCAATCAGAACCAGTTCGACGCGCTCGTATCGCTAGCCTTCAACATCGGCGCCGGCAATTTCTCGAAGTCCACGCTCGTCAAGAAGCTGAACGCTCGCGACTACCGAGGCGCTGCGGACCAGTTCACCGTCTGGAACAAGGCGGCCGGCAAGGTGATGAAAGGCCTCGTCAACCGCCGGGCTGATGAGCGTGCGCTGTTCCTGAAGGTGAGCAGCGAACCAGTCGCCAAGCCCGTGCCCGCGGTCGATTGGCCGCCGCCCTACCGGAATGACGGGACCTACACCACGCCGCCCGGCTTCTTCGCCCGCTTCTGGAACGCCTTCAAGAAAAGGATCGCAGCATGAGCCTGATCACGGCCTTCCTGCCGACAATTCGCGTCTGGATCTTCGGCATC
Source organism: Allobosea sp. NPDC055594 (assembly GCF_053618995.1). Classification (NCBI taxonomy): domain Bacteria; kingdom Pseudomonadati; phylum Pseudomonadota; class Alphaproteobacteria; order Hyphomicrobiales; family Alloboseaceae; genus Allobosea; species Allobosea sp. NPDC055594. Next base: position 102,512 of record NZ_JBSHIO010000013.1, read on the forward strand.
GTCGTTTGGCTGCTGGCGCGCGCCGGCTTGCCGGCCGAGCACGCCGAGCCGGTCACAGCCTGGGTTTCTGACGGCCTCGCTCTCTTCGTCGGCATCGCATACGGAGCCTGGGCGTCGAAACGCGAGCAGGCCAAGGGCTCCGGGTCCAAATGACCGCCATCGAGGGCAATCCCATGAACACGAGCGGGGTGCACGAAAAAGTGTCTTGGGATAACCACGAACGCCTTGTCCGCCTTGAGACAAAACACGAGCACCTGACCGAAAAAGTCTCGAACATGGCCGGGAAGGTCGACGAGATGCATGAGCTGCTTACTCAGGCTCGCGGGGTCAGGTGGGTCATCATCGCCATGGCGACGGTTGGCGGTTTCCTCGCATCGAAGGTCGGTGCGATCCTGCCATGGCCACGTTGAACTAAGCCGAGCCCCAGCCCAACGCTCGGCTGTCAGCCGCCGTCATCCTCAGGGGTGGCGGCGGCCTTTTCTGCGTTGTCAGTCAGCGCTCTCGCGATCTGCTTCGCGACGATCTCGGCCTCAGCCTTCGTCATCCGCTTCGTCACGATCCTGCGCTTGGGATCGTCGTCGAAGTAGAGGTAGCAGACGCTGTAGCCCTCGGCATCCTGAATGCCGAAGCTCTCTTGATACTGGTATAGGCGCAAGGGGAGTTTCATCCCGGCAGGATTCACTTTCGGGGCGGGCTCGTCTACAGTGGCCCTCGTGGTGCCAGGGGTCGAAGCTGGGCTCCACTGTCAACGGGGCCTGCTTTCGCGAGACGCGAGGCAGGCTTCACCGTTTCATCGCCAAGCCCCTACCCACCATCCATACACAGCAGCCCCAGCCAGCAGCACCAGGACAACCGCCATCCTCGCGTCTGAGGGGCCGTAGCGCATTAGGGCTGCTGAGCCCGGATGGCTTCTGCCGTGCCTTGATCGAGCCCGCGCCCAACGCAGTCCATAGGGTCGAGCGTCAATTCTCTCAGATATCCGGGCAAGCTCGACGGGACGTTCTTGCAGTTCCAAAACCACCAATTGTCAGTGAGGCTCTGCGGTGTGGCGTGCTGATATGTGATGCCGAGGGCCTTCATGACATGTTGGGGGTGCCCGGTTTCCCCTTCGTCTTGCGCTGCATACAGGCTGAATCTTAGGTGCATCTCACTCCCCCTGCGCCCGGATGGCTGCGGCAAGCCGGCTGAGACGATCGCCGGCCTTCTCATCATCGTCGCAGATTATGTCCGCGTCTAAGATTGCTTGGCGAAGTGAGCCCAGCGCGGCTTCTGCGGCTAGGGCGCGGGCTTCCATGGCGCGGCATGCGTCGCGGTAGCAGCAGGCGTTGAACGGGCTGTCGATCGAGGCGTCCTGCTTGATCTGCTCGTGCCATCCGTCGATGCCTGCACGGCTCTGGCCTTCATCGGCAAGCATCTGCATGCGGAGGTCGCGCAGGGTTCCAGCCTGCCGCTCGCACTGGCCCTTCCACATGTCGCGGTTGCGCTCGACCCGCTCCTTCTCAGCCAGGACCGGCGCGAAGAGGGCGAGGACGGCGCGGGCCTGCTCGCGATACCTGTCTTTGACCTTGTCCGCGAGAAGGTCCCAACGCTTGTTCCGTGGGTTGCTTTCGTAGATCGTCCTCGCCCCGTCCTCCTCGCTCGGCATAGCGGCGGGGGCGGGTTGAACTAGTTCCATTTTGGACCCAGTTGCCATGCCCGGCTCAGACCCTGGCACCGCGCCAGACCCTTCTGCAAACAAGGGGGTGGGGCTAGCGGTCATGGGCCGGCCTCCTCGGGCTTGGCGATCAAGGTCAGGTCGTCGATCTCGATGTATCCCCATTCCCGGATTGCCTTTGGGATGTTCTCTAGTTCCTGCTGGAGCGCATACGCGGTGTCGGCCCAGTATTTCCGCTCCGCTTCTAGCAGCGCGAGCCGCTTCCGCTCTTCAAGTCTGTCCTTGATGTCGACGTTGACGTGGCTCATTCACCTCTCTCCCGCCGCAGAGAGGAAGCGCCCGTAAAGGTCGCGCATGTAGTCGGCCCACCGGTACTCGCCGCCAAGGCTGACGTTGAGCGCGAAGGCGACGGCTCGGTCTAGCTGCGCGCTGCTCGGCTCCTTCGGCACGAGCACCCACCCCTCCGTCTCTCCGGTAGAGCCGGGGGAGAGGGCTTGCAGGTAGGCGGTGATGGCGGCTTCGGCGACGACCTTGTCGTGGTCTAGCACCCAAGCGCCATTCTTCACCTCGGAGAAATCGGGCTTCACGCGCCGATGAAGCACGGCGCGCGCCGAACGCTCCAGCGCCTTCTCATCGAGCTGCATCGTGCTGCTCCTTGTGGGCTTTGAGGAAGGCGGAGAGTGCGGCGCGCGCGGGGGATTTCGCGTCGCCGGTGAAGTTGCCCGGAGGGTTGCAAAGCGGGCGGAACAGGCGAGCGCCTAGTGTCCCGTCCTCCGCCAGGGAGGCGCCGAAATCGACATCGGCATGCCACCCCGGCAGCTTCTCCTCGATCAGCGCGATAACCGCGTCGAGGGAGGTGGTGTAGCTGGGCAGAGGTAGCCCCCCGCCGTTCTCTGTGCGGTAGACCAGTCCTTGCGGCGTGCCGAATTTCCACCACTCGGATCGGTAGGCCCCGGTAATGAAGCGGCTCGCGGCGCTGTCTGGGAACAGCGCGACATGGATTGCACCATCCAACTCGCGATCCGCTCCCTCGCCCTTCTCGACGCGCTCTATCAGTTCATCGATCATCGTGGGTGTCCTTTTGAAGGGCGGCGTGGCCGGCCTCGGTGAGACGGCAGATCGAATAACTAGGGTGGAAGCCCTGCTCCACGGGCTCGATCAGGCCCATTTCGAGAAGCCTCTTTCCGACATCGCGACGAACGCCGCCTGCGTGGTAGATCGACATCGGGCCGCGGAGCCATTTTGTCAGTGCGCCTCGCTGCGCCATCGTCAGCCTATCGATCATCGGTGTTCTCCAGTGCGAGGCGGCCGGCGGGGGTGAGCCTTCTGCCGTTGAGATCACGAGGGGTAGACTGCCCGTCACGGACAGAAGAATCGGCTTCTTCGATCCACGCATCAGGCACTCGGCAGCCGTATTTCCTACCTTCCGAGTGATATTCGATGTACTCAAGCACCTTGCGTCGGAACGGCGTCAGTTTCTCAGCCACGGTCATTCCTCCTTGGGGCTGTGGGCGGGTTCAACCTCGCAGTTAGAGTGATCTCCGAGAGGCAGCCAGGAAGGGCCGCCGCTGAAGTTTGCGCAAAGCCATTGCCAGCCGGGGGCTCCGCTGTCGGGCCCATTCGCGTTAAGTTGGACGTGAGATTGGCTGCCGTCTGAAACGCTGATCACGATGCCCAGGTGCAAGAAACCGACGTAGCTTTCTCGGATAGTGCCTTCGCGTCCGTCCTTGTTTCGGGCAGCGGTTCCTTTCCAGCCGTCATCCATCGGCTCATCCCTCCCTGTCGGTGGCGAGCGAGGCGCGGACGTAGGCGTTGTGATGCGACTGCGCGCCAGCCTGCGCTCCCTCCGGGCTGGGCGCATACCCGTGGGCGCCAAGGCCCTGCCATTTCCATCCGTTCTCGTCAGCGCAACGAACGGAGTAAGCGGTCGGAACCGTGTGATAGTCGCCGTTCCACGGCGTCATGTGCGACCGGTGCCACTCCAGCGGCTTGACCTTCACCTGCGCGCCAGGGGCGGGAGGGGTGGCGTAGAGCGGCTGCCTTTCATCCGGGCCACCCGGCAAGTCGGGATGCGCTTCGACCATGTCTGAATAGCGCCAGGGCATGGGCTTACCATCGATGACCCGGCGATATCGCCAAGCCACCGGCTCCCCCCTCGTCGCGGCAGAGGTGGACGGGGCGAGGGCGGCGCGATAGCCCGCAAAGAACGCGCTTTTCGCGATACTGCCTCTTGTCATGAAATCGCTACCTTCTGGCGCATCCCAGGCTTCCCATGCCTCCCGCACCCCATCCCTGCCCTGCGTCTCGGCTGGGGCGTCAACAGGCTCGGTCACGGCGTCGAGGCACTCCGGCGAGCAGGCCCAACGGTCGTCGGAAAGCTCGTGGCCCCATTGATCGCCGCCTTCGCTTTCCTCTCGCGTGTCGATGATCCGGCCGCAGTTGCAGCAGTTCACGACATAGGCCGGAGCGCTCGTCGCGGCAGTGGATGCGAGGGCGGCGGCACATGCCTTCACGGCCGCGTGAGTGTCGGCTTGACTGGCGTACAGGCGCTCGGCCCAATCCCCATCGTGACAATTGAAGCCGGTCATAGACGCTTCGCCGATAATGCCGCGCACAAGATCGAGTGCTGTCTTGGCCACCCGCACCGCCTCCAGTCCCTCGGCAGCCGGCGCAGGGGTGGCGGGCAATGGGCCAAGAGGTTGCACAGCGACAATATCGCCTGCGGCATGAAGCATTCCGCGACTGATGCGCATGAATGGCTGGCTGTCGCCCTGCACCGTGTAAAGGCACGCCACCGCCTCGGCCGGCTTAGAATGGTGGGTCATGGGCGAAACCTCGGATGCGTGATCGCAGCGAGGATCATTTCCTCGGCAATCATCTTGTTGATGTGCTGGGATCGACCGTTATCGACGTAAGCTGCGATACCGCTCGAATGTGTGATGCGGACGCCATTCGGCACGCCGACGTGCTGTCCGCCCTTCTGATGAATGCCAGGGATCGGGTAGACTTCGATCTTGATGTCTTCCGGTGGAAGCGTGACCATCACTCACTCCTCCGCAAGAGGATCGAGAGCGGCGCGGGCGAAGCTCGGGTGGTTGATGATCGCGCCGAGTTTCTCGCGATCGGTCATCTTGTCGTGCTTGCCGTAGAGCTGAACGACGCGGTCCTTCTCCCGCAACGCCGCCTCCAGCACCGCGATCCTCTCGGACTGGGAGGACTGGGAGGAGGATTTTGAGTGCGCATCCGCGAGACCGGCAGGGCCGTTCTCCAGAGCCGATTTCGCCCGTATCTCTGCGGCGCCGGCCGTATCAAGATCTTCCCGCAAAAAGTCGATCCGCTGCTGCATCTCGTCGATGAAGCGCTTCAATGACCATGCGGTCATCGGCTCGCTCACCTTCTCAGGCAGTGTCAGGCAGGATCCGGCCCACTGAGCGCAATAGCTCGACATGTTGGCGACAATCTCGGCAAACCGGGCGTGGGTGATGGGCTGCTCAGCCATTGGGGCCGCCTCCCTGCAAAAGAGCGGCGCGGGCTATCTCTGCACAGGCCCCGCTTTCTTCATGCGACGGCTCGGGGACGGCGCCGCCAGTCCACACCAGATGCGTATCTGCTACGACGATCTGGCCAAGCGCCGCCCCCATCCTCTCCTTCTCGCGAAGCAGTTCATCGCGCTCGGATTCGGCGGTGGTGGCGCGGGTCTCCCACGCCTGCCACTGCTTTTCCGCGCGAGTAACCTGTTCGTCGTAGATGCCGGCCTTCTCCGCCAGTTCGGCCGCGTGCCCGTCACGCTGAACGCGCAAGGTGTCGGAACGCTGGCGCTCGGCCGCCAGTTCGGCCCTGGCCTGTTCCAGGTCAGCGAGGATCAATTCTCCGCCACGCTCTGCGGTCTCTCGCGCACCTTTTTCGTCAGCCAGTTCGGCCGCCTGCTGCGCGATGAGTGCGCCCTTCTCGCGGCGTTCTCTGGCGAGTGCGCTTCTGGCCTCGTGGAGATCAGAGCGAAGCTTTGCAATCTCAGCCGCACAGACGACCGGGTCCGCGTAGAACTCGTCACCCACGCGCATGAACAGCTCCGAGCCGCCAAGCGGGCGAACGGTCAGCAGCGCGTCACTCAACTTGCGAGCCAACCCCGCCCGAACCTCTGCGGCCTTCGTGGTGAGGTCAGAGGTCATGGCGACCACCATGGCTGACCGAGCCGCCGGCCATGAGGCTGCCGCGAACGTTGCCACAAGTGACGGAGCCGCCCGCCTGAACAGTGCCGCCAACGTCGCCGCAGCGGACACTGCCGCCAGCCATGACATCGCCGCGGACCTCGCCGCAGGTCACTGACCCGTCAGCCTCCAAGCGTTCAAGAACGCCATCGGTGATCTTGATCTCGACTTGGCCCGACAGCGTCCCGTCCTGCCGCGCACCGTCGATCGTCACGACGCCGTTTCGGATGGACACGCTTCGGCCCGAGAAGACGCGGCCGTCGATATTGATCGTCGCCATTGCGGGAACTCCTATCCAGCGATCTTGAGTTTATAAGCGCCATACGTTATTGTCAATAAGCGCCACACGTTACGGGGTCGGTTTTGACAGAATTTCAGCCACACGATAATGCGCGGGGGATGGGACGCCCGCCGCTCACGCCTAAAGAGAAGACCGTCAAGACGACGCTCCGCGTGACGCAGTCGTGGCTTGACCGCATCGAGGCTGTGGCAGGCGAGGGGAAGACGGCGGCGTTTATCCGCGAGACAGTCGAGGCGGAGCTAAAGCGCCGCGAGTCGGTGCGGGGAGGGCGGGGCTAACCCATTGATTCGCATAGGACCCAAGAAAGCCCGCACCTTCACGCAAGGTATTGGTAGAAAAGAATAGTTGCACCCCAGCTCTGGGCACCATTTTTTTTAAAGGTTTAGCGACGGAGTTTAACCTGGCATGTCAGGTTCTGCTCCCGCCGCCTGCTCTGGTCGCGTTTCGGCGGGCCATTCTGAGTTCGGCGTCTCGGCTCGATTGAACGCCGCCGCCTCGGTTGACCAGCCCGCGCTAGCCTCATGCTCGGCATTGAGTTTCGAGTGAGGGGCGTGACTACCACGCCGCGCCGAGAGCCGGTACAGCGCCAATAGCGGGCGCGCTCCAGGCTCCTCGCGGCATCGGTGGGGGGGGGCGGAGAATGGGCAGCACCCACATAGTAGGTGACGGACGCCATGGGGTCCGCGGGTCCTTTGATGCAATAGAACAAAAAAGGAACAATTAGTGTGACGTGGAGTCAAGCTCTGGTACTATGCTAGTCTGGACGTCTGGGAGACGGCGACGATGATTGGCGATGAGTGGGCGAAGGCTGGCCAAGAGTTTGGCAAAGCGGGGCAGGAGATCGGCAAGGCAACCAGCAGAGGAATAGACGCGGCGCAGACGGTGGGCGGGTTCTTCGGAAAGTATCTGGCAGGACCACTGGAGCAGACAGCAGGAATGCTCGAAGATCGGCTTCGCTTTACTCGATGGGAGCGGCAATTGCGCCTTAGGAGGCGTGCACAGGAGTTTCTGGAAGCGCAAGGGCAATCTGGCCCTACTCACAAAGTGGCTCTCAATTTCGGCGTCCCTCTCATCGAGGCGGCAAGCTTGGAGGAGAACGACGAGCTGCAAGATGTATGGGCCCAGCTCCTTGCGAACGCAGCCAGCAACGAAGCGGGAATCCAGCGCCTTCCGGCCTTTGTTTCGATGCTCAAGGATATGAGCCCGCTCGATGCTCGTATCCTGCGAATGGCCGTGCGTGCCCCGGCTGACCTTATGAAAGACTACGTCTACACCGCCGGTTTTCCTGAAAGCTATACGCCGCCCCCTAAATCGAACGACGATAGAATTATGCCCTCGCTGGCCGTGGAGACCTCGCTGTGGAATTTGGTAAGGCTCACGTGCGTTGAGCCAATGCAGCTCATCAGCGGGCGCACGGTCGCCGCCGTATATCCGACCACCTTGGGAACGGAGTTTGTTAAGGCGGTATCGCGACCGAATGTGGAATAGAGACTTCCACAAGGGCCGTGCCTCGCGTTCTGCGAGCGCACACCGAGCGGCTGCGCGCTCTCGATTGTCTGTCCGCCCACGAGGCGAGCCCGATGCGCGAACGCCTGCCTGCCGGTCCGTGGCGGCAGGTGAGCGTCGCAGGGCTGGCGTATCGCGAGGCCATCTGCCAATTGACCTCCCAAATCTCAGAGCATTCGGGGGGATGGGATCGATGATTCGGGCTGGGTTTGTCGGGCTCCTGGGCCTCGTGGTTTCGACTGGTGCCTTGGCGACGGACACGCTGTCGCGAATCCAGAAGACCGGGGCGCTGCGACTTGGGTTCCGGGCCGATGCGCCACCATACTCATATCGGTCGGGAGATGGTTCGCCTTCAGGCTATGTCGTCGATCTTTGCCGTGAGATTTCCGAGGTCATAAAGAAATCGACCGGCGCCGTGAATCTGAAGATCGAATTCGTGGAGGTTGCCGCTGCCAGTCGTCTCGAGACGGTCAGGGACGGCAAGGTCGATATTCTCTGCGATTCGACTTCGGTGACGATGGCGAGGCGGGAGTTGGTCGATTTTTCGATACCGACCTTCATCGATGGGGCCGGTTTGCTTTATCGGAACACGGGCCCCGGGCATCTTGCAGATTTCGAGGGGAAGCGGATCGGTGTCCTGCAGGGGTCGACGAACGAGGAGGCGCTCAAGGCGGTTCTTTATAAATTCGATATCGAGGCGAAAATTGTACCGATGAAGTCGCATGAGGACGGGGTCCGGGCGATAGTCGACAAGTCGTTGGATTCCTATTTCGGTGATCGCGGTATACTCTCGCATTATCTGAGAGCGAGCAAAAATCAGTCGATATTGAAGCTCGAAGAGCAATATTACACGTTTGAAACCTATGCCCTGGCCATTCCTCGTGGCGATGGCAGGCTTCGCCTGCTTGTCGACGGGGCTCTCGCCGATCTCTATCGCAGTCACGCGGTGCGCCGGATCTATACGCGTAGTTTCGGCAATACCGCGCCGGACGAGTTCATGCGGGCGCTCTTTGTAATCCACGGCGTTCCGAAATGATCGCCTCAGTGACGGGGGCTTCCCCCCGCACAGGCCAGTGGAGGCGGCGTCGATCGCCGCCGCTGGTCTTTGAAGGGCTGAAGCTTCGTCAGGCTCGTCGGTTCGAAGGGCTAGCGGCCTCTGTGCCGGGCTGATCGGGCGTTCCGATATCGCCCCGTTCTGTCGGCGCAGGCCCGCGCCTGTGCCGCCTGCCCATGGCCTGCGAAGCCTGTGCCGAGGATAGGGGCACGAATCACGCGCGCCCCGCAGGCCGGTTCGGCAGATGTCTGGTGCTCGCTGTCCTCTTCCTGCACGGGCCGTTCGGCGGCCGTTCATTTGCGGGGCTGTTAGTGGCCGCAGTTCCTGCAAGGATCTGGTGTGATGCAAAACCCTGCCGCCAAGCGCGCCGAGCGCGCCCTGAAGCCGCCGCGTCCGATCGCGATCCGCTGCGAAGCCGAGGGCTATGCCGTGCGCTTCGGGCTGACCGAGGCCGAGGATGAGCGGCTGCCTTGCCCGGTCTTCGCGACGCTGCCGGAGGCGCTGGCCTTCGTCGACGCGCTCGACGAGGCGAGGGGCTGAAGCGGTACATGCGGCGGCCCCGGCTCTTTTCCAGAACTTGTTCGCAGAGGTCGCTTGTCAAAGCGGCATGGGATCGGGCATAGAGCCTTTCAACGGAGACGTGGCCGAGAGGCTGAAGGCACTCGTTTGCTAAATGAGCATACCCCATAAGGGTATCGAGGGTTCGAATCCCTCCGTCTCCGCCATCATTTTTTCTTGTTTTTCAAAGACTTGGCTTGGTAGTCATAAGCGATTGTGTAGCATGAGTGTGGGTGCTTTTGTTTAGCGCTCGCCTACATCAGCGCCGACCTGATCACGAACGCTTTGCCCGCTGTCGCCTGTGCAAAGAGAATCGTTGCGCGGGGCGAGCTGAAAAACTTCTGGCCTGCGGATGAAAGGGTGGAAGGTCCGCGCCAAGCGAACCGGCATGGGGATATTATGCCCCTCCAAAACTTTCGCCGCCTTGAGAAGGGCCGCTTGGCTCCCGGTCGTCGGACTGCCGCAGAACGCAGTGACGGCGCGCTCGGCACTTTCGATAGCGCCAGACTGCTCGAAGTAGCGGCGAATGAAATTCCTAACGTCGCCAGCAGCCCCTTCCAGATAGTCGGCGATCTGATCGGCCGAGTAGTGGGCCGAATTCTCGGCATAGGGACTGCCGGCCTCCCGCTCAAGCTCGTCCAGCAAGTAGCTGCCGATGTCGTTGCAGTCGGCATCCGCGACGCCGCAGTCCGCAGAAGCGAGGAGAGCCGCACCGAAGCCGGCAAGTCAGCCACGGTGCGGACATGCATGGTCGTCGGCGCCATGGCGCCGTCGTGTCGAACATATTCATATTGGATAGTCTTCGAGCCGCGCCCTCTCGCTCGCCGGCGGCGCTAGCCGCAGCGGGGAACGACGATGGCGTCGACAGCGTGGATCCGACGGCCTCAGACGAGGCTGCGGATGCTCAAGCTGCGATTGAAGGGAGCCCCGGGACGGGGTGCGGAGACTTCCGTGCGGCGGCAGGGTCGATATGATGGCGCTTAGCTATGGGTGCATCATCCTCATACGATGATCGCCTTGTGGTCAGGCCGCCGCCTCCGCGCCAACGGAGGTGGTGGCCGGCTGATTACACGCGGCGCTATGAAACGGCCGCAGAAGCACGACCGAGAAAACCACCCTGCCGGATCCAGCAGCGGGCGCAACTCTTCCTCGATCGTATGGATAGCTGGTCGTTTCCGGTGCAGGAATCCCGGTTTCAGCGCGGATGACTAACCCGCAGTTCTGGCCCTTTGCGGACTCTGATGATTTCTGCTTTCGGGCGTCGCGTTAAGCCTCCAACAATTGGCGAGATCGCGTTGTTGGCGCCCGCGCCCGTCATGGGGGAGGCTTCCAGGCTACGCGAGTCATGTGCACTGGAAGCGGGCATGTCTTTACATGGTCTCGCGTAGCGGCTCGAGAGCTGATGGTCGCAGGAGTATGTTGTGGCCGACCGAGCCATTCGGCATGGTCTATTATGTTTGCGCTCGGCCGCTTGTGGTCGCAAACAGATGAGATGGCCTGCCGCCTTGGCTTCTGCTCCGTGCCAGCCTTTTGGTCGATGTGCTGGAGCGCGAAAGCTGCCGTCGTTCGGTCCAAATCCAGGGGGCTCCGATGAGCGATGCCTCTCATCGCGCCGTCAGTATTCTGAGTGCGAATCCGTTCTTTGCGGGGTTCGCAGGTGACGCGCTCGAGAAGATCGCGGCAGTCTGCAGGCAACGGCATCTGGCCGCGCGGGAGGTCCTGTTTCTCAAGGGCGCTCCGGGTGACGGGCTTTATGCCATTCGACGGGGGCTGATCCGTATCGGGACAGTGGATGATCTCGGCCAGCAGATGACGATCAACCTCCTGGGCGGCGGCGATGTATTCGGTGAAATCACCTTGCTCGACGGCCAATCCCGCACTGCTGATGCCGTAGCGATGGAAGACACCGCCATGTTCTTCCTGCCGAGGCAGGATTTCATGAGCCTGCTCAATCGCGAACCGCCCATCGCGCTGCAGTTGATTGGCCTCCTCTGCGCTCGGTTGCGCGATGTCATCGGCCGGCTGGAAGAGACGACATTCCTGCCCTCCGCAATCCGGCTTGCGCGACGTATCCTGGTGCTCGCCGCCGACTACGGCACGGATGTCCGTGCTTCGCAGGAAGAACTGGCATCCCTCACCGGCGTGACACGCGAAACGGTCAACCGCCACCTCCAATCCTGGAAGCGCACCGGCGTCATTTCGTTGGGACGAGGGCGGTTACTGATCCAGGATATCGAGGACCTGCGACGCTTGGCCAAGATCGATGCGGCCTAGCGGCGATGGCAAGTATTCGAGCGCCTATCGGGCTGTCGTTTCGCCCGCTGCGAAAACCCGAACGGGCTGGTCGAAGCCCTTCAGCACGCGCTCATCCAGTTCAACGAGAAGCACGCGCTCACCGACAGCATGAGCGGCGACGGTATCGATCAGGATTTCGGCATCGCCCGCGCTGGCGCACAGGCGCGCAGCGAGATTCACAACGTTTCCAACGGCGGTGTATTCGAGTCGGCCTTCGGAACCAATACGCCCCACCGTCGCAAGTCCCATCGCGAGCCCGACCCCAAAGCCGAGACGGTGATCCAGCGCCTGTCGATCGCACAAAAGGGATTGCACCGTCTTCTGCATGTCCCGCGCCATGTTGATGGCGCACAAAGCCGGGTCCGGGCGGGGGACCGGGGCATTGATCAGGACCATCATTCCGTCACCCGAAAAATGCGTCAGCGTGGCTCCGTGTTCGATCACCACCCTGTCCAATGCATCGTAGTACTCGCTGAGGAAGGGCATCACGATTTCAGGCTCGGCACGGGCCGAAAAGGCGGTGAAGCCCCGGAGGTCGCCGAAAACGACGACGACCTCGATGCGTCGGCCGTCAAGCACGCTCTCGTCACCTGATCGGTCGACCAGTTCGGCGACCTGCGGCGCGAGGAACCGCTTGAGCCGGCTGATCCGTTCCGAGCGCTCCTGCGATAGCGCCAGATCGCCCGCCATTTCGTTGAAACGTGTCGCGAGCCGCTCGAACTCATCGCCGGAGGCGATATCGATCCGGTGGTCGAACTGGCCGGCACCGATCCGCGCGACGCCGCCTTCCAGAAGCCGGATGGGCTCAATCATGCGCTGTGTGAGCCAGTACGCTAGGGCTGCTGCGAGGCCGGAGCCGACGACCAGGAAGGCGCCTGTCCGCCATAGGGCCGCATAGATCGGCGCAAAGGCCTCAGCGACCGGCTGCTTGACGACGACGCTCCAGTCGAGGCCGGGTATCGGCGCCATGGCGGCCAGAACCGTATGGCCGCCGATATCAGGTCCTGATGTCGCCTGGTCGCTCTGGGCAGCAATGCTCGCTCTGAGTGCCTGAAGCGGCTGGATTGCAGCCTCGTCGGCCCGCAGAACCAGGCTGATATCGGGATGAGCGATGAGGCGCCCCGGCTGGTCGAGGACGAACGCGCCCCCGGTTCGACCGATCCGGATCGCCGAGATGACGTCCCAAATCAGTTTGAGATTGACCTCGGCGACCGCCACGCCGACTGCCGAACGTGTCCCGGCTACGGCAATGGTCATGAAGGGCTCGGAGCCGGCATGGAAGGTTACAGGACCGTACCAGGCGCCGCCGGGGCGGACTTTCCTGAGTGCCGGACTGACCGAGTGGTCCGCGCCGGTTTCGACCTTGTTGAGCCCCAGGCGCGAAACGAACACACGCTCCCGCCCGGTGGCATCGACAAGGGTCAGGCTGACCACGGCGGGAACCTGACGTAACAGGCGAAAGGCGTCGAGCCTGCGTCTTTCGTCGGTGTCGTCTGACCATGGCAGCTGAACCGTCCACGCCAACTGATCACGAATTCCGTCCAGGAAGTCCTGAATCTTCGCAGCGGAGGATCGGGCTTCCGCGTTGAGAAGCTCGTTCAGCCTGGCCTTCTGGTCGTGATGGCCAAACCAGGCTTCGCTACCGCCGGCGACGAGAAGCGGTACGACGACTGCCGCGAACAGCGCGACGAAGTATTTCGCGAAGAGCGAATTCCGTGGAGCGGGTGGCGATTGAGACACCATGACAGCTCATGCGCCGGCTTTCCGGCCAGGTTTATTCGATCACCACGTCCGCGCTGCTCAAGATCGAAGGCGGCATGATCAGCCCCAGCTGCTTAGCCGCTTTCAGATTGACGAACAGCTCGACCTTCGTCACCCGCTGGACCGGCAGATCGGAAGGCTTCTCGCCCTTGATGATCCTGCCGGCATAGATCCCGGTATGGCGGTGCGACTGCTGGAAGTCGCCGCCATAGCTCATCAAGCCGCCAGCGTTCGGGAAATCCCGCGCCTGGGTAATGGCGGGCACTTTATGCCGCACGGCAAGCACGGCGAGGTGCCGACTTCGGTAGGCGAAATAGGGATCGGAGGTGAAGATCAGGCCCGGCAGCCGTATCTGGGATACGGCTGCGAACAGCGCCTCCAATTCCGGCTCGCTGCTGGCCTTGAGAAGATGCAACTCCAGTCCGAGGCTGCCCGCGGCCGCCTGCAGATTTCTTGATTGCGAACCTGAGGTCGGGCTCGCCGGATTGACCGCGACAGCGAAAGTCTTGGCGGTCGGAAACAGCTCGCTCATGAACTCCAGCCGTTTGAGCGAGACTTCGACGCTGAGGCTGCTGACACCGGTGAGATTGCCGCCGGGGCGGGATAGGCTGGCGACCAAGCCCAGCGCAACTGGGTCGCCCCCCAACTCGAAGACGATCGGAATCGTCTTGGTTGCCGATCGAGCGGCGAGCGCGACCTCCGCGCCGCCTGGCGCGACCATGACGGTGACCTGACGATCAGCCAGATCCATCGCGAGTGCCGGCAATCGGCCATACTGGCCTTCAGCCCAGCGAAAATCGATCGCGACGTTGCGGCCGTCGACATAGCCGGCTTCGGCTAGGCCTTCGGCAAAGGCGGTAAGGCGACTGGCGTAAGGCTCGGGCGATTCCGACCCGAGATAGCCGATGACCGGCGTGGTTTTCTGCTGCGCGCGGGCCGAGATCGTCGAGGCCGCCATAGCGCCGAACAATGCGATTGTCTCGCGCCGTGTCGCTGGAGCAGCCAGGTGCAAGGAGCAGGGCAAAAACCGCACGGCCGTTCCCCTTCCGACCGAGTTCTGGGCAGGTCGGGAAGCGCCGAACCAGCACTGATGCCCTTATATCATGCTGGACGGGCCATGTCGCGAAAACGGGCGAGCGTAACCCATTGGGGAGGAGCCATGATCAGCATGAGGCGCCCCAGTTTCAAAAAACCGGCCTCGTCGCTGCGACACCCGCGTTATCGCGTGGCGGCAGGAAGAGTATGAGCGGGCGCGGGGGCCGGGGGGAGCCCGGTGGCCCGGGGGGGGGGGGGGGGGTTGGGGGGGGGGGTGTTTAACAAAAAAAGCAGGCCCCGCCCCCCCCAAAGTGTA
>NZ_JBSHIO010000014.1:0-111508 GCF_053618995.1 Allobosea sp. NPDC055594
CATTCCGGCACGCCGGCCGTGTTGTTGGCCGGCAGGAAGTCGATCAGCCGGCGCACCTGCAGCAGCGCCTCGACATCGTTCTCGAAGGAGCCGTCAGCCACGGACGACTTGGAGGTATGGACCCGGGCGCCGCCGAGCTCCTCGGCGGTCACCGTCTCGTTGGTGACGGTCTTCACCACTTCGGGGCCGGTGACGAACATGTAGGAGCTGTCGCGGACCATGAAGATGAAATCGGTCATCGCCGGCGAGTAGACGTCGCCGCCGGCGCAGGGGCCCATGATCACCGAGATCTGCGGGATGACACCGGAGGCCTGGACATTGCGCTTGAAGACCTCGCCATAGCCGCCGAGTGCCGCGACGCCCTCCTGGATGCGGGCGCCGCCGGCATCGAAGATGCCGACGATGGGTGCGCGCATCTTCAGCGCCATGTCCTGGATCTTGATGATCTTCTGGGCATGGGTCTCGGAGAGCGAGCCGCCGAAGACGGTGAAATCCTTGGAGAAGACGAAGACGGTGCGGCCATTGACCGTGCCCCAGCCGGTGACGACGCCGTCGCCCGGGATCTTCTCGGCCTTGTCCATGCCGAAATCGACCGCCCGGTGCTGCACGAACATGTCGAACTCCTCGAAGGAGTCCTTGTCGAGCAGAAGCTCGATCCGCTCGCGCGCCGTCAGCTTGCCGCGCCCATGCTGCGCCGCAATCCGCCGCTCGCCACCGCCGAGCCGAGCACCCGCGCGACGCGATTCGAGATCGTTCAGGATGTCTTGCATGGCCGTCTCCCTCGCCTGCCCTATCCGCCGCGCGCCTTGTGGCGGCAAGGGATTTTGTGCAAAATTGCAAAATGGCAAAATTAACAAATTCGCCAACAGAAAAGTTGAGACGCAAGCTCTTCGCCGGCGCGACCATTCGCAGATTGCGCGAGGAACGCGACTGGACCCAGCTCGAACTGGCGCGGCGCCTCAATATCTCGCCGAGCTATCTCAGCCAGATCGAGGCGAGCCAGCGCAGCCTCTCGGGCACGATGGTGGTCGATCTCGCCCGCGTCTTCCGGGTCAACCTCTCGATCTTCACCGACGATCTCGGCGACCGGCTGGCCGCCAATCTGCGCGAGACCCTGGCCGATCCGCTGTTCGGGACGATCGAGGTCAATCCGCGCGAATTGCGCACCGCCGCCGTCCAGATGCCGCAGATCGGCCGCGCCCTGCTCGATCTGCACGCGCAATACCAGAGCCTTGAGGCGCGCTATCGCGCCCTCGACGAGGCCGTCCATCCCGAGCCCTCGCAGCCGCGCCGGCCGATCTCGGCCTTCGACGAGGTCCGCGACTTCTTCCATTTCATCGGCAATTACGTCGATGAACTCGACCTCGCCGCCGAAGCCCTGGCGACGCGCATCTCGGAGATCCCCGGCGACCCCCGCCAGCGCATGGAGATCTATCTCGCCAGCGAGCACGGGCTTAGCGTCGTCGAATGCCCGCCCGACAGCCATCCCGCCCAGAGCCGGCTGGAGCGCGAGGCCGGCAGGATCACGCTGAACGAGGCGCTGCCGGTCTCCAGCCAGGTCTTCGCCCTCGCCCGCCATGTCGCCCGGCTCACCCATGGCGAGACGGCCGACGCGATCGTGGCGCAAGCCGGCTTCCTCAACCGCGACAGCGCGCTCCTCTGCTCGGCCGCCCTCTCGAACTATTTCGCCGGCGCGCTGACCATGCCCTATGGCGCCTTTCGCGACGAGGCACGCCGGATGCGGCACGATGTCGAACGCCTCGCCATCCGCTTCGGCGCCAGCCTGGAGCAAGTCTGCCACCGGCTCTCGACCTTGCAGCGCGCCGGGCAGGAAGGCGTGCCGATGTATTTCCTGCGTGTCGACCGCGCCGGCAACATCACCAAGCGCCATAGCGCGACGCGCTTCCAGTTCGCCCGCTATGGCGGCGCCTGCCCGATCTGGAACATCCACGAAGCCTTCGAGATGCCGGATCGCTTCCTGGTGCAGCGGGCGGAAATGCCGGATGGCCGGCAATACCTCTCGATCGCCCGGGCGATCAGCAAGGGCGAATCGCGCTTCGACGCCGTGCGCTCGCGCTACGCCATCGGCATCGGCTGCGAGATGGCCTATGCCGACGAGCTGATCTACGCCGACGCCATCCGCAGCAGCGGCAAGATCGCCGAGATCGGGATCAATTGCCGGCTCTGCGAGCGGCCGGACTGCCCACAACGTGCCGTGCCGCCGCTCGACCGCGCCGTGATCGTCGACCCCTGGGAGCGCGGCATCCTGCCCTACCGGCTCGGCTGAAACACCCGCCCGGCGTCCTACCCCATGATATGATAGCCGGCGTCGACATAGATCGTGTTGCCGGTCATGCCCGTGGCCGCGTCGCTGATCAGGAAGGCGGCGACCTGGCCGACCTCGTCGATGGTGACGACGCGTCCCTGCGGCGCCCGCGCGGCGGCCTGCGACAGCAATTCGTCGAAGCCGGCGATGCCACCGGCGGCGCGCGTCTTCAGCGGGCCCGGCGAAAGCGCATGCAGGCGAATGCTCTTCTGGCCGAGTTCATGGGCGAGATAGCGCGTCGTGCTCTCGAGCGCCGCCTTCACCGGCCCCATGATGTTGTAGTTATCGAGCACCTTCTCGGCGCCATAATAGCTCATCGTCAGGATCGTGCCGCCTTCCGCCATCAGCGGCTCGGCGGCGCGCGTCATCTCGATCAGCGAGTAGCAGGACACCCGCATCGCCTGCTCGAAGCCCTCGCGCGAGACGTCGACGACGCGGCCATGCAGGTCCTCGCGCGGCGCGAAGGCGATCGAATGGATGACGAAGTCGAGCTTGCCCCATTGCTTGGCGATCGCCGCGAACACCGCGTCGAGCTCGCCGGGCACCTCGACATCGAGCGGCATGATGATCGGGCTGGCGAGCTCCTCGGCGAGCGGGCGCACCCATTTCTCGGCCTTGGCGTTGAGATAGGTCACCGCGATCTCGGCCCCCAGCCGATGCAGCACCCGGCCGCAGCCGAAGGCGATGCTGCCTTCATTGGCGATGCCGACGATCAGACCCTTCTTGCCACGGACGAGTTCACCGATCGGCGTCATGGGTCAATCTCCGAAGATCACGCGGCGGAAGCGGCTGAGGGCGTAGCTGAAATAGACGCCACCGATGACGATCAGCGCGACGAGTTGCAGCCAGACCACCGAGAGGCCGGCGCCGCGATAGAGCACCGCCTGCGCGAAAGCCACGAAATGCGGCGTCGGGCTGATCACCTGCATGGTGTATTGCAGCCAGACCGGCATGCTCTCCATCGGCGTGCTCGAACCCGAGAGGAGCTGCATCAGCACGAGGATCGGAATGGCAAGCAGCCCGAACTGCCCCATCGTGGTGGCGAGCGTGCCCAGCATGATGCCGAGCGCCGCGACGGCGAAGACATAGAGCGCGGCCCCGGCGAGGAAGAGCGTCAGCGAGCCGGCGATCGGCACCTGCAGCCACCATTGCACGACGAGCGCCAGCGACAGCCCGGCCGCAAGCAGAATGACGAGCCCGTTGGCGATGATCTTGGCCAGCATGATCTCGGTCGGCACCACCGGCATCACCAGGAGATGCTCGACCGTGCCCTGCTCGCGCTCGCGGATCAGGGCTGCGCCGGTCAGGATCACCGTCAGCAGGGTGATGCTGTTGATCACCTGCATCACCGAGGTGAACCAGGCCGAATCCAAGTTCGGATTGAACTTGGCGCGGATCACCACATTGACCGGGGCGCTGGTCACCGTCTCGCGGCCGGCCAGGAAATTCGTCACCTCCTGCGCGATGATCGACTGGATATAGACCGCGCCATTGCCGGCCTGCGTCATCGCGGTGGCGTCGACATTGAGCTGCACCGAAGCGCGCCGGCCGGAGAGCAGGTCGGCCTGGAAGGAAGGCGGGATCTCCAGCACGAAGACCAGCCTGCCATGGTCCATCTCCTCGTCGATCTCGCCGGCGTTGATCGGCACCGCGCTCTTGAACAGCGGCGGGTTCAGCGCGTTGCGGATCTGACGGGAAAGGTCCGAGCGGTCCTCGTCGACGATACCGACCGAGAGGTTCTTGGCTTCGGTCGAGGCGCCTGTCGCCACTGTGTAGACGGCGATCGAGAAGGAGTAGACCAGCAGGATCAGCATCACCGGATCGGCGCGGATGCTGCGCAGCTCCTTGATCACGAGCTGGACGATGTTCTGCAGATGGGTGCGCAGCCCGGACAGGCGTTGGCCTGAACGGCCCTGAGTGGTGGCGGAAGTCTCGGCGCTCATCTCAGAGTTCCTGCTTGCGCAGCAGAAGCTGCGCCAGGGCGAGGAAGAGCAGTGAAAAGCCGGCGAGCATCACGAGGTTGAAGGAAAGATCGTCGAAGCCGAGCCCCTTGGTGAAAGTGCCGACGCTGATCGGCTGGTACCAGGCCGTGGGAAAGCCGAGCCCGATCAAGCGCGCGCCGCCGGAGAGCGAGGCGACCGGAACGAGCAGTCCGGAGAAGTTCACCGCCGGGATGATCGAGAGGATCGCGGTGGCGAACACCGCCGAGACCTGCGTCTTGGTGAAGGTCGAGATCAGCTGGCCGAAGCCGGTCGTCGCCGTGACATAGAGCAGGGTTCCCAGGGCCAGCAGCACCGCCGAGCCCTTGATCGGCACCCCGAACAGGAAGAGCGCCAGCAGCACCAGCAGCACGAAGCTGATCATCGCGATCGCGATATAGGGCAGCTGCTTGCCGAACAGGAACTCGAACTTGGTGATCGGCGTCGACTGGAAATTGGCGATAGAGCCGGTCTCCTTCTCGCGCACGACGGCAATGGCCGACATGATCGCCGGGATCAGGATCAGCATCAGCATGATCACGCTCGGCACCATGGCGTTGACGCTCTTGAAGGCCTGATTGTAGCGGAAGCGCGTCTCGATATTGATCAGGCTGGCGGCGCTCGTGCCGGTGCTGTTCTGGACCAGCCATTCCCTCGCATATTGCGCGGCGAGCCCGGTGACATAGCCCTTGGTCGTCTCGGCGCGGAACGGCATGGCGCCATCGAGCCAGACCGCGACCTCGGGCTTCCGGCCCGATTGCAGGTCGCGGCCGAAGCCCGGCGGGATCTCGATGGCGAGCTGGAGTTCGCCGGTGCGCAGGCGCTGGTCGAGTTCGCCGGAACTTCGCAGCGGCGGGCGCTCCTCGAAATAGCGCGAGCCCGAGAAGGCTTCGACCAATTGCCGGCTTTCGGGCGTGTTGTCGTGGTCGAGCGCCGAGAAGCGCAGATTCTCGACGTCGAAGGAGATGCCGAAGCCGAAGGCGATCATCAGGACGAGCGGGCCGAGAAAGGCGAAGGCGAGCCGGATCGGGTCGCGCAAGAGCTCCATCGTCTCGCGCCGCGAATAGGCCCAGAGCCGCTTCGGGTCGAAGCGGCGCGGCGGGCGGATCGGCTCCGGGGCCGGCGCCGCCGCGTTCGGATCGGGCGCCTCGGTCCTGGCCTCGCGGTCGATCCCGGCGGCCTCGGCGAGATAGTCGACGAAGGTATCCTCCAGCGAGGCGCTGCCCCGCTCGCGCACCAGCTCCTCGGGCGTGCCCACGGCGAGCACCTTGCCGGCATGCATCAGCGAGATGCGGTCGCAGCGCTCCGCCTCGTTCATGAAATGGGTCGAGAGGAAGATCGTCACGCCGTCATCGCGTGAAAGATCGATCAGCGTGCGCCAGAAGGCGTCGCGCGCGATCGGGTCGACGCCCGAGGTCGGCTCGTCGAGGATCAGCATGGCCGGCCGGTGCAGCACCGCGACAGCAAGCTGCAGGCGTTGCTTGATGCCGAGCGGCAGGCTGTCGGGACGGGCATCGACCACGTCCTTCAGATCATAGCGCTCGAGCAGCTCGGCGATGCGACCTTCGATCTCCTCGCTCGGCAGATGATAGAGCTTGGCGTGCAGCTCGAGGTTCTGCCGAACGGTCAGCTCGGTATAGAGCGAGAAGGCCTGCGACATGTAGCCGACGTTCCGCCTCGTCTCCATGTCGTTCGAGCCCATCGGCTTGCCGAACAATTTGGCCGTGCCCTCGCTCGCCGGCAGCAGGCCGGTGAGCATCTTCATCACCGTCGACTTGCCGCAGCCATTCGAGCCGAGGAAGCCGAAGATCTCGCCGCGCTCGATGCGGAAGCTGACATGGTCGACGGCGGTGAAATTGCCGAAGCGGCGGGTCAGCCCCTCGGCCTCGATCGCCGGCACGGCGCTGTCGCTGGCCGGACGCGGCCGCACGACCACCTCCTGATGATGCGCCCGCTTCGCCTCCGGCAGCAGCGCGATGAACGCCGCCTCCAGCGATCTCTGCCCGGTCTTCGCAAGGATCTCATCAACCGGCCCGGAGGCGATCACCTTGCCGTCGTCCATGGCGGCGAGCCAGTCGAAGCGCTCGGCCTCGTCCATATAGGCGGTGGCGACGATGACGCTCATCTGCGGACGCCGGCCGCGGATCGTGTTGATCAAATCCCAGAACTGGCCGCGTGAGAGCGGATCGACGCCGGTCGTCGGCTCGTCGAGGATCAGGAGATCGGGATCGTGGATCAGGGCGCAGCACAGGCTGAGCTTCTGCTTCATGCCGCCCGAGAGCTTGCCGGCCGGGCGGTCCTCGAACGGGTCGAGCCCGGTCGCCTGCAGCAATTCGTCGATGCGCCGTCGCCGCTCGGCCTCGCCCTGACCGAACAGTCGCCCGTGAAAGTCGATATTCTCGAAGACGCTCAGCGTCGGGTAGAGATTGCGGCCGAGCCCCTGCGGCATATAGGCGATGCGGGCGCCATGCTTCTCGCGATGCGCCTTGTCGGCCATGTCGCCATCGAAGACCGTGACCACGCCGGTCTGGATCTGGCGGACACCGGCGACCAGAGCGAGCAGGGCCGATTTGCCGACCCCGTCCGGGCCGATCACCCCGACCATCCGGCGCGCCGGGAACGCGATCGAGACGTCGTCGAGCGCGACCGTCTTGCCGTAGCGGTGCGAGACGTTCTCGACCCTGGCAATGTAACCGTCGCTCATCAGGGGAGCTTCACGCTGAGGTCTTCGGGCCACTGGATCGAGGCGCTGGTGCGCACAAAGCCCATGCCACGCACGCCGGTCTTGGCCTGGCGGTGGTATTTCTTCAGGACGCGCGGGTCGATCTGCAGCTTGACGCGGAACATCAGCTTCTCGCGCTCATCAGCGGTTTCGACGCTCTTCGGCGTGAACTGGGCATCGGCCGCGACGAAGCTGACATTGGCGGGAATGACGTAGTTCGGCAGCGGGTCGACGGTGATCCGCGCCTCGTCGCCGAGCGCCAACAGCCCGGCCTGAGCGGCCGGCAGATAGATCGTCATGTAGACATCGCTGAGATCGAGCAGCGTCAGGATGCGCGAGCCGGCGCCGACGACCTCGCCTGCCCGGGCGAGCTGATACTGCACCCGCCCGCTGCGGGGCGCGACCAGGGTCATGTCGACCAGCACGGCCTCGATCCGATCGACCTCGGCCTCGGCGCTCTTGATGGCGAACGCAGCCTGTTCGCGCTGGGCCTCGGCGGCGACCAGCGCGGCCTTCGCCGTATCGGCCTTGGCGACGCGCTGATCGAAGGTCTGGCGGGTCAGATAACCCTTGTCGACGAGCTGCTGGCCCCGCTCCAGCTCGGCCTGGGTCAGGGTGATCTCGCTCTTGCGCTGGACGATCAGGGCGTTCGCCTCGGCGAGCCCCTGCTTGGCCTTGAGGACCTGAGACTGGGCGCCGCGCAATTGCGCCTCGTATTCCGGCGAGGAGATCTTCGCGACGACCTGCCCGGCCGTGACATCGTCGCCCTCATTGACCAGCACCTGCGACAGCCGCCCGGCATACTTCGCCGCGACATCGATCTGCGTCGCCTCGATCCGGCCGTTCGATTTGGCGATACCGGCGGGCAGCGCCCCGCTGCGCAAGCGCTGCAGGAATTCCTTGATTCGCGACTGGGCCTGCGCCGGAGTGCTGAGCGAGACGTCGCGAGAGACCGGGGTCATGACGCTGCCGAAGGTCAGGAGCGTCGCCGCCAGGGCCGTCGCGGGCGATAAGCGGGCGAAATTCATCATCTTTCTCCGAGCTCGGGCCGGTGCGGGGCCCCGGCCTGCCTCGCGATGCAATCCTGTGGCCGGCGCAGCAGGCGCAGCGTGTGCTGGCCGATCATGCGTTCCTCATCCGTGGGCACGACGAGGATCGGTACGCGGCTGCCGGGTGCCTCGATCCGGCGGTCATTGCGACGGTTGGCCTCTTCATCGAGCGCGAACCCGGCCCAGCGCAGGCGCTCGACCACATTGCGCCGGACCTGATGGGCATTCTCGCCGACGCCGGCGGTGAAGACGAGAGCATCCAGCCCGCCGAGCGAGACCGACAGGCTGGCGAAGGCCTGCGCCACGCGCAGGCTGAAGAAGTCGATCGCCATCGCAGCCTCGGGCCTGTCGCTCTCCAGCAGGGCCCGGACATCGTTGCTGATCCCGGACAGGCCGCGCAGCCCGCTCTCATGATAGAGCATATGCCCGACCTCGGCCGGGCTCATGCCCTTCTGCTCGATCAGGTGCAGCACGACGCCCGGGTCGAGCGAGCCGGAGCGTGTCCCCATCGGCAGCCCGTCGAGCGCGGTGAAGCCCATGGTCGTCTCGATGCTGCGGCCGCCTTCCAGCGCGCAGACCGAGGCGCCGGAGCCGAGATGGGCGATGATCACGCGCTTCTCGGCGATCTCCGGCGCGATGCCGCGCAGCGCTTGCGAGACATATTCATAGGACAGGCCGTGGAAGCCGTAGCGCCGGACGCCCTCGTCATAGAGTTCGCGCGGCAGGGCGAAGCGGTCCGACAATTCGGGATGGCCGCGATGGAAGGCGGTGTCGAAACAGGCGACCTGCGGCAGATCGGGCCGGCGCTCGCGCAGCACGCGGATCGGGTCGAGATTGCTGAGCTGGTGCAGCGGCGCCAGCGGGATGAAGGTCTCGAGCGTCCGCATCACCGCGTCGTCGACCAAGACCGGGGCCGAATAGACCGGCCCGCCATGGACGACGCGATGGCCGATGCCGATCAGCTGCGCGTCCTTCATCTGCCCGCCGACCCAATCGGCGATGATGCGCTGCGCCTGTGAGGAGTTCGCGACCTCCTCCGCGCCGAAACTGCGCTCGATCAGTGTCTCGCCGGCATGGTCCTTCGCCTTGAGCCGCGGCCTTGTGCCGATGCCGTCGACAGCGCCGCCGAAGACCAGCGCGATATCCTCGCCGACGACGCGATAGAGCTTGAACTTGATGCTCGAACTGCCGGCATTGACGACGAACAGGACCTCGCTCACCGCCTAGCCTCCGATCGGGCGCGACTGGGCCAGCGCATGGGCATAGAGCCCGGCGACGGCACAGGAGGCGAGTCGCGTGCGGACATTGTCGGCGCGGCTGGTCAGGATGATCGGCACGCGCGCGCCGAGCACGATGCCGGCGGCATCGGCGCCCGACAGGAAGGTCAGGTTCTTCGCCAGCATGTTGCCGGCTTCGAGGTCCGGCACCACCAGAATCTGGGCCCTGCCCGCGACCGGCGAGACGATGCCCTTGATGCTGGCCGCTTCCGGGCTGATCGCATTGTCGAGCGCCAGCGGCCCGTCGAGCAGGCCGCCGCAGATCTGGCCACGATCGGCCATCTTGCAGAGCGCCGCCGCCTCCAGCGTGCTCGGGATCTTTGTCGTCACCGTCTCGACCGCCGAGAGGATCGCGACCCTCGGCGTCCCCAATCCGAGCCCGACATGCAGGTCGATCGCGTTCTGGATGATGTCGCGCTTGGCTTCTAGGTCGGGGAAGATGTTGACCGCGGCGTCGGTGATGAACAGCGGCTCGGGATAGGTCGGCACGTCCATGATGAAGACATGGCTGACACGCCGGCCGGTGCGCAGCCCGGTCTCCTTGTTGGTGACCTCGGCCAGCAATTCGTCGGTGTGCAGGCTGCCCTTCATCAGCAGCGCCGCCTTACCGGCATGCACCAGCTCGACCGCCTTGGCCGCCGAGGCATGGCTGTGCGGGGTATCGACGATCTCCAGCCCGGCGATGTCGAGCCCGGCCTGCTTCGCCGTCGCGACGATCCGAGCGCTGGGGCCGACCAGGATCGGCGTGATCAAGCCTTGCGCCGCCGCGTCGAGCGCGCCCCTCAGCGAGGATTCGTCACAGGGATGCGCGACCGCCGTCGGCGCCGGCGGGATTTCGCGGGCCTTGGCGATCAGGCGTTCATATTTGTCGCCATTGGCAGCGGTACGCCGAGGATGGCCGATTTCGGCGGCGAGCGTGCTGGTCTGAGCCATTTTCGGGGTCACTTCTGCGGTGCGGTGCGGCGGCGCGATCCGGTGCCGGGCCTGCGCCGCTGCGCTGCCGGCTTGGGCGTGGCTGCGCGAACGGTCGAAGCGGACGTCTCGACGCCCGGCGCCGGCGGCTCGCGCTCCGGCGCATGATCCGGGAACATCCTGCTGACGCGTTCGTAGCGGGTGAGCGCCTCGCCTTCGAGCGGGCCGGCCGCGGTCAGGATGCCGTGGAACTCCTCCAGCGAGATCGGCGGCGCCTGCGTTTGCAGAACACGCTCGATCGCGGCGACGGCCTCGTCCCGGTCGAAGCGCAGCATGAAGAACTGCTCCCGGACCTTAGCCTTGAATTGCCAGAGCGTCGTGCCTTCGAGGCTCTGATGCTTTTTCTGCAGCCGCCGGAGCGCAGCGAAGATGCGCTCGTCGAGGCTCTTGCCTGCTGCCAGGACGAACATGAAGGCGCGCAGCACGGCGATGTTCGCGTTGATCTCGCTGACCCGCTGGCGCAGACCGGCGAGCCCGGCCTCCAGCTCGGCAACGCCACGCTCCCGATCGGCGGGTACGGGGCGCGCCGTCTCATCGGTGACGCCGAGCGCCTGCTGCAGCGCAGGAGAGCCATAGACCTGCTTGAACAGGAGTTCGGTGGCGGAATCGCGGATGTCGCGGAACAGGTCGAGCGAGGCGGCGATGTTCTGCGAAGCCATCTGCTGCCAGGCCAGGAACGGATTGCCCGGGGCTGCCGGGCGGCGGTTACGGCGAACCTGCTCCGCCAGGACCGGCACGCCACGCAGGAACGGGTTGTTGTGCGAGAACGCCTCGAATTGCGAGCGCAGCGGATTGAGCCGGCGCGATAATTCCGCAGCGGGCGCATTGGCGACGGCCTTCACCCAGGGGCGTAGCCAGGTCTTGTAGAGATCGGCGTTGATTTCCGAGAGCTTGGCGACGGTCGCGAAACGCCGATCGTCCTCGGCGCTGTTCAGCCCGAGCGCCCGGATATCCTCGAGCTTGCGCGGCTCGAAGCGCAGCACATGGTTGCCGGCGGCGAGGTCGGCATAATCCTGCCCAGGCTCGCGCGGCGTGATCACCGCCTCCCACAGGCCGGGAGGCAGGATGTCGATCAGGTCCATGTTCTCGGTGAGTTCAGTGTGCTCCTTCTTTGCCACCGAACTCGAGACGAACACGCCGAGATGGCCGGCCTGCGGATGGATGCAGTAGACGATGGTCTGCTCGGCGGCGATCAGAGCGAGATCGCTGGCATAGAGATCGGTGATCCAGCCCAGCGCCTGCTGCGGCGGGGTGATGTTGTCGCCCCAGGAGCAGAACACCACGATCGGCGAGGTGACCTCGCGCAGATCGATCGTCTTGCCGGAGGACAGCCTGACCTCGCCCTTGGTCAGCTTGTTGCCGACGAAGAGCTCCTCGACGATGAATTCGATCTCCTCGCAGTTGAGCAGCACATGGCCGCCCCACCATTTCTCGAAAGAGAGGAAGCGCTCGGCTTCCGTGTCGACCTGCGACCAGACGTCGTAGAGCTTGCCCCACCAGGTGTTGGCCGGATTCAGCTTCTCGAAATTCTGGACGAGATAGGCCCCGTCGAAGATGCCGGCGCCGAGATCACCCGTCAGCGAGGCCAGCCAGGAGCCGCCGAGCATGCCGCCCGAATAGCGCATCGGGTTGAGGCCGTCCTTGCCGTTCCAATAGGCCAACGGCGCGCCCGCCGCCATGATCGGCCCCATCAGATCGGGCCTTGCGGCGGCGAGCCCGAGCACGGCCCAGCCGGCCTGGCAATTGCCGATCACGCAGGGCTTGCCGGGGTAGTCGGGATGGCGCTTGATCACGGCTTCGATGAAGGCGGCCTCGGCACAGCCGACATCCTCGATCGTCTGCCCCGGCACCGGATCGGGGAGGAAGCCGATGAAATAGCAGGGATGGCCGGCGGCGAGCGCCGCGCCGATCTCGCTGTCCGGCTTCATCCCGCCGATTCCCGGCCCATGGCCCGCGCGCGGATCGACGACGATGAAGGGGCGCGCTGCCTCGTTGGTGACGACGCCCTCCGGTGGAATGATCCGGACCAGCCAGTAGTTGACCGGGCGCGGCAGGCTGCGGCCGCTCATCACGGGCTCGAAGCTGAAGCCCAGGACATGCGGGGCGATCATCGCCACATGCTCGAGATAATTGTCGCCGCGCCTTCGCAGCACGTCGAGCATCAGTAGATTGCGCTGCGCGACATCGACCAGATAATCGCCGAGATCACTGCGAAACAGGGCTTCCGCCTTTGCACCGGCGGATGGGTTCACCGAGAAGGGACCGATCATATCGCTTTTCCCTACACGCCACGGGGCTTGTACGTCGGAGCGTCGCAGCGGCTTGCCGCACTGCACTATCGCCAGCGTAAGACGCTTTAGCAACGACCCTGGCCGCTGCCCGCCTCAATGCGGTGTTCGGGAACACGCGTAATTGATGTCAATCAATCGCAAATTTTAGCAGCCGGGCGCGCGTGTCGCTGCCTCGGCCTGCAAGCGGTTCGGAAAATCCGCGCTTCCGACAGGCGGTAGGACCGGCTTACACCGCGCTCACATGCTTCCGGCGTGGCGAGCGTTCCCTGCTCCTGCGCCATTCGCGCCGATGCCGTTGACGAAGAAGCCAATCGTCTGCCGGGCGATCTCATCGACCGGCAAGGAACCCGCCGAGTCATGCCAGCGGGCGATCCAGCTCAGCGCGCCGGCGGCCGCGAAGGCGAGCAGCTTGGGGTCGCAGGGCTGGATCGAGCCGTCGGCGATGCCCTGCTCGATCAGGCCGCGGAAGCGCTTGTCGATCTTGCCCTTGAGAGCGCGCAGCTCCTTGCGCGTCTCCGCCGGCAACGGGTCTTCGCCGACCAGGATGAGGCAGCGCCCGAAATCCTCGGTAACGATCCGCGCATATTCGGTCCAGAGCACGATCAGCCGCTCGAGACCGCGCCCGCGACCGCGCTGCGCCTCGGCCTGGGCCGACGCCGAATCGAGCCGCTCCAGTCCGATCCGCACGCATTCGAACAGGATCTCGTCCTTGCTGCGGACATAGTGGTAGATCGTCGGCTTGGTGACGTTGAGCCGTTCTGCGACATCGTCGAGCGAGGTCCGGTGAAAGCCCTGCTCGCTGAAGGCACGCGCCGCGGCGCGCAACACGGCCTCGCGCTTCAGCGCGCGCTCCTGTTCGCGCTGCGCCTGCGTCTTCCAGAGTGGCGCCGCCATCCGGCTCAGGCCCGCTCGATCGCCAGCGCGATGCCCTGACCGCCGCCGATGCACATCGTCACCAGCCCATAGCGGCCACCGCTGCGCTGAAGCTCATAGGCCGCCTTGAGGGTGATGATCGCGCCCGTCGCGCCGACGGGATGGCCGAGCGCGATCGCCCCGCCATTCGGATTGACCCTGGCCGGATCGAAGCCGAGCTCCTTGGCGACCGCGCAGGCCTGGGCGGCAAAGGCCTCGTTCGACTCGATCACGTCGAAATCGCCGAGCGAGAGCCCGGTGCGCTTGAGCAGAGCCTGCACAGCCGGCACCGGGCCGATGCCCATCACGCCTGGCTCGACGCCGGCATGGGCATAACCGACGAGGCGCGCCAGCACCGGCTTGCCCTCGCGGCTGGCACGGCCTTCCTCCATCAGCACCATGGCGGCCGCACCGTCATTGATGCCGGAGGCGTTGCCGGGCGTGACCGTTCCGTCCTTCTTGAAGGTCGGCCGCAGGCCCTTCAACGACTCTGCCGTCGTAGCCGGCTTGGGGTGCTCGTCGGTCCCGAAGCTGATGGTGTCGCGGCCCTTGCGCACCTCGACCGGCAGAATCTGGTCCTTGAAGCGGCCGGCGGCGATCGCCTCGGCGGCACGGCGCTGGCTCTCGGCGGCGAAGGCGTCCTGCGCCTCGCGGTCGATGCCGTAACGCTCGGCGACGTTTTCCGCCGTGATGCCCATGATACCGTTGCCGAACGGGTCGGTCAGCACACCGGTCAGATGGTCGGCGACGACGGCATCGCCCATGCGCTGGCCGAAGCGCGCCGTGGCGAGCAGATGCGGCGCGCGGCTCATCGTCTCGGCGCCGCCGGCGACGGCGGTGTCGCAATCGCCGAGCATGATCGCCTGCGCCGCCGAGATGATCGCCTGCACGCCGGAACCGCAGAGCCGGTTCAGCGTCATCGCGGGAACCTCGACCGGAATCCCGGCCTCGATCGCCGCGACGCGGGCGAGGTACGCATCCTTGGACTCGGTCAGGATGACATTGCCGAAGACGACATGGCCGACCTCGGCAGCGGGCAGGCCGGCGCGGTTCAGCGCCTCGCCCACGACGAGCGCCCCGAGCTGCGTCGGGGCATTGCCGGAGAGCGCCCCGCCGAACGTGCCGATGGCAGTGCGGACACCCGCGGTGATGACGACATGTCGGCTCATGAAACTGCTCCTTCAGGCGGATTCGGCCTGCCGCTCGGGCTTGTACAGCCCTTCGATCTCGGCGGCGTATTTCTTTGCGATGTTGGCGCGACGCACCTTCATCGTCGCGGTGACCTCGTCATCGTCATGGTCGAGTTCCTTGACGAGGAGGTGGAAGCGCTTGAGCTGCGCGACCGGCGCGAGCTGGGCATTGGCCCGCTCGATCTCGGCGGCGACCAGCTCGCGCACGCGGCCATGCTCGGCGAGGCTGCGGAAATGGGTGAAGGCGATGCGGTTCTCCTCGGCCCATTTGCCGACCGTCTCGGCATCGATCTGGATCAGCGCCGAGGGATAGCGCCGGCCATCGGCGACGACGATGCACTCCTTGATGAAGGCGCTGCCCTTCACCGTGTTCTCGATCTCGGAGGGGCTGAGATTCTTGCCGCCGGCGGTGATCATGATGTCCTTCAGCCGGTCGACGATCCTTGTCTGGCCATCCTCGATCGCGGCGACGTCGCCGGTGTGCAGCCAGCCATCGCGCAGCACGGCGGCGGTCGCCTCGGGATTGCGGAAATAGCCCTCGAAGACGATGTCGCCGCGCAGCAGGAGCTCGCCCTCGGCGCCCAGCTTGAGTTCGGCACCGGCAACCGCCTCGCCGACTGAAGCAGGCAGCAGGCGCTGAAGGCGCTGGCCGACGGACATTCCCGAGGTCTCGGTCAGGCCGTAGACCTCGACGAGAGGCACGCCGAGCGTGCGGAAGAACTGCACGATGCGCGGCGGGATCGGCGCCGCGCCGGTAAGCGCGACCTTGACCTTGCGCAGGCCGATGAAGTTCTGCAGCGCCCGGAAGATGACGAGATGGTAGAGGCCGGCGACCGCCTTCTCGCGCAGGCTGCGCGCCGCCGGTGGCTTGGTGGCGAAGGGCTCGCAGGCGGCGAGACCCCCCTCGAACAGACGCCGGCGCCAACCGCCGGCCTCCATCAGCTTGATGTGGATCGCGGCGTGCAGCTTCTCCCAGATCCGCGGCACGCCGAGGAAGAGCGTCGGCGCGATCTCGCGCAGATCTTCCTGCACGGTGCGGATCGACTCGCCGAAGGAGACGCAGGAACCGACATAGATCGGCGCCATGGTGCTCAGCATCTGCTCGGCGACATGGCAGAGCGGCAGATAGGACAGGTTGGTGGTGTCGGCGTCGTAGCCGAGCCGTTCGATCACGCCGGCAGCCTGGGCCCGCATGTTGCGATAGCTCAGCATCGCGCCCTTGGGCTTGCCGGTCGAGCCGGAGGTGTAGACCATCAGGCCGATATCGGCCGGAGTCTGGGCGGCAAGGCAGGCCTCGACCAGGCCGGGATGCGCGATCTCGTATTCGGCGCCGCTCGTCAGCACATCGGCGAAGGAGATGATCAGCTCCGAGCCGTAGTGCCGCAGGCCCTTGGGATCGATCACCACGATCCGCTTCAGCCTCGGCAGCTCCGCGATGCGCTCCAGCACCTTGTCGGCCTGCTCCTGGTCCTCGCAGACCACGATCTCGACTTCCGCATGCCCGAGAACATAGGCGACCTCGTTGGCCGGGCTGGTCGCATAGACGCCGATCGCCACCGCCCCGACCATGCCGGCACCGAGCTGGGCGACGACCCATTCGGCGCGGTTCTCGGAGAGGATACCGACATGCCCGCCTTCGGCGAGGCCGAGCGCCCGCAGGCCAAGGCCGAAATGCCGGGCGCGGCGGTCGTACTCCGCCCAGTCGATCGGCAGCCAGATGCCGAAATCCTTCTGCCTCAGGGCGATGCGCTCGGGCATCGTCCGCGCATTCTCGCGCAGCATCTGCGGCAGGGTGAGATTGAGAAGCTCGCGCATCGTTGCCGACCTCACGAAAGCCAGCGCTTGCGGCGCTTGTAGTGCTTGATGTCGCGATAGCTG
Source organism: Allobosea sp. NPDC055594 (assembly GCF_053618995.1). Classification (NCBI taxonomy): domain Bacteria; kingdom Pseudomonadati; phylum Pseudomonadota; class Alphaproteobacteria; order Hyphomicrobiales; family Alloboseaceae; genus Allobosea; species Allobosea sp. NPDC055594. Next base: position 16,597 of record NZ_JBSHIO010000014.1, read on the forward strand.
CGCTCGCCCCCGGCGCCGCCGAGGCCGAGATAGAATTCGCGCACGTCCTGGTCGCGGACCAGCTTCTCGACCGGGCCGTCGATCACGACCTTGCCCATTTCGAGGATGTAGCCGTAATTCGCGACCGCGAAGGCGACCGCGGCGTTCTGCTCGACGAGCAGCATCGAGACGCCCTGCTCGGCATTGATCCTGGCGATGATCGTGAAGATCTCCTCGACCAGCTTCGGCGCGAGGCCGAGCGAGGGCTCGTCGAGCAGGATCAACGAGGGTCGCGCGATCAGCGCCCGCCCGATGGCGAGCATCTGCTGTTCGCCGCCGGAGAGATAGCCCGCCAGCCCCTTGCGGCGCTCGTGCAGGCGCGGGAAATAGCTGTAGACCAGATCGAAGTCCGCCGCCGGCAGCTTGCGCCCGGTCAGCGCGAAAGTCGCGGCGGTCAGGTTCTCCTCGACCGTCAGGTCCTCGAAGATGCGCCGTCCCTCCATGACATGGAACAGGCCGCGCCGGACGAGGCCATGCGGGGCAAGGCTCGCGATATCGTCGCCCTGGAAATGGATGGCGCCGCCGGTGACGGCGCCATCCTCGAGCGCGAGCAGGTTCGAGACGGCCTTGAGCAGCGTCGACTTGCCGGCACCGTTCGAGCCGAGCAGGGCGACGATCTGCCCCTGCGGCACGCGCAGCGACAGGCCGCGCAGCACCTGCACCGTCCTGTTGTAGACGACCTCGACATTGTTGACGTCGAGCACCGCGGTCCCGGCCATGCCTTCAGCCCCTCACCCTGCGCCTGAGGATCAAAGCTTGATCCAGTCGGAGGCCGGCAGCATCTGCTTGGCCTTGCTGTCGAAACGATAGATCCGGCCGACCGGCACGGAATTGCCGGGAATCGAGATCGGCACGCCGAACAGGCCGCCGGTGTCGAAGTCCTTGATGCTGTTCAGCCCGGCCTTGAGGTTGGCGCCGGTCAGCTCCTTGCCGGCATCGAGCGTGCGCTTCACCGCCTCGGCCATCAGCATGGCGGTGACGAAGCCTTGCAGGTAGCCGGTCGACTGGTACTCGGTGCGCATCTGCCGGATCTTCTCCAGCATCGGCGCGGTACCGTCCTTGTCGTAATAGTAGCGGTAGGGCATCACGCCCATGAAGCCGTCGGCGGCATCGCCCATGCGCTGCACCGTCGAATTGTCCATGGTCCAGAAGGTGCCCATGAACTGGCTCTTCATGCCCATCTGCTTCGCCTGGGTGACGAATTCCGGGATCGGCGCCAGCACATAGCCGTGGAAGATCGTAAAGTCGGGATTAGCGCGGCGCAGCTTCAGCACCTCGGTCGAGACGTCGACGCTGCCCGGCGGTGTCACGATCTTCTCGACGACGGTGAGCTTCAGCTCCTTGGCGACCGCCTCGCCCGGTACGATCGGGTCGCGCCCGAATTCGGTGTCGGAATAGACGAAGGCGACGCGGGCGCCCGGCTTCTCCTTGGCGATGTAGCGCAGGAGGATGCCGAACATCTCGGTGTAGTCCGGCCCCGCCATGAACTGCAGCGGGTACTTCTTGGGATCGTTGAGCTCGGTCGCGAAGGAGGCGCCGGCCATGATCATGGTGCCGCGGCGCTCGAGCTCGGGATTGATCGTCTTCGAGAAGCCGGTCGAATCGCCATAGTAGAGCGAGACCTTCTCCTGGCTGGTGATCTTGTTGAAGGCGGCGACCGAGGCGTCGACCTTGTAGGCGGTATCCTCGGCGACATACCGGATCTTGCGGCCCTTGATGCCGCCGCCATCGTTCAGGATCTTGAGATAGTCCTGGATGCCGGCATGGATGCCGACCCCGGCGAAGGCGAAGACGCCGGTCAGCGGGATCGAGCCGCCGAGCACGATGTCGCCGCCCTCCTGCGCCGCGAGCGGCCCCATCCCGAACGCCATCGCGGCGGTTGCCGCCGTCCCGGCCAGAAGCTCCCGCCGGTTCAACCTCATCTTGCTCATGTTCGTCCTCCCGCTGATATGGCCGCTCTTGGCGACGGCCGTTTCGTCAAAGGCACGTGTCCCGTGCGCCTTCAGGTCCTGAAGGGCCAGAGATGGAAGAAGCGCCGCACCCGCCGCCAGATCTCGGCGAGTCCGCGCGGTTCGAAGATCAGGAAGCCGACGATCAGCCCGCCGAAGACGATGGTGCGTACCGGCGCCAGTGCCGCGAGTGCGTCCGGATAGATCGGCGTCGCCCAGTTCGCGACGAATTTCAGGAGCTCGGGCACCAGCGTCATGAAGACCGCGCCGAGGATGCCGCCGAGGATCGTCCCCATGCCGCCGACGATGATCGCGGCGAGGTAGAAGATCGAGTTGACCAGCGGAAAGCTCTCCGGCGTCACGACCCGGAAGAAATAGGCCCAGAGCCCGCCGGCGAGGCCGGCATAGAAGGACGAGATCGCAAAACTCGTCAGCTTGTAGCGCAGCAGCGGGATGCCGAGTACCTCGGCCGAGATGTCGCGGTCGCGGATCGCGATGAAGGCGCGCCCGATGCGGGTCCGCAGCAGGTTGGCGGCGCCGAGCACCATCAGGCAGGTCACCGGCATGATCAGCCAGTAGAGCGAGAAGGGCTGGTCGAGGCTGACCCCGAACAGCCGCGCCGGCGGCATCGACAGGCCCCGCGCCTCGCCGGTCAGCGACCAGTGCGAGAACAGGAAGTGCAGGATAACCGAGGCCGCGATCGTCGCGATGGCGAGGTAGAGCCCCTTCACCTTGAGGCTGGGAATGCCGACGAGGATGCCGATCATCGCGGCGAGCCCGGCACCGATCAGCAGGTTGAGCAGGAACGGCGTGCCGAGCCGGATCTCCAGCACCGCGACCGTATAGGCGCCGACGCTCATGAACGCCGCCTGCCCCAGGCTGACCAGCCCGGTATAGCCGGTGAGCAGGTTCAGCCCCGTCGCGCTCGCGACATTGATGGCGCAGAGGCAGGCGAGAAAGAGCCAGTACGGGCTCGCAACGAACGGGAAGGCGACCGCAGCGAGTGCGAGCAACACAAGCAGCGTGCGCTGCACGGAGCTATCGAACAGCGCCTCGTCGGCGGCATAGCTGGTCTTGAGCGTGCCGATCCGCATGGCGCTAAAGCCTCTCGATCTCATGCGTGCCGAACAGGCCGTAGGGCCGGACCATCAGCAGCACGAGCAGCAAAGCGAAGGTGACGACGAGCTTGAACTCGCCGCCGAGGAAGGCGCCGGCCAGCGCCTCGACCAGCCCGATCAAGAGGCCGCCGACCAGCGCCCCGGCGATCGAATCGAGCCCGCCGATGATCACGACGACCAGCACCGAAAGCCCGAACACGCCCATGGTCGGCGAGATCCCGCCGATCGCCCCGACCAGAACGCCCGCGCCCGCGGCGGTGGCACAGGCGAGGATCCAGGCGACGGAGAAGACACGCGGCACGTCGATGCCGACCGAATAGGCGGCGCCCTGGTCGGCCGCCGTCGCTTTCAGCGCGACGCCACCGCGCGAGAACCGGAACAGGGCGAGAAAGAGCCCGATCACCACGGCCGCCGCCACGAAGCCGATCGCGACCTTCGGCGCGAGATAGGCCTCGCCGATGAAGACCGGTGTCGACGGCATGAATTCGGGCAGCCGTAGCGGATCGGCGCCCCAGCCGAGCTGGACGACGCCGGCGAGGATCGAGCCGAGGCCGATCGTCACCATGAACACCGAGATCGGGCTTTCGCCGAGCATCGGCCGGATCATGGTGCGCTCGACCAGCCAGCCGAGCACGCCGCCGGCCGCGATGGCGAGCGGCAAAGCAAGCCAGGGCGAAAGGCCGAGCCCTGCGGCGAAGCCGAGAAAGGCATAGCCGCCCAGCATCAGGATCTCGCCGATGGCGAGATTGACCACGCGGGTCGCCTTGTAGATCAGCACGAAGGCGACGCCGGTCAGCGAATAGAGCGCGCCGGCACCGAGCCCGGCCAGGGTGACTTCGAAGAGGAAGAGCGCGTCCATCACACCGCCTCCGCCTTGATCCGGCGCGAGAGCTCGCCGACATCGCCGGCACCGAGATAGGCCGCGATCACCGCCTCGTTGCCCTGGACCTCCCGCGGCGTGCCGCTGGCGATGACCTGGCCGAAATTCAGCACGACGACATGGTCGGAGATGTCCATCACCATGCCCATGTCGTGCTCGACCATCAGGATGGTGACGCCCCATTCCTCCTTCACATCGAGGATGAAGCGGGCCATGTCCTCGGTCTCTTCGCGGTTCATGCCGGCGACCGGTTCGTCGAGCATCAGGACGCGCGGGCGCATCGCCAGCGCCCGGGCGAGCTCGACACGCTTCTGCAGCCCGTAGGACAGGGTCGCGACCGAGGCGTTCCGAATGTGCTGGATCTCGAGGAAGTCGATGATCCGCTCCTCGATCTCAGCCCGCAGCTCCAGCTCCTCCTTCTGCGCCCGGCCCCAATAGAACAGCGCGTCGAGCACGCCGGTGCGCAGATGCGCGTGCCGGCCGAGCTTGATGTTGTCGAGTACGGTCATGCCGCGGAACAGGGCGATGTTCTGGAAAGTGCGGGCGAGGCCCCGCGCCGCCCGTTCCGGCGCGCGCACGCCGGTCAGGCTCTCGCCAGCGAAGCTGATCTGCCCGGCCTGCGGCCGGTAGAAACCGGAGATCGTGTTGAACAGCGAGGTCTTGCCGGCGCCATTGGGCCCGATCACTGCGGTGATCGAGCCTTCCGGCACCTGGAAGGAGACGTCGGTCAAAGCGCGCACGCCGCCGAAGGCGAGCGAGACACCCGCGACCTCCAGAATGGGCCGGGCTACCGGGCCCGCCTGCAATGCCATCATCTCAGCGCCCCTCGAACCGGGCCGGCCGCTTCGCCAGGAACGCGCTCGCGCCCTCCTTGAAGTCGGCGGTGCGCACACCGGCGAGGAACGCTTCGCGCTCGCGATCGAGCTGCGCGGAGAGCGCGTTGTCGAGCGAATGGCCGATCAGGTCCTTGATCCGGCCATAGGCTCCGGTCGGACCGGCGGCGAGCCGCTGCGCCAGCGCCAGCGCCTTGTCCTGAAGCGAGGCGGCGGGCACGACGCGATTGACCAGACCGAGCGCGAGCGCCTCGGGCGCCTTGACCGGCTCGGCCAGCATGGCGAGTTCGAGCGCCTTGCGCGGCCCGACCAGCCGCGGCAGCCGGTAGGTCGCCGAGCCGTCCGGGCTCGCGCCGATGCGGGCATAGGCGAGGGTGAACACGGCATCGTCGGCGGCAAGCGCGAGATCGCAGGCCAATGCGAGGCTGAACCCGGCGCCGGCAGCGGCGCCCTGTACCGCCGCGACCGTGGGCACGGAGAGGGAGTCGAGCTGTTTCAGAGCGGCATGGAACGGGTCGATGATCGCCTCGACCGCACCGAGCGGGTCGCCATCGACGAAACGGGAAACGTCCCCGCCGGCGCAGAAGGCCCGGCCCTCGCCGCGCAGCAGCACGCAGCGCACGGCGGGATCGGCGGCGATGCCCGCCACGGCCTCACCGAAGGCGCGCGCGGTCGCAGCGTCGATCGCGTTGAGCACTTGCGGGCGATTGAGGGTGATGACCGCAACGGCCCCCTCGACCGCCAGGAGCACAGGAGCCCCGGCTTCGTTCATCTGATCCTCCCGTCGAGCCCGCGATCATTGATCGCCGCGGTGTCTCCAGCGCTCGTACTCGCTGTTCATGACCTTACTCACGAGTAAGCAACAGCGATACGCGATGCGCTATGCGCATTTCCGCACGACGAAGATTGTCGAATGGGAACGAGCCGAAGGTCAACTTCATGGCCCTGCGTCAGACGGCAAAGGCCGGCGCGGTGGTTCGCGCCGGCCGGTACTGAAAACAGATCGCGAATGCCGCGGTGGGGTGCGTCAGAAGCGCCAGATCAGGGGCACGATGAAGACCGCGACCACGAAGAACCAGATCAACAGCGGCAGGCCGAGCTTCCAGTAATCGCTGAAGGCGTAGCCGCCCGGCCCCATCACCATCAGATTGGTCGGCGTCGCGATCGGCGTCAGGAAGGCGCCGGCGGCCGCCACCGCCGTGCTCATCAGCACCGGACGCGGCGAGATGCCCATGCTGGCGGCCGCGGCGACGCCGATCGGGATGACGATCAGCGCGGTCGCGGTATTGCTGATCAGCTGGCCCATGACCGCGGTCAGCACGAACAGCCCGGCGAGCAGCGCCATCGGCCCGGCATCGCCGACCATATAGACCAGCCGCTCGGCCAGCATCTTGGCGGCACCGGTCTCCACCATCGCGGTCGAGAGCGGCATCATCGCGCCGACCAGGATCACCGTCGTCCACGAAATCGCGCGATAGGATTGCTCGACATTCATGATGCCGCAGAGGATGACGGCGCCGGCCGCGAGCAGCCCGGCCACCGCCGGCGGCACGATGCCGGTCGCCAGCATCAGCACCATGGCGAACAGGATGACGATCGCCTGCTTCGCCCCCGGCCCCATCGGCACCGCCTGGCGCCGGACGAGCTCCGGCGAGCTGACGACCAGCACGTCGGGATCGTCGAGATGGGTGTCGAGCGCCTTCCAGGTGCCCTGGAGCAGCATGGTGTCGCCGGTCTGCAGCACGATGCCGCCGCCATCGCTGGTCGCGCTCGCGGCGGCGACCTCATTGCCGGCACGCTGCACGGCGAGGATGATCAGGTCGCCGCTTTCGGTGACCATGCCCGGGAACACGCTCTGCCCGATCAGGCCGGAGCGCGGCGGGATCACCACCTCGGCGAGGCCCGAGCGGCGGTTGAACAGCGTCTCTTCGCCCTCGCCGGCCGCGGCGCCCTCGTCGCGGAAGGCGAGATGCATCTTGACCGACAGGTTCGCGGCCGCCTCGGCTTCGCCGCGCAGCAGGATGTAATCGCCCTCGGCGATCGTCCCCCGGCGCAGCGGGCCGCCGCTCTCGCCCTCCTGGATCGCGACGAATTGCAGGCCCGGATAGCCGCTGACATCGACCGCGGTCGCAGGCTGGCCGATATAGGGGCAGGTCGGACGCACGCGCAGCTGGAAGACGCCGCTGGCGAGCCCGTACTGCTCGACCAATGTTCTGGCATGCCGGCTGAAATCGGCCGGCATGGTCGCGCCGTTGCGCTGGGGCAGCAGCTTCTCGCCGAACAGGATCATGATCGCCATCGAGCCGAGCAGCAGCGGGATGCCCGCGAGCGCGAACTCGAAGAAGCCGAAGCCGCCGACGCCGGCATCCGCCGCCGCCTCGGAGACCAGCACGTTGACCGGCGTGCCGGTCAAAGCGAGCAGCGAGCCGGCATGGGCCGCAAAGACCAGCGGCATCAGGAGCTGCGACGAGTTCCGCCGCAGCCTGACCGCGATCACCACGACGACCGGCATCAACGCCGCGACGGCGCCGTTGACGCTGATCAGGGCGGTCAGCAGGGCGACGAGCGTCATGGTCAGCAGGAGCAGGCGCGTGCGGCTCTCCTCGCCCGCGCCCTTGATCAGCAGTTGGCCCGCCCAGGCCGTGACGCCGGTGACCTCGAGCGCCGAGCTGATGATGAACAGCGAGGCGATGAAGATCACGGCGGGATCGCCGAGCCCGCCGAGCGATTGCGGCAGGGTGAGTACCCCGGTCGCCCAGAGCGAGAGCGCCGTGCCCATCGCCACCAGCACAACGGGCACCTTGTTCGTGACGAACAGGACGACCGCGACTGCGATGATCAGGGCGGTATAGGCTATCGGGCTCACGCTCAGCTCCTTGTTGCGTCTGCTCGGGCCGTCACCGCCCGCTCGATTTTGTCTTTAGTCTTCGAGCGTCGCCATCAGGATGCCGAGCCGGCAGCCCTTCTCGTATTCGTCGAGCTTCACGAACTCTTTGATCGTATGGATCTCGGCCTGGCCGGCACCGATGGTGATGGTCGGGATACCGGCCCTGTCGAGCCAGTTCGCATCGAGCCCGCCATTCGAGAACAGATAGGTCGGCTCAATGCCGAGGATCCCGAGGGCGCGAGCGGCCCGCTTCACCACCTTCGCATCGTCGGCGAGCTTGAAGGGCGGATAGGCGGCGGCCCGGCGGAAGGTCACCTCCGCGGTCTCGCCCTCATGGTCCGTGACCTCGGCCTTGGCCTTGGCGAAGGCCGCCTCGTAGCCATCGACGATCTTGGTGGCAAAGCTCAGCTCGGGGCTGCGCGCCTCGCCCTTCAGGAAGGCGTAGTCGGTGACGACATTGGTGGCGTCGCCGGCCGGCTTGCCGTTCTTGCCGCCGAAAATGCCGATATTGCTGGTGCCGAACTCGTCGCCCTTGACGACCTTGCCGAACCAGCCGGTGCGCTTCGCCTCGGCAAGACCGAGCGCGCCGACCAGGGTCGCCGAGATGCCTCTATCCGGCGCGACGCCGGCATGGGAGGCCTTGCCCTTGATCTCGACTTCCCAGTTCTCCTGGCCGACCGCGCCGATGATCAGCTCGGAGGCGAGCTGGCCATCGACATTGATGCACATCACCGGACCGCCGAGCTCGGCCGGGTTGAGCTCGCGCGCGCCGTGCAGGCCGCTCTCCTCGCGAACCGTGAAGAGCAGCGTGATCGGCGGATGCGGCAGCTTGTGCTTGAGCAGCGTCTCGGCCAGCACCACGAGCAGCGCGACGCCGGTACGGGCATCGCCGCCAAGCGCTGTAGTGCCATCGGAGACGATCCGGTCACCCTCGCGCTTCGGCTTGGCACCGGCACAAAGCGGGACGGTGTCGAGATGGGTCGAGAACATCAGCCGCGGGCCGGGCTTGGTGCCAGGCAGGTCGACGATCAGGTTGCCGGTCTGGGTCGGCACCGGGATGCGCGTGTTGGCATCGTCGAAGCGGATCGCGGAAGCGGGCACGCCGGCCTTCTTCAGGGCTTCGCTGACCGCGGCGGCGATCGCAGCCTCCTCGCCGGTGACGCCCTCAACCGAGAGGAAGTTCATCAGGTGGTCGATCGCGCCTTCGACATCGAGGGGGATATTGGCAGTGCTCATGACATCCATCCGAGGGTTGGGTCTGGATTGATTTTAAATGTGGATCCGGCGGTCGATCAGAGGCCCCAGGGCAGGCCCAGCATCTTCCAGACCGCGAAGAGCGCGGTCCACAGCACGAACATCCAGACGACATAGGGCAGCATCAGCGAGACGATGGTGCCGACGCCGGCATTGCGGTCGTATTTCTGGGCGAAGCCGACGACGAGGGCGAAATAGGCGTTGAGCGGGGTGATCGCGTTCATCGGGGAATCGCCGACGCGATAGGCCGCCAGCACCGCCTCGGGCTCGACGCCGAGCTTCATCAGCAGCGGCACGAAGACCGGGGCGAAGATCGCCCATTTGGCGATGGCGCCGGTGAGCAGGAGGTCGATGATCGCGACCACGACGATGAAGCCGAGCAGCAGCGGCAGCGCGCCGATATTGGCCGCCTGCAGGACGCCCGACAGGCTGAGCGCCATCACCGTGCCGATATTGGTATAGGTGAAATAGGCGACGAACTGGCTGAGCACGAAGAACAGGAAGATCGTGCCGCCCATGCTCTTGATCGACTTCTCGATCGCCGCGATCACTTCGGTCAGGGTCCGCAGCGTCCCGGCGCCGATGCCGTAGCACCAGCCGCTGACCAGGAACATCAACATGATCAGGGCGATCAGCCCGTTCATGAAGGGCGAGTTGCCGATCAGCTCGCCGGTGGTCGGATTGCGCAACGGCGCCCAGGACGGGACGGTGAGCACGAGGAAGACCGCGATCAGCCCGAGCATGCCGAAGCCGGCATAGCGCAGCCCGCGGCTCTCCGATTCGGACAGCACGGCGCCCTGCTCGGTGGTGGTACCCTCGGCCGCCTTGGACGGGTCGTAGGCGCCCAGGCGCGGCGCGATCATCTTGTCGGTGATGAAGGCGACGACAACGGTGAGGAAGATCACCGAGGCGATCGAGAACCAGAGATTGGAGGCGAGGCCGATCGAGCGGTTGGGATCGACGAGGCGCGCAGCGTCATTGGTGAACTCGACCAGCACCGCGTCCAGCGGCTTGATCAGCATGTTGACGGTGAAGGCGCCGGCGACCGCCGCGAAGCCGAGTGCCAGGCCAGCCAGCGGATTCCGTCCGACCGCGAGATAGGCGATGCCGGCGAGCGGGATCAGCACGAGATAGCCCGCATCGGCGGCGATCGAGGCGAGGATGCCGACGAAAGCCAGGATATAGGTCAGCGCCCAGGCCGGCGAGACGATCACGAGCTTGCGGATCAGCGCGGTGACGAGCCCCGATTCCTCGGCGACGCCGGCGCCGATCATCGCGACGATCATCAGCCCCACCGCGGTGAAGCTCATGAAGTTCGGGATCAGCGAGGAATACATGAAGCGGATGCCTTCGACGTTCAGAAGGCTCCGGATCGCCGTGGAGGCCGTCTCGACCTTGTGCGTGTCGGGATTGATCCGCTCGAAGGTGACGGCCGCGCCGAACAGGCTCAGCACGGCGGAAAGGACGATGACGATGCCGATCAGGATCAGGAAGATGATGACCGGATGGGGAACCATGTTCCCGACTTTCTCGACGGTATCGAGAAATCGCTGCATCGTCGTCTTCGGCGCCGTGCTCTCGACAGTCATAGTGCCTTCTCCCCCGAGCCTGGCATTGGCGCACCCTGCAAGGACTGCGTCGGTACAAATGTGATGACCGGGCACAGAGCCGGTGCGTATTCTCGGAAACTTAGATCGCCTTGCGGAATGGGCATCGGCACAGAATCCCAAAAAGTGGGCCGCCTGTCCCAAAGTTACCTCCGAAGCCTACCAAAGCCCGGCGACCGCAAGCTTGCTGCTATCGGGCGGCTTCTTTATCCTGTCATGACCTTGAGTGAGCCTCCGATTCACAGCCGCAGCGCGGATGGCCAAAGTGACACCGATGCGCGGAAATCGAAGCGAATCTCTCTTGTGCTGTCCATCTCACGCTCCGGCGGCCCGGCGTTCACATTCTGGAGTCCGTCGGTGACTCCGAATCGAAACCGCCGACCCTGGCGACATGCCGTCATGGCGCTGGCCTGCGCGCTCGGCCTAGGCGCCTGCGCTTCCGCACCGACCGGCATGCTGCAGATCGTGCCCGCTGTTCCGGGCACCGACCGGGTCGACATGCTCACCGCGACGACGCGCGCGCCTTCGGCCGAGCCGGGCGTCCTGTTTAGCGGCGATCGCGGAGACACCGTCTCCTTCTCCAACATCGTCGTCTCGATCCCGCGCGACCGCGAGGTCGGCACCATCCAATTGCCGCGTTCTGTCCCCGGCAATCCGGAGACGGATTTCACCGTCAGCTCGGTGACGCCGATCGCCAAGCCGCAGCTGGCGTCCTGGTTCAACAAGGCGAATGGCCGGAAGCGTCGCGTCTTCGTTTTCGTGCACGGCTTCAACACGCCGTTCGACCGGGCGGTCTTCCGCTTTGCGCAACTCGCACACGATGCCGATGCGAATGCGCTGCCGGCCCTGTTCTCCTGGCCATCGCGCGGCCATTTGCTCGACTATGCCCGCGATTTCGACAACGCCTCCTATTCGCGCTCGGACCTCGCCTATCTCTTGAAGGCCGCGGCGAACAGCCCGTCCGTCAGCGACATCGTCATCCTCGCCCATTCCATGGGCAGCTGGCCGGCCGTCGAGGCTGTCCGCCAGCTCGCGCTCGAGCAGGGCGGCGTGCCGCGCAAGATCAGCAATCTGATCCTCGCCTCGCCCGACCTCGATGTCGGCGTGTTCCGGCGCCAGGTCGAGGATATGGGCAAGCGCCGGCCGCAGATCACCCTGTTCGTCGCCCAGCATGACCGGGCGCTGCAGCTCTCGCGCTTCATCTCCAGGGGGGCGACGCGCCTCGGCGGCATCGACCTGACCCGCGACGAGTACCAGCAGCAGTTTGCCGGACTGTCGGGCATCACCGTGCTAGATCTCAGCGCCATCAACGCCGGCGACCGCATCAACCACGATCTCTATGCCGCCAGCCCCGATGCCGTCCGTCTGATCGGAGACCGGCTGCTGCAGGGCCAGGTCATCACGGACACGGATATATCCCCGCCCCTGGCGGCTGCGGATGCGCTCGGTTCGGCGGCCAGCCTCCTCGTCACCGCCCCGATCCGCATCTTCGATGCCGCGTCCCTGCGCTAGAGGAAACGTCCGGTCCGGGAAGCGCAAAGCCGGATCAGACCTTCAGATCGAAATTCAGAATTGATCCAAAACAAAAGAAATCGCATCAGACCGAATACAGGTTGACGAAATCATCCAAGACGAACTGGAATCGGGCGCGCGTTGACTGCAATCCTGGAAGTCCCAATTGGCACCATAAAAAAGGAAGGCGGCGTGACAACTTCCACTCACAGCACTCCGCATGCGCCGACCGGGTCCGTCTTCGTTCAGAGCTTCTCGACGAGGGATCTGCCTGCGCGCGATCAGTTCGAAGCGTGGCGCTCGCTGCTTTCGGGCACGATCGACCTCCTGCCGACGCCGGCAACCTCGGAATCCTTCGCCGTCGAATTCTCCTCCTGGACCTTCGGCAACATCATCCTCACGCGAACCTTGTATTCCGACACGCCGGCCCGGCACTGGCGGCACCGCCCCCGCTCCTTCCTGGACCATTGGTGCGTGGTGTCCGCACGTTCCTATCCGAGACGGGGCGGCGACTATCTCGCGGCCGCGCGGCCGAACATCAGCTTTCGGTCGCTCGCCCTGCCATTCGAAGGCCAGGCCGAGGATACCGAGGTCCTGACCCTGTTCCTGCCGAGGGATTTCTGCCGCAACGAGCGCGACGATTTAGAACAGGCGCATGCGCTCGACATCAATCCCCAGCTCGGCGCCTTGCTCGCCGGCTACATGGACAATCTGGCCCGGCAACTGCCCCATATCCCGCCGGCCCATGCTCAGGATCTCGCCGCGGCGACGCGCGCCCTCGTCGCCGCCTGTGTCGTCCCGCGCGCCGCCCGCGCGGAAGCGGCGGAAGCCTCTCTGGCCTCCCTGCTGATCGACCGGGCCCGCCTGGTGGTCCGGCAGAACATGGCCTCCCCCGAATTCGGCCCCGAGCAACTGGCCCGTCTGATGGCGATGTCACGCTCCAAGCTCTACCGCCTGTTCGAGAGCACGGGCGGCGTCGCCCATTTCATCAACCGCGAAAGATTGCGCGAGGCCTATCGCCGCCTGAGCTCGCATCGCGATTCACCGTCGATCCACATCATCGGCAACGAGGTCGGCTTCGTCGACCACTCCACCTTCAGCCGGGCCTTCCGGCGCGAATTTGGCCACAGCCCGAGCGAAGCGCGCGAGCGCAGCCTGGCGCAGCTCTCAGCGGCACCTTTCGACCTCCGCACGCCCGAAGCCGGCCCGGCCGACGCCGGGCATGAGGCATGAAGGCGGCCACCGGGCGGCTTTCCTTTCTCTACGCCGCCCTGTTCTTCGAGCTCGGCGTCAACCTGCCGTTTTTTCCGCTCTGGCTGCGCGCGCAGTCGCTCAGCGACGAAGCCATCGGGATCATGCTGGCCGCGCCGCTCCTGGCCCGCATCATCGCGAACCCGGTCGTCGGCGCGCTGGCCGACCGCAGCGGAGGCGCGAGGGCGGCGCTGGTCATCTGTTCGGCCGCGGTCACCATCGGTACGGGGCTGCTCGCCTTCGCCGGCGGTTTCCTGCCGATCCTCCTGCTGGTCGTCGCCATCGCGCTCGCCCAGGGGCCGCTGATCGCCCTCACCGACGCCGTCACCTTGCGAAGCCTGAACGAACTGCGGACCCCGGAATTGCGCTATGGCCGTATCCGCCTCTGGGGCTCGGCCGGCTTCGCGATTGCGAACCTCTCCGCCGGCTGGATGCTGGACTGGCTCCCTGCCAGCTCGATCATCGGAATGCTGCTTCTGTCGGCCCTTGCGACCACGCTTGCGGCGTGGGCCGTGGCGGTCATTCGCGTCCCGGAACGCCCGGCCGCCGCCACGCAACCGGCCGGGAAGCTCGCTTCGCCGCATCTGCTCGTCCTCACCATCGCCGGCGCCGCGCTCGTTCAGGCCAGCCATGCCGCGGTCTACGGCTTCAGCACCTTGCACTGGCAGAGCCTCGGCATGTCTGGCGGAACCATGGGCGCGCTCTGGGCCGCGGGCATCGTCTCGGAAATGGCCTTCTTCAGCCTGCTCGGCTATATCGTGCGGGGCTCTGCCGGCGCCGCCGCTCTGCTCGCCGCCAGCGCGGTGATCGCGACCCTGCGCTGGGTCGGGATGGCGCAGGATCCGCAGATCGGCTTCCTGGTCCTGCTCCAGTTCACCCACGGGCTGACCTTCGGAGCGACGCATCTGAGCAGCGTCTTCCTGCTCGCACGGATCGTGCCTGTCGGGCTGCTGGCACAGGCGCAAGCCTGGCTGGCGGCGAGCTGGGCCGGGATCATGGCTGTCCTGACCACGCTGGCGGGCCATCTCTACGGTGAATGGGGCGAACATGTTTACTGCCTGATGGCCACCGTCTCGGCGGCCGGCTTCCTGCTGCTGATCCCGGTCGCGCTCGGCTTCAGGGGCAGGTCCTCGCTCGCACTGGCCCTCGCGAGCGAAGCCGAGCAGCCCCTCCAAAGATTGGGATGACCAGCGCAGAGTTGGGATTCTGAGCTCATCCGCCTCCGCCAGTCTGTTGGTAGCGTTCCTGCCGTCACCCGAAGCGTACGGTGCGGCGGATCCTGCTCGGCGCAAGGTTCCGCGCCGTCGTCTTGCGGTTGCCAGAGGAATGAGATCATGCCTTTGAACGGCTTGCAGGACATCCAGTCTGCTTGCGCGCTGACGCCGATGCGATTCTTGCGCAGCGCGCAGCCGTTTCGGCACACGGGTGGTTAGCATGGGCAAGCCCGACAGGTTCCGCACGGCCCGCTCGCTGCAAGGTGCGGCGCTCGCTGCGATCGCGCTCGCCGTCGCCGGCTGCCGGAGCGAGGAGGCCGCCCCGGCACCGCCGGTCCGGACCGTGCGCACGATCACGGTCGAGGCGCCACGCGAGACCCGTGACATCAGTTTCACCGGGCATATCGAGGCGCAGGACCAGGCCGCCCTGTCCTTCCGGATCGGCGGGCGACTGGCCGAGCGGAGCGTCGGCGTCGGCGCGACCGTGCGCGAGGGCGAGATCGTCGCCCGGCTCGATCCGGAGAACGAGCTCAACGAGCTGCGCTCGGCCCGCGCCGCCCTCACCGCGGCACAGGGCCTGCTGCGCAAGGCCGAGAACCAGTTCGAACGCCAGAGCCACCTGCTCGAGCGCAACGTCACCACGCGCGCCGATTTCGAGGCGGCGGAGCAGGGCCGCACCGCCGCCCGGGCCCAGGTCGACGCGGCCCAGGCACGCGTCCGCTCGGCGCAGGACATCGTCGGCTTCACCAGCCTGAAGGCCGATGCGCCGGGCGTGGTCACCCGCATCGGCGCGGAGCCCGGCGAGGTCGTCGCCCCCGCCCGCATGATCGTCCAGCTCGCCCGGCGCGAGGGCCGCGATGCCGTCTTCGAGGTGCCGGCGGATGTCGTGCGCGCGCTGCCGCCCGATGCGCGCGTCCATATCGCGCTCGCCGGCGACCCGGCCGTGACCGCCACCGGCCGCGTCCGCGAGGTCGCGCCCCAGGCCGATCCGGTGACGCGGACCTTCAGGGTCAGGGTCGGCCTTGCCGAACCGCCGCAATCCTTCCGGCTGGGCACGGCGGTTTCGGGCGCGATCCGCAGCGCCGAGACCTCGGCCATCGCCATTCCGGCCACGGCGCTGGCGCGGCAAGGGCAGGATTCGGGCGTCTGGGTGGTCGACCCCACCAAGTTCACCGTGTCGCTGCGCAAGCTCGAAGTAATCAGCGCCGACCCTGCCACGGCACTGATCGGCAAGGGCCTCGCACTCGGGGACATCGTCGTCACCGCCGGGGTGAGCCAGTTGAAGGAAGGCCAGCAAGTGCGGCTGGCCGGGACGGAATCGCGATGAGCTTCAACCTCTCGGAATGGGCGCTCAAGAACCGCTCGGTCGTGATCTACCTCATGATCATTTCGGTGCTGGCCGGCATCTTCGCCTTCATCCGCCTCGGCCGTAACGAGGACCCGTCCTTCGTCATCAAGTCCATGGTCGTCTCCGCAGCCTGGCCCGGCGCGACGATGGAAGACATGCTGAGCCAGGTGACCGAGCGCCTGGAACGGCAGATCGAGGAGACCCCCGGGCTCGACAACGTCCGCAGCTACACCACGCCGGGCGTCACCACGATCTTCGTCAATCTGAAGCAGTCCGTGCCCGGTCGCGAGGTGCAGGACACCTGGTACCGTGTGCGCAATCTCGTCGCCGACATGCGCCATACCCTGCCGGCCGGCACGCTCGGCCCGGTCTTCAACGACCGTTTTGGCGACACTTTCGGCATCATCTACGGCTTCACGGCAGACGGCTTCACCGGTCGTGAATTGCGCGACCATGTCGAGGCGGCGCGCTCGCGTCTGCTCCTGGTGCCGGACGTCTCCAAAATCGAGATCATCGGCGCGCAGGACGAGCGCATCTTCGTCGAATTCTCGGTGCGCGAGCTCGCCAATCTCGGCGTCGACCGCGGCGCGCTCCTGGCCGCGCTGCAGGCCCAGAACATCGTGCGTCCCTCGGGCATGATCCAGACGCCGGAGGAGCGCATTTCGCTGCGCGTCTCGGGTGCCTTCCAGTCCGAGGCCGACCTGCTCCAGGTCAATTTCCCGGTCGGCGACCGCATGGTCCGCCTCGCCGACATCGCGACCGTGCGCCGCGGCCATGCCGACCCGCCGCAGCCGATGTTCCGCGTCAACGGCCAGGAGGCGATCGGCCTTGGCATCGCCATGCGCGAGGGCGGCGACATCCTGGCGCTGGGCGCCAACATCAAGACGGCGATGGCGAAGATCACCGCCGACCTGCCGCACGGCATCGAGCCGCATCTGGTCGCAGATCAGGCCGTCACGGTCGACGAGGCCATCCACGACTTCATGACGTCGCTCTGGCAGTCGATCGCGATCATCCTCGTCGTCAGCTTCATCAGCCTCGGCGTCAGGCCGGGCCTCGTCGTCGCGCTTTCGATTCCGCTGACTCTCGCCGTCGTCTTCGCCTGCATGCTGATCATCGGCATCGACATGCAGCGCATCTCGCTGGGCGCGCTGATCATCGCGCTGGCACTCCTCGTCGACGACGCCATGACGACGACCGACGCGATGGTGACACGGCTCGCAGCCGGCGAGGACAAAGCGAAGGCGGCGACCTTCGCCTTCGAGCGCTACGCCACTGCCATGGCGGCGGGCACGCTCGTCACGATCGCCGGCTTCGTGCCGATCGGCTTCGCTGCGAGCTCGGCCGGCGAGTACACCTTCTCGCTCTTCGCGGTGGTGACGATCGCACTCATCGTCTCATTCTTCATCGCGGTCGTCTTCGCCCCGGTGCTCGGCCTCGCCATGCTGAAGGCACCAAAAGCCGCGGCCTCGGGGCCCGGCCGCGTCGAACGCGGCTTCCGCAGCCTGCTCACAGGAGCGATCCGCCTGCGCTGGCTCACCATCGCCGTCACCATCGGGCTCTTCGTCGCCTCGATCCTGGCGCTGGCTCTGGTACCGCGCCAGTTTTTCCCCGCTTCGGACCGGCCCGAGCTTCTGGTCGATCTCACCGCGCCGCAGAACGCCTCGATCTATGCCAGCGAGACCATCGCGCATCGGCTCGACGCCGCGCTCAAGGGCGATCCCGATGTGGAGCGCTGGAGCACCTATGTCGGGCGTGGCGCGATCCGTTTCTACCTGCCGCTCAACGCCCAGTTGCCGAACGAATTCTTCAGCCAGGCCGTCGTCGTCGCCAAGGACATCGCCGCACGCGAACGCCTGCATAAGAAGCTGGAGGCGCTGCTCGCCAAGGACTTCCCGAACGTCGTCTCGCGCGTCTATCCGCTCGAGCTCGGCCCCCCCGTCGGCTGGCCGGTGCAGTACCGTGTCAGCGGCCCGGACCTCGCCGAAGTTCGCAATATCGCGATGAAGGTCGGGCAGGTCATCGCCGCCAATCCGAAGACCGAGATGGTCAACTTCAACTGGATCGAGCCCATGCGCGAGCTGCGCCTGCGGGTCGACCAGGACGAGGCCCGTCGGCTCGGCCTGAGCTCGCAGGCCCTGGCGAGCATCGTCAACGCGGTCGTCTCCGGCACGGTGGTGACCCAGATCCGCGACGGCATCTATCTCGTCGACGTGGTCGTGCGGGCCCAGGACGCCGACCGCCTCTCGCTCGACACGCTGCGGACCATGCAGGTCGCGCTGCCGAGCGGGCGGCAGGTGCCGCTCTCGCAGTTCGCGACCTTCAGCTACGGGCTCGATTCGCCGCTGATCTGGCGGCGCGATCGCATCCCGACCCTGACGGTCGCCGCCGACGTCAAGCCGGGCGTCCTGCCCGAAACCGTCGTCAGCGGGCTCGCCTCCGGCATCGAGGAGCTGCGCAAGACCCTGCCCGCCGGCTACGGCATCGCGCTCGGCGGCACCGTCGAGGAAAGCGCGATCTCGCAGGCTTCAGTCATCGCGGTCGTGCCGGTGATGCTGCTGATCATGTTCACGGTGCTGATGCTGCAGCTCCGCAGCTTCCGCCTGCTGGCGATCGTGCTCAGCATCGCGCCTCTCGGCATGATCGGCGTGGTCAGCGCCCTGCTGCTCTCGCGCATGCCGCTCGGCTTCGTCGCCCTGCTCGGCATCCTCGCGCTGATCGGCATCATCACCAAGAACGCGGTTATCCTGATTGGCCAGATCGAGAGCGAGCGCGAGAGCGGCAAGAGCATCACGGATGCGGCGCTCGATGCAGCCTCGACCCGCTTCCGGCCGATCATGCTGACCGCCGTCTCGACGGTGCTGGGCATGATCCCGATCGCGCCGACGGTGTTCTGGGGACCGATGGCCTTCGCCATCATGGGCGGGCTGCTGGTCGCGACCGTGCTGACCCTGATCCTGCTGCCGGTCCTCTATGTCACCGTCTTCGCCCGTGGCTCCGCCGCGCCCAAGGCGGCCGAGCCCGGTGCCAAGGCTGTCGCGGGAGCTGCTGCGCCATGACCCATCCTTCGGCATTTCGCCTTCGTCCCGCGGCCGCAGCGCTCCTGCTGCTCGCACTGGCCGCCTGCCAGAACGAGCCGGCCGCGCCGGCGGAAGGGCGCTTCGTCCGCGTCGTCACCGTCGAGGCCGGCAAGCTCGCCAACGAAATCCAGCTCAGCGGCGAGATCCAGGCCGAGAAGAATGTCGGCCTCGCCTTCCGCATCGGCGGCCGCGTCACCGAACGACCGGTCAATGTCGGCGATCGCGTCGCCGCCGGGCAGCTCGTCGCCCGCCTCGACCCGACGCTGGAGCGCAACGCCTTGACCGCGGCCAAGGCGGCGCTGGAGGCGGCCAGGGGCGAGGTCAGCACCGCGCGCAGCACTTTCGAGCGCCAGGAACGGCTGATGGCCCAGGGCTTCACCACCCGGCCGCGCTTCGACCAGGCGCTCAAGGCGCAGGAAGCGGCCCAGGCCCAGCTCGAGAATGCCGAGGCCCAGCTCGAACTGGCGCAGGACCGGCTCGGCTTCACCGAGCTGCGGGCCTCCGTCGCCGGCACGGTGACCGCCCGCAATGTCGAGCCCGGCGAGGTCGTTCAGCCCGGCCAGGTCATCGCCCAGCTCGCCCGCGATGACGGCCGCGACGCCGTCTTCAACATTCCCGCCAGCCTGCTCGAGAAGAAGTCGGGCGAGACCATGGTCCGCGTCGCTCTCGCCGATGCTCCCGGTGTCACCGCGCTCGGTCGTGTCCGCGAGATCGCGCCGCAGGCCGACCCCGTCACGCGCACCTTCGCCATCCGGGTCGGGCTGAGCGACCCGCCGGAGGCGATGCGGCTCGGATCGACCGTCGTCGGCACCGTCGAGACCGCGACTGCCGCGATCATCGCCGTTCCGGCGAGCGCCCTGACCCAGCAGGGCTCCTCGCCGGCGGTCTGGGTCGTCGATCCCGCAAAATCGACCGTCTCCCTGCGCAACATCGACGTGATGCGCTTCGACCCGAACCAGGTCATCGTCTCGCAGGGCCTCACCCCCGGCGAGATCGTGGTCAGCGGCGGGATCCAGGCGCTGCTGCCGGGACAGCGCATCCGCCAGTTGCCGACGGCTCCCGACCGTACCGCCGCGGTTGGAAGCCAGGAGGGCCGCCCGACCTTACCCCCCACATAAGCGGAGCGTCCTTCGCTCCGCGGCTCGTGGAGAGCTGTATTCCGCCCGCCGTCCGGCAGAATCCTCCTCAACCAAGCGATGCGCCGATGCCTTCCTGGAGACATTCTCTGGAGATCATGCCGGTGGTCGGCGATGCCGAAAGACTCCGGACCGAGCTGCTCGTCATCGGCCTGTTCAGCACCGGACCGGTGAGCGGCTCCGCCGCTCGCCTCGATGCCAGCACCGCAGGCCGGCTCTCCCAGATCATGGCGCATGGCGAGCTCGCCGAGATGCCCGGCGCCACCGTGCTGCTGCATCATCTGCCAGGCTCGCCTGCGCCCCGGACGCTGCTGGTCAGCCTCGGCCAGCGCGAGGCCTTTTCCGACAGCGCCTATTGGCGGGCTCTGGCCGCGACGGCAAGTGTCATCGCCGAGGGCGCCGTTTCGGAAGCCGTCGTGACGCTGGCCGAGAATGAAGTGCCCGGACGCTCGCTGAGCTGGCGCGTCCGGCAGGCCGGCCAGCACCTCGCCTCTGGCAGCTACAATTTCTTCCCTCCGGCCTCGGCTCAGGCTCGAAAGGCGCGGAGCCGGCCGATGCGCAGCATCATGCTGCTCCTCCCGCAGACCCTGACCCTGGAACTCGTCCTGGCTCTGCGGCAAGGCATCGCCGTCGCCGAAGGAGTCGCCCTGGCAAAGGAGCTCGGCAACCTGCCGAGTGATGTCTGCACTCCGGACTTCCTGGCCAGGACCGCCCGCGACATGGGCGAAGAATTCGGCTTCGCGGTCGAGGTGCTGGAGCGCCAGGCCCTGGAAGCCCTCGGAATGGGAGCCTTCCTCCAGGCCGGCACGGGCGCCGCCAATCCCTGCAAGCTCATCGTGATGCAGCCCCAGGGCCGCAAGGCCTCACGCAAGCCGATCGTGCTCGTCGGCAAGGGCATGAGCGCTGGTCCCGCCCGCCTCTCCCCGCCGCCGGGCGCCGAGGCCCCGAATGCGCGGTTCAGCATGAGCGGTGCCGGCAGCGTGCTCGGCGCGCTGCGCACGGTCGCCCGGCTTGGCCTGCCGCTCGACGTCGTCGGCCTGATCGCTGCGGCCGAGAACATGCCCGGCGGCCATGGCGGCAAACCCGGCGACGTGGTGACTTCGATGTCCGGCCAGACCATCGAGATGGGGTCCGATGACACCGAAGGCCGGCTGCTGCTCTGTGACGTGCTGACCTATGCCGAGCGCTTCAAGCCGGCCTGCGTGATCGACGTCGCCACCCTGACCGAGGCCTGCGTCGCGGCGCTCGGTTCGCATGCGAGCGGCCTGTTCGCCAATGACGAGACCCTGGCCGCCGAACTGCTGCACTGCGGAGGCATGTCCGGCGATCGCGCCTGGCAGCTTCCGCTCTGGGACGATTATTTCGGCCAGCCCGGCGGCAGTCTGCCCGACGCCGGCAGTCTCGGTGGACGCGCGGCGGGCGCGATCACCGCAGCCTGTTTCCTCTCCCGCTTCGCCAGGGCCTATCCCTGGGCACATCTCGACATTGCCGGCACCGCCTCGACCGCGGGCGCCGCCAAGGCTTCCACCGGTCGCCCCGTCCCGCTGCTGGCCGAATTTCTCATTGGCCGCGCCGCCGGAGTGGCGGCGCAGGGTCGACCCCCCCGTGCAAACATGG
This sequence comes from Allobosea sp. NPDC055594, assembly GCF_053618995.1. Classification (NCBI taxonomy): domain Bacteria; kingdom Pseudomonadati; phylum Pseudomonadota; class Alphaproteobacteria; order Hyphomicrobiales; family Alloboseaceae; genus Allobosea; species Allobosea sp. NPDC055594. The sequence continues at coordinate 38,322 of NZ_JBSHIO010000014.1, forward strand.
AGCTGCACTGATGAGCGATCTCGTCTTCATCGCCTTCCCCTCCGAGCAGAAGGCCGAGGAGGTCCGCCAGAAGGTCCTTTCCCTCCAGCGCGAATATCTGATCGAGCTCGGCGACGCCGTCGTCGTCACCAAGGACGAAAAGGGCCAGGTCAAGCTCAACCAGATGCTCAACCTCACCACCGCGGGCGCCGCTTCGGGCGCGCTCTGGGGCACGCTGATCGGCTTCATTTTCCTGGCGCCCCTGCTCGGCACCGCGATCGGCGCCGCCTCGGGCGCGCTCGGCGGCAAGCTCAGCGATGTCGGCATCAACGACCAGTTCATGAAGGATGCCGCCGGCGCGCTGCAGCCGAACTCGGCCGGGCTCTTCCTCCTGATCCGCAAGATGACCACCGACAAGGTCCTCGCCGATCTCAAGGGCGTCGGCGGCACGCTGATGCGCACCTCCTTCGACGAGACCAAGGAAGCGGCGCTGCGCGAGGCGCTGTCCGCGCATGCCGCGACCGAGACGGCCGCGCCCGCCACCCCATGACGCTGGAATGGGGCGCCGGAGCGGGAGGCGAACTGGCCCAATGGGCCAATCCGACCGCGCGCCTCGACGACTTCCGGCCACTCCTCCCGGCGGAGGAGGAAGTCGTCGCCAAGCTGCTTTCCGGCAATTTCGACCGGCTGGGCGACGGCTCGCGCCCGCCCGAGCCCGATCCGGCGCGGGTCGTCCGCGCCGGTTTCCTGCGCTTCCTCATGCTGGGCGGCGAGGAAGGCTGCCGGCCGCATGAGAAGGGCGTCCGGATCAGCGGCGCCTGGATCAGCGGCATTCTCGATCTCGAGGCCTGCCGCGTCTTCCGCGACATCGGCCTGAACGACTGTCATTTCGAGGAAACGCCGGTCCTGAGGGCGGCGATCATCAACCGGCTGTTCCTCGACGGCTCGCAGCTGCCCGGCCTGCAGGCCGAGCGTCTGGAAGCGCGCGGCGGCATCTATCTGCGTGGCGCCGAGATCGGCGGCGAGGTCAATCTCGTCCAGGCGCGCCTCGGCGGCAATCTCGAATGCGATGGCGCGACCCTGCGCGTCTCCGACGGCTATGCCCTGCTCGCGCCGAGCCTCGAAGTCCGCAATGTCCTTGCCCGCGGCACGACGATGCGCGGCGGGATCAATCTCTCCGGCGCGGTCCTGACGGCCGATCTCGACTGCGCCGGCGCCGCGATCACCCGTGATGAAGGGACGGCGATCGAGGCCAGCGAGGCCGAAATTCGCGGCAGCGTCGTGCTCCGCAGCGCTCGGCTCGAAGGCGAAGCACGCCTCAGCGCCGCACAGATCGGCGGCGATGTCGACGCATCCGGTGCGGTCCTCGGCGTGCCCGGCGGCATTGCGCTCGAATTGGCACGCAGCGTGATCAAGGGCGCCTTCTTCCTGCGCCGGGGCGCCAAGGTGAACGGCACGCTGGCCCTGACCGGCGCCACCCTCGGCACCATCCATGATGAAGCCGCATGCTGGCCGGGGCCCGGCGACCTGCTGCTGAACCGCTGCCGCTACGGCGCCTTCATCGATGGACCGGTCGATGCCGCAAGCCGGCTCGACTGGCTGGCGCGCCAGGAGCCCGAGCGCTGGGGCGAGGATTTCTGGCCGCAGCCCTATGAGCAACTGGCCTCGGTCTTCCGCGAAATGGGCCATGGCGAGGACGCTCGCGCCGTGCTCATCGTCAAGGAGCGCCTGCAGCGCCAGGCAAGACGCAAGCGCGCCAAAAACCGGGTCCTGCGCGCACTCCTGACCGCGACCGACGGCATTCTCGGCATGACCCTGGCCTATGGCCGCCAGCCGCTGCTCGCCTTCGTCTGGCTCCTGCTGTTCTGGGTCCTCGGCGTCGGCATCTTCGCCTATGCCGAACGACAGGGCGCCGTGATGCCGAACAGTGCCGTGGTGCTGCGCGCCCCCGAATGGACGCTCTGCGGCATCGAAACCAGCGAGCAGCGCACGCTCCTCGCCAGCAACCAGTCGCAGGGGCTGGCCGCCCCCGGCCAGACCCAGCTCGCCTGTTTCCGCGAACGCTGGGAGGCCTCGAGCTATCCGGCCTTCAGCCCGTGGATGTATTCGCTCGACACGCTGCTGCCCGTGCTCGACATGGGCCAGAGAACCTTCTGGCGGCCAAACCCCTCCAAGCCGGGCGGGCGGGTCGCGATCACCTATTTCTACTTCCAGTCGCTGGTCGGCTGGGCGTTGAGCCTGCTCGCCGTCGCCGGGTTCTCCGGCCTGGTGAAGTCGGCATGACGTCCCCGGCACGCCTCGCAATCAGGATGGCTACGACGTGACCAGCACCCTTTCACCGCTACGCGCCGGCAAGAACGGCAAGCCCGCGGAGCGCCCCTCGCTGCGCATCGACCTCGCTCTCCAGGGTGGCGGAGCACATGGCGCCTTCACCTGGGGCGTGCTCTGCCGCATTCTCGAGGAGGAATGGCTCGAGATCGAGGCGATCTCGGGCACCTCGGCCGGTGCCATGAATGCGGCGGTGCTGGCTTCCGGCTTCGCCAGAGGAGGCCGGGCCGGCGCGCGCGAGGCGCTCGACCTGTTCTGGCGCAAGGTCTCGGAGGCGGCGCGCTTCAGCCCCTTCCAGCGCAGCCCGCTCGACATCCTGCTCGGCCGCTGGACGCTCGACAATTCGCCGCTCTTCGTCGCCATGGACATGATGTCGAGGGTGGTTTCACCCTACAGCCTCAATCCGGCCGGCACCAATCCGCTGACCGACATCCTCGCCGAGGTCATCGATTTCGACGGCCTTGCAAAAAGCCCGATCAAGCTCTTCATCACCGCCACCAATGTCCGCACCGGCCGCGGGCGGGTCTTCCGCAATGCCGAGATCACGCCCGACGTGCTGCTCGCCTCGGCCTGCCTGCCGACGCTGTTCCAGGCCGTCGAGATCGATGGCGAGAGCTATTGGGACGGCGGCTATTCCGGCAATCCGACCATGACTCCGCTGATCCGGGAGAGCGACGCGCTCGACACCATCCTGGTCCAGATCAACCCGGTCGAGCGTCCCGGCACGCCGCGCACGGCCCGCGACATCCTGAACCGGCTCAACGAGGTCTCGTTCAACGCCGTGCTGCTGAAAGAGCTGCGGATGATGGCGCTGCTGCGCCAGAGCGCCCAGACCGCGACCGGCGAGAGCGCACGCTGGGCCCGGATGCGCCTGCACCGCATCACCAGTTCTGCCATGGCGGAGCTCGGCTACTCCTCCAAGCTGAACGCCGAATGGGAGTTCCTGACCATGCTCCACAATGAAGGCCGGCGTTCCGCCGAAGCCTTCTATCGCGAGCATCGCGATGCTATCGGCAAGAGTTCGACGCTCGATCTCGACGAGCTGACCGACGGCGTCTGAGACGACTCGCCTCGCCAACGGAACCGCCCTCCCGCCTCAACGCCCAGCCTGACCAGGACAAGAGATGACGACCGGCAAGATCTTTCACGGTTCGCAGATCCTGATCGCCACGATACTGGCGGTCGCCGCGCTCTCGATCGCGAGCTCGGTCTTCGCCCCGGTCGCCTTCGCGCTCTTCATCATCGCACTGGTCTGGCCGCTGCAGAAGCGCCTGCAATCCGTGCTGCCGCGAATGCTGGCGCTTGTGATCAGCATCGCCGTCATGGTCGTCGTCTTCTTCGCCTTCGGCTGGCTGATCGCCTGGGCCTTCGGCCGCGTCGGCCGCTGGATCGTCAACGACGCCGCGCGTTTCCAGATGTTCTACGACCAGGGCGTGGTCTGGCTCGAAGGCCATGGCATCGCGGTCGCCGGCGTCTGGTCGGAGAACTTCAACGTCTCCTGGATGCTGCGCACCGCCCAGACGATCACCGGGCGCCTCAACACCACGATGAGCTTCTGGATTGTCGTGATGGTCTATGTGATCCTCGGCCTGCTCGAGGTCGACGATTTCGGACGCAAGCTGCGCGGCATGCGCAACCGCGAAACCAGCCAGGTCCTGCTCGGCGGCGCCATGGCGACCGCCCGCAAGATCCGCCGCTACATGCTGGTTCGGACCTGGATGAGCCTGATCACCGGCGTCCTGGTCTGGGCCTTCGCCAAGCTCATCGGTCTGCAGCTCGCCGAGGAATGGGGCTTCATCGCCTTCCTGCTGAACTACATCCCCTTCCTCGGCCCGCTCGTCGCCACGGTCTTCCCGACCCTGTTCGCGATGACGCAGTTCGGCTCCTGGCAGGCGATGATCGGCGTCTTCGCCTGCCTCAACCTGATCCAGTTCACCGTCGGCAGCTATATCGAGCCGCGCGTCGCCGGCAGCGCGCTCTCGATCTCGCCGGCGATGGTGCTGTTCTCGGTGTTCTTCTGGAGCTATCTCTGGGGCGTCTTCGGCGCCTTCATCGGCGTGCCGATCACCATCGCCTTCCTGACCTTCTGCGCTCAGCATCCGTCGAGCCTCTGGCTCGCCGAGCTGTTCGGATCGCCGGAGAACGACGCGGTGCCGGAAGAAGCTGCCGCCGCCCTCAGGAACTGAGAGCGGCCGGCGGCCGGGGCGCGATCTCGATCCGCTCCGGCGCGAGCAAGGCGAGCCCGCCATCGGCGGCGGCCGCCAGAGTGTGGATGTAGAAGCCCGTCGGCATGTCGTCCGTCGCCTCCATCACCGGGGACGGGGCCGATACGATCTTCAGCGGCCCGCAGCGCCCGATCCAGTCGACATGGCGATGCCCGTGCATCGCGACCAGCCGATGCGCCATCGGCTTGAGCTGGCGCACGAAGCGGCTGCCATTGATCAGTGCGGTGCCGATCCGCTCCGAGAAGGCCTTGGCGGGCTGCGGGTATTCGACCGGGTGATGGTGCAGGCCGATGATCCAGCGCGCCTTCGGGAAGCGCCGCAGCACGGCGAGCATCGCCTGCAGATCCTCCTCCGCCACCAGGCCGAGCGCATTGGTGAAGGAGAAATGCGTCTCGGCATTGGAGTTGAGCAGGATGACGCCGAGCCCGTCCTCCTCGGCGGGCGGCAGCACCATCGGGAAGACATCGGCCCAGACCGTGGAAAGCCCGGCCGATAGCCGCAGCGTGCCGGCATCGGCGAAGACGCCGATCGCCTCGCGATGCGGCTCCAGCGCCGCCGCCAGGGTGCCCGCCAGCCCCGCGCGCTCGCGATCGAGCACCTGGACGCGCTCGCCCTGGATCGCCGCCATGGCCGAGAGCGTCCGCATCTGGCGCAGACGCTTGCCCGGGCTCGTCGGCAGTTCGAGCCGGGCCGGATTGGCCCGATCGACGATGTTGAGATCATGGTTGCCGGGCAGGATCAGGCAGCGTTCCGCCAGCGCCGGATGGCGCACCATCAGATCGAGGAATTCCGCCCATTCGGCCGAGCGCCCGGCATCGGTCATGTCGCCGGTGATCAGCAGGAGGTCGAGCGGCTCCGCGGCATGGATCTCGTCCAGCCTGTCGAGCACCTGGCCCAGGCGCTCATTGCCGCGCGGCCCGGCGCGGCCGCTCTCGATCCGGAAGCCGTAGCGCTCGCCGACGATATGGATGTCGGACAGGTGCACCACCCGCCAGCGCCGCGCCTGCTCGGGAGCCTCGTCGAAGCCGCCGAGATCGCGCGGCTGGTCCATCAGCCCGTCGGCCAGGCCCCAGGCGAGCGAGGCGAGCGCGAGGTAGGCCGCCATGACCGCGACCGTATTGGCCAGCGCCGGCACGAGCAGACGCAGGGGATGGACGAGATCGGCGAACTCGCCGGACCAGCGCGTCGCCGGCCAGACCAGGCCCACCACGGTGGCAGCGCCGGCGCTGGCGAGCAGGCCAGCGCCGATAGCGGTCGCGGCGCGCAGGGCGGCCCGCTTGTCCTCGCTCGCGCCGACCGTCAGGAAACGTTCGGCGAGATGGCGCAGCCCTTCGCGGCACAATGCGTAGACCGGCTGCACGGCGAGCGAGTTCAGCGACCAGAAGCTGCGTTCGACCAGACGCAAGAGCGGCCTGAAGCCATACCAGCCGGCCACCGCGATCAGCGCCAGCAGCAGCAGCGAGCCGATGCCGGCTAGCGCGAAGAGCCGATCGGCGACCGAGGCAAACCACGCGGTCGCGACCAGCGGCGCCAGCCCCAGCAGCACCCCGGGCACCAGTGCCAGGATGACCCAGGCCAGCGCCAGCTTCGGCAGATTGATCTCGCCGAGCAGGCTGCCCGCGATCGCCAGCAGCGACCGCTTCTTGGTGCTGCTGAAATCATCCTCGGCGTCGCCGGCGCGCGGCTCGATCAGCGGTGCCATGCTCATACGCTCCGCCCACGATCGGTTGTTGCCGATGTGCCTCGCTGTCTGGTCCGCATCGTCCGCTCCCCCGGCCTACCCGTCATTCCGATCGGCCCTTGCCAAGGGATAGCCGCCCGCGCACGGCCTTGCACCTCCCGGCAGCCAGTCCGGGCGGCAGAAGGCGAGAATGGGACGCCGGGCACAGGATTGAGACAGGGGGCTGATGCCGATGGCATGACCGAACGGTACTTTGACCGCGGATCATCAGGCCGATTCCGGCCCGTGAACCACGGATTGGCGCAGCGTCGACATGCCTTCGGTCGGACGCCGTCGCCCCCGACATGGCAACGCGCCGGCATGAAGGCTCGCGAGAAACGGCATCGATGCCCGAGAACTCCACCCCGAGGCATGTGTTCTTGACCCGCGGGGCCGGCTTTCTCGGGCTGTGGCTGGTCCTGATGGGACCCGCCATGAAGGACCTGCCGGTCGGGGTCGTCGCAGCCGCGGCGGCAGCCTGGACGAGCACGGTTCTCTGGCCGGCGCGTGGCAGTCTATCCTTTCCCGGCGTGCTGCGCTTTCTCGTCCGCTTCCTGCCCCAATCGGTTGCGGCCGGCATCGATGTCGCGCGCCGCGCCTTCGCACCCGTGCCCCCGCTGCAGCCGGGCTTCGTCACCTACCGGACCGCCCTGCCCGCCGGCATGGCGCGCCAGGCCTGCTGCGCGGTGATGAGCCTGCAACCCGGCAAGCTGCCGGTCGCGGCCGAGGCCGACGGCACGCTCCACATCCACTGCCTTGATCTGCGCGAGCCTGTGGCCGAACAGCTCGCCGCCGACGAAGCCGCCTTCTGCGAGACCTTGCAGGACGGAGGCCGCAATGGCTGAGTTCCTCACCGGGGCGGCGCTCTTCATCCTGGCCGTCACGGCGCTCGGCCTGTTCAGAGTGCTGCGCTCGGAACTCGCGGTCGAACGCATGATGGCGGTGCAATTGCTCGGAACCGGCGCCGCCGCTGCTTTGCTCCTGCTCGGCGCGGCCTCGAATACCTCGGCGATGACCGATGTCGCACTGCTGCTGATGCTGCTTGCCGCCTTCTCCTGCGCCGCCTTCACCCTCGGCCAATCGGATGAGGCGGCCGACACTGCCGCGCCGAAGGGCGACGAGCCATGAGCACGCTCGCCGATCTCTTTACCCTCGTCATGGTTGCCGGCGGCGCGCTGCTCTTCCTCGCCGGAACGCTCGGCCTGCTACGCTTTCCCGACACGCTGAGCCGGCTGCACGCGCTCAGCAAGGCCGATAATCTCGGCCTCGGCCTGATCGTGCTCGGGCTCTTGCCCCAGGTCGACAGCATCGCCGGCGGGCTGAAACTGGTCTGCGTCTGGCTGCTCGCCCAGCTTTCGGCCGCGACCGCGAGCCAGCTGATCGCCGGCGCCCTCCATCGCCGCAAGTCCGGCCGATGAACCTGCTCCTCGACCTCGCGCTCGTCGCCTGGCTCATCGTGCTGGCCATCCATGTCGCCCGCACCGGCGACGACCGCAATGCGATCATCGCCTTCATCGCCTTCGGGCTGCTGCTCGGCCTGGCCTGGACCCGTCTCGGGGCGATCGACGTCGCGCTGACCGAGGCGGCGATCGGCGGCGGCATCACCGGTCTGCTGCTGCTGCGCGCCGAAGCGCATCTGCGCCGCGGCCGGCAGGCGGGCAGCGCCCAACGTCAGAGCAATGCTGCCACGACCATCGTCGCGGCCCTGGCCAGCGCCGCGGTCGCCCTCGGCCTTGGCGTCGCCGTGCTCGCCTTTCCCTCGCCAGCACCGACGCTGGCGCCGCCGGCGCTCGCGGCGATCGACGCGACCGGGCTCGGCAACCCGGTGACGGCGGTGCTGCTCGCCTACCGGGCACTGGACACGCTGCTCGAAAAGGTCGTCGTGCTGCTCGCCTTGCTCGGCGTCTGGGCGCTCACCCCCGATCATCTCTGGGGCGGCGCGCCAGCGCTGAAGGAAGCGAACCCGCCGCAGCCGCTGCTCTATCTCGCCCGCACCCTACCGCCCTTCGGGGTGCTGATTGCGGTCTACATGGTCTGGGTCGGCGCCGACGCGCCGGGCGGCACCTTCCAGGCCGGCAGCATCCTCGCCGCGATGTGGCTGCTCGTCATGCTGGCCGGGCTCAGCCCGGCGCCCGAAACGCGCAGCAGATTGCTGCGGCTGCTCCTGGTCGGTGGGCCAGCGCTGTTCTTCGCCATCGGCTTCCTCGGCTTTGCCGTCGCCGACGGCTTCCTCGCCTATCCCGAGCCCCTGGCCAAGGCGCTGATCGTCGGCATCGAAGCTGCCCTGACGGTCGCGATCGCCTTGGCGCTCGGCCTGCTCGTCGCCGGGCCGTCCAACAAGGCGCCGGCACCGTGAGCGCTGTCATCTCCGACAGCGCCAGCCTGTTCGGCCTGTGCGGTGCGGCGCTCGCCGGCATCGGCCTGTTCGTCGTGATCGCCCATCCTGGATTGCTGCGCCGGCTGGTCGGTTTCAACATCCTCGGCGCCGGCATCTTCATGGTCTTCGGGGCGGTGGCGCGCCGCGGCGCCGCGGCCGGCCTGCCGGGCGACCCCGTCCCGCAGGCCATGGTGATCACCGGCATCGTCGTCGCCTTCTCGGCGAGCGCGCTCGCCGTGGCGCTGCTGCGGCGCCTGTTCGATCTGACCGGCCGCGAAAGCCTGGAGCCGCCGGCGGCCGGCGAAACGCCGCGAGCCGAGTCATGATGCCGCTCGCCCTCGCCCCTGTCCATGTCACGACCCCGGGCGGCTATCTGCTCGTGCTGGCGCTGACCTTGCCGGTCATCGGCGTGCTGGCGATCCTGGCGCTCGCACCGCACCGCGCGAGGCAGGTTGCCCTCGCCAGCATGGCGGCAGGCCTTGCCGTCGCTATCGCGATCCTCGCCGAACTCCTGCGCACCGGCGATGCGCTGACCTATGTCGTCGGCGGCTGGCAGCCCCCGCTCGGCATCGCCCTGCGCGCCGACGGGCTTTCCGCCGCGCTGATCGCGATGACCGCGCTGGTGATCTCGGCAACCGGCCTGTTCGCGCGGGGCATGCAGGATCTTTCGCCCGAGACCCGCGATGGCCGGGCAGCGACGACCTTCTGGGCCCTGCTGCTCGCGACCTGGAGCGCGCTGAACGCCGTCTTCCTCGGCGAGGACCTGTTCAACCTCTATGTCGCGCTGGAGCTGCTGACTTTCGCCGCCGTGCCGCTGGTCTGCCTCGACGGCCGGGCCGAGACCATGGCGGCAGCGCTGCGCTATCTGATGTTCGCGCTGCTCGGATCGCTGCTCTATCTGCTCGGCGTCGGCCTGATCTATGGCGCCTTCGGCACGCTCGACATCAGGATCCTGTCCGGGCTGAGCGATGGCGGCTCGGCCCTGTCGGTCGCGCTGGCGCTGATGATCGCCGGGCTGCTCGCCAAGGCGGCGCTGTTCCCGCTGCATCTGTGGCTGCCGCCCGCCCATGCGGGGGCTCCGGCGGCCGCGAGCGCCGTGCTCTCGGCGCTGGTGATCAAGGCGCCGGTCTTCCTGATCCTGCGCCTCGTGCTCGATGTCGCGCCGCCTGAGGCGGCAGCCTTCGCCGGACAGCTCCTCGCCGTGCTCGGGGCTTCCTCCATCCTGTTCTGCAGCGTCATGGCGCTCAGGCAGGCACGGCTCAAGCTGATGATCGCCTATTCGACGGTGGCGCAGATCGGCTATCTCTTCATCGTCTTCCCGCTCGCCTCGGGGCCGGACGGGACACCGCCCTGGGAGACCATCGCCTGGACCGGTGGCACGCTCCAGCTCGTCTCGCATGCGCTAGCCAAGGCCGCGATGTTCCTGGCGGCAGGCGTCGTCGCCGAGGCTTTCGGTCATGACCGCATCGCCGGTCTCGGCGGCTTCGGCCGCGCCCTGCCGCTCAGCGCCGCCGCCTTCGGCCTCGCCGGCCTCTCTCTGATGGGCATTCCGCCGAGCGGCGGCTTCATCGCCAAATGCCTGCTGCTGACCGCAGCCGTGATCAACGGCCATCCCTGGCTGGCGGCCACCATCCTGGCCGGCGGCCTGCTTGCCGGTGGCTATGTCTTCCGGGTGATCAACACCGCCCTCGCCAGCCCCGCCACGCCGCTCGCCGTGCAAAGGCCGATCCCGCGACGTCTCGAGATGACGGCGCTCGCTCTCGCCGTGGCGGCTGTGCTGCTCGGCTTCATCCCGCTCGAGCCCTTCGATCTCCTGCAGATCGGCCGCTCCGGCCTTGCGACGGTGGTGGCGCCATGACCGGCTCCGGCTCGCTCCTCGCCGCGACCATCCTGCTGCCGCTGGCCATGGCGGCCCTTTGCTTGTCCAGCGGTTTCCGGGCGCGGGCGCCGTCCCTGCTCGTCTTCGCCCCGCTCCCCGCGCTGCTCGCCGCGCTTCTGGTGCCGGATGGGACCTCGGCCCTGTTCCCGCCGCCCTTGCGCCTGTCGCTGATGCTCGACCGCCCTGGCGCCATCCTGCTCGGCGGCGCCGCCTTGCTGTGGAGCGCCGCCGGCGCCTTCGCCGCCTCCTATATGCGCAGCGATCCGGCCAGGGCCGGGTTCGCGGTCTGGTGGCTCTTGACCCTCGCCGGCAGCCTCGGCCTGTTCATCGTCCGCGACATCGCCAATTTCTACCTGCTTTTCACCCTGGCGAGCCTCGCTGCCTACGGGCTGATCGTCCATGAGCAGACCGCGCGGGCCCACCGGGCCGGAACCGTCTATGTCGTGCTGGCGCTGCTCGCCGAGGCCTTCCTGCTGCTCGCCTTCGTTATGCTCGCCGCCGGCCATCCCGACCCCAACCCGGCGATCCGGGACGTGGTCGCAACCTTGCCCGCCGCGCCGCTGCGCGATGCGATCGTCACCCTGCTGGTGCTCGGCTTCGCCCTGAAGCTCGGCCTCGTCCCGCTGCATGTCTGGCTGCCGCTCGCCCATCCGGCCGCGCCGATGCCGGCTTCGGCGGTGCTCAGCGGCGTCGTGGTCAAGGCCGGCGCGATCGGGCTGATCCGCTTCCTGCCTTTCGAGGCCGGCCTGCCCTTCTGGGGCACGCTGCTGATCGGCGCCGGCTTCATCACCGCCTATTACGCCGCGATCGTCGGCGTCACCCAGACACGCGCCAAGACCATCCTGGCCTATTCCACGGTCAGCCAGATGGGCCTGCTCGCCGTACTGCTCGGCACCGGGCTGGAAAACGCCGACCCGGGCTCGACCAGCCTCGTCGCCTATTACGCCGTCCATCACACGCTGGTGAAGGGTGCGCTCTTTCTCGCCGTCGGTGTCCTCGCCGCGACCGGCGGGCAGCGGCTGAGGCCGATGCTCCTGCTGACCGCCGTCCTCGCGCTCAGCCTCGGCGGCATGCCCCTGACCAGCGGTGCACTGGCCAAGCTCGCGAGCAAGCCGATGCTCGGATACGGGCTCGTCAGCCATGCCATGGCGCTGGCCGGCGCCGGCAGCACGATGCTGATGCTGCATTTCACCCTGATTGTCGCCCGCGATGTCAGGGACAATCCCGCCTCCATCGCACCGGCTGGACAGCTCGTCCCCTGGCTCGCGGTCGCCGCCGCCTCGCTGATCCTGCCCTGGTCGCTCTACCCGGCGATTTCCGGAGAGCCGCTGGCGAGCCTGATCCAGCCCGACGCGCTCTGGAAGCTGCTCTGGCCGATGCTGCTCGGCGCTCTCGCCTTGCTGCTGGTCAGGCGCTTTGAGCGCCTGCCGGGAGCCATTCCGGAAGGCGATATCGTCGTCCTCGCCGAAGCGGGGACACCCGCCATCGCCCGTCTTGCCGCTTTCGTCGAGCGGGCCGATGCTCATCTGCGCCGCTGGCCTGTGGCCGGGCTCTTGCTGCTGGCGCTCGCCATCCTCATTGGCGGCGCCCTGATGCTCCAGGCCTGACGGACCGCGCAGAGCAAGTACAGGACCAGACCCGATTTGACCCCGATCGAGAGCACAGCCGTCGTCACCGCGATCACCATCGCGCTCTTCGCCTGGAACAGGCTGCCGGTGATCATCGTCGCCATCGGCGCCGCGCTGGCGCTCTGGGCGACCGGTGCCGTCACGCTCGAACAGGCGATGGCCGGCTTCGGCGATCGCGCCGTGCTCTTCATCGCCAGCCTGTTCATCGTCAGCGCCGCGCTGGAGAAGACCGGCGTCACCGCCTGGGCCGGGCAGCTGCTCATCGCCAAGGCCGGCGAGAACAGGAGCACCCGCCTGCTGATCATCATCATGGCGGCGGTCGGCTGCCTCAGCGCCCTGATCAGCGGCGGCGGCGCGGTCGCGGCGCTGATGCCGGTCGTGGTGATGGCGGCGATCCGCCTGCGCCAGTCGCCCTCGCAGCTCCTGATGCCGCTCGCCTTCGCCGCTCATGCCGGTTCGAACCTGCTGCTCACCGGCGCGCCGAAGAACATCCTCGTCTCGGAAGCGCTCGAGGATGCCGGCATGAAGGGCTTCGCCTTCGCCGAGTTCGCGCTGGTCGGCCTGCCGCTGCTCGCCGGCACGATGCTGATCATCCTCCTGCTCGGAAAACACCTGCTGCCGGCGCAGAGCAGCGCCCGGCTGCCCGCGGATTTCAGCCGCCACGCCCAAACGCTGGTTGAGCATTACGGGCTCAGCGACGGCGTCTTCCGCCTGCGCGTGCGCGCGAGCTCGCTCTATCTCGGCAAGGCGCCCGCCGAGCTCGATCTCACCGGCGATCCGCGTCTCCAGCTCATCGCCGTCCAGGAAGGCGCCACCGGCAAGCCCTTGCGCGCACCCGCCATTTCCGTCGGCGACTATCTCTTGGTGAAGGGCGAGGCCGAAGCGATCGCCAATCTCGCCGCCGAGAAGCATCTCGCCCTGCGCGAGGACGGAGCCGAGGACGAAACCGGGCCGAGCCTGTTCAACCGCCGCTCCGGCCTCGCCGAAGTTGTCATCCCGCCGCGCTCCGCCCTGATCGGCCGGCCGATGTTCCCGGGCATGATCACCGATAGCGGCGACCTCGTGGTGCTGGCGGTGCAGCGCGGCGGTGTCGATCTCGAAACAGGAGACGTGCTGCAGGCCGGCGACACCATTCTGCTGGAAGGCAGCTGGAAGGCACTCGACCTGCATCTCGAAGACCCCGACGTGCTCGTCGTCAACTCGCCCGACCTCGTCCGACGCCAGGCCGTACCGATGGGCGCCGGCGCCGGCGTCGCCGTCACGGTGCTGGCCGGCCTCGTCGTCATGCTCGCCACCGGCATCGTGCCGCCCGCCGTGGCGGGGCTGGTCAGCGCCGGCCTGCTGATCCTCGCTGGCACGATCACGGTCGAGCAGTCCTATCGTGCCATCAACTGGACGACCGTGATCCTGGTCGGGGCGATGATGCCGCTCTCGACCGCCATGGTGCAGTCCGGCGCGGCGCAACTCGTCGCCGACCATCTCGTCGCGCTGACCGGCGGCGCCGGCCCGGCCGTTTTCCTCGCCGGGCTCTTCGTGCTGACCGCCAGCCTCGGCCAGATCATGAGCAATACCGCGACGACAATGCTGGTCATCCCGATCGCCATGGCGGCGGCATCCGGCATGGGCGTCTCGCCGCGCCCGATCCTGATGAGCCTGTGCGTCGCCGGCGCGGCCTCCTTCCTGACGCCGATCGCGACCTCGACCAATATGATGGTGATGGGCCCAGGCGGCTACAGCTTCAACAGCTACTGGAAGCTTGGCACGCCGCTGATGATCTGGTTCTTCGTCATCGCGGTCTTCTACGTGCCGCTGGTCTGGCGCTTCTGAAGGCTGCAGCAGGTTCCAATCAGCTGGACCGTCCTTCCGGCTGGAGCGAAGCGGAACGCCGGAATACATCGTGGGGATCGATGATCTACGATGGTTTCCGGAGCCGGGCGCGCTTCGCGGCTTGTCCGGAACGACGAGCAAACCCGAGCGAAACTGGCTCTAGTTCTTCGCCGGCACCGCCGTGGCCGCGGAAGAGCCCGCCCGCAGCTTTTCGTCGACCCTGTCGATCAGATAGGGGAAGAACGGATTGGACGACATCCGCAGCAGCGAATCCAGGTTGACGATCAGCGTGCCGCGCTCGCCACGCGCCGCGACCGAGCCGAGCTTGATGCCGAAATCCTCCGTCGGATCGGGCTTCAGCCCATAGAGCGAGTCGGTGACCGGGAACGGCAGCGCGACATGGGACAGCGAGAACACGTCGAAGGGATAGGACAGGCCGAGATCGCGCACGGTCTCGGTCGAGGCACCGGCTTCCGTCACGCGCTCGACGACATCACTGGAATCCTCGTTGGCATTGGTGATCACCGTGAGCCGGAAGTTCCGCGGGGCAGCCGGCAGGATTCGGGTCAGCAGCGTGTCCGAAGTGGTGCTCAAGAGCGGCCCGAACTTGGCCGCTCGGTTCAGGTCGAACAGCACGAGCTCGCTGCCATTGGCCGGGAGATGCGCATAGAGCGAGGTGATGATCGCCCGCGTGCTCACGGTGAAGTCCATGACCGACTGGAAGGTCAGCGTCGGCGCGAGCTCCGTCAACCGCCCTTCGCGCGCCAGCCGGACGATCTTCTGCTGCAGCGCCTGGGTCAGCAGATGCGACTGCCGTGCCCCGTTGACCGGGAAGGAGTTGTATTTGAACGGGTTGAACTCCGGCAGCACGCCGAGCCAGGCCGCCTTGGCGAAGGCCGGGAGGATCGCCGGCAGGCCCGCCAGCCCGGCGAAGCGCGCAAAGGCGGTGATCCCGACCATCGGCGAGATCAGCACGAGCCGCTCCGGCCGCGCCAGCTCCTTGTTCTCGAGCGCTTCCAGCGCATACATCAGGGCGAGCGCCCCGCCATTGGAGAAGCCGACCAGATGCAGCGGCGCGGCCGCATCGACGCGCTTGCGCGCCTCCCTGACGGCAAGGCGCGTCGCCGCCAGCCAGTCCTGCCATTCGACCTCGGTCAGCCCGGCCGGAACCGTGCCGTGCCCGGGCAACCGGATGGCGATGGCGACGAAGCCGCGCTCGCGATATTGCCGCGCGACATGGCGCAGGCTGTAGGGCGAATCCGTCAGCCCGTGCAGGAAGACGGCGACGCCGACCGGCTTGCCTTCCGGCTCCATCACATAGGAGCGGTTCCAGTCCTGCTTGAAATGGGCCGGGTGGATCGCGCTGCCGTCGAAATAGCGGTTGACCGGGACCCGCTCCTCCGGGTCGAGCTTCTGCGTGACTTCGGCCCGCACGCTGGCGAAGGCCTTGTCCTCGGCCTTGAGATAGTCGGTCCAGCCGGCGCGGTCGAGTTCCTTGATCGAGAGTTCCTCCGGCACGAAGGTGTGCCAGGGCTCCAGCGGCGCGCCCCTCTGGGTGTCGTAGATGCGCAGGCCCAACAGGGACAGCGCGACGATCACGAGAACGGCGCCCCCGCGCTTCAACGTCTTGCCGATGAAACTACGCATGCCCTGAACCTTCGAGACCTTGCCGCTGCCGACCGAGCGCTAGAGCATCGGGTCTGCCCGAAAAGTGGAACCCACTTTTCGGGCAGACCCGATGCCTGAACAAAGGGATGGATCGCCAGCTCGCGTCCGGCAGAACGCTCGGCGATCTGAGCTCAGGCCGCCGCCCGCCTGGTAGCGAGCGCGATCGCGATATAGGCCCAGCCGGCAAAGAGAAGCGAGACGCCGACCAGCGTACCGGGCGTGTAGATGCCGCCGGCAGGGAGCCGCATCGCCAGGGCGACGCCGACGATGATGGTGACGATGCTCGACAGGAACATCCAGACGACGCCGCTCTGCGCCCGCATCCTGATCGCGAGGCCGAGCTGGGCGATGCCCTCCGCCATCAGCACCAGCGCAATCACCAGAGTGATGGCGATCGCCCCCTTCATCGGGTTGAAATAGACCAGAAGCCCACCGAGCAGTTCGACCAGCCCAATCAGCAGCTGCCAGAGGAAACCGCCCCATTCCTTGATGGAGAAGGCATGGAACAGCTTCAGCGCCCCGACGATGGCGAGCAGCAGGCCGAGGAACAGGGTCACGGCCATGGTCGACAGCGCCGGGCTCGCGATCGCGGCGATCCCGGCGACGATGAGGACGATGCCCAGCGCGATCAGCTTGCCCGAAACCAGTCGGGCGAGGCTGTGGCTGGAATTGTTGCTTGAATGCTGCGCCATGATTTGCACCATCTATCCTGCCGGGCCGGTACCACCGCGCCGCGGATCCAACGATACCGGTAGCAGCGACCGACCACGCATGCGACCCATCGCTGATTATGCCTGCCCTGTCCAAAAGGCGGATCAGCAGGGAATCCCAAAGCTAGTCACCAAGTCCCGATTTGCGGGCGGGCCATCACGGTCATGGGCTCTCGGGTGACATATCCGCGGCGCGACGAAGATCGACCTGCCGCAGCGCTTTGGTGCGTATCGCGCCGGCATCGGCGCGGACACGCAGCTCCGATCGCGTATACGCCGTCAGCAGGCGCGCTCCCGCGCAATGTTGGCAAAAGGATCACCATATGGTCATCATCCCGGATTGGCGGCCGAAGCGCCTCCATGGGAACGACCCGATCAAGAGGTTCGCCCGGCCAGTGCCATATCAGGGGAGTGAGGAATGACCACGGTTGCGCTCTTCGGCGCCGGCGGCAAGATGGGGATGCGCCTCGGCCGCAACCTCGCCGGCTCCCGCTTCCAGACCCGCCATGTCGAGGTCAGCCCCGCCGGGCAGCAGCGCGTGAAGGACGCCCATGGCGTCGACTGCGTGCCGGCCGAGGAGGCGATCACCGGCGCCGAGGTGGTGATCCTGGCGGTTCCGGACACCCATGTCGGCGCAGTCGCCAAGGATCTGCTGCCGAAGCTCGCCGCGGGCAGCATCGTCGTGATTCTCGACGCCGCCGCGCCGCATGCCGGACATCTGCCCGAACGGGCCGACATCACCTATTTCATCACCCATCCCTGCCATCCGCCGATCTTCAACGACGAGACCGACCCGGCGGCCAAGGCTGATCATTTCGGCGGCATCGCCGCCAAGCAGCACATCGTCAACGCGCTGATGCAGGGGCCGGAGGAGCATTATGCCCTCGGCGAGGAGGTGGCCCGTACGATCTGGGCGCCGGTGATGCGCTCGCACCGGGTCACGGTCGAGCAGATCGCGATCCTCGAGCCCGGCCTGTCGGAAACGGTCTGCGCCACGCTGCTCGACGCCATGCGCGAGGCGATGGAGGAGGCGATCGCGCGCGGCGTGCCGCGCGAGGCGGCCCGCGACTTCCTGCTCGGCCACATGAACATCCTCGCCGCCGTGACCTTCGGCGAGGTTCAGGGCGTGTTCTCCGACGCCTGCAACAAGGCGATCGTCTTCGGCAAGGACACCATCCTGAAGCCGGACTGGAAGCGCCTGTTCGAACCGGAGGAGATCCGCGCAAGCGTGCGCCGGATCACCTGAACGTCATGCACCGATCGCAGCCACCATAGCTGGCTGCAGTGCGGCGGAACGGGCCGGGCCCGGTCGCGCGGATCAGGCGACCGCCATCGCCTCCGGCTTCAATTCCTCGACCGAGGGAATCCGCCCCTCATACCAATAGGCGGCCGCGGCGCGCGACATCGCCGCCCCATCATGGCCGATGCCCGGCACGGTGAGCAGCGACCAGTTGCAGGTCAGGCCGAGCCGGACGGCTTCCTTGCTGGCGAAGTCGAGCATGAAATGGGCGCGGGCATAGCGCATCGGCCCCTGGGCCAGCGCCTCGGCCTGGGAAGGCAGGCTGGGATCGCCCGTCACGATGTCCTGATCGCCGGCGAAGATCACCATCGGCAGGGCAAGCCAGCGCGCCAGCTCCGCCTCGCCGAAGCCGAGCCCGCCTAATCCTTCCGGAAAGCGCCGCTCCAGCGTCGGCAGCGTGTACCAGCCGGAATTGGCGGCGAAGACGACCGAGAACGGCGTCTCGGCCTGCGTCGCCAGCAGGCGGTGGGCGAACTGGCCACCGGCGGAATGGCCGAACAGCCTCACCTTGTCGCGCCTGGTGACGCCGGCTTGGTGCAGAGCCGCCAGAACGCGCCCGGGCACCGCATAGAGCCAGTCGTCCTGCGCGGCGACCGTGCCGTCCTCGCCGACGACGAGGCCGTTATTATAGCTCTCGGGCTGCGGGAAATGCGCATTGCCGAAGGTCGGCGCGACGATCAGCAGATTATGCTTCTCGGCGGCCTCGATCCAGAAATCGCGATACTCGTCGCCATTGCGCAGCATGCCGTGCTGGACGAAGACGACCTCGTCATCCGGGCCGTGCGCGGCCGGGCGATAGAAATTGATCTCCAGCGGCCGCTGCGGATGGCGCGCATCGGTGAATGGCAGGGTGCTGCGCCCCTGCGGCGGATCGAGCTTGAGCGTAGTCATGCGGCCTTCGGTGTCGTGTGCAGGTGGCAGGCGGCGCTGCGACCTAGGGCGATCTCGGCGAGTTCCGGACGGACCTCGCGGCAGACCGCCATGGCGTGCTCGCAGCGCGGGTGGAAGGGACAGCCCGAGGGCGGCGAAAGCGGCGAGGGCAATTCGCCCTTCAGCGGCTGGAAGCTGCTCTTGCGGCGTTCTGCGGAGGGAATCGCCTTGATCAGCGCCGCGCTGTAGGGATGCGCCGGCTCGGCGAAAATCGCGGTCGCACTGCCGATCTCGACAATGCGGCCGAGATACATGATCGCGACGCGGTCGCTGATATGGCGGACCAGGCCGAGATCATGGCTGACGAAGAGATAGGTCAGCCCGTGCCGCTCGCGCACATCCATGAACAGGTTGATCACCTGCGCCTGGATCGAGACGTCGAGCGCCGAGACCGGCTCGTCGCAGACCAGGAATTCGGGCTTCACCGCCAGCGCGCGGGCGATGCCGATACGCTGGCGCTGGCCGCCGGAGAACTGGTGCGGATAGCGCTCGCGATAGGCGAGATCGAGCCCGACCTCGGTCAGCGCCCGGTCGACCGCGCCGTCGAGTTCTGCCCTCGGCACGAGCTTGTGGACCGAGAGCGCCTCGCCGACGATGCGGCTGACCCGCATGCGCGGATCGAGCGAGGCGTAGGGGTCCTGAAAGACCATCTGCACCTTGAGCAGATAATCGAGCCGGTCCCTGCCCTTCAGCGCTGCGGCCGAGCGGCCCTTGTAGAAGACCTCGCCTTCGGTCGGCGGCAGGATGCCGGTCGCAATCCGCGCCAAAGTCGACTTCCCGCAGCCGGACTCGCCGACGAGGCCGAGCACCTCGCCCTTGCGAACGCTGAGATCGACGCCGTCGACCGCCTTCAGGGTCGAAGGCGGCGCGTGCCGGCCGATTGCGGTCAGGATGCGCTCGGCGATATTGGCCTTGCCGCGGAAGTATTTGCGGACGCCGCGCAGTTCGAACAGGGGCTCGCTCATGCGGCTCTCCTGTCCGGCACGGGGTTGTGGCAGCGCAGCGTGCGGCCGTCATGGGCCTGCGGCTGCGGATCGCTCTCGGCGCAGACCGGCAGCGCCCGCTCGCAGCGCGGCCGGAACGGGCAGCCGGAGGGGCGCGAATCGATGCGCGGCGCCATGCCGTCGATCTGGTGCAGGCGCTCGCCCGGCCGGGTCATCGCAGCCGAGGAGTTGAGCAGGCCGAGCGTGTAAGGGTGGCGCGGCCGGTCGAGCACGGTCTCGACATCGCCGATCTCGACGATGCGGCCGGCATACATCACCGCCACCTTGTCGGCGAGCTCGGCGACGACGGCGAGGTCGTGGGTGATCCAGATCACTGCGGCGCCGCTCTCGCGCGAGAGCTTCTGCACCTCGTAGAGGATCTGAGCCTGGATGGTGACGTCGAGCGCGGTCGTCGGCTCGTCGGCGATGATCAGATCGGGGTCGTTCAGCAGCGCGGTCGCGATCGCGACGCGTTGGCGCATGCCGCCGGAGAATTCGTGCGGATACTGCTTGAGACGGGCTTCGGGCGACGAGATACCGACCCGCGCCAGCGCCTTGGCCGCCTTGGCGAGCGCTTCCTCGCGGCTGCAGGCGCGGTGTTCGAGGATCGCCTCCGCCATCTGCTCGCCGATGCTGAGCACCGGGTTCAGGGTCATCAGCGGGTCCTGGAAGATCATCGCGATCCGGTCGCCGCGGAGCTCGCGCAGCTGCTCCTGGGAGGCGGCGCGCAGATCGGTGCCGTCGAACATGACCTCGCCGGCGACGACCTCGCCCGGCGGGTCGATCAACTGCACCAGCGAGAAGCCGGTCACCGACTTGCCCGAGCCGGATTCGCCGACGAGGCCGAGCACCTCGCCCTTGGCGACGCTGAAATCGACGCCGTCGACCGCCGGCCAGGCGCCGTCCTGCGCATGGAACACGGTCTTGAGACCGCGCACGGAAAGGAGGGGAGCGTCGGTCATGCGCGCACGTTGAAGCTGCGGCGCAGACGATCGCCGACGAGATTGAGGGACATGATCAAAAGCACCAGCGCGATGCCGGGGAAGACGGCGATCCAGTACTCGCCGGAGAGCAGGAACTCGAAGCCGTTGGCGATCAAGAGGCCGAGCGAGGGCTGCGTCACCGGTACGCCGACGCCGAGGAATGAAAGCGTCGCCTCCAGCGTGATCGCCGAGGCGATGCTGATCGAGGCGACGACCAGCACCGAGCCGACCGAGTTCGGCAGCAGATGGGCCAGCATGATGTGGCGGGTCGGCAGGCCGAAATTCACCGCCGCCTCGATATATTCCTTGCGGCGCTCGACCATGGCGGCGGCCCGCATCAGCCTTGCGTACTGAGCCCATTGCACCAGGACGATGGCGAGGATGACCTTGTCGACGCCGCGGCCGATCGAGGCCAGCAGCACGAGCGCGACCAGGATCGAGGGGAAGCCGAGCATGAAGTCGACGATGCGCATGATGAGGGCGTCGATGGTGCCGCCAAACTGCGCCGCGGCGAGCCCGGCCATGATGCCGATGGCGAGCGCGCCGATCGTCGAGGCGAGGCCGACGAGCAGGCTGGTGCGCAGCCCGTAGAGGATGGCGCTCAGCATGTCGCGTCCCTGCGCGTCGCTGCCGAGCCAGAAGGTGAAGCCGCTCATGCCCTGCTCACCGGGCGCGAGCCTGTTGTCCATCACGCTGAGCGAGCCGAGATCATGCGGGTTCTGCGGCGCGATCACCGGCGCGAGCAGGGCGAGCACCACCATGATGCCGAGCAGGATCATGGCGCCGCGGGTCGTCGGGCGGTTACGCAGCCGGCGCAGCACCTTCTCGCGCAGGGGCGTGTCGGCCTTGGCCGGCCCGGCGAGGCGGGAAGCGTCCATGCTCATGCCTGTTCTCCGGCGAGCTTCACCCGCGGGTCGAGCGCGGCATAGAGCACGTCGACGATGAAATTGACGGTGACGAAGAGCAGCGTCGCGAGCAGGACATAGGCGACGACCACCGGGCGATCGAGCTGGTAGACCGAGTCGATCAGCAGCTTGCCCATGCCCGGCCAGGCGAAGACTGTCTCGGTGATGGTCGAGAAGGCGACGAGGCTGCCGAACTCGACGCCGACCACGGTGACGACCGGGATGAGGATGTTGCGCAGCACATGGCGGTTGACGATGCGCCGCGGCCGCACACCCTTGGCGCGGGCGTATTTCACATAGTCCTGGGTCATCGTCTCGGTGGTGCCGGCGGCGACGAGTCGGATGATCAGCGCGAGATTGGGGATGGCGAGGTTGAGCGCCGGCAGGGCGATGTGCTGCAGCCCGTCGAGGGTCAGAAGGCTGGTCTGGACGCCGAGCACCGAGACGGTCTCGCCGCGGCCCGCCGTCGGCAGCCAGCCGAGCAGCACGGCGAAGAGCAGGATCAGCATCATGCCCTTCCAGAAGCTCGGCAGCGAGAAGCCGAGCACGGTGCCGGCCATGACGATGCGGGCGCGGCGGCTGTCGGGGTTTAGGCCCGCCATCAGCCCGAGCGGGATGCCGGCGGCGAGCGCCAGCGTCATCGCCAGCAGCACGAGCTCGAAGGTCGCCGGCAGCCGCGCCAGGATGAGTTGCACCGCCGGCACGCCATGCACGAAGGAGCGGCCGAGATCGCCCTTCAACGCATTGCCCATGAAGGTCAGGTATTGCTGCCAGACCGGCAGGTCGAGGCCGAGGCGCCGGATCAGCGCCTGCCGCTCGGCATCGCTGACCTGCGGCGAGACCAGAAGCTCGATCGGGTCGCCGATGCCGTAGACGGCGAAGAAGACCACGACCGAGACCGCGAGCAGCACGAGCACGCTCTGGATCAGCCGTTGCAGGACATAGGCGGTCATCGGAAACGCTCGACCGGTTGAATGGTCATTCCGGGCTCAGCGCTGGGCGCCGGCCCGGAACGACGATGTTTGCTTGCTGTCGCGAGCGGCGTCGCCGGCTCACTTCGCCGGCTTCACCGACATGGCGAGGGTGAACTGGTCGGCGCGACCGGTGATCTTGAGATCGGCCTTGCCCGCCCAGATGCCGCTCTCGAAGTGCAGCGGGATGAAGGCGCCGTCGGCGAGGACGATGGTCATCGCCTGCTGCAGCAGTTCCTCGCGCTTCTTGTCGTCGAGCGTCGAGATCGCGGCGCGGATCACCTTGTCGTATTCGTCGTTCTTGTAGCCGCCATAGTTCGAGCCGCCGATCGTCTTGTCCTCGTTCGGGGTCGGCGGCCACTGCCGCAGGAAGGACGAGGCCTCGCCGGTGTTCGAGCCCCAGCCGCCGATCGCGACGCTGAAT
The DNA here is from genome assembly GCF_053618995.1 of Allobosea sp. NPDC055594. Classification (NCBI taxonomy): domain Bacteria; kingdom Pseudomonadati; phylum Pseudomonadota; class Alphaproteobacteria; order Hyphomicrobiales; family Alloboseaceae; genus Allobosea; species Allobosea sp. NPDC055594. The sequence goes on from NZ_JBSHIO010000014.1 coordinate 61,159, forward strand.
TCCTTCTTGGCGCGGCGCGGGAAATAGATCGCGCGGGTCATCGCGTCGACCTCGGCCTTGATGCCGATCTGGGTCAGGTATTGGGCGACCGCCTGGGTGATCTGGCTGTCGTTGATGTAGCGGTCATTGGTCGCCGACAATGTCAGCTGGAAGCCGTTGGGATAGCCGGCCTCGGCGAGCAGCTTCTTGGCCGCGGCGGGGTCGTAGGGGATCTTCGCCGGGTTCGCCAGCGTGCCGAACATGCCGGTCGGCAGGAACTGGTAGGCCGGCTCGGCGGCGCCGTCCATGATGCGCTTGGCGATCGCGTCGCGGTCGATGGCGATCGACATCGCCTTGCGCACACGGGCATCCTTCAGCGGATTCTTGCCGTCGGGCGCCTTGACGAAGGGGCTGTCGTCGCGGGCGACGTCGAGCTGGAAATAGATGATGCGGGTCGAGGGCGTGATGACATGGCTGAAGCGCTTGTCGCCCTTGATGCGGTTGAGGTCGCGCGCCGCCGGGCTTTCGATCACGTCATAATCGCCTGCGAGCAGTCCGGCGAGGCGCGGGCCGGCATTGGTCACCGGCAGGAAGCGCACGCTCTCCCAGGGCTCGGCCGCGCCCCAGTAATTGGGGTTGCGCTCGAGCTCGATCGCCGAGCCCCGCACATAGGACTTCAGCTTGTAGGGCCCGGTGCCGATCGCCATCGAGCCGTCATTGAAGTTGTTGACGGTCGGCCAGGGACCGGTGACGCCGCAATTCTTCTCGACGTCATAGGTGATGTCGCCGTGCTGGACGATCGAGGCGGAGAGAATCGGCAGGCCCGAGAGCAGGGTCGGCAGCAGCGGCTCCGGCGTCTTGGTCTCGATCACCAGCGTGTTGGCGTCGGGGGTCTCGACCTTGGCGAAATTGCCGGTGATGTCGGCGAAGGAACCGGAGACCTTGGTCTCGTTCTTCAGGGTGCGGCAGAAGGTGAAGACCACGTCCTGCGCGCCGAAGGGCTGGCCGTTCGAGAACTTGACGCCCTGGCGGAGCTTGAAGGTCCAGCGGTTCTTGCCGTCATTCTCCCAGGCGGTAGCGAGGCCGGGCTTCAGCGCCTGCTTCTCGTCCTGGAGCACGAGATGGTCGAAGATGTGCAGGGCGAGCGCATTATTGGGGGTGAGGTCGTGATAATGCGGATCGACCGCGGTCGGCTCCGAGGAAAGCGCGACGCGCAGGGTCTGCGCCATGGCGGGCGCGCTCAGCATGCTTGCGCCGAGCAGGATGGTCATCAGTGCGCGCTGCCGCATCGGTCCTTCTCCGTTCCCATAGGTGAGCGTTTTTGACAGTTTTATTTTCACGCGGTAGCAAACATGAAAATGATCCGACGTCAATCAGCGGAAAAGCCATGTCACGCGCCCTGAAGCCGACGACGGACCTCGCCAACCGCATTGCCCGGATCTACCCCTCGCTCAGCGAGGGACATCGCAAGGCGGCGGATTTCGTGCTGCAGAGCCCGCTCGATTCCGCGACGGTGACGATCGAGGGCCTGGCCGAAAAGAGCGGCACCTCGACCGCGACGGTCACCCGCTTCGTCCGGGCGCTGGGCTATCGCAATTATGCCGATTTCCGCGCCGCGCTGTCGACGGCACTCAAGGTCGCGCTCGCGCCGGTCGAAGGCCTCGCCGATGCGCGCGCGGCAGCCGGCTCGGTCTTCGCCACCATGGCGACGACGCTGAAGGGCGAGGCCGCCAATCTCGACGAGGCGATCGCGACGCTGGAAGAGGAGACCGTCAACCGCGCCATCGCCCTTCTGCTGAAGGCGCGCCGAATCTTCATCGTCGGCTCCGGCGCGAGCCATCATGTCGGCGCCTTCCTCGAGGACGGGCTGGCGCTCTATCTCGACGCCGACGTGGTCTTCGCCTCCTCGCGCGGCGGGCCGGAGCGCGCGGTGCGTCATATGCTCTCGGCCGGGCCGGAGGATGCCGTCATCGCGATCTCGCTGCCGCGCTATTCGCGCGCGACGCTCGAGCTCGCCAGATTCGCCAAGAAGCGCGACGCCGTGCTGCTCGCCCTCACCGACGGACCGTCATCGCCCTTGGTGCCGCTGGCCGACATGACGCTCTTCGCCCCGGCCCGCAACAGCTTCCTGCCGAACTCGCCGACCGCAGCCTTCGCCGTGGCCGACGCGCTAATCGCGACCTTGGCGCGCGAACGGCCCGACGCCGTCGAGGCGCTGAAGGGTCTGAGCGAAAGCCTGCTCTGGACCTTCCACTATTAGCGCATCCGTTTCGAGCGACAGAGCCTTGGCTTCCTGGCACGCTCCGCCGAAATCAATCGGCCGGAGGCTTGTCGCCGAGATGGGAGAGTTCCGCCTGCGCCAGTGCAACCCGTCCTTCGATGGCGCCTTCCTCGGTGCGGATATGGAACTCGACCGGACGTTCCGGCTCGGAGACCAGAAAACTGAACTGCGCTGAAAAAATCCCTTCCTGGCGCGGCCTCAGGCGGGCCTCTCCCAGCGGCTCCGGCCCGAAGGCGGAGATCTTGAACGGCAATCCTGCCGCTTCCTTGGTGAAGCCCACCGTGAGCTTGGCGCGCCAGCGTCCTTCGGAAAGATGGAAATACGGGCCGTAATACAGGACCCGCGAGCCCCCTGTGGCATCCACCACGAGCGGAGCCTCTTCGTTTGGCCGATCGCCCGAAAAGAACACCCGATGCGGCCAAATGGATTTCAGCGGAACGCCGGCATCACGCAGATGGGCCGTGGCATTGTCGAGAACGAGAGCGATGATTCCCTTCTCCGCTTCCGTCAGCGAAGAGCCGGTCGCGTCCTCCGTCGGGATCGGCCCGAGGGAAGCCAATGTCTCGGCGAAATCCGCGGGAATGGGGCAATCGATGTGATCGGCGATGAGCTGCGTCGCCAACTCGGCCGAGGTCAGGCCGGCGGCGTCGAGGAAGAGCGCCCGCTTCTGCGGCCGACAGTCACTGATCAGAGCGGCACTGGCACCGACAGTCCGCAAGGCCTCGACCAGTTTCGGCTGCCGGCGCCGCTGGAAGCTGACGGCAGCCAGGCTGTCGGCAGCGAAGACGACAAGGCGCACCCGAGGTTTCTGCGCCGCCTCACGCAGCGAGCGCGAAGGGAACTGCGAGCAGACGATCACGTCGGCATCCGGATCCTCGTCGAACTGATCGTAACGATCGACGAGACGCAGCTCAGTCGCAGGCCGCGACGCCTTGACCAAGCGGCGCACAACCTCGAAGCCCCAGGCGGAGAAGGCGCTGGGGATGCCCAGAACGATGGTGGTCATGCCCGGAAAGTCACCGGGCGAGAGATAGGTCCACGTGACGGTTCACAATGTCGCATAGATCGAACAGGCCAGATCGAGATCGTAGAAGACGCGTCCGCGCCCCTGTTTCAGAACCAGCGCCGAGCTGCAGAACTCTCGGGCGAATTCCATCGAATGGATCGCCATGAGCATGGCCCGATCCTTGCGCTTGACGAGAAGCTCGTCATGGCAGCGTTGCTGGAAGCGCCGGTCGCCGACCAGGATGACCTCGTCGATGAGGTAGCATTCGAAGTCGATGGCCAGGGAGAGCCCGAAGGCCAGGCGTGCCCGCATGCCGTCCGAATAGAAGCGCGCTTGCGTGAAGAGCTGGCTGCCCAGCTCGGTGAAATCGGCGACGAACTCGACGGTGTCCTTGAGCGGTGCGCCATACAGCGCGGAAACGAACCGGCAGGCATCGTAGCCGGTCATCTGCCCTTCAAAACCGCCGCCGATGGCCAAGGGCCACGACATGTTCAGGCCGCGATGGATCTTGCCATAGGTCGGCCGCTCGACGCCTGCGAGAATCTTGATCAGGGTCGACTTGCCGGCACCGTTGCGGCCCAGGATCGCCATCCGTTCGCCGGCCCCGACGCTGAACGAGATTCCGTCCAGCACGCGTCGGGGACCGTGCTCGGTATGGAATTCCTTCACGATGTCGTCGGCACGCACCACCCGCTCCGCGCCTGCTTCGGGGGCGGTGTCGGGCCTAGACGAAAGGGCGGCAGGCGACGTCATCTCAATGCTCGCGCTGGCGAAGATAATCCCGCAGCGAACGGCATATCGAATAGACCGAGAGGCTGAGCAGGAAAACAATGCCGATCCAGAGCAAGCGCCTCGGCTGGCTCGGATAATCGGCGGCGTGCGGCGCCACGACGCGTTCGAGATAGAGCTGCTGGCGCTGGGATTCGGCCCGGGCGCTTTCCAGCGAGGCGAGCGCGGAGGCGAGCGCGCGGTCCGCGAATTCGCGCTCGAGCACCAGGCGCTCATAATCGGCGATGATCGGGGCCAGCGCCTGGGCCGACCCGCCGATCTGCCGCTTCTCCTCGACGATCTGCTGCTCGACCGCCTGGATGCGGTTGCGCAGATTCGTGATCTGCGGCCCCTGGGGCGAGTTCCGTTGCGCTTCGGCGAGCTGCGCATTGAGCTGTGCGACCTCGAAAGACAGCTTCCCGATCGTCTCCAGGAGGTTCTGGGAGGATTTTGCCGGATCGACTGTCCCCGCGCGCGTCCGGAAGGTCGTGAGTTCCTCGCGCCGCTCGAAGGCACGCGCCTTCGCCGCTTCGACTTCACGCGCGGCGGCCCGGATCGTGTCGGCGCGCGCGCGTTCGTTCAGCCGATTGATCAGCGCCTCCGATCCCTGGAGCAGGACCTCCGCCATCTTCACCGAATCCTCCGGCCGGAAGCTCTGCACGACCAGCGTGCTGATGCCCGTGCTGCTGTCCGGCTTGATCGAGACGAAATCCAGATAACGCTCGAAGAGCTTTTCTCGCAGATCCCTGGAGAACCATCCGGGGAAGCGCCAGAAGACATCGCCCTCCGGTCGCGACAGGATCGCCCGCAGATCGGCCGTCTGCACGAGCAATTCGACGGCATCGCGCGAGCGTACGAACTGGTGAACGGTACTGGCCTCGTCGGAGGCTCGCTCCCCACCGGTGACCGGGATCATGCCCGTCAGCTGGTCGAGGCCTGCCCGGCTCGGGCTTCTGACCACGAACTGCGCCTCAGAAGTATAGCGGTCAGCGACAATCAGCCCGTAATAAAGCACGGCGAGGAAACAGGGCAGGACGAAGGTTACGAGGATCAGCGCGTGCCGGGACAGCGCAGCCAGCCAACCGGGCAAAGGCTTCTTGGCAGGCAAGCCGACACCGGCCTCGTTGACCCGCAAGGGAACGAGCTCAACATAGTCGGTGGCACTTTCCTGCATTATACCTTGAGACATCGTCGACTTCTGATCCCGACACTTGGGTGCTAGATAGCAGGCCGCCTCTTCGATAGGAATGCCGAACCAATGGTTCCGGACACTCGCGACATCGACCTGACATGAACGCTTCTCTGCGAATCGGCGAGAGGAGCGAGGCTCCGGCATGAGGCAGCGCTTCGAGAAACTCTCTCGGCGGCTGCGTCCGATCGCCCATGTGGCACGGCCGCTCGCCGCCAAGCATTTTCGCCTGCCGCTCCCCGGAACGGATCGCGCTCCTGACGTGGCGCCCGATACCGAGCTGCGTCCGCGCCCGACCATCCGCCTGAGCTGGAGCAAGGCGGCGTTTCTTCTGTTCGTCGCGCTGCCCACGGCGCTCTCGGCGGTTTATTTCGGCCTGATCGCCTCGGACCGGTTCGTGTCCGAATCCACCTTCGTGGTTCGCTCCGCCAAGGCGCCGCTTGCCGGCGGCCTTGGCGGGCTGCTGCAAATCGTCGGCGTCACCCGGTCACAGGACGACAGCTATTCGGTCCAGGAATATCTGCTGTCGCGTGATGCGGTGACCGCGCTCTCGGAGCGCCTGCCCCTGCGCGAGATGTTCGATCGCCCCGGCGCGGATTTCGTGGCGCGCTATCCTAATCTGCTGCGCGGCGCGAGTGAAGAGGAGCTGTTCCAGCACTACAAATCGTTCGTCAGCGTGCTCCACGGCGCGACGACCGGGCTGACGACCCTGACCGTCGAGGCTTTCCGACCCGAGGATTCGGTCGAGATCAACCGGACATTGCTGAACCTGGGCGAGGCACTGGTCAATCGCATGAACGAGCGAATCCGTGCCGACGCCATCCGCTTCGCCGAAGCCGAGGTCAAGCGGGGTGAGGAACGCCTGGTCGAGACGCAGCTCGCGATCACCGAATTCCGGAATCGCGAGCTGATGCTCGATCCATCGCAGAGCTCGCTCGTCATCGCCGCACTCATCGGCCGCCTGTCGGATGAACTGGCCGCAGTGACGGCTCAGCTCCGGGAGATCGAGGCTTCTTCGCCAAGCTCCCCGCAAATTCCGGGACTGCGGCGCCGGATCGCTGCTCTCGAGGCGCAGATCACACTGGAGCGCCAGCGCGTTTCGAATGCGTCGGACGGCCTGGCGGAAAAGATCGCTGGCTATGAGAGACTCAATCTTCAGCGGGAATTCGCGGTCAAGGCGCTCGCCTCCGCCATGACCAGCCTCGAAGTCGCACGGAACGAAGCGCGCCGCCAGCAGCTCTATCTCGAGCGGGTGGTGGAACCCCGGATCGCCGACTTCGCCGAACAGCCCCGCCGGCTGCGGGGGGTGGTGGTCACCTTCGCCGCAAGCCTCCTGCTGTTCCTGGTCGGCTGGCTGGTCCTCGCCGGCGTGCGTGAACACGCCATCAAGATGAAATAGGCACCGCGGACCGACGGCCACATCGCTCCTTCACGTTTCGGTAAGCATGTTTCCGTTCACCGCGCAGCGCGTAACCGTTTCGCGATGCAAGAAGTCCACACTCCGAAAGGGAATGCGCTCCCTCGGTTTCGTTTCGTTTTCAAAACGGGACAATCAGTGGTAGTCGCCGAGTGGCGTAGGAGACGAGATCTGTGCGGGTAGGCCTATTCGTGATTCTGTCCGCCATGACTTTGGCGGGTTGCTCCAATCTCCCTGCCAGTGGTCCGTCCACTTCAGATATCGTGTCCCCATCGGCCGAGAACGCGAACTTCAACTTCGAGCTGATCGATCTCACTCCGGCCTCGCTCGCCACGCTGAACAGCCGGGCGGTCGACAGCTTCAGCGGCAGCTTCGGCGATCGCAGCGGGGCGGTCGAGACCCGGATCGGGATCGGCGACTTCGTCGCCGTGACGATCTGGGAGGCTGGAGCAGGCGGCCTCTTCTCGGCACCTCTGACCACGGATCGCTTCTCGCCCGGTTCGCGGACCGCCACGATCCCGGAGCAAGCCGTCGCCCGTGACGGGACGATTTCGGTGCCCTACGCCGGGCGCGTCAAAGTGGCCGGCAAAACGGCGGCAGAGGTCCAGAGCACGATCGAGGAACGCCTCGCCGGCAAGGCGATCCAGCCGCAGATCCTGGTGACGGTCAGCCGGCCGGTCAGCAGCACGGTGGCGGTCACCGGCGAAGTGGCGACGGGCGGGCGCATCCCTCTTTCCAACCGGGGCGATCGCATTCTCGACGTCATCGCCGCAGCCGGCGGCATCCGCGCGCCCGTCAACGAGACCGAGATCCGTCTCATGCGCGGCTCGCGTTCCGTCGCGGTTCCGATGATCACCGTCGTCAACAACCCGCGCGAGAACATCTATCTGCGTGGCGGCGATACCCTGACGCTGGTCCGGAACCCGAGAACCTTCATCGCCGCCGGCGCGACCGGACGCAACACCGACATTCCGTTCGACGCCGACGCCATGAACCTGGCACAGGCGATCGCCAAGTCCGGCGGCCTCCTCGACTTCCGCGCGGACCCGGAGGGCGTGTTCCTGTATCGCTTCGAATCCGCCGAACTGCTGCGCCGGGTCAAGCCGGACAGCCCGCTCCTCGGTCGTGGCGGGCGGATTCCGGTGGTCTATCGCGTGAACCTGCGCGACCCCAACGGATTATTCATCGCCCAGGGGCTGCGCATGCAGAGGGGCGACATCCTCTATGTCTCGAATGCGCCGCTGACGGATCTGCAGAAGGCCTTCTCCGTCTTCCAGAGCCTGTCCTCGCCGGTGGTTCAAGGCGCCAGTGTCGCGGGCCGCTTCTACTAGGCGCGCATTCTCGCAATCGAGGCGCCGACAGGGTCCAAGCCCCGCAAATGGGGCTACCCCTCCCGCCGAACCGGACGAATAATGGCGTGAACCACCTCAGGAGGCTGGAAGAAGAGGCGATCTTCCTGCTGCGGGAGACGGCCGCTCTCTTCCAGCGGCCGGTGATGCTGTATTCGATCGGCAAGGATTCGACGGTTCTCGCCCATCTGGCGGCCAAGGCCTTCTGGCCGGCCAGGCCGCCATTTCCGCTGCTGCACGTCGACACGACGTGGAAGTTCCGCGACATGATCGCTTTTCGCGACCGGCTTGCACGGGCGCTGGGCTACGAACTCAGGGTGCACGTCAACCGCGAGGGGCTGGAGCGCGGCGTCTCGCCCTTCTCCGCCGACGCGAACGCCTATACCCGCGTCATGAAGACCGAAGCCCTCAAGCAGGCACTCGTGCAGGCAGGCTTCGACGTGGCGATCGGAGGCGCGCGCCGGGACGAGGAGAAGAGCCGCGCCAAGGAGCGCGTCTTCTCGCTGCGCAGCCCCGGACATGGCTGGGAACCGCGCAGCCAGAGACCGGAATTCTGGCGCCTTGTGAACCCGCATCTGCGGCCGGGCGAGACGATGCGGGTCTTTCCGCTGTCGAACTGGAGCGAGCGGGACGTCTGGCGCTACACCCTGGCGGAAGGCATTCCGATCGTGCCGCTCTATCTGGCACGCCCGCGCCCGGTGGTCGACCGAGGCGGATCGCTCATCGTCGTGGATGACGAGCGCTTTCCATTGCAACCCGGCGAGGTAGCGGAGCTGCGATCCGTCCGCTTTCGCTCGCTCGGCTGCTATCCGCTCAGCGCGGCGGTCGAATCCGAAGCCGCCACCGTGGCGGAGGTCGTGGCCGAGCTGGAAGCCACCACCACCTCGGAACGCCATGGCCGGTTGATCGACGGCACCGGCGCGGCGTCCATGGAAGCGAAGAAGCGGGAGGGCTATTTTTGAACCCCGTTTCAGCAACCTATCGCGCAGTCTTCGGCGAGACCGAACGAGAGGCACCGCCCGAACGCCCGCCGGCATTGCGCATCCTGGCATGCGGCGCCGTGGACGACGGCAAGTCGACCCTCATCGGTCGCCTCCTCCATGAGGCCGGAGCCGTCCCCGACGACCAGTGGGCAGCTCTCGAGGCCGATTCGCGCCGCTACGGCACCCGGCAAGGCGAGATCGACTATTCGCTGCTGACCGATGGCCTGGCGGCCGAGCGCGAGCGCAACATCACCATCGATGTCGCCTATCGCTACATGTCGACCGGCCGGCGCGATTTCATCATCGCCGACACACCCGGCCACGAACAATACACCGCCAACATGGCGACCGGCGCTTCGCAATGCGAGGTCGGTATCATTCTGGCCGACGCAGTCCGCGGATTGCGGACGCAGACCTTCCGGCACGCAGCGATCTGCGGCATGCTCGGCATCCGGCACATCGTCCTGGCCGTGAACAAGATGGATGCCGTCGGGTTCGAGGCGGATAGCCTGGACCGGATCGTCGAGAGCTTCGCCCCGGTCGCGAAGCATCTCGATCTCGAGGTCGTCGCCATTCCGGTCTCCGCGCGCCTGGGCGACAATGTCGTGACCGCCAGCCCCTCCATGCCCTGGTATCGGGGGCCGACGCTTCTCGACCATCTCGAACGCCTCGAGATCGAGAGGCCGAAGCGGGTCGACGACCTGCGCCTGCCGATCCAGGGCGTCTGGCGCACGGCCGGGGGCGAGCGCCTCTATGCGGGAACCATCGCCGCCGGGACGCTGTCCTCTGGCGCGCGGGTCAGGACCGCCATAGGCGGCACCGAAGCCACCATACGGGAACTGATCGGGGCGGACGGACCGGTCGAGCAGGCCGGGCCTGGAGAGGCCGTCGCCCTCACGCTGACACCGGAGATCGACCTCGGCCGCGGTGACCTGCTGCATGCCGGCGGCGGTGCGCCGGCATGCGCGAACCACTTTGCGGCACATGTGGTCTGGTTCGGCGAGCGGGCGCTGTTCGCCGGCCGCGACTACGAACTGCGCCTCGGCACCCTGACCTCCCCGGTGACCGTGACGGCGATCCGGGGCAAGCTCGACATCGTCGGCGGCGCCTTGGTGGCGGGCACGCAGATCGAACGCGACGAGATCGCGATCTGCCACCTCGCGACGCCCGGAATGATCGCATTCGACAGCTATTCCCGCTGCCCGGCCACCGGCGGGTTCCTGCTGGTCGACCGGGTCAGCGGCGAGACCGTCGCAGCCGGAATGGTGCGGAACGCGCTTGAGCGCGGCAGCAATCTGTTCGCGCAGAAGTTGACGGTCGATCGGCAGGCGCGCGAGAGCCTGCTGGGCCAGAAGGGCGCGGTCCTCTGGTTCACCGGCCTGTCCGGCGCCGGCAAGTCGACGATAGCAGACGCCGTCGAGCGCCGGCTGCATGCGCGGCGCAAGCTGACGATCCTGCTCGACGGCGACAATATCCGCCTGGGGCTCAATCGCGACCTCGGCTTCGCCGAAGGCGACCGCGTCGAAAACCTGCGTCGCGTCGCGGAAGTCGCCAAGCTCATGGTCGATGCCGGCTTGATCGTGCTGTGCGGTTTCATATCCCCCTTCGCGGCCGACCGGGCCATGGTGCGCGAGCGCCTCGCCGGTTGTCCCTTCCTGGAGGTCTTCATCGATGCTCCCCTTGAGATCTGCGAGCACAGGGATCCGAAGGGACTCTACGCAAAGGCGCGCCGCGGCGAGATCCGCAACTTCACCGGCATCGACTCCGTCTATGAGCGCCCCATCGCTCCGGATCTTCACCTTGACAGCAGCCGATACGAGGTCGACGAACTGGCCGATCGCGTCGTGAGATCGTTGATCGAACGGGGTATCGCCACCTAGAGCGCGTTCCGATAAGAGTGCACATGCAGTCGGTTCGGCAAAACGTTCTCTATCAATAGTTTAGAAGCGTATTCACGGTCGGGTCGCTGTGGCGTGACCGGATCCGGCTCGGGCGCGCCGCGGTGCGCATCGATGTCCGGTCGGAGTGGACGGGTTGATGAACAAGACGCATATCGCGGAGCATCCGCACATGCAGGCGCAGATCCTGCCCGGAAGCATCCTGTCCCTCGATGAACTGCGGGGCCCCGACCGTTACCGAGTCGAATGCGTCTGCCGCGCGACGACCCAAAGCGTCTATCTGGGCGAGCATACCGTGCTGTCGCGGGTCCTGGGACGCTACAAGGCGTTTCTCGACACGCGGGATCGCGGCTTTGCCGCGCATGTCATGCTCGACGGCTATTGGGAGATGTGGCTGACGCAGTTCATCGCCCGCCTGGTCGCGCCCGGGATGCATGTCGCCGATGTCGGCGCGAATTTCGGCTACTACTCGCTGCTGATGGCCGATCTGATCGGGCCGACGGGCCGTCTTCTGGCCGTCGAGCCCAACCCTCCCGTCGTCGAGATGCTGAAGCGAACGCTCGAGCTCAACGGCTTCGCCGGCCGCAGCACCATCACGGCTGCAGCTGCCGGCGCGGGCGACGGACAGGGATGCCTGTTCGTCCCGGCGGGCGAACCGAAGAATGCCACCCTCGTCGGTGCGGCGGAAGCGCGCGGCGACGCCTCGCTGGTCGCCGTGCCGATCCACAGCCTCGACGCGCTTTTCGCCGGCTTCCCCCGCGTCGATTTTCTGAAGATCGACGCGGAAGGGGCGGAAGAGGACATCGCGCTCGGGCTGGGTCGGACCATCGAACGCTGGCGGCCGCGAATCATCCTCGAATTCAACCCGGGGCGCTGCCAGGATCCCCGAGGCCTGCTCGCGCGGTTGCGCGGCCCCTATCCGGTGCTGCGATGCCTTGGCTACGATGCGCAAGTCACGCCCGTGACGGATGAGGAATTGCTCGACCCGGGCAACCAGGAAGATCGCCTGCTCTATCTGGACGGCGACGCCTGAACCGGATCGATGATGGGATTGCGACCGTGGCGCTGCTGAACGACTTCCTCCGCCTCTTCGGTCTGGTGGTGGCCGCCGTCGTGCTGGTGATGCTGCTCACAGGCCTCTTCTTCGAGGTCATGAATCGCCGGCATCCCGAACGCCGCATCCAGAAGGACCGTGTCAACCGGCGCAAATGGAAGGAACTGCGGCAGGCCCCGATCTCGATCCTGACGCTGTCGGCCTGCTTCGCCTTCGGCCTGTTCGCACAGGAACAGGGCTGGTCTCTCACCCCGCTCGAACTCGGCTGGTGGTCCGGGCCGCTGACGCTGCTGCTCTCGGTCGTTCTCTACGATGCGTGGTTCTACTGGGTCCACCGGCTGCTCCACGGCCGCGTCTTCTATCGTTTTCACGCGCTCCACCATAAGAGCGTGGCGCCGACCGTGTGGAGCAATCATCACGAAAGCTTCGTCGAGGCGCTGCTCAACCAGGCCTATTACGCGATCATCGTCTTCATCCTGCCGATCCCGTGGCAGATGCTCGTGCTGCAGAAGCTCTACGATCAGATCAGCGGCATGCTCGGGCATGCCGGCTTCGAGCATTTCGCCTCGCCCGCCGGGCGTTCGCCCTGGCCGCTCGCCAGCACCGTGTTCCATGACCAGCATCACGGCACGTTCCGCTTCAACTACGGCCACACCTTCTCGCTGTGGGACCGCTGGATGGGCACGCTGCATCCGCGCTACGACGACACGCTGAAGAGCTTCGAGCCGTCCGGCGGCGAGGCGGCGAAGCCGGCCTCGCCTACGCCTTCGGAGCGTCGCTGATCGACGGAGGAGGCAGTTCGCGGAAACCGTCTTCCTTCCGATAGCGCTGCGCGAGATAGACGACTCCGCCCTCGCTCAGCTCCCGGTAGAGAATCGAGCCCTGCGAGCCCGCGAACTCGCTGATGAAGCCGCGCATGAAGCGGATCTTGCCGATGCGAGCCCGCTTGCGCTGCTCGGCTGCGTCGAGCGCGGTGATGACGCCCTGCGAAAGGTCGGTCTCGCCGCGCAGGGCCAGCCCTGGCACCGCCAGTTGCTGCCGCAGCAGCGGGAGCGTCGCCCTGCCGCGCATGTCGGCGAAACTGAACCAGCCGCCGGGAGCCAGGACGCGGGCCGCCTCCCGCGCGAAGGCCGCCACATCCCCGTAGCAATGCGAGGACTCGATATTGATCACCACGTCGAAGGCGCCGTCTGCGAAAGGCAGCTTCTCGGCGTCGCCGACCTCGAAGGCCAGCCTCGGCGTGTCGCGATTGAGACGGCGGGCGAGAGCGACCGTCGCGGGAGAATAATCGAGCCCGATGACGGAACCTGGCTCGCAATAGCGGGCGATGTAGCGCGCCCCGCCCCCGCGTCCCGAGCCGATCTCGAGCACGCGCGCGCCCTTCATCGGCAATCCGGCGACCGCCTGCGCATAGAGCCCGATGAAGGGCCGGTCCGCCTCGTCCTCCTGCTCCAGCAGAATGCCGGGCGCGGGCGGCAGGAAGCCGTAGTTCATGAAACGCCAGTCGTCGTCGCGCCAGCGCCGGGACAGGATGTTGTAGAGGCCGCGCCACAGCCATTTGCGGGTCTTGGGGAAGGCGCCCCGATCGATGGCTTCCAGCAGGCCGGAGAAGGCTTGGCTCGCCATGTTCGATGCTCAGGAGGCCGACTGCGGCGAGGCGCCGGGCGCGGGCGGGAGATTGGCGGCCAGCCAGTCGCGCCCCTTGCGCATCAGCTCCTGGTCATCGCTGTTGCGCGGGTCGAAACCCGGCAGGTAGTAGCGCAGCACGTTCGGCAAGCAGCGCCGCCAATAGCCGGGATAGACCATCGTCACCCAGAAGAAGCGCAGCCAGAAGCGCAACCCGGTCTTCACCCCATCCGTCTTCGCATAGATCGGGACGTTGCGCAGGAAGAGCACGAGGAAGGGAAACAGCGTCCCGTTCATCCCGAGGACGCGGACGAAATAGCGCTGCCAGCTCGACATTTCCGGGGTCGCCGCCTTGAGCACGTCCAGCGCCACGGCCTTGTGCTCGAGTTCCTCCAGCGCATGCCACATCCACAGCCGCCGATAGGCCGGCGCGGCCTTGTCCATCAGCTCCGGATGACGCAAGGTCAGCGTCGACAGCGTCGCCGTCATGTGCTCGATCGCGCAGGTGATCGACAGCCGGTGCAGCGGGTTCTTGACGATGTCGAACCCCCGACGGATCGGCGCCTCCATCTTCTCGACGTCGTAGCCGAGCCTGGCCATGGCGCGGTTGTATTCCTCGTGCTCGCGCGTGTGATAGGCCTCCTGCACGGAGTAGCCGTTGATCTCGGCCGCGAGCTCGCGGTCCTGCAGCTTCGGCCCGTAATGCTTCAGCGAGCGGATGAAAAAGCGCTCGCCCTCGGGCAGGAAGATCGAGAGCCCGTCGATCAGCACCGTCTTGATGATGTCGTCCTCGAGCCAATGGCGCTGGGCGTTGTCGAGGATACCGAACCGGATGTCGCGCGGGATGATGTCTTCGGCATTCGCCATGTGCTGGCCGCCGGCCGCGTTCGGAGCATGTGCCATCAGCTCTGGTCCATCCCGGTGGGTCCTCTGCCGCATCGGTTCGTCGGCAGGCGACTACCTATCGTCAACAGCGCAGCCCGTCGAGGCTGCATCGCACGCCAATGGCGGAGCCAGGCGCAGAATGCGGAGCCAGGCGCAGAATCCTGCCCGCACGCGCGAACGGATCGGCAGCGGCCTAGGGTGCTGCCGAGCCAGCGAGGTGCTCGGCGAACTGCGCAATCGTCGGATAATCCTGCGTGACGCCCGGATAGAGCTCGACGCCGTATTCCTGCTCGACCTCCAGGACGAAATGGACGGCGGCGGCCGAATCGAGCCCCAGGCTGGCGAAGCTCGTCATCGGCGCGATGCCGGCCTCGTCGATCTCCAACATGGCGGCAAGCCGGGCGGTGCAGAAGCGTTCGATCTCGGAAGTGGGTGGCATGGTGGTCCGTCGGGTGGGGAGCGAGAGCAATTTCAAGCGAAGCGGAACGGGTCCGTGTCAGGCGGGGATGGTTTCTCCCGGCCGCTCGGGCAGGTTCCATCGTTCGAGCGTTCCCTCCGACAAGCGGCGCCGGGTCAGATCGCGCTGGACCTTGCCGCTCGTGGTCTTCGGCAGCGAGCCGGTCCGGATCAGAACGATCCGGTCGGCGGCGACGTCGTGATTGTTCACCACAGCCGCCTGGATCGCCGCGACCACCTCCGCCTCGACGAAGGCGTGGCGCCGGCTGCGCTCGATTTCCTGGACGACGACGATGCGCTCGATGCCATGCTCGTCCGTGATGGTGAAGGCCGCGCCATGATCCCGTCGCAGGGCAGGATGGCTCGCCGCGACCGTGGCCTCGATGTCCTGCGGGTAATGGTTGACGCCGCGGATGATCATGACGTCCTTGATGCGGCCGACGACATAGAGTTCGCCAGCCTCGTCGAGATGGCCGAGATCGCCGGTCCTGAGCCAGTCGCCATTGTCCTCGGCACCTGTCCCCGTCCGCTGTGGCCGGGCCTCGAAGACCCGCTCGCTCTCTTCCGGACGCAGCCAATAGCCGTCGGCGACGCTGTCGGCCCGGATCCAGATCTCGCCGATCCGGCCCGGCTGCACTGGACGCAGTGTGTCCGGGTCGACGATGGCGATGGACAGCCCGGTCATCGGCGAGCCGCAGCTGACGATTCTCTGGCAATCGCCCTCCCCCTCCGGCGAGGCAATTTGCGCGGCCTTCAGCGCCCGGGCGCTGACCTCGCGCGTCCGGGGCAGGCTGCCCCGCTCCGCGGCGCTCACCAGCAATGTCGCCTCTGCCAGCCCGTAGGCCGGCCGCATCGCTTCGGGCGCGAAGCCATAGGCGGCGAAGGTGGCGCTGAACCGTTCCAGCGTTGCCGCGCGCACCGGCTCGGCGCCGTTGAGCGCGATCTTCCATCCGCCGAGGTCGATGCCCTCCATCTGCTCGGGCCGGAAACGGTCGACGCAGAGATCGAAGGCGAAATTCGGCGCCGCAGCGACCTCGGCACGATGCTCGTGAATGGCCCTCAGCCAGTTGAGCGGGCGATGCATGAAGCCCGATGGCGTCATGAGAACGCAAGGCGCGCCGAGATAGATCGGCTGCAGCAGGTTCATGATCAGGCCGAGATCGTGATAGAGCGGAATCCAGCTCACATGCGCCGAGCCCGCATGGTTCCCCAGACGCTGCCGCATCATCTCCAGATTGGCGAGGAGATTGCGATGGCTGACCATGACCCCCTTCGGGGCGGAGGTGGAACCCGAAGTGTATTGCAGGAAGGCGAGGCCCGTCGGGTTGCTCCGGAGTTCTCCGGCCTGGTTCGGCCGGGATGCCAGGGCGACCGGGAGATGGCGGATGCCGCGCGCGGCCAGACGCTCGCGCAGCAGGCCGCGCGGATCAGGATCCGATGCCGGGCTCAGCGCCAGGCGCGGCGCGCAGTCGGCGATGATGGCAGCGCTGGCATCATGGTTCGCATTGCGGCGCGGCGGCATCATCGGCACCGCCGCCACCCCGGCGATCAGGCAGGCGAAATAGGCGACGACGAATTCGAGGCAGGACGGAAAGACCAGCAGGGCGCGGTCGCCCGGCACCGTCTCGGCCGCGAGCTGCTGGGCCAGATGCGCCGCCTGCGCGTAGAGCTCGGCGAAGCTGAGTCTCGAAGGCTCACCCGGGCGGTCGGAATAGACCGTCACGGCGGCGATGTCCGGCCTCGTCATGGCCTGATGTTGCAAGACCTCTGCCAGGGACGAAAAATGACTCATAGCGATCCATCTGTGGAACGAGCGCCGTCAGCGATCTTCGAATAGTATACTGCCGTCTTCTCTGCCATGGAGAGGACCTGGAAGGAGCCCGTAGCCTTCTATGAAGCGCACCTCCGACCAGATCAACCTGGAAAGCCGACGCGCCATGGCTGCATGGCCGCGTCAGTGATGTTAGAGCTGGACCGGGTCGGCTTGCGAGGCGGGCCGTTCTGCAGGATCGTCGCGGATCACGCAGAGGAGCCGGGCCCGACCTGTTGGAACAGAGGATGGATGCTCTAGATCAAGTCAAGACGACGCCGGGGGCGGCTCGGCAGTCTCCCGATGACGAGGCCCGGCCGCTCCTGCCCGTGATGGAGGTTCGCGAACCGGCGAGGCGCTGGGCCGACGGCACCGTGTCGGTCGTGTTCCTGATCCCGGCCCAGGCCTTTCTCTACGGCCCCTTCCTGCGCCTCGAGGCAGGGCGATACCGCCTGTCCTTCCGCTGTCGGGTGAAGATGCCGCTGCAGGGCGAGCACCCCGTCATGGGTCTCGAGGTCATCGCGCAGAATCGGATCCTCCGGGCCTGGCGCGACTATAGCGCAGCCGAGCTTCGCGACGGCGAGCAGAGCCTGACATTCACGGTTCCAGCAGATCTGAGCATCGAAAGCGGCGCCGACGCCCCTTTCGAATTCCGCTTCACGCATTTCGGCAATGCCTTCTTGACCATGCTCGAAGTGACGCTGCATCGCGAGGCGTCCGCAGACTGCGCTGCCGAAGCGCCGGCCGAAATCGCGCCATGGCGGCTGCTCGGCCGGCTGCGAACCCTTCCCGCCCCTGGCGGAGTGCGCCTTTCGCCCTTGTCCGTCACACGCCTCAAGCTCGGCCGCAGCTCGGCGATCCTGCGGCTACCGGCGGGCAGCTATCGCGCAGAAATCGGCTGCGTTCTCAGGCGCGCCCGCAACATCTCCGACGAGGCACTCGCAGTCACGGTCAGGACGCGGGACGGCATTCCGCTCGGGGAGGGCCGGTTCGGGACGAGCGAGTTGGAATCTGGCCGCGTTTCCTTCGAATTCACCGTGCCGCGGGATCTGGGCCTGGATGCCGGCGTGCCGCGCTCGATCGATATCCGCCTGAGCCACTTCCGCAATGCAGACCTCCTCCTCACCGCGCTCGATCTGCACCGGTTCTCCGCGGAACCCCTCGCTCCATCATCGCAGCAATCCTCCGGGAGGCCGGCCCCCCGCCGAGGCGTCAGGAAGCAGATCGTCATCTTCGGAAACTGCCAGGGCAATCTTCTCGCCGAGGCGCTTCGTCATCATTCCGGCTTTTCGCGCCATTTCTCGGTCAAGCACCACTATATGGAGCTGCCTGCCAATCTGCACGAGCAGGGCCGGCGCGATTTGGAGGAATGCGACCTCCTCCTCGTCCAGGACATTCGGGAATGGAACCAGTATCCGCTGCGCGCGCATGTGCCGAGCGATTTGCCGACGCTGCGTTACCCCTGCGTGCGCTTCGCCTCGCCCTGGCCCTTCGACGCCTTCAACGGGCCGGACGACAGGCTGGCCCGCAACCGCGACTTCCCGAATTTCGAGTTCACCTATTTCGACGGCCTCCTGGCGCGGCTGCGCAAGGAAATCCCCGATCACGAGCAACGCTTCCGGGCTTATGAGTCGCTCGATATCGAGCGGGTCATCGACTTCAACCGCCTGCATCGCTTCGAGCAGGCGCGCCTCGAGGACATGGACCGAAAATTCGCGGCCGGGATCGGGGCCTACATCCTCGAGAATTTCAGGAGCAAGCAGACCTTCTATACGACGGCCCATCCCAATGGCCGAATCATGAAAATGCTAGTCCGGCAGGTTTCGCGCGAGCTCGGACTGCCCCTGCATTTCCTGCTGCCCGGCTCGCTGAACTCGCTGCGTCGCCTGCAGGTGCCAATCCACCCGAAAGTCGCGGCGGCGCTGGGAATGGGCTGGGCGGACGCTCGTCGGAAGTACCTGGTTCGGGGCGAATGGCTGACCTGGGAGGCGTATTTCCGGAAGTACATCGCCTATTACGGATAGCTATCCAACGCCGTTTCGGGTGGCGATGCGTCGCTATTTGCCGTTGTCGCCCTCCTCGCGAGCCAGCTGCCGGGCATAGCTTGCGAGCAAGTGCACGAAGGTCACGAAGAAACCGGCTGCCATCAGCAGGACGGAGACGTCGCACCAGGTCATCGCCAGACCGCCCACCTCGAAGACCGGCGCGCCGAAGAAGAAGACCATCGTATTCATCAGTATGATGAGCAGGCGCATCTCCGTTGGCCCCCAGCCGGCCAGGGAGACGTGGAATTCGCCGGACACGCAGGCCCTGACCTGGGAATAGATCGACAAGGCGTGGTAGCCGGCGAGCGCGAACAGCGCCACGTCCATGCGTACATAGGGCGACAGGCCCATGCCGACGCAGATCAGCAGGTTCCCGACGACATCGATCGACTGGTCGAGAAAATAGCCGTATCGCGGGCGCTCGATCTTCCTGAAGCGCGCCAGACTGCCGTCGAGCGAATCGCCGAGCCAGTGAAGCACGAGGCCCAATGTGGCCAGCCACAGGAAGCCGGGAGACCAGCTGGTCAGCGCATAGCCGACGAGCGTGATACCGGCGCCGACGATCCCGAAAGCCGTCAGGAAATCGGGCGTGATGCGCGCGGGCGCGCGCCTGACGAGCCAGTCCAGCGCCTTCCTCTCAAGGGAGCGGACCAGGCTGTTGTGGATGCGTATCAAAGGCGGTGACTGCTTGATGCCAATCGTGGAACCAGCTATCGCCGAACGGATCGCTGGTTGCAAGTATCGCCGGGCGTATAGATCGGATTGATTTTCGACATGAAGTCCGTTCTACTCGGCAGTCTTGGCAAGCAGGCGACGATGGCCGACCGTCACAACTAAACGAATTTTAGGATCTTTAGTGCCTATTGCCTATGACGCGACTCGCCTTCTGCTGGGGCCGCTGTCCCTGACGCCGCGGGGCATCGACCGCGTCGATCTGGCCTATGCGCGCCATTTCTTTGAGCACTCGACGGAAGATTGCTGCGCGATCCTGCCCACGGCATGGGGCACCCGGACTTTCTCGCGCGAGCGCGTCCTGCGTGGCCTCACGCGCCTCGAGGAACTTTGGGCAGAGAACAGGCAGCCAGCGATCGACGGCGCCTGGACATCGCTCGCTCCGACGATCCAGGCCGGCAAATCCTCCTGGTACCTACCCTCGAACGGCGCTCTCACCCTGACGGCGCGCATGACCGCCCTGCTCAAGGCGACGGGCATCGGCCTTGGCGAGGATGCGGTTGCGAGCCTTGGGCGCGACACGGTCTACGTCAATGTCGGCCAGGTCGGTCTGACGGTGCCCTTCCTTCTGCGCTGGCTGAACCGGCGGCCCGATATCCGGCCGCTCTTCATGCTGCACGACGTCATTCCGCTGGAGACACCGGAATACGTCGCCCCGCACGCCGTCAAGGCGCACGCGACCATGGTCGATCAGACCGCGCGCTATGCCGCCGGCCTGATCGTCACCACACGAACGGCTCAGAAGGCGATCGAAACGGAGCTGGAGCGCCGCGGCGCCAAGGCACTGCCGACACTTGCGCTGCCCTTGCCCGTCCCCTCGATCTTTCGCGGGGCACCCGACCCGGATCCGACCCTGACCGGCGTCCCCTATTTCGTGATCTGCGGCGCGGTAGAGCTGAGAAAGAATCATCTTCTGCTTCTCGAGGTCTGGAAGCGCCTGTATCGCAAGCATGGTCCAGCCACGCCGCATCTCGTGATCGCGGGCGCCAAGGGCTGGCAGGGCGATCTGATTCTCGATCGCTTGCGGCGCTCCGGCCAGGTCAGCGATTACATCCATGTGCTTCACGGCCTCTCGACCCCGGCGCTCAAGCGGCTGATCAGCGGCGCGCGCGCATTGCTGATGCCGTCCTTCATCGAGGGCTTCGGCCTGCCGGTCGTGGAAGCGGCGGTCCTCGGCACGCCGGTCATCGCCTCCGACATCCCTGCGCACCGCGAAGTGGGTCATCCGGGGACGACATTCGTCGACCCGATCGACGGCCCGGGCTGGGAGGCCGCCATCGCCGCGCTGCTGTCCGGGGAGCCCCGCCGTTTGGCCCCGTCCCCCGGTTATGCCGAGCTCACCTGGTCGGATTACTTTTCGTCACTGTCACATTTCATTCACACGATCCTGGCCGATCAGGCGGCCCGGACGTGACTCGGATTGTTTTTTGCCTGAAGCCCCCTTATCAGCAGGGAGCATATGGTGGGACAATAGTGCCGAGAAGCGCCGGGCGGGTCGTATCATTTCGCTAGGATTGTCTAAGTCCATGTCGCTCCGACAGCAGTCAATTCCCACCGAAGCCGCGATTATCGGCGCTTCGTGCATCCTTCCGGGTGCGAATAGTCTCGAATCCTTCTGGGAGCTGCTGACGGCCGGCCGTAACGTCGTTTCGGCCCGCCCTCATGGGCGCTGGAATGTGGAGCGTTTCCTTCGTCCGGGCGACCCTGCTCCCGGCTTCTCCTACACGTTCGCCGGGGGCTATCTCGACGACGCGTTCGGCTTCGATCCGACACCGTTCAACATCTCGCCGCGAGAAGCGCAGCAGATGGACCCGCAGCAGCGCCTGCTGCTGACGGCGGCCTGGCGCGCCTGCGAGGATGCCGGCCTGCCGCCCTCCTCGCTCGCTGGCCGCAATATCGGCGTCTATGTCGGCGCCTCCCTGGCCGACTACCAGAGTGTTGGGGCGCTCGATCCCGCCGTGATCGGCAGCCACTTCATGACCGGCAATGCGCTGTCGGTTCTCGCCAACCGGCTGTCCTATGTCTTCGACCTCAAGGGCCCGAGCTTCACGGTCGACGCGGCGTGCTCGTCCTCGTTCGTCGCGCTGACACAGGCGGTCTCGGCCCTGCGTGCCGGCGACATCGAACTGGCGATCGTCGGCGGTGTGAACATGCTGCTCTCGCCGGTGCCCTTCATCGGCTTCTCTCAGGCGCGCATGCTCTCGTCGACCGGATTGTGCCGGCCTTTTTCCGAGGCAGCGGACGGCTATGTCCGTTCCGAAGGGGCCGTGGTGCTGCTGCTTCAAAGGGAGCCGGAAGCCGTCGCTGCCGGCCGCCGTATCCGCAGCGTGGTGGTTGCCGCCGGCACGAATGCGGACGGCCGGACGAACGGCATCTCGCTGCCTTCGCAGGAATCGCAGCAGAATCTGATCGAGACGGTCTACCGGTCAGCGGGGATCGCGCCCGAAGCGCTCGCATTCGTCGAAGCGCACGGGACGGGCACGAAGATCGGCGACCCCATCGAGGCCGCCGCCATCGGCGAGGGGCTGGGCCGGCGACGCAGTGCGCCGCTGCCGATCGGATCGGTCAAATCGAATATCGGCCATCTGGAAGCGGCGTCCGGACTGGCCAGTCTTCTCAAGGCGAGCCTGGCGCTGGAGCATCGCCTCGCACCCCGCTCGCTGTTCACCGAAGAGCGAAACACGGCGATCGCCTTCGATGAGCTCAATCTGTCGCCGCTGACGCAGCCGCTCACGCTGACCTCCGATGACGGGGATCTTTTCGCCGGCGTCTGCAATTACGGTTTCGGCGGCACGAACGGACACGCGATCCTGCGCGCGGCGCGCGATCACCAGCCTGCCGGGACGAATGGATCAGGCGCGCGCCAGGCCGAGGTGCTGCTCGTCTCCGGCGGCACGGCCGACGCACTGAAGACCCGCTCGCTGCAGATCGCCGAGACGGTTGCGGATGGGCGCTCCGTCGCGAGCGTCGCGAGCGCCCTCGCGCATCAGCGCGAATTGCTGCCGCATCGACTGGCCATTGCCGTCCCGGATGGCTCTACCGCCGCGGCGGATGTGGCCGCGAGCCTGCGCGCATTCGGCCAGGGTTCCGATTTGCAGGGGCGCGGCGCGGCCGCGGTCGTTCACGGGGCGGAACGCGGCGCAATCTTCGTATTCAGCGGCAACGGTGCGCAATTCGCGCAGATGGGCGTCGCGGCCTATCGGACCAATCCGTCCTTCCGGCGCGAGATCGACGACATTGATCGCCTCTATGCCGAAATCGCCGGCTGGTCGATCGCCGACCATCTGCGCGACGGGGTCCCGGACGAGCAGCTCGATCTCACCTCGGTGGCACAACCGCTGATCTTCGCGATCCAGTCGGCTCTCGCCGCTGTTCTCGCAGAGTATGGTGTCCGCCCCCTCGGCGCGCTCGGCCACAGCGTCGGCGAGGTCGCGGCGGCGGAATGCTGCGGGCTGCTGTCGCGTCGCGACGCCTTGCGGGTCATGCACAAGCGAAGCCGGCATCAGGAAACGGTGCGCGGCAAAGGCCGTATGCTGGTTCTGGCGAGCAACCCGGCCAATGTCGACGATCTCATTCGGCAGGCCGGCACGTCGGAGGTCGATATAGCGGCCTACAACAGCGCGTCCTCGACAACGGTGTCGGGGCCCGCTGAGCAGCTCGACGTCCTGGCCCGGCTGGCGCGCAGGAGCCGGATCGCCAGCGTGCCCCTGGCGGTCGATTATCCCTTCCACTCGCGGGCGCTGGAGGTCGTGCGCGAGGATCTTCTGCGCGACCTCGGCGGGATAGCCGGCCAGGAGCCCCAGATTCCGTTCTATTCGACGGTGACGGGGCATTCGCTGGATCCCGCCATGTTGGACGCGTCGTATTGGTGGCACAATATCCGCCGCCCCGTGCGCTTCGCCGAGGCGATCGAGGCGGCATTGGCGGCCCATCCCGAAGCTGCCTTCGTCGAAATCGCCCCGCGCCCGATCCTGGTCGGACCGATCGCGGATATCCTGCGGGCGAGCCAGGCCCAGAACCCGATCCTGTCGACGCTGTCGGCAAGCGACCCCGCGGATCGGGATCCGATCCGCGGCGTGGTCGCCCGCATGGTGGTCAATGGCGTCCGGCACGAGCAGCGGGCCGTTTTCGGCGAGCCGCCGGCTGCGGTCGAAGCCTTGCCGCCATATCCGTTCCAGCCGGAGCAGTATCACTTCGACGGCACGAGCGAAGCGCTCAACGCCCATGGTCGCCTGATAGCAAGCCTGCCGCTACACCCCTTGCTCGGAGCGCGCGTTTCAAACGGTTCGCCGGAATGGCGCAATCTGCTCGACCCTGTCTTGCTGCCCTATCTCGGCGATCACAGGGTCGATGGCGGCGTGGTGATGCCCGCGGCGGCGCTGATCGAGCTGGCCCTGGCGGCCGGCCGGGAGCTGTTCGGGGCAGTGCCCCTGGAGATCGCGGAATTCGACATCACCAAGGCGATGACCTTCGCCGATGACGAAACGCGCGAGATTTCGACCCGCCATTTCGAGCATACCGGGACGATCGAGATCTGGAGCCGGCGCCGTTTCGCCGGCAGCGACTGGATACTGCACGCCCGCGGCGTGCTCGGGCCGCTGCACACCGCCTCTGCGGCGCAGACGCCGGAGATCCCCGCGGTCGAGACCCCGATCCTGAACGAGGGCGCGGAAATCTACGCTGCGGCCGAGCGCGCAGGTCTCGACTATGGACCGCGCTTCCAGGTCGTACTCTCGACACGGCGCGACGACACCGTTGGCGAAAGCCGCCTCTCCGTGCCCGATGGCGGCGTCGGGGCCTATGACGACCTGCATGTGCTGCACCCCGTCTCGCTGGACGGAAGCTTCCATGGGCTTTTCCTCGCGCGGCCGCAGCGGGACGGGGAGCGCAAGGCGCATCTCCCGATCCGTTTCCGGCAGATCCGCGTCTGGAAGCCGGGGGCGAAGATCACGCATTCGGTGACCAAGCTGCTGCGGGAAACCGACCGCTTCAAGACGCTCTCCGTCTCCCTCATGTGCGATCGGGGCGAACTCGTCGCCTCGATCGAGGCGGCGGTCCTGCGCTCCGTCCATCTGGTCAAGCCCTTCATGGTCGAGCGGACGTTTCGGGAGGAGCGTCTGGCGGTCGCTCCCGTCGCCCTGCCGCCGCCTCCGCTCGATGCGACCGACCCCGGTCGGGGCCAACCCGGCGAGGCGAAGCAGCTTTCGCTGCTGCTGAAGGCCTTCGCCGTTTCCCTGGCGCGAAAGCTCTGTTGCGATCTCTTGCCGCCGGAGAGCGGCGACAGCTTCGAGAGCGCCGCGACCAGTGGCGTGATTGCTCCGGCCGCCCAGCCGCTTTTCGGGATGGCGCGCGACATTCTCGCCATGGCGGGAGGGCTGGAGAGCACCGAGGCCGGCACGCGGCTGACCGCGACCTTCGCCATGCCTTCGCCGGAAGCCCTGCTCGGCACGCTGATGCAGCGTTTCCCGGCGGCGAACCGTGAATTGCGCCTGGCGGCGCAGGCATTGACCCAAGCCGGGCCCTTCCTCCGCACAGGCGAGATCGATACGCGTCCCGCCGGCTTCGCTCATGACCAGTGGAGCCTGCTCGGGCTTTCCGGGGCGCTGCGCGATGCGGTCGGCCACACGCTTGACCTCTGGACCGCGGCCGCCACGCGGCCGCTGCGCGTGCTCGTCACCGGCGACTGGAACAGCGGATTGGCGGAAGCGCTGGCGACGGCGACCCGCGAAGGCCGCATCAAGGTCATGCTCGCTGTCGCCAACGCCGCGAGGGCCGACGAGCAGCGGCATTGGCCGGGCGTCGGCAGCCTGTTCGACATGCTGGTCCTCGACGAGAGCGAGAAATCGGCCCCGTGGCGCTTCGATGCGCTCATCGGCTTCGGCATGCCGCTCTCACCGTTCCAGGAGACGAACGAGGCGGCACAGCGCAGCGCCATCGACCTCCTGGAAGACGGTGCGCCGATCCTGCTCGCCGCGCCCGTCGACGATCTACACCTCGCCTTCCTGCTCGGGAGCTCGACCCAGTCCATCTGGCAGGATCGTGGCAACCCGTCGCTGGGCGGGACGGACGGTTTACGGCGGCGTCTGGAATCGGCACGTGTCGTCGCCGTCGAAACCGGCCACGACGCGGATCGCGTTCTGGCTTTGGCCAGCGCTCGCGCCGTCCGCTCCGACATCGCGCCCGCTGCAGCCGACCATGTCGCGATCGTCGGCGCTCACGAAACGCGCTACGGCCTGGCGAATCCCGAGATCGTCGATCGCGACCACATCGAGGCGCTCGGCACCTGGCTGGCGGCGCTGCCGCCCGGCGAGCGCGCGACGGTCGTCGTCGCGCCCGAGGCCCCGGACACGCCGCCCACCAGCCGACTGGCTGCGCGCATCGAGACCCTGGCGGCGCTGCTGAAGCTGCTCGCCGAAGCAGGGCAGCCTTGCCGCATGCTGGTCCTGACCCAGAACGCCCATACCGGCGACGCCGCTCGCCTGGGCGAGGATGCCGGCGTCTCGGCCTTCACACGCGTCGCGATCAACGAGTTTCCCGAGATCGACCTGCGCCTCGTCGATATCTCGGATGCGGCCCGCGTCGATCTCACCGGAATTCTCGCCCTCGACAATGCCGAGCGCGACATTCGGATCACCGATTCGGGCGTCGAGGTCAGCCGTGTTCGGCGCGGCATCGCGCTCGACACGCCGCTCGGTCCGCATGAACGCGCTGTTCTCCATTTCGCCGATGGCGTCGGTCTCGACGGCTTCGAATGGCAACGCCAGCCGCGTGAGGCTCCGCGGGACGGCGAGATCGAGGTCGAGATCGTCGCTTCCGGGCTGAACTATCGCGATGTGATGGTCGGCCTCGGTCTCCTCGACGACGATCTGCTCGGCGCCGGATTGACCCGCGCGGCACTCGGCTTCGAATGCGCGGGCCGCGTGAGCCGGGTCGGCCCGGGCGTGACGCGGCTGCGGCCGGGCGATCCGGTTATGGGCTTCGCCGCCGGAGCGTTCGCCTCGCACATTACCTGCCCCGACTGGCATTTCTTCCCGGCGCCTGACGGGCTCGACCTCGAAGCCGCCGCAACGATCCCCGTCGCCTTTTCGACGGCGTGGTATGCCCTGGTCGCGCGGGGCCATGTCCGCGCCGGCGAAGACGTCCTCGTCCACGGTGCGGCCGGCGGAGTCGGCCTCGCCGCGATCCAGATCGCCAAGCTGCACGGGGCGCGTGTCTTCGGGACGGCGAGCAACGAGGCGCGACGCGCCATCGCCACGGCGGCCGGCGCCGACGCGGTCTTCGATTCGCGTCAGGAGCGTTTCGCCGGCGAGATCCGCAGGCAATTCGGCCCCGTCGACGTCGTGCTCAATTCACTGGCCGGCCCGGCCATGCTGGCCAGCTTCCGCCTGCTCAAGCCGTTCGGGCGTTTCCTGGAACTCGGAAAGCGCGACTTTCTCGACAATACGCAGCTGGCCTTGCGGCCTTTCCTGCGCAACATCGCCTATAGCGGTGTCGACCTCGACGAACTGCTCGCCGTCGATCCCGACCTGGTGCGCGGGATGATGACCGAGCTGTCGGAGGCTTTCCGGACGCAGGGTCTGCGGCCGCTGACCTATCGCAGCTTCGAAGCCTACGAAGTCGGTGCGGCATTCCGGACCATGCAGGCGTCCGAGCATGTCGGCAAGATCGTCATCCGTCCGCCTCGGACGGCGCGGACGGATCTGGCGTCTTTGGACTACACGGTTCCGCCCGGGCTCCATATCGTCGTCGGCGGCACGGCAGGCCTCGGCTTCGCCACCGCCCAATGGCTCGCACGCAAGGGCGCCTCGCATGTCGCGCTGCTCTCCCGCCGCGGCGCTGTGGACGAGGAGCTCGCACCGCAGCTCGCCGAGATGCGGGCCGCTGGCACGCAGGTCATCGTCGAAGCGCTCGACATCTGCGATGGAGCTGCCGTCAGGGAGGCCGTCGCGCGTCTCGCCCGCGACCATGGCCCGCTTCGCGGCGTGATCCATGCGGCGGTGCATCTCGACGACGGCTTGATCGCCAATCTCGCCCCGGAACGGCTCGAGGCGGTGTTGCGCACCAAGGTCGACGGCATCATCAACCTGTCAGAGGCGACCGCGGATCATCAGCTCGATTTCTTCGTCGCCTATTCGTCAGCGACGACGCTGATCGGCAGTCCCGGGCAGAGCGCCTATGTCGCGGCGAACGGCTTCCTCGAAGGCTTCATGCGCGGTCGCCGGAGCCTGGGGAAGCCCGGCCTCGCCGTCGGCTGGGGCGCCATCTCCGATGTCGGCCTCATCGCCCGCGACAAGCGCCTCGGGCAGCGGCTGCGGCGGGCGACCGGTGTGGTGCCGATGCGCTCCTTCGAGGCTCTGGCACATCTCGGCCGGCTCCTGAGACTCGGCAATGCCGTCGATCCCGTGCAGTTCTTCGCGGGCATCACACCGGGTGCAGGGGCCGAGAAACTCAACCTGCTCAAGAGCGCGGCCTTCATCGATCTCGGCAATCCCGGCGGCGAGGCGCGCGCGGCCCATGCTGAAGACCTCGGCTCCAGCCTGCGAGGGAAGAGCCGCGAGGAGGCCATCGGGATCGTGACGGGCGTCCTGCGCCGAGAGGTGGCCGAGATCCTGCGCATGGCGGAAAGCAATGTCGACCTCACGCGGCCGCTCGCCGATCTCGGGCTCGACTCGCTGATGGCTCTGGAGCTGCATATGGCACTCGAGGCGGCGATCGACGTCCAGATCACGGTGGTGGGTGCCGGCGACCGCAGCCTCCTCGACATGGCGGGTTCCATCGTCGACCAGCTGGATCAGGCCGAGGAGGAGACCGATCCGGCCTCGGCGGAGAGCATGCAGGCGACCATCATCAGGCTGGCGAACGTGCATTCGAAGATGGATATCTCACCCGAACAGGCGAGCCAGATCGAGACGATGGTTCGTCAGCCTCGCCGCGGCGCCGCCGAATGAGCCACGACAACCGCCCCCTTTCAGACGGCGCCCTGGCGAAACTCCTGGTGCAGATGGAGGAGATTCCGCAAGCCGCACCGGCCCTGGCCGGTCGTGGCGTTCGGAATCTGCCGCGTGTCAGCATGGCTTTCGAGGATCATCCGCTTTATCAGCAGATGGCGTTCCAGAGGAGCTTTGCCGACTTCGCAAAGCTGGAGAGCCCGTATTATCGCCTCCATGAGGCCAGGGCGGGCGCGACCTCCGTCGTCGAAGGCAGGCAGGTCACCAACTTCGCCTCCTATGACTATCTCGGTCTGAACGGTCACCCGGAGATCGCCGATGCGATCGCAAAGGCGGTCGCGGAATACGGCAGCTCTGTTTCGGCCAGCCGGATCACCGCAGGCGAACGCCGGGTCCATCGGGACCTCGAGAGTGCGCTCGCCCGCAATTACGAGACCGATGATTGCGTCGCCTTCGTGTCCGGCCATGCCGGCGCGGTATCGGCGATCGCCACGCTGCTCGGGCCGCGCGATCTGATCCTTCACGACGCGCTGATCCACAATTGTGTCGTGGTCGGCGCTCAGCTCGCCGGCTCGACCCGACGGATCTTCCCCCACAATGATCTCGATGCCCTCCAGGCCATGCTCGAGGCGGACCGGCACCAGTTCGAGCGGGTGCTGATCGTCAGCGAGGGTCTGTTCTCGATGGATGGCGACGGCCCCGACCTCGCACGGCTGATCGAGATCAAGACGGACTTCTCCGCCTGGCTGATGATCGACGATGCCCATGGTCTGGGTGTCCTCGGGCGGAGCGGACGCGGCATCTTCGAGCATCAGGACATTGCACCGCAGGGCGTCGACCTCTGGCTTGGAACATTGTCGAAGTCGCTCGTCAGTTGCGGCGGATATGTCGCGGGCTGCGCCGCAGCGGTCGATCTGCTGAAGCATCAGGCTCCGGGCTTCGTCTACAGCGTCGGGATGCCGGCGACCAACGCGGTCGCCGCCACCGTAGCGCTCGATCTCATGCGGCGCGAGCCGGAGCGTGTCCTGCGCCTGCAGCGGCAATCGCAGCGCTTCCGCGAGCGGGCGCGGCAGGCCGGCCTCGACACCGGCGAGAGCTGGGGCTTCGGCGTCGTTCCGATCGTCATCGGCGAGACGGTTCCGACCGTCATGCTGGCCGAGCGCCTGCTCGATCAGGGCGTCAACGCTTTTCCGATCGTGCCGCCGGGGGTGCCGGAGAAGGCGGCGCGTCTGCGCTTCTTCATCAACGCCACCCATAGCGACGCCCAGATCGACGACGCCGTCGATTGTCTGGTCCGGGAAGTGCGGAACCTCGGCGACGCCTCGCTGAAGCAGATTCTGCGCGGCGGGGCCGAATGACCTCTCCTCGTCCCGTGGCACGCGAGGCTGCGCCCACTCCGTCATCGGCGGCTTTCGACGACACATCGCCAACAGGGACCCAGCCGGTGCCGAAGAACATCCTTCTCGAAGCCCATGCGATGACGCTCAAGCAGGGCACGGGAATCGCGACCTATGCCCGCAATCTCGCGAGCACCGCGACCGGCCTGGGCCATGACGTCGAGCTGTTGATCGGCATCGAACGCGCCATCAACCGGCGCGAGGCTCTCCTGTCCGAAGTCGTTCTCAACGAGGCGGCGGCTCCGAAGACCATCGATCCGCTCAAGATGATCGGCCGTGCGGTCGACTGGACGATCGGCGTGCCTGCGGGCGCCCGGACCCAGCGCCTGCCGGCGCCGCGCATCGTTCTCGACCCTGGTTCCGGCACCACCGCGCAGAGGCGCCATCCGACGCATGGGGCCGTCCGGTTCTGGGAGCGCGCATTTCTCCACTTCAATCGCTTCGGGCGGCGAATGGCGGTGAAATCCGAGGGGCGTCACGATCTGTTTCACGTGACCCGCCCGACCCCGGCCTTCGTGAAGGGCGCAGCCAATATCTATACCATCCACGATATCGTCCCGCTGCGCCTGCCCTACGCGACTTTGGACAACAAGAAGTATTTCTACACGATGATCCGCCATCTCGTGAAAGAGGCCGATCATATCGTCACCGTATCCGAGCATACGCGTCGTGACGTGCAGGAATTCTTCGATATTCCGGACAATCGGATCACCAACACATGGCAGTCCGTCTCGCTGGACGAAGCCCTCGTCTCGACCTCGGATGATGTGGTGGCCCGCGATATCGAGAATCGCTATGGCCTCGCCTTCAAGGAGTACTTTCTGTTCCTCGGCGCCGTCGAGCCGAAGAAGAACATCTCGCGATTGGTCGAAGCCTATGCAGCTTCCGGATCGACGCGGCCGCTCATTCTCGTTGGTGGCCTCGGCTGGCAATATGACAAGGATCTCGAGACGCTCCAGGACGAGCGCCTGCTGAGCTGGCGCTTCGACGGCTCACATATCCGGCCGGAGCGCCGCGTCCAGCGCCTGCCCTATGTGCCGCGGGGATCGCTGATATCCCTGATCAGGGGCGCGCGGGCCGTGCTGTTTCCCTCACTCTACGAGGGCTTCGGCCTACCCATCCTCGAGGCGATGCTGCTGGGAACGCCCGTCATCACCTCGACGACCAGTTCCCTGCCCGAGGTCGCGGGCGATGCCGCCATGCTGGTGAACCCCTACGAGATCGAGGCGATCCGCGATTCGATCCGGACCCTCGATGCCGATGCCGATCTACGCGCGGAACTGGCGAACCGCGGGCGCAGCCGAGCCGCGTTCTTCTCGCCAGTGCGGCACGCCGAGCGGGTCAAGGCCGTTTACGACAAGGTCCTGGGCTGACACCGGCTCGGCCGGGCTCCGCTTCCCTCAGATGCGCAGGCGGCGCCTGAGATTGGTGATGTGCTGGGCGAGCTCGCCCGAGGCCCGCATTTCGAGCGAGGACTGTTCCGCGGCCACCCGGCGGGCCTTCTCGGTATCGAAGGCATGGGCGGCGTAGAGCTCGGCGTAACGTTCGAGGAACGTCGCCTGGTCGGCCTCGCTCATCTCGGAATAGCGCAGCGCCTTGCCCTTGCTGAACTGCCCGATGACGCCCTTGTCGCGAAACTTCTCCAGAACGCCGTCGACATCGACGCTCACGCCGATCTGGCTTGCGATGGCACGGACCACGGCGCCGCTATCGTAGCAGACCTCGTTGTAGTTGAAGATCGCGACCTTTTCCGCCGCGGCCCATTCGCGAAAGCAGCCGAGCTGGATGTCGAGCGAGTTCAACGTGTCCGCCACAGTCACGAATTCCGAGAACGGCTTGTTCCGCCAGCGCCGCGAACGGGTGCCGTGATCGAGCATCGAAAGCGCGATCTCGCGCGGATCCCTGATCGACGCACTCGCCAGGACCCGGCCCACAGTCACCAGCGCCGCGACATCGCCGCGCGGCGGCCCATGCGTCTTGAGGACGACATCCGCGCCGTCGATATGGCGCTCGATCTCCTCGAGCAGCTCGTGGTCGATGAAGTTGAAGTAGTTTTCGACGGAATCGAGCTTCCTGAACGGCTTGCCCAGCCTGGCGACCGGCCGACCGGCCGCTCTGAAGACCTCCTCCGTCAACTGATAGAGGAAGGTGCTGGCCGATTTCGTGATGCCGTAGCAGATATAGATCATGCCTTGCCTTGCCGGGAACGCCTGCCGCTGCAGGACGATGGACCGCTATCCCCTTCTCACGACTCCGGGCGCCGACCGGAATCTCGTGCCAGGATACGCCGTTGCTGCCATGCCAGCACAGGTCTGTACAGGCTGTGGAACCGGGCCAGCAGCGCGATCGTCCTGGACGGAGCCAGCACGAAGGCCCCCCTCTCGGCCTGGGCGATCATGCTCTCCGCGACCCGCTGCGCCGTCATCACCCCGCCCTGCTCGGAGACGAGCCGCGTCACGAGCGGCCGCTTCGGCCTCTCCCCATCCAGTTGCGGCGTCTCGGTATCGGGCGGAAAGGCGACGCTGACCGAGATGCCTTCGCAGGCCAGCTCCACGCGCAGGATCTCCGCGAGCGCCCGCACCGCGAACTTGCCCGGCGCATAGCCGCTATAGCCGGCGATGCCGATGAAGGCCGCCCCCGAGGAGACGAGCGTGATCCGCCCGCCATGGCGGCGCATGACGGGAAGCGCTGCCCGGATCAGGTGAAGCGTCCCGAAATAATTGATCTCCATCTGCGCCCGGTGGTCCGCCAGGTCGAGATCGCGAAACAGTCCCGGCTCGACGATCCCCGCGGCCGTGACGAGCCAGTCGATACGGCCATGGCGGGCCTCCACCTTGGCGATCGCCTCCTGCGCAGCTCCAGCCTCGGCGACGTCGAAGGCCAGAACATCGACACGGCCTTCCTGCGCCGGATCGAGCGCCGCGGCGGCTCTGGCGAGGCGATCCGCGTCTCGGGCCAGCAGGACGACGCGATGGCCGCGCTGCAGCAGGACGCGCGCGCATGCCAGCCCGATGCCGCTCGAGCCGCCCGAGACGACGGCAACCTTCAGCGGATCGCTGCTTGGCACGCGAGCATTCTCCGAACGGGCCGTCACGAGGTCGGTCCCTTATGCGATCGGCCCGATCGAATCGTCCAGATAATACCACTGGTCGAGATGGCGCAGGATGGCGGGCTCGATCCGGCCGTTGAGATAGGCGACATCGGCGAGCGGATCGGTCTGCGCCGGATCCATGTAGAACGGTCCCTCGAAATGCAGCCTGAAGCGCGTCTCCATGACCCGCTCGCAATAGACGACGACGAGCTGCGCCCCGCTGCGCCGGGCGAGTTTCGCTGCCATGGCCAGATTGCCCTTGAGGTGAGGCGCGCGTCCGAACAGAGGCGCCATCATCGTGTCGCCGCGTTTTTCATCCGGAAAGATGGCGAGGACGCCGTTCCCAGCGAGGATCGACAGCGCACGGCGCAGGCCGTTCCGATCGGGAGCGAGCACATTGACGTCGAAGCCGCCGCGCGTCGCATCGGCGATGTCGCGATGCGCCGCATTGTCGGGGATCTCCGAGATCGAAGCGATCGGAACGCCGATCATCTGCATTGCCGAAGCCAGCACCTCCCAGTTGCCGAGATGCAGGCAGAGCGCGATGGTCGGGATTTTGCCGACATTGGCGCGCGGCGCCTCCACGCCGACGAATTCCATCCGGTCGGCCGAGGCGAAGCGATGCACGATCGAGAACTCGGCCATCAGCCGACCGACATTCTCGACGAAACGCCATACGAGCTTCTCGACCTCCGCCTCCGGCATCTCCGGATGATGCCGCCGGACATTGGCCCGGGCTTTGCGGGCGACGTCCGGATCGATGAAGCGGATCTTGAGCCAAGCTAGCCGGGCGCCCAGATTCGACACCACCGGGATGGGCAGGCGCCGTAGAGCCCGATGCGCCATTCTCTCCAGGCTCTGCATGGCTGTGGCGGTCCGTCTCAGAGGGGTGGGCGGGAAGAGCGCGCGACGATGCGGGCGGGCAGGCCGCCTTTCGGGCGCAGCGTCAGGCGGCAGACCGGCTCGACCTTGTAGCCCTCCCGGGGACGCACCTCGAAGCGCTGCGCCAGGATCGCCAGACACAGAGTCGCCTCGTCGAGTCCGAAATTCATGCCGGGGCAGATCCGCGGGCCGACCGCGAAGGGAATATAGGCGAAGGGGTCGATCCGCGTGCCGGACAGGAAGCGCTCCGGCAGAAAATGGTTCGGCTTCTCCCAGAGATCGACGGAGCGGTGCAGCAGCCAGGGCGCGATCATGACCAGGGCCGATTTCTCGACGTCGACAGGCCCGATGCGATCGGCCTCCAGAGCCTGCCTCGGCAGCAGCGGGACCGGCGGATAGAGCCGGAGCGTCTCCTGGATGACGGCGCGGCACCAGCGCAATCGCGGCAGGTCGGCCAGGGTCGGGGCACGCGTTCCGCAGGCCGTCTCGATCTCCTCGTGGACATGGCGCGCCACCCAGGGCGCGTTGGCCAGCAGATACCAGGCCC
Organism: Allobosea sp. NPDC055594; assembly: GCF_053618995.1. NCBI lineage: Bacteria > Pseudomonadati > Pseudomonadota > Alphaproteobacteria > Hyphomicrobiales > Alloboseaceae > Allobosea > Allobosea sp. NPDC055594. The sequence goes on from NZ_JBSHIO010000014.1 coordinate 95,502, forward strand.
AGGCCAACGTCGTCGCCGTCGTCTCGTGCCCAGCCATGAAGATGGTCGCCGCCTCGTTGCGCAGCGCCGCGAGATCAAGCGGCTCGCCCCCGCTCTTCTGGTTGCGGCGGATCAGCAGGTCGACCATCGAGCCCGCATCCCCCTCGCCCGCCAGATGAGCGTTGATCACGCTCTCGATGACGTCGTGAACCATCGCCATCGCACGGCGCCGCCGCTTGCCGCCAAAGGCCGGCCAGCCGTCATCGGCGCCAAGGAAATAGCCGAGATTGAACGCATCGGTCTGGCGCTGATAGGCACTGAAACCGTCGATGACCCGCTGGGCCGCGTCGCGCGGGATGTTCTTGCCGAAGACGGCCCGGGAGATGATCGTGGCGGTCAGGCGCCCCATCTCCTCGGTCAGCTCGACCTCGGAGCCCGCCGGCAACGCGCCCCATTCCTCTGCGACGGCGAGCGCCGCATCCTCCATCGTCTGGCCGAATTCGGGCAGCCTGCGCTTGTGGACGATGTCCGCCACCAGCGGGCGCCGCCTCTTCCAGGTCTCGCCATCACTGATGAAGAGCCCGTCTCCGAGGAGGGCCTCCAGCGCACGCCGCATCTGCGGGCTCTTGCGCTCGAAATTGCCGTGCCGCGTCACCACGACGTATCGGATGAGCTCCGGGCTGTTCACGAAGACGATCTGGCGACGCAGAATGCGGAAGCTGTCGATCCCTGACCGGTAATAGCTCTCGGTCCAGCCCTCGATCAGGCTGCGGCGGGCGCCAATGACGATCTGAAGCAGATTGGGATCACGCCGCAAGGGCATGGGGTGAGCGGGGATGAATTCGCTACCGCTGCGCTCTTCGATCGTCGGTGGGGCGGGATAGAGCAAGGACGCAGCCGACATCATGGCGCGATCGCCCGAAACTGACCGTGATAGGAAGGCATCAGGCTGCGCGATATCCCAGGTTGCGTAGGACCTCTCCGGGCGGCTGCATCGTTACAGCGATGGAGCCGCCTGTTCAACGGCGCCGGTCTTGGTCGGAGCTCCATCATCGCAGGCCTGCGAAACGCGCCACGATCGCCTCGAATTCCTCATCCCGCGTCGGCCAGTCCAGGGTCCGGACCGCTCGCGGCAGGTCCGGCACGGCCTGCCTCGTCGCCGCAGGGACGAAGACGGCGTTCTCGCGCCCGACGATACGCGCCGACAAGCTGTCGGCCTCGGACAGGATCCAGGCGACGGAACCCTGGCCGGCTCGCGTCGCGGGAGGCGGCGCGGCGCCGACATGCAGGCGCAGATCGGCGCTCGCCGCCAGGCGCCCGTCCCAATGCGATTGCCCGATCCAGTCGGCGCGCCAGCCGGCGCGGGCCAGCGCCGTCATGAGCGGTGCGAGCCCGGCAGGCCGGGCATCCACCATCGCTCCCGCCTCCGGCCCGTCTCCGGTCACGGCGACGAACGGGATCTGCGCCGGCTCCGACAGGAAGCGCACGGCGTCCCGGGCACGATGCTCGAATCCATGTTTTTCCATGACCAGACGCCGAAGCGCCGCGACACGCTCGAGGCGGCCCGGCTCATCCGCCAGCCACCGGCGGATCTGCCCCGTCAGACCATGGGCGTCCCGATAAGTCGGCAGCAGGTCGCCGAAGGTCTCCTGCGCCCCCGCGACGCCGTTGGTGATCGGCAGGGCGCCGGCCGCGATCGCGTCATAGACCCGGCTGTTCACCGAGCCGCTGTCGATCGTCACATGGTTGGCGTCGTCGATCACGAGCTTGGCGCTCGCATAGATCGCCGGCATCCAGGCATAGGGCGCCGGCCCCTGTGCCACCGCGGCGAGCTCCGGCACCGCATCCCAGCCGGCGCCGAAGATGCGCACCGTGGCATCCAGGATCTCGGGCGCGAGGCTGGTCGCGATCTCGCGATGGACGCCCCAATAGGAACCGGTGAAGCAGATATCGCAGGCGAGGTCGGGATCGGGCTTCGCAGCCCCGAACAGCTGCAGATTGGTCGCGATCCTGAGGAGACGAGCCGGAAGCCCGGTATGCCGGCTGAACCGCCTGCATTCGTGCTCGGACGACATCCACACCTCGTCTGCACGCCGCCAGTTTTCGTTCTCCAGGAAAGCGTCGAAACAGTTGCGGATCCAGAACACGACACGGCAGGACGGCGAGAGATGGCGGAAACGCCGCGGATCACAATCTTCGCGAAGGGAGATCACAGCATCGATGCCGGCCAGATCCGCCCCGCCATCGGGCTCGCGCGGAATCAGCCGAAACTCGGCTGAGGGCAGCACCGCCGAGAGCGCCGAAGCGAATTCGCGCGCGACGATCGCATCGCCCTCGAGCGCATCGGTCCGCGTCGACGTGACCAGCAGCGCGATGACGGACGGCCTCGCGGAAAGCGCTCCTGCCAGGAGCGGGCTCTTCCTCTGCGCCCGCGCCAGCCTGTCAGCGGAGGCCGCGGGCAGCGGGACGGGCTCCGTCGACGGCATGCCGCGCAACGGGATCACCGCCTGCGTCGCCAAGATCGTCTCGGTCTCGGCGAGAGCCGCGATGGGTGCGGCAGGGCTGTGCGGCGAAGCCGTCGCCTCTGTCGACGATCGAAGAACGAGCCCGCCTCCTTCCAGCCAGCGTCGCCGGTCGATCAGGCTTGCCGTCGTCCAGTCCGCGCCGGCCACGGTCACAAAGGAAGATGCCGCCGCAGCCTGCGCGAGCCAGGGCGATGGCGGCGACGGCCGCAGGGCCGCCTCGCCGCATGACAGGTCGAGCGACCAGCCCCACTGATCCGGTGCGCCGGCAAGATTCGAGGAACGGGACGGTTGCAGGATCGGCACGGCCACCACGGCACCGGTGGCAGCCAGCGCCTGCGCCATCGGGGCGAGCGCCGCCTCGTTCCAGAGCGCGGCCTCGCCCAGAACCAGCACGAGATCCTGCTCGATCACGGTGAATGCAGCGTCAAGGCTCCCAGGGAAATCCCCACTGCCGCGGATGATCCGGTGAACAGGCAGGCCCTGCTCGATCAGGACGCGGCTCGTCTCGTCGCACCAGGCCGTATCGCCGTCACATAGCAGCAGCGCTGCGATCGATCGCGCGGCTTTTGCCGTCGCCGCTGCGGCAGCGACGGCAGAGACCGCATCCCGCGCCGGTGCGGCCAGAACGCCGGCGGCTCGCGCCGGGACGCGGCCCGTGGCGAAATCGGTCATGGAGCCGCGTGCGCGCGCCGTAAGCGGCGTGTTCTCCCGCAGGCCGCAGGGCAGGACGATCCGGAAGCCATGGGCACCGCCATCGCCGATCGTCTCGGCCAGGTCCGATCGCGGTCGATCGGCCCGGCCGCAACCCACCAGCATTCCCACGGCGAAGATATCGACGATCACCGCGCGATCGCGCTGGCCAGGACGCAGCGCCCAGCCCTCGACATGCCCGTCGGCGATGCCGAGGATGCGGCCGACGACCTCGGCTCCTTCGACCGTAGAAACCGCTGCGAGGGTGCTCGTATCCGCCTCGCCGGCCTCGCGTTCCAAGAGCGCTTGCGTGCTCCACATCGGGTAGAGCAGCAAAGCACCGTCGCAAACGGCCGAGAAGACGATCTCGAATCCCGTGCCTTCGCGCCGCCAGCTCGTGAGGACTATCGGGACGAACACGCCATCCGCATCCGTCGCCCGCAAGGCCGGCGCGATCGTCAGCCTCTCACGGTCGACAAAACGGGCCGTTCCGATGCGGTCGCCACCGAGCCCGGGCGGCCCGAGCGTGAACTCGCCCTCGAACCGTGCGGCATAGGGCAAGGTGAGCGAGGCCTGGGCCGGGGTGATGCCGTCCGAGAGCGCCTCGATCCGCACCTCGCGACGATCCATCGGGCCGTCGGGCTCGGGGAAGGAAAAAATGCTGTCGATCTGGCGGGACCGCGATCCCGGGCGCGTCTCGATGTCGCCGCTCCACCAGATGTCGCCATCGAGCATGACGCGCAGCTTCGGAGCAGGAGCCTCGGCATCGACGTCTGCGACGAAGCGAACCGCCCGTCGTCGCGGATGCAGCCCGGGCGGCAGAGGCTCGACGATGCGGGTTGCGGGGCCTGGCGGCGGGATCTCGGCGGTGGGCGACACCGGCGCCTCGGGCTCGACGTCAGGGTCCGAATCGCCGAACAGCGCCTCGAGCCGCGACAGCTCTTCTGCCGAGACGGCGGTGGCATCGAGCGCGGCAAGGCGGCGGAAGGTCTGAAGGGCCGCCGGATCACCGATTCGTTTCAGCAGATGGGCCTGATGGAGAATCGCCTCCGGATCGTCCGGAGCGAGCGCGATGGCATGGGCATAGGCCGCAAGGGCCTCCCGGTACCGGCCAGCTTCCTTGAGCGCATGCGCGTGCTGGACATGGATCGCCGGCTGTGAACCATTGATCTGCAGGAAACGCGCATAGCCAGCGGCAGCCTCTACCCAACGGCCGCCATCACGCAGCGCGTCGGCCTCGGCCAGAATCGCATCGCTGACGGAAAGGATCTGGGCGTCGCCGTCCGGGGCAGTGGAGAACCATCTGACGAAACGCAACCAGGAGATAGTCATAGGTAATCCTTATCGTTTTTTGCCCTCGCATATAAAGCTTTAATTGGGTAGAGCTCCCCGCAACAATTTTGGCATTTCATAATACTCGTCTGCTCAGGCGACGCGTGGCTGTTCGACGTGAGGAAGGTCTGCGATATGAATTTGATGCGCCTTACTCGGAAGTTTAGACCTTCGTCAAAGAAGCCTTTGCCGGCTGACGAGGCATTCTCAGCGGGCGGCAAGGACGATAAGTTCATCCGTGATCTGATTACCAAGGCCGATGGTCTTCGTGACGCACACGCATGGCGCGAAGCCGCCGAGACGTATGCTCAAGTTGTGGCGGTAGCGGCCGGTGAAGCGGGTCTGTGGGTGCAATACGCCCATGCGCTGAAGGAGAGCGGACAGCTGGGAGAGGCCGCCACCGCCTATCGGCGCGCCGCGGAACTCGCGCCGGAAGATGCTGATCCCTGGGTTCATCTGGCGCATCTGCTCAAGCGGCTCGACGATCCCGGCACGCGCGAGGCGTTCGAGGCCGTGAAGGCCTTGTCGAAGGACCCCCGCATCCTCGCCGAAACGGATGAGGAGCTGCAAATCCTCGTTCTGAGGGCCGCCGCCAGGCGCGGCCAGAAGCCTGAAGCGCCACATGCCGAGCCGACGCGCGAAGTGGAAGGACAAACCAGCGCCAAAGGGAACTCGGCCAGGCGCAAGGAGCGCCCTGCGCCGCAGCGTTTCTCCGGAAGCGTCGACGGCCTCCGTAACGGCCGTATCATCGTCGGGCGCGCACGCGACACAGCCGGGGAACACCCGGCCAAAGTCGTCGTCAAAAGCGGGGAGCGACAGATCGAGGGGCTCGCCTGCCATTTTTCGACAGTATCAGGCAGCTTCGATGGCTTTCAGATTGAGCTGCCCGAAGACATCGAGATCGGCACGCCGGTCGAGGTATTTCTTGAGGATGGCACACCGCTCACCATACCAGGCGGCGATATGTCCGCTGGAAGCGATGCACCGGGCGCGGGCGAGGCCTTCGTCGACACGGATCTCGCCGGCAGCGTCCGGGGCTGGTTCATAGTGCCTTTCGAGCGCCTGTCGAGTATCTCGTTGAAGCTCGACGGCGCGCTGGCGGGATCCGCCTATCTCCAGCCCAAGAGCCTCGCCGGCACCGATGCGGTTGCCTTCCATTTTACGCCGCCCCAGCTTTTCGTCGACGGCCAGACACGCATCGCCGTCGTGGAGGCATATACCGATACCGGGCCGATCGAGCTGGCGCGCTTCCGCAAAGCCTTCGTGGCCGACGCAACCCCGGGCTTGCGGTGGGGACGCCTTGCATTCGATGCCGGGCGTTTGGTTGGCTCTGTCTACGGAGCGCCACGCCCCGATCTGAGCATCGTGCTCGCAGCGCGGGATTTTCCGTTGACCTCGACATTGGCGGTTGTCGAAGAGGCCGATATCTCCGCGGGCTTCGGCCGCGCGCGATTCAGTCTCGATCTGAGCAGCGTCGGCGCGCTCGATCTCGACAGCGAGCTCACTCTCGAGGCGCCTGCCAGCCTCGCGCTTCAGAGGCTCCCACTGGCATCGTTGCTCGCGGCCGCCGCCCAGGCAGAACAGGTCTCGCCGGGCGTCTTCGACATCGCGCTGCCGGCTGCGGTCAATGGCACCGCCATCGTCGAAGTCACGACGCAGCGAGGCGAGACCCTGCGGCGAGCGATTCGAGCAGCGGGAACGGCCCAACTGCGAGCCGTTTTCGACGAGAAAGAGGACGAGCGCTCCCGGGAGGGCGCCGCAGTGTCCTTCGGCGCCCTGGCCAAGGACGATGTCATCGCCACGCTCGCCCTGTTCGGCCTGCCAGTGCGCCTACACGGCAATGCCGAGGCTCGCGAACAGAAAGCACGCGCAATCGCGCCGAGATCCTTGCGCGAGCGGGATGTCCAGATGGCGCTGCGCGCCGGCGGCGGCACGCTGCGCGGCGATGGCCGGGTCGATGCCTGCGGAGTCTGGACTATCTCCGGCGAGCTGATTTCGGGTTGGGCGGCGAACCTTTCGGTCATCGCCGAGCCACTCGAACTCGTCATCACGGCAGATAATGGACGCTCCGTCCGAGTGACGGCCGATGCGCCGGCCCATGCTCGGGAGGCGGGCTTGGCCGAGCCGCTGCCTTGTGGCTTTGCGGTGCCGCTGGCAAGGCTCCTGCAGCCGGGCGAGCGCGCTGGGCTCACCTTGACATTCGAGGATGGGCAGCCCTTTGGGCCGCAGCGCGAGGGACAGCTGCCGGTCGATGCTCCGGGCGTCGTCGAGGCTGCCAGGGCGATCGACGACGCGCTGGTCTCCGCAGGGATCGAACGCGCTTTCCTGCTGGCGATCGCGCAAGCCGACCGGCATCCGCAGCTGGTCGCAAGGCGCCTGGTGCTGGATTGCCTCCTGCGCGACGAGATGGATGATCCGGCCGACCTGTATGGATCTTTCGAGAACGTGCTCGGCGTGAACGAGATCCGGCAGGGCCTGGCCGCTGTCGCAGGCGCGCACAGAGCCAAGCGCCTCGCCTTGCTCCCGCCCGAATGGATCGCCGCCTTCTCCGAGGAGGCGCGCGCCACACTCGCGGAAGAAGATGCGGACGAGGGCATTGGCGCGCGGCGCGCACGCTGGCTTTGCCTGCGACAGCTCTTGCAGGTTCCTCAGGTCGATCTTCTGGAGGCGCTGGACGCGACGGCTACGGTGACGGTCGTCACGGATGCGGCTGAGCACACCGGCGATGATGCAATACATCTGCGTGGCGATGTCGGCATGGCGCGGCCGGTGGGAGCCGTGATCTGGCCCGTGCTGGCCTATCTGTCGGGCTCGCAGCAGATCGTGAGCCTGCAGGGATATCAATCTCGCTTCGGAGCGCGGCGCCTGCTGATCGGAGCGCGTCTGGAGGGCGGGCGACGAGCCGGCCAGCCGGCACTGGCGATAGCGGAATTTCCCGTCGTCGAAACCGGGAAGGTGGACGCGCTCCAGAGCGCGGCCGGAGCGATCAGCGTGGTCGATCTGCGCGACGAAGCGCCGGAGACGTGGGTGGAACGCGCCCGCGCACGACTGATCGCGCTCATCGGCGAGGCCACACCGGACGAGCCGGTGCTGGTGATGAGTCCGGCCCTCTCCTACGACGCCTCATTCCGTGACGACGCATTGCGGGCCTATGAACGAACGGGCCGTCGCAGTACCGCCTTCGCTGCGATGACGTGGGACCTGCGCAAAAGTACCCTGCAACTCGTTCTGGCCGGGGACCATGCCACGATCGCACGGATCGATTTTGCCGTCTGGCGAGCTGACGATCTGGCTAAGCTCGTGTCGAACGATCTCCCGCTCGTCATCCCGGAGCAGCCGCTGCCTGTTGAAGGCGCAGCCTTCCACCGTAGTCAGCCCGAACTGCTGACCTGGATGGAAGGCGGGATCAGCCATGCAGATCTCGATCGGATCGTTCAGGCTGAGCGACATCAGCTGGCCAGGATCAACCGCATCGCCGCATCGGAGGCTGCAGCTGCGCTTCCGGCCGCGACGTTTCCCCAGGCGCTCGAACTCGCGGAACGCCTGATCGAGCTCGGCCTTCCGCAATTGGCCCACCAGGGGATGAAGTCCGCTTTGGCAGCGCCCAACCTGCTCGCAGGTGTGGTCGAGGACGGACAGCTCACGGCTCTGGCGAGCCTGTCTCGTCGGCTCAGCCTCGAACCCGACTTCGCGGCCGCCTTCTGCCCGCACGCACCTCATCTGGCACGCAACTGCCCGAGTGCTCTGACCGCCGTCGGCGAAGCGCTCGCAGCGACGCTGGAGCCAGATGCCCTGGCCAGCATGCTCACTCTCATCTTGCAGGGGGGCTTGACCTCCAAGAGCGCGCGGCCGGTCTTCCGCGCCTTCGATCTGATCGCCCGCTATTGCTCGCCAAGCACGATCTGGACGGCTCTGGTCCAGATCGACGATAGCCGTCCGTCGCTGCTGTCCGAGCCAGATTTCGCACGGATCGTCGCGACGGCTATCGTCGCCAACGGTCTCCAGCCCGATCTGAGGCTGCGCGGCAGCGGGCTCGCCCTGGCCGACCTCCTGGTCTTCGCCGACCCGTCGGCCGTGCTCACCAGCAGCCTGCGCTCGGCCGATCCGGAGGCGGTCCGGCAGGCCGTGATCCGCTTTTTCGCATCCGGCCGATCCGTCAAGGAATTCGCCGCGCTGACGCGCACCTATTCCGTCGAATTGCAGGCCATGGGCTTGCGCTGCGCGGATCTCATCGACCCCTCACGCTTCGATGAACGCGACCAATTGCTGGCCGCCGTGCTGTTGGGCGATCGCGAGACGATGCAGCAATTCGTGTCGCGCGTGCCGGTGGAGGCGGAGGTCGAAGCCCCGCTCTATCTTGCGGCCCAGACCCGGCTCGATGATTTCTCCGGGTTCAACCGGACAATCGCGCGGCTGTGCCACGAGCGCGGCGTCGAACCGGTCACCTTCGGCACAGGTGGGCTGGCGACCGTCTTCGGCGGTATCATGACGGCCGAAAGAGCGGCACGATCCGAGGTGACCCGTGCCGGCAAGGTCGCGGTCATCTGCTCCGTGTTCAATCCGGATCTCGATCTGATGCGGCAGGTGATGCTGTCTCTGGCGGCTCAGAGCTATTCCGACCTCGACGTGATCGTGATCGACGATGGCTCGGACGAGATCGAGCCCGAGCAGATCCAGGAAGCGGCCCTCGTCGACCAGCGCTTCCGCTTCCATCGCATGCCCCGCAATGTCGGCCCCTATGACTGCCGGAACTGGGCGATCCGCCATTCGGACGCGCCTTTCGTCGCCATCAACGACTGCGATGATTTCGCCCATCCGCAGAAGATCGAAACCCAGATCGCAACGATGACGCACAACCCGCATGTCCGGCTGAGTACCACCGCCCATGTCAGGCTGGACTATCAGGGACGCCCGCAACTCGAGCATACGCTCGAGATCTTCGGGGATGGTCCCATGACCTCAGTCTTCCACCGTTCGCTCTTCGAGCAGTTCGGCCTTTTCGCGTCGGTTCGTTCGCGCGGCGACGTCGAGTTCCGAGAGCGGATCCGCAATTGGGCCGGCGTCCATGCGATCCATCACGATCCCTGCCCGCTTATGTATTGTCTGGCGACGCCGCAATCCCTTTCGAACACGGCTGCCTCCACCCGTGGTCATTACCTCGCATTGCTGCGGGATACTTTCATGAAGCGGGCGGAGCTGCTGGCGCTAGGTGCCGAGACGGCCGGAGCGCTGCCATTGACGGTTCCATTCCCGCTCAGGCCGACCAGCGCGAGCCTGTGACCCCCCGCGCACCTTCCCCAGACAACCGCCACGCCACTCTTGAGACTGTCATGCCCAGCCCATCGTCGACCGCCGAACCGATCACGATCAGCTTGACGACCATCCATGCACGCCTGCCGACCCTGCATCTCACACTCGAATCGCTGGCCCGGCAAAGCTATCCGAATCTGACGATCCGTCTGTACGTGTCGCGCGACGCCTTTCTTCTCGACGAGGGCATCGACACATTGCCGGAAGCGTGCATGCGGGTGATCGAGGCGCACGCGCCGCGGATCGAGGTCCATTTCGTCCGCAATATCGGCTCATATCGCAAACTCGTGCCGTTGCTTGAGGAACGGCTCGGCCAATCCTCCCTCGTGGTCACCGCCGACGACGATACCCTCTACCCTCCGAGCTGGGTGTCGGATCTGTACTTCCACTACCGTCTGCAGAACTGCATCGTCTGCTATCGCGGCCATCAGATGGCCTACGACGCCGATGGCTGGATGGGCTATCGTTCCTGGATGCGCCGCCAGCCAGGCGCCTCCAGAAGTGTGCTGAACCTGCCGACCGGCAAGGACGGCGTGCTCTACAACACCATCTTCTTCCATCCGGACGTGCTCGACATGGAGCGCGGCGTCGCGCTGGCGCGCACTGTCGACGACCTCTGGTTCAAATGGCACAGCGCGATCCTCGACGTGCCGGTTTTCATGATTCACGCCGACTACCGGGTCAATTCACTGCCGGAAACGACCAAGGATCATTCTCTCTACAAGAACTTCAACGAGCAGGGCGGCAATGATCGTGCGATTGCCGCGATCGAAGTCGATTTCAGGAACCGCTACGGCGACACCTTGCTCGGAGAGATCCGGCGCCGCACAAAATAAGTATGATATCCTTGATATAGGATTTTTTTCATATACAAAATCTCCCTCAAAGAGGGAGTCCGCCATGTCCGCATCCTCGACACCGCGCCTCGGTCTGCCATTTCTCGCCGCCGGTCAGGCCCAGAAGCATGTCACGCACAACGATGCGCTGATGGCGCTCGACGACATCGTCCATCTGACAGCCAAGGCCATTGCGAGCGCCCTGCCCGAAGGTGCCGGGACCGGTGACCGTGTGCTGCTGCTCAACGCGATCGGCGGCGGGGCAGCCGGCGACATCGCGGAAAAAGAGGAAGGCGGCTGGCGCTTCATCTCGCCTGGCCCCGGGTGGATCGCCTTCCTGGAACAGGACGGCGCGTTGAGGGTCTGGTCCGAGGGCGCCTGGCAACCAGTCAAGGCGCAGCTGGCCGACAGCCTCGGCATCAACATGCCAGCCTCGCTCGCCGCGCGCCTCGCCGTGCGTTCGTCGACCGCGCTGTTTCAAGCTGCGGCAGAGGAAAGCGGCGACTGCCGCATCGCGGTGAGCCGGGTCGCCACCCCGAACACGGCGAGCGTTGTCTTCCAGACCGGCTTTTCCGGCCAGGCCGAGTTCGGCCTCACCGGCTCGCAGGCCTTCGAGCTCAAGCTTTCGGAAGACGGGACCAACTGGACCTCGAGCCTGGCAGCGACCCCGCTTCAGCTCGACCTGCGCACGGCCGATCGCACACGGCTTCACCTCACCTCGGAAGGCCACCTGATCACCTCACTGGCCGGCGACACCAGCAATATCGCCGTGGCCTTCTCGGTACGGCCGACCTTCCAGATGAACAATACCTCGGCGGGATCGGGCATGCTGCTGAGCCGTTGGGTCGGCAACTCCGGTGGACCTAACGGTATCGTCTTCGCCAAGAGCAGAGGCGCCGCGATCGGGACGCACGCAGCCGCAGCCGGAAACGACACACTCGGAGGCATGCATTTCGAGGCCAGCGACGGCGCAGCCTTCCAACGCTCCGTCTCGATCACCGCCGCCGTGGACACGACCGTGAGCAGCGGCGTAGTGCCGGGCCGCCTGAGCTTCTCCACCACTCCGGCGGGTGGGACACTGACCGAACGCTTGCGATTGACGGCAGCCGGCGATCTCGGTCTCGGCGTGACCACGCCCCATGCAAGATTCACGGTTGCGGGAACGGTGTCGCCGGCCGCCGACAATGCCCATAGCCTCGGTAGCTCCAGCTATCGCTGGGCCAGTGTCTATGCGGCAGGCGGCGTCATCCAGTCTTCCGACCAGCGTCTCAAGACGGATGTGCGCGATTGCCCGCTTGGGCTCGATTTCGTCCTGGCATTGCGTCCGAAACAGTTCCGCTGGCGCGAGGGTGGGCTGCTCGTCGAGGAGCGCCCCGAGCCGGCTCCGGGGCCGGAGGCGGGGGAAGCCCCGGAGCCGGCGCAGATCCGCATCATCGAGACGCCCCGCACAGGTAACCGCTGCCATGTCGGGCTGATGGCGCAGGAAGTCCACGCGGCGCTGGAAGCGGCCGGAGTCGACTGCGGCATCTGGCTGCTCGACGACCCCGACGACCCCGAAAGTCGCCAGTCGCTACGCTATGATCAGCTTATCGCCCCGATGGTTCAGGCAATCAGGGAGCTTTCGGCACGCGTCGACCGCCTGGAACGGATACCGCACCAATAGGCTTTGCGGGCTCGGGGGACTCCTTGGCGATATGCTTCGGTCGCGACTGGAGTGTTCAAGGTTTCGATGGTGTGATGTCACCTGCTATTTCTGGCCGACATGGTCTTCGACCAGACGGAAGACGGCGAAGCCGAGGCCGGTCAGCGCCAGCGCCCATGCCCAGCCATAGGCGGGTGTCGCATAGGTCGGGATCTCGGGGCCGAAAAATCCGCCTCGGATCAGCTCGTAAGAATGCAGGAGCGGTATGTACCAGACCACGTCCTTCGCGGGATCCGGCAGCCATGTCACCATGTAAAAGCAGCCGCAGAACGGCAGCAGGAAATACTGAACCGGTCCGACGAGCTTTTCCACGATCTCGGAAAGCTCGCTGAGCGCCGCGGTCAGGAGGCCGGCACCGAAGCCGAGCCCCCCCATCAGGAACCAGCCATGAAGGATGTCGGACCAATCATGGGCCTCGGGCATGGAGCCCGCCGCCTGCAGGACCAGATAGACGATCAGGGCGCTCGCCGAGATGGAAACGAAATCGAGCAGGAAGCGCGTGAAGACCGCGTCCAGAAGATGAATGTCGCGGAAGATCGTCAGATGCTTGCTCCCTCTCAGAAGATGCTGCATCGACGACAGGTGGCGCCACAGGAGCAGGGGCAGATAGCCGGTATAGGCAAGGGCGACGACGTTGATCCCGTGCGTGGCGCTTCCCTTCGTGATCGTCCACACCAGCATGACGCCGCCGCAGAACAGCATCGGCTCGGCGACGACCCACAGGAAGCCGATATTGCCGCGGCCGTACCGTCCGACCAGATAGCGCACGATCAGCGCCTGGTAGACCCGTTGCTTGACCGAGAGCGCATCACGCAGGGTAGGCTGGTGGGACAAATCGGAACCCGCAGTTGGAGCTTTCCGCCGCTGACCGCTCGGGTATCACAGCTCCTTCGCGACTCAAAGGTCGTCGGACCGCCGGCGGAAAACGAAAGCAACGATCGATCCGGTAGTCATCGTGTCGGATCGTGTCGAAAAGCCGCGGTCGCTTCCGCGAGCTGGTCGTCGAGATAGCGCAGGACGGCGGCGCCCGCGGGCGCCCGATAGGCGCGGAACGGTGCCAAGGACTCTGACCAATTGGGATTGACGGTGGGGTCGAGCATGAGCCGGGCTGGCCAGCGCGCCGCGAAACGCGCGTCTTCCGCCTCGGCCCGGGCCGCCTGCGCCGCGTCGGCGGCATGTTTGCCGCGTGTTTTCGATTCGTGATGAAACAAGGCCACGTGCGGCGTGTAGACGGTGCTGCGGCCCAGTTCGCGCAGTCGCAGGCAGAAATCGACGTCATTGAGCCCGAGCGGAAAATCGGGATCGAAGCCACCGACCGCCTCGTAATCGGCGCGGACCGTCGCCAGGAAGGCACCGGTCACGGCCAGTGCCGTGCGCCGGCATTGCCAGCGCCCTGCAGGACCGGCCGCATCCTCCGCTTCGCCACGGCCCTCATGTTCCGGGCGGCCGGCCCAGGAGCAGAGAAGGCCGGCATGCTGTATGGTCCGATCGGGATAGAGGAGCTTGACACCGACGGCGCCAACGCCGTCGCGCGCTAGGATTGCACGCAGCTCATCATCCCAATGCTGCGTCAGCATCTCCATGTCGTCATTGGCGAAGAGCAGGATCTGCGCCTCGCCGAGTTCGGCCGCGGCTCGGTTGTTCAGCCGCGACCAGTTGAAGGGCTCGTGGTCCCGCAGGATCCTGACGCCCTCCCCCGACAGCCGCGCAAGCGCAGCCAGGCCCTCGCCGGAGACGCCGTTGTCGACGACGATGATCGACAGCGCTCCGGGGTGGCGGGCCGTACTCCGTAGCGAGTGGACGAAGCGCTCCGCATCTTCGGCGTGGCTGCGGGTCGGGATCACGCAGCCGATGGCGACAGGCGCTCCGGCGAATGCCAGAGCGGACTCAAGGGAAGCCGCCGGCACGACACCTATGTCGCAGGCCAGGAAAAGCGGAATATGCAGCGGCGCGGCGCGATGAGCCGCCACCGCCCAGAAGGCAGCGATCGTCGCAGGCACGTCCGGTTGCGCGGCCGCGATCTCCGCCAGCATCGCACTTCTCAGCGCGAGGGCTCGGCCAGGAGCTGCGATGCCGCGCTGCGGATCATGGCGCGAGCGCAGGATGGGGGCGTGATGCTCGATCCCCCCATCGGGGCGCAGCGTGCCGCTCTCGCCATCGGCATAGGCAGACTCGGCGCGCTGAAGCGCAAGGGAGAACCAGTCGGGCGCGACCGCATCGGGAAGGGTTTCGCCCTCCAGGACCAGCAGGCCCTGGCATCCGTACTCGCCGAGAAGCGCCACCAATTCGGGAAGCGTCAAGCTGGCGCGACAGATCAGCAGCCTGTCCGCCTCGGGCGCCGCTCGGCGCAGGATGTCGTCGCGCCGGCCGGCATCGGTCACGGTCACGATCAGGACGACGTCGCGGCTCGCCAGAGCGATCAGCGCGTCGAGCCGGGCATGGAAGCTGCGATCGGGTCCAGCATCGGCGTCGATCAGGATCGCCAGGCGGAACGCGGCGCGCCCGGCAGGCGCGGCCGGTGACGGGCAATGACGCCGGAAGAGAGCATGGAGTTCGGGCGGGAAGGTTGAACCGGCCGAGGCCGAAGGCAGCAGTCGCTCGATCCGCGAAAAATTTGCCTGCAGGTTGGAAAGCACGTCAGCGAGCGCGAAAAGCGCAGAAGGCTCTCCGCGCTCGAGCGCGGCGAGCGTTTGCTGGACCTGGTCCTGCGGCTCGCCGAGCCAAGCGAGTTCATCGCGAGCAGCGCGATTTGCGGGATCTCGCCGCAGAGCTTCGCGAAAGCTCTCGCGGGCTTCGTCGTTTTTGCCGGCCTGCTTCAGAGCGCGACCGAGCTGAAGCGGGATGTCGGCATCCTCCGGCCGCTCCAATTGGGCGCGGCGGTATTCCGGCACGGAGGCGGCAAGGTCGCCCGAATCCTTGAGCATGTTCGCACGCTGGACACGCCAATGCGTGGCGTCGGGCAAGATCGAAAGCGCTTCCCCATAGAGAGTGGCCGCCTCTGCCGAATGGCCTACATCGCGCGCAGCATCGGCACGCCGTGCCAGCTCCTCGGCCGCAGGCGAGACAGCGGTAACGACAATCCCTTGAACGGCTTCCCTCAGGGCAAGAATCAGCTCCTTCTGGCCCGGTTCGGCTAAAAGCGCATTCTGAATCAGGGCAGCCGCGGCAACCGGCCGCCCCTGCTCGATCAGCAGGCGCGCGGCCGCCAGCGCCTGCCGAGGCCTTGCCCGGAAACCGCTCTCGCCAGCGAATGCCGAGAGCGCATTCGCGTCGCGTTTCCGCAGAGCCTGGTCGAAACGGCGATTTTGAAGGGACGCGTAAAGCCGCTGGAGAATGCCCATCTCTTCCTTATCGTCTCCTGCCGCCACCGAATCCAAATCCGATACGGTTGAAAATGGACGATCACAGCAAATTTGCCATGCGTCGATATTCGCACCCCTATCAACCCGGCCTGCAACTGCCCAGCCGGCTTGAGTTCGTTCTCCGGTAGGATCTGGCGCCATGACGTTTCATGCGCGCCGGCTGCGTTGATCCTCATGCGTTTCCGATATTGAGGTATTCGAAGCCGCGCTGGCGCATTTCGCTCGAGCGGTAGATGTTGCGCAGGTCGACGACGACGGGTCGCTTCAGCGC
>NZ_JBSHIO010000015.1:0-95754 GCF_053618995.1 Allobosea sp. NPDC055594
GGCTACAACCGCGCCGCCTCGATCATGGAGCGCATGGAGAACGAGGGCATCGTCGGCCCCGCAAACCACGCCGGAAAACGCGAAATCCTGGTGGAAAGCCTGCCCGAGCGCGAGGGCTAGCTCTCGCGGCCTTCCCGGAGCGCCTCGGCGAGGAAGCTGCTGAGCGCGCGGGCCGCGGCGCCGGGGCGTCCCGGGGCGAGATGCAGCGCGATCTCGGAAGCGGGCAGGGCGGGAAGCCCGTGCTCGGTGCCGAGCAGGCGCAGGCCGGGCCGTGCGGTGCCGGCCTTGACCACGGTCAGCGCGGCGCCAGCCGCCGCCATCGCCTCGACGGCGCCGATGCTGGAGCTGGAGAACAGGATGCGCCAGCCGAGCCCGGCCTCGTTCAGCGCCTCCAGCGCCCATTCGCGATACATGTTCGGCGCCTTCAACAAGGCGAGCGGCAGCGGGCCGGCGAGCGAGAGATCATGCCGGTCGGAGGCCGCCCAAGCGGTGCGCTCGGTGCGCAGCACCTCGCCGCGCCCGTCGCCGGCGCGCTGGGTGGCGAGCACGAGGTCGAACTCCTCGCCAAGCGCATTCATCAGATCGCGGGTGAAGCCGGTGGTGACCTCGAGCTCGACCTCCGTATGCGAGCGGGCGAAGCGGGCGAGGGTCTCGGGCAGGACGATGGTGGCGTAGTCGTCCATCACGGCAAGACGGACGCGTCCCGACACGCCCTGTGCCCTGACCACGTCGAGCGCCTCGTCATGCAGTGCGACGATGCGGCGGGCATAGCCGAGGAAATCCTCGCCGGCGCGGGTCAGCAGCACCTCCTGCGGCGAGCGCCGCAGCAGGGTCTGGCCGGCGATCTCCTCGAGCCGGCGCACTTGCGTCGAGATGGTCGACTGCGTCCGCGACAGGGCGGCGGCGGCACGGGTGAAGGAGCGCAATTCGGCGATGGTGACGAAGGAGCGCAGCAGGTCGATGTCGATGTTGCGGAGCGCCGTCACACCATTCCCTTTTCCAGCCCTCATCCTGCTTCGCGCCCGCAGCATGGACCGCGCCGATGGTCAAAATCGAATAATTCAATTTTGGCTGGTCAGCCGCGGTCGCTAGCCTTAGTCCCAAACTCTCTGTTTGAGCGTATGGGCGAAGAGGTCAAGCATGCCGAGGTTGAGATCCGCCACCACCACCCATGGCCGCAACATGGCCGGCGCCCGTGGGCTCTGGCGCGCCACCGGCATGAAGGATTCGGATTTCGGCAAGCCGATCATCGCGGTGGTGAACTCGTTCACCCAGTTCGTGCCGGGCCATGTGCATCTGAAAGATCTCGGCCAGCTCGTCGCGCGCGAGATCGAGAAGGCTGGCGGCGTCGCCAAGGAATTCAATACCATCGCGGTCGATGACGGCATCGCCATGGGCCATGACGGCATGCTCTATTCGCTGCCCTCGCGCGAGCTGATCGCCGACAGCGTCGAGTACATGGTCAACGCCCATTGTGCCGACGCCATGGTCTGCATCTCGAACTGCGACAAGATCACGCCAGGCATGCTGATGGCGGCGATGCGCCTCAACATCCCGACCGTCTTCGTCTCGGGCGGCCCGATGGAGGCCGGCAAGTTCATCGCCGAGGGCGTGCTGAAGAAGGTCGATCTGGTCGATGCCATGGTCGCGGCCGCCGACAGCAACCTCAGCGACAGCGAAGTCGAGGTGATCGAGCGCTCGGCCTGCCCGACCTGCGGCTCCTGCTCGGGCATGTTCACCGCAAATTCGATGAACTGCCTGACCGAGGCGCTCGGCCTGGCGCTCCCGGGCAATGGCTCGACGCTGGCGACCCATGCCGACCGCAAGCGCCTCTTCGTCGAGGCCGGCCATCTGATCGTCGACATCGCAAAGCGCTGGTACGAGCAGGACGACGCCTCGGTGCTGCCGCGCAATGTCGCGAGCTTCAAGGCCTTCGAGAACGCGATGACGCTCGACATCTCGATGGGCGGCTCGACCAATACCGTACTGCACCTGCTGGCAGCGGCGCATGAGGCCGAGATCGACTTCACCATGGCCGATATCGACCGGCTGTCGCGCAATGTCCCGGTGCTGTGCAAGGTCGCGCCCTCGGTCGCCAATGTCCATATGGAGGACGTGCACCGCGCCGGCGGCATCATGGCGATCCTCGGCGAGCTCGATCGCGCCGGGCTGATCGACACCTCGCTGCCAACCGTGCATGCCGCGACGATGGCCGAGGCGCTCGAGCGCTGGGACATCAGGCAGACCACCAGCGAGGCAGTGAAGAGCTTCTACAGCGCCGCGCCGGGCGGCGTGCCGACGCAGACCGCCTTCAGCCAGGACCGGCGCTATGCCGAGCTCGATCTCGACCGCGAGACCGGCGTTATCCGCGACAGGGCGCATGCCCATTCGCAGGATGGCGGCCTTGCCGTGCTCTACGGCAACATCGCGCTCGATGGCTGCATCGTGAAGACGGCCGGCGTCGACGCCTCGATCCTGACCTTCTCGGGCGCCGCGGTGATCTTCGAGAGCCAGGACGCGGCGGTCGAGGGCATCCTCAACAACAAGGTCAAGCCCGGCGAGATCGTGCTGATCCGCTATGAGGGGCCGCGCGGCGGGCCGGGCATGCAGGAAATGCTCTATCCGACGAGCTATCTGAAGTCGAAAGGGCTCGGAAAGGCCTGCGCGCTGGTCACCGACGGGCGTTTCTCGGGCGGCTCCTCCGGCCTCTCCATCGGCCATGTCTCGCCGGAAGCGGCGGAAGGGGGCGCGATCGGCCTGGTCGAGGGCGGCGACGTCATCGAGATCGACATCCCGAACCGCAGCATCAACCTGAAGATCTCCGACGAGGAACTGGCGCGCCGCCGTGCCGCGATGGAGGCCAAGGGCAAGGATGCCTGGAAGCCGGCGACGCCGCGCAAGCGCAAGGTCTCGACCGCGCTGAAGGCCTATGCGGCGCTGGCGACCAGCGCGGCGAAGGGGGCGGTTCGGGCAATCGACTGAGCGCGTCGCCCGGGCTTTTTCCGGTCGTCCCGGGCGAGCGCAGCCCGACCCGGGACCCATGCCAGAGCCTGTTCCGGCGAAGTTCAGGCTGGGATCCCGGCTCTGTGCTGTCTCGCGGCGCCGGCCGGGATGACCTACCAGGAAGCGGTGCCGAAATCGCCCGCTTGCCTTCCGCGCGGCGCTCGGCCACCTAAGAGGCATGCACCGCCGTCTCGTCTTCGAGGAACCGGTTTCGCGTGCGGCGATCTGGAGCCGCCGGCTGGCGCTGTTCGGTCTGACGGTCGTCGTGCTCGCGGTGGTGATCTTCCGCTTCGGGCAGCCTTCGGTGGAAAGGCTGGCGCCGATCGCCGGAGCCTATGTCTTTGTTCTTCTGGCCTTGCTGCTGTCGCTCGCCGCCTTCGTGCGGATCTGGCAGGACGGGCATCGCGGCATCGGCATCGCCGCCTTCGCTTTCGTGCTCAGCCTGCTCCTGCTGCTGCCGGTGGCTTATGCCGGTTTCCAACTCGCGACGCTGCCGCTGCTCAGCGACGTCTCGACCGATATCGAGGAGCCGCCGGCCTTCAGCCGCTCGCGCGTCGCGCTCGCGGCGCGTCAGGGGCTGGTGCCGCCGGACGTGCCGGCCGAGCGGCGCAAGGCGCAGCGCCAAGGCTATCCGCGCGCTTTGCCGATCGTGCTCGAGCTGCCGGCCGAGGTCGCCTATGACATCGCCCGCAAGGCTTCAGTCAATCTCGGCTGGCGGGTGCTGGAGGGCGCGGCGCCGGGGGGGCGCAGCGGCGCGGGGCGGCTCGATGCGGTGGCGCATTCGCGCGTGCTGCGTCTGGTCGACGACATCACCATCCGGATCCGGCCGCGCGCCGATGGCAGCCGGATCGACATCCGTTCGGCCTCGCGGCTCGGCGGTTTCGATTTCGGCGGCAATGCCAGGCGCATCGCCGCCTTCGACGAGGAGGTGAAGCTGCTGGTGGAGTTGCGCTGAGGCTCGGCTCTCAAGCCAATTGGTAGCGGCTCGCCAGCGCGGGCAGGGCGTCGTCGCAGAGCACGATGCCGCGCGCGACCAGATCCTCGAGCTGTGCGAGGACCGACAGCGAGGCGGCGCCATGCAGCGCCGGCGCCAGATCCAGATAGATCATCGGCACCATGGCCGAGATCGTCTCGTCGCCGGCCCGCAGCCGGTTGACAATCGCCGCTTCGCGCTGGAGCCGGTGCTGCACCAGCCCGCGCAGGAAACGCTGCGGCTCGCGCACCGGCCCGCCATGGCCTGGCCAATAGAGGCGATGGTCCGCGCCGCGCAGCTTCTCGATCGAGGCCATATAGGCGACCATCGAGCCGTCGGGCGGCGCGACGATCGAGGTCGACCAGGCCATGACATGGTCGCCCGAGAACAGCGTCTCCTCCTCGTCGAGGGCGAAGGCGAGATGGTTGGCGGTGTGGCCGGGCGTCTCGACCGCGCGCAGGCTCCAGCCCTGGCCGGAAACGGCGTCGCCATCGCCCATCACCAGATCCGGCGCGTAGTCCCTGTCGGCTGCGGC
Organism: Allobosea sp. NPDC055594; assembly: GCF_053618995.1. Taxonomy (NCBI): domain Bacteria; kingdom Pseudomonadati; phylum Pseudomonadota; class Alphaproteobacteria; order Hyphomicrobiales; family Alloboseaceae; genus Allobosea; species Allobosea sp. NPDC055594. The sequence goes on from NZ_JBSHIO010000015.1 coordinate 4,512, forward strand.
GTCGAGCGGGTTGATCTCGCCGAGCGCGAGCTCGCGGGCGGGGCGGTGCGGGCTGCAACCGACAATCGCGGCGCCGGTCGCGGCCTTGATGGCACGGCTCGCCGGAGAATGGTCGCGATGGGTGTGGGTGATGACGATCTGCTCGACGCTCTCGCCGGCGACTGCCGCGAGCAGGCTGGCGAGATGGGCGGGGTCGTCGGGGCCGGGGTCGATGATCGCGACCTTGCCGTGGCCGACGATGTAGCTGCAGGTTCCGGTGAAGGTCATCGGCCCGCCATTGCCGGCGACGATGCGGCGTACCAGCGGCGAAAGCTGCACCACCGTACCAGAGCTCAGCGCCTCGCGGTCGAAGGTGAGCGGCTCGGCCATCTCGTTGTCCGTCCTCTGTTCGCGGCTCTGGTTCATGGCTGAATCCGGAGCCGGCCGGCCCTGTGCCGCGCGCGGCCGTTCTAGAGCATCATGCCGAGAAGTGGAAATCGCTTTTCGGGCGAATCGGACGCTTTCACAAAGAGATAGATCGCCAATCGACATCCACCGGCAGGCTCGGAGGTCCGGCCGCCGCGGCGCAGGGCGCTACGCATCGGCTACCCTCGCCGAGGGGGGCGGCGAGCTCAGCCGCCGGGCTTGCTGTCGGTGCAGACCTTCTTCACCGGCTGGAGGAACATGTCGAGTTCCAGCAGCTTGCCGCAACGGTCGCAGCCGGCGAGCGTAAGCGCCAGGCCGAGGATTGCAGCGATTCGAACGATGCGCGTCATTGCCGGCCCTGCTCCGCTTGCCGGGACATAGCCTAGCGAAAGCCGGTCGGGGGCGCCACGGGGCGAAAATGCTGGAGCCGGCGCTATCTGCCGTCGAGAAATGCCGGGCCGCTTTCTGTGCCCACAGGCTACTCGCCCCTCGCGATCCTATCCGTCCTCGTGATCGCTGATCGCGTCACCTTCGGGCACGACGCCGGGGCGACGCAGCCGGCACGGAACGGGAGGTGACGGCGAGCGCCCCGAGCGCATGGCCGCCAATCAGTCGGGCGGTCATCGATCGCTGGCCTGCCCGGCAAAAAAGAAAGGGCGCCCTGAGGCGCCCTCTTAACCAGTTGACTGAACTGGAATTTTTGGTCGGAGTGGCAGGATTTGAACCTGCGACCCCCTCGTCCCGAACGAGGTGCTCTACCAGGCTGAGCCACACTCCGATCAACTGGTGGCCGGCTTATAGCCAGCCGCTTGATGCTGCGCAACAGGCAACCGACAGGAAAACGCAAACTTCTGCAGAAAGCTGAGATGGCGGCCGCCAGGGCCGAGACATCTTGTGATCGACGCCGATCCGATATTGCGCGCGCCGTCGCCGCGCTCTAGAAGGCAAGCCGCATTGGGGCGTCGCCAAGTGGTAAGGCAGCGGTTTTTGGTACCGCCATTCGGAGGTTCGAATCCTCCCGCCCCAGCCACCCAGCCCGGTTCCGTGGCTCTTCTGGTGGTTGTCTCGTAAATTCAAAGGCTTGGGCGATTTTTTGCGGTCTCTGGGCGTTGCCCTGACACCTGATATTCGAGCAATTTTGGCCTCAGTCTGCGCCAGGCGATTCGGAATGTCCGCAGCTAACTAGCTGAGACCGTTTGGTTATCCTGCGAGACCGGTTTGAGACGCGGCAAAGACAGCTCGAGGGATTGCAAGCGACCTGTCGACGGCCGCGCCGGCGTATCCGGAGCGCGGTCAGGCGGAGTGGCTTGGCGTTATTCGTCAGCCGATCAGTAAGCGTTGTTCCTGGCTGGCCCAGTCATGGGGGAGGGCGCTCGTCAGGGCGCTGAGGGTGAGGTTAGCCGGGGCGGTGCCATTGGCGATGGCCTCGACGATGTGCGGCGAGAGGCAGGCGAGCGGCAGAAGCCTGCGCAGATGGCGCTGGTCGAGGCCGGCCTGCTCGGCGAGCGCGGCAATGCTTGCGCTGCCGGCAAGCAGTTCGCCAATCCAGCGGCGCGAGCGCGCGATCCCGGCGAGCAGCGCCTGTGCCGCAGCGGGATCGAGGCGGGCGGCCCGCAGGTTCGTACGCAAGGCCCTGCCGCCGGCCGGACGGCTGCCATGCGAACGGGACGATCAGCGCTGCGTCGGTCGTCTCGGGTTCATCGCTTCTGTGCTCGATGACGAGGCGATCGCGGTGGAGCGCGATGCGGCTGACGTGTTCGGTGAGCTGCGCTGCCGTCGTTGAGCCAGGCATGGAAGCCCGAGCGCGACACATCCAGCGCTTCGCAAAGCCACGCCACCGGCCAGATCCCCGGTGCTTCGCAATGAACGTGAACCTCATGTCACGTCCTTCGCGAAGTAGGCTGCGGCCTTTTTTTGGATGTCGCGCTCCGCCTTGAGCTTGGCCACCTCCCGTCGCAGCCTCTCGATCTCAAGCTGCTCCGGCTTCATCTGGCCGTGGCCGGGAAAGGCCTGCGCAGGATCGGCAGAGAAGAGCTTAACCCATTTGCGGAGCTGGTTCTCATGGACATCCAGGTCCCGAGACGCCCGCGCCACGCTCGCTCCGCGATCCTTGATCAGACGGACCGCCTCGATCTTGAACCCACGCCCAAATCGTCTTCGCTGCATACGCCACCTCCGACTTCATGAAACACCCAATCTCGGTGTCCACGAAACCGGCAGCAGGCCAATTCTTGCGTGCCTGGCTCATCTTGGCCTGATCGAGTTCGGTCATGACGAAGCCCGGTGAGATCGCGTTGGAGGGTGGCGGCCACGAGCGGACCGCCACAGGTCTTGTAGTTGCGGAGGCCTAGAATACCGGCAGCTCAGGCAGGTCGGACTTCATCCACTGCTTGTAGATTGCGGCGAGCTTGCCGCTTTGCTTGTGGAACTGGATCCAGGTGTTGACCCATTGCAGCAGGTTGAATTCGCCCTGCCGCACGCCGATCGCATAATAGGAGTTTCGGATGGTGAACTTGCCTTCCAGCTCCTTGGCCGGATTGCGCTCGGCGATGGCGGCCGCGACATGGTCGGCAGTCGCCATGGCGTCGATCTGGCCTGCCAGCATGGCCGCAGTCACGGTGGCATCCGTGTCGAAACGGACGATATTGGTGCCCTTCGGGGCCATCGCGGTCACGTCCGTGTCCTGGATCCCGCCGCGCGTGACACCGATGCGCTTGCCGGCAAGGTCATCGATCGAGGCGATCTTGACCGATTTCGGCGCCCAAACGACGAGCTTCAGGGCGCCGTGCGGGATCGAGAAATTGACCGAGCGGGCGCGCTCGGGCGTGATCGAGAACGAGGCGATGACGAGATCGGCCTTGCCGGTCTGCAGCACAGGCACCCGGTTGGGCCCGGTCACCGGCACGAACTCGACCTCGACGCCGAGATCCTTGGCGAGCAGGCGGGCGACGTCGACATCGGCGCCCTCGGGCTGATGCTGGGCATTGTTGACGGCGAAGGGCGGGCTGCCGGTGTCGATGGCGATCAGCACCTTGCCGCGCGACTGGATGTCGTTGAGCGCATCAGCCCGCGCCGATGACACGCCGGCGACGAGCAGTGCCGCAACCGCAGCCGTCGCTAGTTTGAACATGATCCTGAACATTGTTTCCTCCCGATTTTTTATTTGAGCGTCGATTTCAGGAACTGCTGCAGTTCCGCCGTCTTCGGGGCTTCGAAAAGCTCTTTCGCAGCACCGATTTCCCAGATTCTGCCGCTGTGCATGAAGACCAGCGTGTCGGCCACACGGCGGGCGAAGCCCATCTCATGGGTGACGAGGATCATCGTCATCCCCCGGCGCGCCAGATCCTCCATCACGAACAGCACCTCCTCCGTCAGCTCCGGATCGAGCGCCGAGGTGACCTCGTCGAACAGCATCAGCTCGGGGCTCATCGTCAGGGCGCGCGCGATCGCTACGCGCTGCTGTTGGCCGCCGGACAAAGCATCGGGATAGCTGTCGCGCTTCTCGGCTAGACCCACGAGCTTCAGCATTTCGAGAGCTGTCTCGTCCGCCTGGCGGCGCGGGATCTTCTTCGCCAGCCGCGGCGCCAGCGTCAGATTCTCAAGCACGGTCAGATGCGGAAACAGGTTGTAGCTCTGGAAGACGATACCCACGCGCTTGCGCAGCTCGCGCAGGGCCGCGCCATCCTGCGTCAGGGCCTGGCCGCCGAGCCTGATCTCGCCGGCCTGGATCGTCTCGAGCCCGTTGACGCAGCGCAGCAGCGTGCTCTTGCCTGAGCCGGAGCGGCCGATGATCGCCACGACCTCGCCCTTCTCGACCTCGAGCGAGACGCCTTTGAGGACCTGGACCGAGCCGTAGCTTTTCTGGACGTCATGGATCTCAACCAGCGCCATGGAGCCTCCTTTCAAGCCAGCGGCTCAGGGCGGAAAGCGGGAAATTGATAAGGAAATAGATCGCGGCGACGGTGCAGAAGACCGGCAGAGGCTGGAAGGTCGAGTCGTTGACGAGCTGGCCGGCGCGTGACAGCTCGACATAGCCAATGATCGAGGCGATCGAGGTGTTCTTGACGATCTGCACCATGAAGCCAACTGTCGGCGGCGTGGCGCGCCGGATAGCCTGAGGGATGATCACGCGGCTCAACTTCTGAACTGGCGTCAGTGCCAGCGCATCGGCCGCCTCCCATTGGGTGCGCGGGATCGACTGGATGGCGCCGCGCCAGATATCGGCCAGGAAAGCGCTGGCGTAGAGCACGAGCCCGATAGCGGCAGCCACCAGGGTCGGCAGCCGGTACCCGAACAGGCCGAGCCCGTAATAGAACAGGAACAGCAGCAGCAGGACCGGAATGCCTTGGATAAGCTGGATGTAGGCCAGCGCCAGGAGCTTCGGGAGCCAGGGCCGGGCCGCCCGCATGATTGCGACCGGCAGGCCGAGCAAGGCACCGCCGATGAAGGTCAGGAACGACAGCATCAGGGTGACGCCGGCCGCCTGCAGCAGATAGGGGAGGTCGGTGAGAGCGAATTCGCGGATCATCGGGCCATCACCAGGGACATCAGCGCACGCCTCTGACGCGGGAACAGCACCAGACCGATCAGCGCCAGCAGCGCGCGGAAGCCGATAGCCATCGCCAGGTAGAGCCCAGCGGTCACCGCATAGACCTCGACACTACGGAAGCTCTGCGACTGGATGGTGTTGGCCGCTGAAGTCAGCTCGTCGGCCGAGATCGCCGAGGCAACGCTGGTCGCCAGCATCACCAGCACGAACTGGCTCGACAGTGCCGGATAGACGCTCTGCAGCGCCGGCGGCAGCACCACGTGGCGGAAGACCTGGAACGGCGTCAGCGCCAGCGAGACGCCCGCCTCGACTTGGCTGCGGTGCACAGACTCGATCCCGGCCCGGATGATCTCGCAGGAATAGGCGCCGAGATTGATCACGAGCCCGATCAGCGCTGCTTCGGTCGCGCCGATCCGCACTCCCAATGAAGGCAAACCGAAATAGACGATGAAGAGCTGCACCAGGAGCGGCGTGTTGCGGATCAGCTCGACATAGGAGCGCACCAGCGGGCGGACCCAGGCCGGCCCGCCGGTCAGCAGGCGAGCGGCCACGATGCCCAGCAGCATGCCCAGCACCAGCGTCGCCAGCGAGAGCTGCGCAGTCATCCAGGCGCCGTCGAGCAATTGTTCGAAACGGGCCCAGACCGGCCGGAACTGGAAGGTGTAGTTCATCGCGCCCTCACCAGTCCGCGATGGTGCCATCTTCGCGGAAGGCTTCCGGAATCCAGCTTCCCTGGGGGGTGGCGCGGGCGAAATCCTCGTTGAGATCGCAGCCAAGCCCCGGGCCCGGCGGCAGTCCGACGCAGCCATCCGCCTCGACCTTGGGCACGAAGCTGCCGAGCTTGCCGATGAAATCGGGATGTTCGTGGCGGTGTTCGAGCAGCGCGAAGGGCTGCAGGCCCGCGGCAAGATGCATGCTGGCGATCGACTGGATCGGCCCGTTGGGATTATGCGGCGCAAAGCCGACGCCATAGGTCTCGGCGAGCGCGGCGATTTTGATCATCTCGGTGATGCCGCCGGCATTGGCGACGTCGGGCTGGATGATCGCCGCCCATTGCTTCTCGAGCACCTCGCGGAAGGCAAACTTTGTGAAGAGTCGCTCGCCGACCGCAATCGGGACGACGAACTTCTCGGCCAGGCGCTGCAGCGCAGTCGGGGTTTCCGGGAGAACCGGCTCCTCGATCCAGAGCGGCTTGGTGTGGCGCACCGCTGCTTCGACCTCGACGGCGAAACCTGCCGCCAGCTTGCCGTGGAAATCGAGAGCGAAATCGCCGTCGTCGCCGAGCTCGTCGCGCACCGCCTCGCAGCAGGCGACAATCCGCCTTAGCACGGCCAGCCCCTCGACATGGTTCACCGAGGGCAGCGGGTAAATCTTGACGATACGGTAGCCGAGGTCCCGAGCGTGTCGGACGCGGCGGCGGAACTCGTCCGGATCCTCCGACAGCCCGCAATTAGCATAGAGTTTGATTCGCTTGCGGACTGCACCACCCATTACCTTGTAGATCGGCTCGCCAGCGATCTTGCCGCGAATGTCCCACAGCGCAATGTCGACCCCCGACAGCGCCGCCGTCTGGATCGGGCCGCCGCGCCAGAACGCGTGGCGATACATGCGCTGCCAGCACCATTCGGTGTCGCGTGGGTCGGCTCCGACCACCAGCTTCTCAAGGTCCTCGATGGCGCCCGCCAGTGCGTTGGGCTTGGATGGCAGCGAACATTCGCCCCAGCCGACGAGCCCGGGCTGGTCGGTGTCGACGCGGACATAGACCCAGTCCGAAAAGGGGCTGTAGGTAACGATCGGGGTCAGCTTGGTGATCTTCATCGTCTCGTCCTCACCAGTCCACGACGGTGCCGTCGGCGGTAACCGCATGCTGGGTGTGCAGGATCTCCTGCTTGTAGGGGTGAGCGGCGGCGACCTTCTCGTTCACCTCGATGCCGAGTCCGGGGGTCTCCGGCAGCTGCCAGGCACTCTTGACCCGACGCATCGGCAGGCTGACGACCTCGTCGTACCAGGGCACGGCACCGACCATTTCTTCCTGGATGATGACGTTGGGGGTGGCGAAGCCGAAATGCAGCGCGACAGCGCCCGCGATCGGGCCGAGCGGGTTATGTGGCGCGAGCCCAATACCCGCGGCTTCCGCCATTGCCGCGATCTTGCGCCCCTGCGAGAGGCCGCCGACATGGCAGAGATCGGGCTGGGCAATGTGTGTGGCGCGGGCCGAGAAGAGATGCTCGAATTCATCCAGGTGGACCAGACGCTCACCGGTCGCAATCGTGCAGGGCGAGGTTGCCGTGATCGTCTTCAGCGAATTGATCTCGCCCGGCGGCACCGGCTCCTCGACGAAGAGCGGCTTGTAGGGCGCCAGCACCTCGATGTAGCGCATCGCCGCGGCCGCCGAGGCGCAGCGGCCATGGAAATCGACCATCAGCTCGACATCGTCGCCGACGGCCTTGCGCAGCGACGCCATCAGCGCATCGACATGACGCAGGCCCTTCGCGGTCGCGGTGTAGTGCGTATAGGGGATGAAGACGACCTTGAGCGCGTCATAGCCCTGATCGATCAAGGCCAGCGCACTGTCGGCCAGAGCGATCGGCTCGAAGGTCTCGTAGACCGCGCGCATGTCGCCGAGGCCGAGATGAGTGTAGACCGGCAACTCGTCACGGACCTGTCCGCTGAGCAGCCGCCAGACCGGCTGGCCGAGCGCCTTGCCGCAAATGTCCCACAGCGCCTGCTCGATGCCGCTGATCGCCGACATTCCGATGACGCCGAGCCGCCAGAAACTCTGCTTCTGCAGGATGCGGGCGATCTGCTCGATGTCGCGGGGATCGCGCCCGATGATCAGCGGCTTCAGATCCTCGATCGTGCCGACGACGCCACGGGTCTTCCATTCGAGCGTGGCCTCGCCCCAGCCATAGAGTCCGTCCTGGTCGGTCACGACCTTGACGAACACCCAGTTCCGCATTTCGGCATTGACGACCAACGTGGTGATGTCGGTGATTTTCATGAGGCTCTCAATCTGGGCCGTTGCGTCGTGAACCCAGACCCATCGCGAGGTCGGAGGACGACTGGTCGATGATCGCCATCATGGCGGCGCTGGCAGCAGCCCCGTCCCGGGCAAGCACAGCAGCGGCCACACGCAGATGCTTTGCCGCCGAGGCGATGGCGCGTTCGGATGAGCTTGCGGAGATTTCGAAAGCGCCGAGAAGCGCGCCGGAGATCGAGCGGCCGAGGCAGATCAGGTAGTCGTTCTGCGTCGCCGCGAAGAGGGCGACGTGGAAGGCCATGTCCGCATCGTTGAATTTTGCAAGATCGTTGGCCTTCTCGTGCATTCGACGGGCAGCGGCCTCGATCGCCAGCGCCTCCTCATCTGATCGTCGTTCCGCCGCAAAGCAGGCAGCCTGAGGCTCGATCAGCCGTCGCACTTCGATCAACTGCGTTACCGCAACTGGGTTGTGGCCATCGGCGAGTACCCAGCGCAGCACATCCCGATCGAAAAGATTCCATTCCGAAGACCGGCGAGAGCGCACTCCGATCTTTTGACGGGTTTCAACCAACCCCTTGGCCGACAAGGCCTTGATCGCCTCGCGAACGGCCGTGCGACTGACTTCAAATTCGATTTCCAGGGACTTTTCGGTGAACGGGTCCGTATCGCCCGCGAGCACGGCGCAAACAACGCGCTGTCCGATCCGGTCGACCAACACATCGCCGCGGGCGCTGCGGCGTCCGGACGAGCCAAGGGTGTTCGATCTAGCATTCATAAAAATAGTATAATATGATATTATTACCTCTGCAAGCTCGTAGGAACTGTTCGCGCCCAATCATGCATTCCCGGTGAGGGCAGCTTCCAGATGTAGGCTGGTTTGATCGACGCGAGCACCCGCAGGAGCTCGTGTCGACGGCGCAAGCCATTGCGAACTGGGTCCGTCAGGCTGATCGCGATGCCAGCCTGCGCAGCGACGGCGCGACCGCTATCGAGCGCGAGGGGCTGATCCGTCTTCGCCGCGAGAGCCAGCGCCTGCGCCAGGAGCGCGATATCCTGTCAAAGGCGGCAGCCTGGTTCGCGCGGGAGAGTAAGGCGAATACCACCACTCCGTCGCTGGTCTGCCTCTCTACGACGGGCAGCCGGTGATCTTCAGGTAGGTAAAGTCAGTCTGCCAGAGCTGGTTGGGCCCCGAGGTCTTGTCCTTGAAGTCGCCCGCCGCCTTGATGGCGATGCAGGCCGGGCTGGTGATCAGATCATGCGCTTTCAGCAGCCGATACGCTGAGGCTTCCGAGACGGCGATGTCACGTAAACGGCGATCGACGCGTGGAGGGGCCAGATCAACGCCGGAGGTTAGCTCAGGCGGCGACGCTGGCTACGGCTTTCCAATGAGTGATGGCGCCGAGACGGTGGAGATGAGTGGCGAAAGCTGCACGGCTTGAGCGGGGCGGGGCGAAGAGGTTTCGGAGAACGGAGAGGATCGAGACGAAGCGTTGCAGGCCGCCCGGGGAGCGAAGGCCTTGTATGATCCGCTCTCGTTTTCGGAGAGGCAGGTGCGAGTTCTCCGCCCGGCTATTGAGGCCCGTATGAGCGCGATGCTCGATCGCCGGCATTATTTGGCGCAGGGCCGGGGCATAGGAGCCGAGTTTGTCTGTGATCATACGCCGGGGCGGGTAACACAGCTTCTTGAGAAATCCGCGATCCGGGCGGCGGTGGAGTACGTCTTCGCTCATCAGAAGAGCAGGTTCGGCCTGTTCATCCGCGCCATCGGTCGGGCGCGGGCTGAAGCGAAGCTGACGCTCGCCAACATCGCTTACAATTTCGACAGGCTGACCTTCCATGAGCGGGCTGCCGCAAGGGGATGAAGCCGTCCGAAATCACCGATCAGCCATGAAATCGGCCGCAGATGGTCGCCGATCAGGCCCCCGCAGACGCCAATCGCTCTCGCGCCCTGCGCTGCCGCCGCCTTCGCCAAAATCACCAGGTTCTTGCGGGTCTCTAGCTGACAGGCGGATGGCTCATGCCGCTCCTTCTGCAACGCGAACCGCATGCTCCTGGTTAAAGTGACGACGCCGCTTGGACATATGACGATTTCAGAGCTTGCGCTTAGATCGAGCGTCGAGCTCGACGAGCCGGTTCGGCGGTTTGAGGTCTTCACGGGTGCGGGGCGCCGTCGGGACGGGTCTGCCGAGGACAAGGCGCGGATCGTGTCGGAGATTCACCCCATCAGTTCGGCGTGTGAGAGGGTGGCGCTTCGATCGCGCTGCGACCGAAACTCGTTTAGCAGCTGCTCCGAAGCTGTTCATACAAGCCGGTACGGCTATCAATCGATACAATCTACGGCCAACACTCGTAACAAAAACTGCACTAATGACGCTTTCGTATGAATGATTTATTGCATTGACCGATTGATTGGCTGTTGCGATATTCGCCGAACGCCGAACTGGATCCGGCCTCGCGATGGAAAGTCACCAGGCGGCGCGCGGGATCGGGCGTGCGAACTGCGAGCTAAGGGCTTGCTGAGAAAACGGGGCGGGAGCTTGAGAAGAAGCGTTCTAGCGCCCCCGGCAGATCAATGCGCGCCTCGGGCATCGCGCCGCCTTCGTTCGCGCTCCGGCCGCATCCGGGGATCAGCCAATTCATCAAGACTGAAGCGATGACCTCGATCATTTCCTCAGACAGTCTCGTCGAAGATCTACGCAAGCTGGTCGCCGGCATGCCCGCCGGCGCGCGGCTTCCGACAGTCCGGCAACTGATGAGCGACTATCAGGTCAGCCAGCATTTCGTGCAGAGCGCGCTTGCGCAATTGCGGTCGGACGGGGTGATAGCAAGCCATGTCGGACGAGGGACATTCGTCACCCCCCGTCCCGCGCAAGCCGCGAATGCGAAGGGCAGAACTGTCCTGACGCTGGCCCATGACAGCCCCTACGAGCGCAGCGACGCTATCGCCTCTCTGCTCCATCGGGCCTTGATGGAGCGCGGTTGCGACTCGATGGTGCTCACCTACAGCCAGAGCTCCCAGGTGATGGACATGCTCCGCGGCGGGCGGCGCTTCGATGCCTGCATTGTCCAGCCGCGGACCTCCACCCTCCGGAGCTCCATGCTGGCGCAGCTTCGCGACCTCAGCGAGGTCGTCATCATCGAAGGGCAGGCCGCCGACGGCCTGGATGTCGATGCGATTTCCAACGACCCTGGAACCTGTGTCGAGCTCGCCCTTCGACACCTGATCCCGCTCGGACATGAGAGAATCGCCTGGGTTTCGGAGCAGAGCGACCAGAATTTCTTCAAGCTCTGCGTCCGCGCCTTCGACCTGGCAAGGAACCTGCTCGCCCAGGAGGCAGCCAGCATGCCGTCGGTCTACCTGCCGCCGAACCTGGCGGAACGAAAGGTCGAAGCCCTCGTCGGTGCGCTGCAGCCACTATTTGCCGGCGGGCGAACCAAATCCCCGACCGCGGTGGTGATATCGAGCTTTCTGGACGGCAATACCGTGCTGGAAGCCTTCGATCGTCTAGGGCTTTCGGTTCCCCCCGATGTCAGCGTCATCAAGGTGGGAACGCCGGACATGGAAAGTGACCATGTCGGCCGGCTGGCGATCATCGGGCGCCCGACCTACCAGGCTACGGACACCGTCCTCGCGCGCCTCGAATGGCGGTGGGCGCATCCGGGGCAGCCCTGCCAGACAATTTTCGACCAACCCATTCTCCAACCGTTCTCGAGCACGGCGCCGGTCACAAGCGGGACCAGAAGAAAACGCCCGTCGGGCTGACGGGGAAGGGTCGGCGGTGCCGGAAGCCCATCGAGCCGATCTGCACATGGCTATCGCAAGGGAAGGAAATCGCATGTCAGTAACGGATACGGCGTTCGACATTCAATCGTCGCGGCGCACGGCCGACAAGGCAAACATCCGCAAGGCGGTCATCGCAGCGACCGTCGGTACGGTGATCGAATGGTATGACTATGCCCTCTACGGCGCCGCCTCCGGGCTGATCATCAGCAAGCTATTTTTTCCAAACTTGACATCAACGACCGGGTTGTTGGCGGCATTCGCCACCTTCGCTGTGGGGTATTTCGCCAGGCCAATCGGTGGTGTCGTCATTTCCCATATCGGGGACAGGTTCGGACGCAAGCCGGCGCTCATTCTGACCATCGCCCTGATGGGGTTGGCGACGGTCTGCATGGGCCTGCTTCCGACCTATGCGAGCATCGGCATCGCAGCGCCGGTACTGCTCGTCTTCCTGCGTCTTCTCCAGGGTTTCGGCGCGGGCGCCGAACTCGCCGGCGCGATCGTTCTGGTCGCCGAATACGCGCCGCCGAGCAAGAGAGCCTTCTACACGAGCTTGCCGAATGCGGCGACCGTGGTCGGCGTCATGCTGGCGACGCTTTCGTTCCTGGCCATGTCCTTCCTGCCCGACGAGGTACTGCTCGGCTGGGCCTGGCGCGTGCCGTTCCTGCTGTCCGGCGTCCTGTTCATGGTCGCGCTCTATATTCGCAAGCATCTCGACGAAACGCCCGAATACGTCGCGGCGATGGAACGGGCCGAGGCGAAGCGTGAACGACAAAGCGTTCCGATGCTCGATCTGCTTCGCAACAGCCCGAAGGAGGTCCTTTTCGGCTTCCTGAGCGTTACGGGTCACAACGCCAACGCCTATATCCTGAACACCTTCTCGCTCAGCTACATGGTCAACACGGCCGGCATGTCGCGCACCGCGAGCCTGACCGCCGTGGTGGTCGGAGCATTCTTCGGGATCGTCGGCACGCCGATCTTCGCCATGCTGGCTGATCGTATCGGAAGCGCCGCCGTCTATGCCGGAGGTGCGCTTTTCGTGCTGATCTTTGCCTATCCGCTATTCTGGATGTTCGATACGCATAGCCTGGCGCTGTCGATTCTGGGCATCAGCCTTTGCTACGGAATCGGATTTGGCGCCATGGCAGGCGCGCAGGGGGCATTCCTCGCCAACCTGTTCCCCACCCGTTATCGCTTCTCGGGATTGGCGATGACCCGAGAGCTCAACGGCGTCATCATTGCAGGTCCGACGCCGCTCATTGCCGCCTACCTCGTTGCCGCCGCGGGCGGAAAGCCGATCTACGTCGCCACCTACCTCATGCTGTGCTGTGCGGTGACGATCCTGGCGGTCTATGCGATCAAGAAGCGCTCCATTCATGAATGACGACGCGCCGACATTGATGCGCTTCCGCCTCGCCGCGGCCTGAATGTCGGCGCGGGGGCGCCTCGGCAATGATACCGCGGAATAGCGGCGTCGGCCCGGCGGGACATGCCCCCACCGCCGTCTTCATCGTTCAGCCGGTCCTCCAGCGCGCCCTGCGCGATGACCTGCACGACAATTCATTGAAACAGAGAGAGAAAGTTGTGACGTCAGTACAAGAAAGCCCCTCGTTGACCGAGGTCGGGCGGCCGATTTTCGGCGCCACCCTTCCGGGCTGTGCGACACCCTGCGCCCGCCAGACGCCGCTGACCGACGCTGAGGTGCACGAAGTCGTCGAGCTGTTGGCGAACGCACGCGAGCGCCGGGCGACGATCGAGCTTCCGGAGCGGCTGAGAACGCGGCATTGGGACAGCATCACCCGGATCGTGCTGGAACTCGACACCCGCCGAGGGCTGCCCCCGATCGGCTGGAAGATCGGTGCCGCGAGCGAGACCGTACGTCGTGCCGAAGGCTTGCCCTACCCGTCGCCCGGCCGGCTCTACAAGGGCAACGTGTTCAAGAGCGGATCGACGCTGCCACCTGAACTGTTCATCAACTACCGCAACAACGAGTGCGAATTCGCCTTCATCATGGACAAGGAGCTCGTGCCGCGTTCCACGCCCTACACCGAGGAAGAGGTGGACCAGGCGATCGGTTGCATGGTTCTGGCCATGGAGATCGGCGATACCGTCTTCCCCGACTGGTATGGGGTGAGCGGCTATCTGGGGTCGTGCCTGGACAATGGCGGCGGCGCCGCGATCGTGCACGGTGATCCCATTCCGGACTGGCGCAAGCTCGACCTGCCCAATACGCGCATCGACCTTTATCTCAATGGCACCTGGGTGAAATCGGGTACGGGCGAGGCGGCGATGGGGCATCCGCGAACGTCGCTGACCTGGCTCGTCAACTGGCTGAACTCCCGGGGCATTACGCTGGCCGCAGGCGAGATCGTCAGCACCGGAACCTGCACGGGCCACTGCTTCGCCGCTCCCGGCGACGAAATCCGGGCGGTTTTTGAGGGGGTTGGCGAGGTGACAGTCGACTACGCGTGAGCTGAGGCAGGAAAGCCTCAATCGAAGCATAGAGGTTTTCCCATCCTGCGCTGGCTAACAGCCAGCGCAGGATGGGCGTCGCTATGTTAGCTTTGACATGGTTCTGGGGAGCATGGCCGGGCTGACACGTTCCTGATACCAACGCGACAGCGTCGAACCCGGCTGGTAGCGCAGCCACAGCCATGCGGCCTGAACCATTGTCGTGCGCAATCTCGGATTGCCGGACTTCGAGACGCCCTGCTCGCGATTATCCAGACACGCCAGTAACGCCGGCATATTGCCGCCTGGCACCGAATGTCGCGACATCTTCTCGCTGCCCGGGGTGTTCAGTTCTCTCCGACTGACCCGGGCACACTGAAATACTCCGACCAGCTCAAAATTTGGGATCATCTAACCCTCCAGCTTGAACCCGCCCTTCTTTGTATGCAAGAAAGACTGCCGCCTAGCGCGCTATAGGTGTCAAACTGATTGACGTCCTGATTCTTGCATGCAAGCTTGCGAAGTGCCTTGCAAGGGATTGATGGAAACGATCGGGCCATCTGCGTGCCTCCCATCGGACGGGATGCCAATGAGCGGGGAGCGGGGACGCCATGATTTCACGTGTTGAATGCGCCTCGACGCTTGGGCAGCGTTCCATGGCTCGACGACTGGATGCGTTTTCGGCTGTGATGGCGGGCTCCACGCGCTCATTGTGAAGAGGCTTAGCGCGAGAGGCAGCTGCGTCTCACCGAATTGCCAACAATCAACGAGCTCGGACCGCAGCGCTGGACAATAAGCAAACAACGCAACGCCATGGGGGAAATGATGATGAGGAAGCGCGACGTATTGAGAGCAGCAGCTCTGGGAGTGGGCCTTTCGCTTGGTCTGGCGCTGCCGGCCCAAGCGCAGGTTACGATCCGCTACGCGCATGTCGGTTCGGAGGGCGATATCCAATACTGGTATGGTGAGGAGTTCGCCAAGCGGGTGAAGCAGCGTACCGAAGGCCGGGTCCAGGTTCAGGTCTTTCCAAACTCTCAGCTCGGCGGCACTCAAGAAACGATCGACGGCGTCCGCAGCGGCGCAATCCCGCTTGCGCATCACGAATTCGCCTCGCTCGCTCGGCTGTTGCCGGAGATCGCGGTCTTTGCGGCGCCGTTCAACTATCGCGACGGCCCGCACGCAATGGCCGCGACGGATCCGGCCAAATCCGAGGTGATGAAGGAGCTTTCCGACAAGCTTGTCGCCCAGGCCAATATCCGCATCATAGGCCGGCTCTATCGTGGCGCCCGGCAGATGACGGCCAAGATGGCCGTCTATTCGCCGGCCGATCTCAAGGGCCAGCGCTTCCGCGGCGTGCCTCTGCAGCTTTGGACTACGATGATCAAAGGAATGGGTGCCGTACCTACGCCGGTCGAGGTTGGCGAACTGCCGACGGCGCTGATGACCGGCATGGTGATCGGGCAGGAAAATCCGCTGACCATGATCAACGCCAATAAGCTCTACGAGGTGCAGACGCATGTGATGCTGACCAGCCACATGCAGAACGTGCTGCCGGTTTTCATCAATGAAAAGACCTGGCAGTCGATCCCGGAGAAAGATCGCGCAATCCTCACGGGCGTGGCGGCTGAACTCGGCGACGAGACCCTCAAGCTAGGCCAGGCCTCCGAGGTTCAGCTCATCGACGAGCTGAAGAAGAAGGGTATGAAGTTCATCACCGAGAGCGACGGTCTCAAGGTCGAGGAGTTCCGCAAGGCTGTCGGCGCTCAGGTCTTGGTCGATTTTCCGACCTGGGGGCCGTTTATCGAGCGGATCTCAGCCGTGAAGTAACCGGGTGGCGATTCCACCGAGACGTCCGGCGCCTAGCTGCCTGGACAAGCACCTCAGAGCCGGCCTCTCCGGCTGGCTCGACCGCTTGCCGCACTCCAGTTGCCTCCCTGCGAGACCATTTGCATGACGAGCATGACCACCTCTCCGGATGCTTCCGTTACGTTGCTCGCCGTCGACAGCCGCGCCTATGCCGTCGACCGCGCTGTAGAGCCCCTGCGCTGGGTTTTTCGCTGGGGCAGTCTCGTCATGCTGGTGCTGATGGTACTGCTTCCTTTTTTTCAGGTGATCACGCGCGAAATCATCGGGAATCCGGTGATAGGACTCGATGAACTGGCGCGCTACATGTTGATCTGCACAGTTTTCATTGCGTTGCCCTGCGTAGTGGCCGGCGGCGCGAATATCCGCATGGAAGAGATCTTGTTGCTCTGTCCAGTGCGGTTCATCCGTGTCGCCAAGATCCTAACTGCCATCGTCGTGGTCGCCACCTTTGCCACGGCGACTGTGGCGACAGCGGTAGCCATTACGAAAAATCTCGACAACGCCACGCCGACACTGGGAATGCCGTACTGGCTGTTCTTCGGCGCCGCTCTCATCAGTTTCGGCATGACGACGCTCGAATGTGGCATCCAGCTGTTCAAGGTCCTGCAGGGCCGACCAATCTACATCACCTTTCCGCAGGAACAGGAGCCAGAAGAAGAGCTCAACCTACCTGAAGACATGAAGATCTGACGGAGCGGAGCGAGCTCATGTCCATTGCTGTCGTCCTGGCCTTTATGGCCTTTTTCATTCTCGGCTTTCCTGTCGTCGTCGCGATCGCGGTCCCAGCGCTAATCTATGTTCTCGTAGCCGGTTTCCCGATCGAGTTGATTGCGCAGCGCATGACCTATGCGCTCGACAGCTTTCCACTCGTCGCCGTGCCGGTGTTCATCTTTGTCGGCAGCCTGATGAACCAGAGTGGCATCACCAGCGATATCTTTCGCTTCGCCCACACCCTGGCCGGCCGCGTCCCTGGTGGATTGGCGCAGGTCAACGTCCTGGGGTCACTAATCTTCTCAGGCACCTCCGGCGCGGCACTCGCCGATATCGGTGGCCTGGGTCGCATTGAGGTGCGCGCCATGGTTAATGTCGGCTTCACCCGCGCTTATTCCGCGGCGATCACCGGCGCTTCGGCGGTAGTCGGGCCGATCTTTCCGCCTTCGATTCCGATCATTATCTACGGCTCCGTCACCAGCGTCTCAATCGTTCAGTTGCTTGTCGCAGGCATCGTGCCGGCGCTGCTCTATGTTGCGCTGCTGATGGGCACCGTCGCCTGGCTGGCGTTTCGTTACAATCATCCGCGCGCGAAGGCGTGGCCGAGCCTGCGAGAGGTTTGGCGTTCTTTCCTGCCGGCGGCCCCTGCGCTGCTGACGCCGGTCCTGCTGGTCGGAGGCATGCTGTTGGGCGTTTTTACGCCCACGGAGGCTGCCTCGGTTACGGTCGCCTACATTCTGCTGATCACGATGGTATTCTATGGCGGGATCAGTTGGGCGCGCCTGCGCTTTGCGTTGTTCGACACGGTCAAATCGACATCGGCAGTGCTGATCATAGTGTCCGCCGCCTCTTTGTTCGGCTGGATCCTGACGATCGAGCAGTTGCCCCAGACCTTCACCCGCACGATCCTTTCGCTCTCGACCGAGCCGATGGTCCTGCTGCTGATCGTCAATTTGCTGCTGCTAGTTGTGGGCATGTTCCTTGATAGCACCACCGCGACGCTGCTGGTGGCGCCGCTCGTATCCGCGCCCCTCGTGATGGCAGGCGTCGACCCAGTGCATTTGGGAATCATCTTCATCTTTAACCTGATGATCGGATTGTTGACGCCACCAATGGGGCTGGCGCTCTTTTTGCTGGCCGACATAGCCAAGGCACCGATGCCGGCAATCTTTAAGGCGCTGATGCCGTTCTATGTGCCGCTGTTCCTGACGCTGGCGATCATTACGCTTGTCCCCGAACTCTCACTTTGGCTGCCCAAGATGCTGCGCTGACGGAGAGGGCAGCCGCGCGCTCGGCCCCGGTGATGTTCTCGCATGTCTTGCCGCCCGCAGCAGGGCAGGGGACGCCCCGCAGCGTTTGGTAGCGCCGCTGCGCATACGAGTGCCGGTGACCGTGCATGTTGCGGATGCCGGCGCCCCAGGTGGCATTCTCGATCGCGTCACGGGCTTGTTTGTAGGTCATGCCGGCCGCCATCTGTGAGCGGTCGCCGGGTGCGTCGTGGATTTCCTGCAGGAGATGGCGCTGCCGGTCGTGGACGAGCGGGATAGCTCGAGCCCTGCCGCCTTTGCACCAGCTGGCCTGCAGCGCCAGAAAACTGCCCTGGTCGGCCGAGCCCGGGCGAAACCTCAAAGACTCCTCGAGGCGCATGCCAAAGGCCATTTGCATCCGGACAGCTAGGCGCATCCATCCCGGAAGCTTCGTCAGCGGCTTGGCGGAAGTTGTGCGCGCCTTATCGGTTCCTGACGGCTGGCGTCGGGGAATACCAATCTCGCCGTTATCACGGGGCAAAATGCTGGTTTTCCGGGCTATGTGCGGGGCAGGCAGCCGTGGTGAGAAGAAGCCTAATGGCGTCAGTAAATGTATATATCAAGGACGTGATTGGCGCTCTCCTGGCGCGATCTAGGTCGAGATGATTCGGCAAGATCTAGTCGCTACATAATTGAATTGTGCTTTTAAATGTCGACTTTGACGGCGGCGATGACCAGAAAATTCACAATAATATGCTCAAATGCTAAGTAAATTGTGCAACAAGCGATTGCGCTTAACTTGAATTATGAGTTAAATTTATTTAAAATAATACATCCAACAGAAGTTCGAGATGCAAATTAGACGAGTAATTTTGGCTTAAATACTTCTCATTATTTTATTGATATCTTATAGTCAGCGATAATTATATTTTCGAAATTGCGTCTCTCTTGTATCTAGATAAGTAGAGAGATCGTCGATCTGCGCCGGCGGGCCTCGACAACCTGCTTCCAGCCGTCCTGGCCCCTCGAACTCCTGAATGGCGAAATCCAGTTCAGGTATTGGCTCCGGGTAGTTGCTGAAGATGCCGTCCACCATTTCGGTGGCGACATCGTCCAGGCTGTAGAACCTAAAACTGGACAGTTAGAGATTGCCGACGTTGTCGCCGTAGTTGTTCGCCTTGGTCTTCAGGTAGGCGACGAACAGTTCCTTGTCGGTCGTCGCAGTGGTATTCGTAGTCATCATGTCCCTTTCAGGCTTGTGACCGCAGGTGGAAGCGCCTGTCTCGCTGCGCTGCCGGTTCGGGCGTCGAATCGACGCCCGAACCGGCAGAATCTCGATATTGGGAAGCGCGCGGTACACGCGGACGCGCTTGGCGCTTGAGCGCGATGCTGCGGGAACGATGTCGAGCCACGGGCTTTCATTCTTCGAAAGCCCGGCTCCTCGGTCAATTGCTGGCGTCACCATGCCCGCCTCAAGAGGCGCGCTCCAATCCCCTGCCCCATGGGGGCAAACTTGCGCGCCGAAACACAGTATTCGGGGCAGCATGCTGCCAGTATTCTAAAACATTCTAATCGTTTCCATTTTCCTGGAGAATGAAGCCGGATATCTCGTTTGAGTTGGTGTGCTGGAGGCCGAGATAGCTCATGAGATCTTCGCCCTCACTCGTGGATGGGGACCGGCTGTCAAGGGGGAGGTCGCCATGGCCGATCTGACACAGGCTCTGCCCCGGGTTGGCCAGGAGCGGGCTAGCCCCCTTGCGATCGCCTCTGACGGCGCGCGTTCCCTAAAGGACTTATGGCGTCACAGGGCAGGATGGCCTCGCCAGAAAGGCGCTGACCTTCGTGCCCTCAGGCCTCGCATGCGCGAACTCGCGACGGCGTTTTGCGGCGATGCATGTTCAGTAAGACGGCTCGCGCGCCGCAAGGCCGCGACACCGTGAAGCGTCATTCTCCGCGCAACCGACGGCGCCCGTCAGATCGGCGCCGTTCGCTCCAAGTCTAGTCAAGAGTATCGCGCATCAGCGTCGGAGCCATCACGATGAACGCCGTCACGCCTGAAATACCTCTTGCCATTCCGCTTGCGGTCGTCACCCAGCGCATCTGGCTGGAGTGCAAGCGCGCGCCGGACAGCTCCGCCTATTTCGTGCCGTTCGTCTACCGCCTCAATGCGGGTGTCGACCCGCAGCGGCTGGAACAGGCGCTGCGAGAGACGGTGAAAGCGCATCCGGCGCTGCGCTCCGTGGTGACGGAGGTGGACGGCAAGCCGTTCCAGATCGTCAAGGAGACGCCGGCTCAAGTGCTCGAGCGCTCGGACTGCTGGGAATGGGCCGTCACCAAGCCGTTCGACATGGAAAACGGCCCGCTTTTCCGCTTCGTGCTGTGCGGCGACATCTTCGTCATCAATGGCAGCCACCTCATACTGGACGGCAGCTCCATTCTGCTGCTGCTGGAAGAGGTGAGCGCGCGCTATCACGGCCAGCCCGTGCCGGAACCCGGGCCGGGCCCCGAAGCCTGGCGCGCGCTCGAGAACGCCTATCTGGAAAGCCCCGAGCGCGAGGCCGACAGGGCCTATTGGTCGGGGATGCTGGCCCAGTCCGATTTCCGCGCCGGCCTGCCGACAAGGCGCGAGAGCTATGCCGGCGAGCAGGACGGCAACCTCTATTTCTCCCTGCGCCTGCCGCAGATGAATGTGAGCCCGTTCATCACCACGCTCGCCCTGATCCAGGCGCTGATCCACCGCTACACCGAGCAGGAGATGGTGGCGGTACTCTATCCCACCGATCTGCGCGGCAAGGAGTTCGCGCGATCCATGGGCTCGTTCGTCAACTCGCTGATCGCGACTGCGAGCTTTACGCCCGAACTTTCCTTCGCGCAGCTGGTGGCGCAGGTGCAGGAGCAGCGGCGGGCAACCCGCGCGCATGACCGCCTGTCGTTCCAGGAGGTGATCGCGGGCCTGCGCAAGGCGCGGCCCTCGGACGCCGTCCAGCTACCGAACGTCTCGGTCTCCTGGGCGAAGCCGCTCTGGCCGTTCGAACTCGGGACGCCGCTGCCGCTCGAGACCGTGGACTGCCAGAACGACCTCCTGTTCCTCGCCTTCGCCGAAGGGGAGCGGCTCGACCTGCGCCTGCAATACAGCGCCCGCCAGTTCACCCGCCGCTTCGTGGAGGAGATCGCGGCGCATCTCTCGGTCCTGGCCGATCTCGTCGCTGCTGAGCCCGATGCGCCGCTCTCGACGCTGATGCTCGCAACGCCCGCCGAGGTCGCGCGTATCGAGCAGGACTGGACACCCGCGCCCGCGCCGCGCAGCGATCTGCAATTGCTCCACGACGCTTTCTCCGACTGGGCCGAGCGGCAACCCGAGGCCCCGGCCCTGCTGACGCGCGAGCGGGTGATCAGCTATGGCGAGATGGAGCGGCTGACCAACCGCATCGCCCACAGCCTGCGCCGCCGCGGCGTCAAGCCGAACAGGCTGGTCGGCGTGATGATGGAGAAGGGCTGGGAGCAGGTGGTGGCCTGCATGGCCATCCTCAAGGCGGGTGGCGGCTACCTGCCGATCAATGCCGGCTGGCCGGCCGAGCGCATGGACGCCGTGATCTCCCAGGGGGACGTCGAGGTGGTGCTGTCCCAGCAGCGCGTCGTCGAGCGCCTCGGCCGTCCCGGCCTCGCGGTCGACGACGAGGCCTTGTGGGCGGGCGAGCCCGACACGCGTCTCGCTTCGGTCAACGACCTCAGCGACATCTGCTATGTGCTGTTCACCTCCGGCTCGACCGGCAAGCCGAAGGGTGTGACGCTGACCCATTTCAGCGTGATGAACACCCTGCGCAATGCCAATGAGCAGCACGGTGTCGGTCCCGGCGACCGTTCGCTCCAGCTCTCCGATTTCGCCTTCGACCTCTCGGTCTACGACATCTTCGGCATGCTCTCGGCGGGCGCCGGCGTGGTGATCCCGGACGAGAGCCGTCATCTTGAACCGCTCCACTGGGTCGAGATCGCCCGCCAGCATCAGGCCAGCATCTGGACCAGCGTGCCGATGTATGTGGACATGTGGGCACAGTCGGGCGAGCCGATGCCGAGCATGCGCGTGTTCATGATGGGCGGCGACAAGATCCCCGTCGACCTGCCGGAGCGCATTCGCCAGCTCGCCCCCGATGCGGTGCTCTGGAGTGTCGGCGGACCGACCGAGACCTCGATCATCTCCAACTGGTATCGCATCGGCGCGGTGGACCCGATCTGGACCACCATCCCCTATGGCCGGGCGATGTTGAACCAGAAGATGCTGGTGCTCGATTCCGGGCTCAACCAGTGCCCGCCTTTCATGCCGGGCCGGATCTTCATGGGCGGAGTCTGCCTGGCGCGCGGCTATTGGAAGGACAAGGAAAAGACCGACGCCGCCTTCATCACCTATCCTGCCACTGGGGAGCGCATCTACTACACCGGCGACCTCGGCCGCTGGCTGCCGGACGGGCAGGTCGAGTTCCTCGGGCGTGCCGACTTCCAGGTGAAGATCAACGGCTTCCGCATCGAGCTCGGCGAGATCGAGGGGGCTATCCAGTCGCTGCCCGGCGTCAAGGCCGCGATCGTGGACGGCCAGGAGCAGCCGGATCGGAAGGGCAAATTCCTGGTGGCCTATGTGGTCTCGGACTCGCCGCTCGACGCCGCCGAGATGCGCGCAGCGCTGCAGGACGGGTTGCCCTATTACATGATCCCGCGTGTGTTCGCGCAGCTCGACCGGATTCCGCTTTCGGCGAACGGCAAGGTCGACCGCAAGGCGCTGCCGCGGGTCGAAGTGGCCCGCACGGCCGATGATCTGCCCTATGTGGCGCCGCGGACGCCGATCGAGGCTGCGCTGGTCGACGTTTGGCAGTTCGTGCTGGAGCACGAGCCCGTCGGCATTCACGACAATTTCTATGGGTTGGGCGGGGATTCCCTGCTCGCCGTCCTGCTGGGCATCAGGGCGCGGGAGGCGGGCGTGCCGTTCGACCCCGCCACGCTGCAGCGTACGCCTACCATCGCCGAGCTCGCACAGAGCCTGACCCCCGCCCGCAAGGTGGAGACGGGCACGGTGACCGGCGAGGTGCCGCTCTCGCCCATGCAGCGCTATTATTTCTCCTGGGCGACGGAACGGCCGCAGCAATTCAACGTCTCGGCCGTGTTCCGCTGCGCGGTCGAGGCGGATCGCCTGAGGACGGCGCTTGCGACGCTGGTCGCCCATCACGACGCCCTGCGGCTGAGATTTGATGGCACGCGCCAGTTCTACGCCGAGGACGAGGTGGAGGTGCCGCTCGAATGCGCCGACATTCCGCTGGCCGAAGTCGGCGCGCGGGCGGCGCGGATGCAGGAGGCCCTCGACATTGCGCGCGGGCCGATCATGCGCGCGGGACTGTTCACCACCGAGAACGGCCAGCGTCTCGTGCTGATCTGCCATCATCTGGTGACCGACGGCTTGTCCTGGGGCGCGCTGGTCTCGGATCTACAGCGCGCCTATCTCGGCGAGGCGCTGCCGCCCTCGGGCGGATCCTACAAGGACTGGGTGGAAGAGCTGATATCCTTCGCCAACAGTCCGGAAGCTGAAGCGCAGCTGCCCTTCTGGCTCGGCCAACAGGGGCCGAGCTTCGCGGCCGACAATGAGTGGCCCGGCGCCCGCCAAAGGGACATCGTCACCTATGAGAGCGATATGTTGGACGCCGCGCCGCCCAACGCCTACGAGCGTGTCGCCGCGGCGCTCCTGGAGGCGACCGGCCAGGACCGCCTGATGCTGCACGTGGTCGGCCACGGGCGCGAGTCGGTGGTAGGCGACAGCGATCCCACCCGCATATGCGGCTGGTTCACCAGCCACACGCCGCTCGTTCTCTCGGGCGGGTTGAAGGAGGTGGCCGGGCAATTGCGCTCGATGCCGGATCACGGCATCGCTCATGGCGCGCTCAGGGCCTATCACCCGCGCGGATCGGAGCTGGCCGGGCAGGACCAAGTCAAGATTCTCTACAACTTCTTCGGCGAGACCTGGGACAGCAGCTTCCGGGGCGCGGTCTTCGAGAAACCGGAAGACGAGCTGCTCTATCTGAAGAACCACGCCCATGCGGATAACCCGGCTGATTTCCGGCTTTATCTGATGGCCATCATCACCGAGGGCCGGCTGAAGGTCCGCTTCCACTATTCCGCGGTCAATTACGAGGCGGATGTGATCCGGAGGCTCGCCGACCGGATGCGGACCAGCCTGCTGGCGCATGCGAGCGAGCCCGTCGGCGCGCCGGCATGATCGCGCTCTATCTGTTGATCCTGATCGACTCGATCAGCGCGACGATCATCATCCCGCTGCTCGGGCCGCTGCTGATCGACCAGGCGACGCTGGTGTTCCTACCGGAGGCCTCGCTGCCGCTGCGCAATTTCGTCAGCGGCCTTCTGGTCGCGACCTATGTCCTCCTCATGCTCTACATGGCCCCTGTGCTCGGCCGGCTGTCCGACCAATGGGGACGCAGGCCCGTGCTGCTGCTCTGCGCGGCCGGGTTGCTGCTTGGCAACATCCTTGCCGGGCTGGCGATCGAGTTCGGGAGCCTGGCGTTGCTGTTCCTCGGGCGGATGATCGGCGGCGCGACGGCCGCAGCCCAGTCGACGGCCCAGGCGGCGCTGGTCGATCTCGGCAGCAACAAGGCCCGGCTGTTGAGCTACAGCATGCTGTTCTCCTCGCTCGGCTTCGTGCTCGGCCCGGTGCTGGCGACGGGCCTCTCCCATGTCTCCTTCGCGGCGCCGCTGCATTTTTGCACCTTCCTGACCGTTGTCGCGCTCCTGCTCCTCGCCCGCTACCGGGAGGGGGCGGCTGCCGAGCGGCGGATCGACTGGTCCAGCATCTCGCTTTGGGAAGGGGTGCGCTGCTTCCGGGACGCGGCGGGCGACGAACTCGTGCGTGGCATTCTCGGCTGCTTCATCCTGATGCAGGTGGCATGGGGCGGATTCTTCGTGTTCGTCTCGGTCTATCTCATGGAGGCCCCGAGGATCGACCTGAGCCTGTCGGAGGTCGGCGTGTTCATGGCGATCATCGGCATCGGCTTCTGCGTTTCCAACGGGCTGGTGCAGCCGATCCTGGCCGGGCGCTTCGACATGCGCACCCTTGCGGTGACGGGGCTCGGGCTGAATGCTGTGACCATGGTGCTGTGCCTGATGGCGACCTCGGCCTATCAGGCCTATGCCGCCGGGCTGATGGCGGGCATCACCATCAACATCGCCTATCCCTCGATCGTCACGATGCTGTCGGATCGCGTGCCGCCTGAGCGGCAGGGCTGGATCCTCGGCATGGTGGGGGCGGCGGCAGCGATGGGCTGGGCGATTTCCTCCGTCGTGTCCGGAGGGCTGGGCGGGCTCGGGCATGCGCTGCCCATCGTTTTGGCCGCAATCCTGATGGCCTGTGCCGCGCTGGCGATGACGGTGGCCGGCGCCGGCTGGCGCAAGCTTTCGGAGGCCCAGGGAAAGTCCGAGTGAGCGCCCCAACTGGTGGCTCAAATTGGCCTGGTGCCGGTTTCGTGGACACCGAGATTGGGTGTTTCATGAACACGGCAGCAGGCCAAGTCGATCGAACAGATCCCGCAAACCGGATCTCGGCGGGCGAGATCAGCGATAGACGAGATCGCGCAGAGCCAGAGAAATCCAGGGTGCGTATGTGATCAGCATCAGGCAGGCCAGCACAACGCCGATGAACGGCATCAGCGACTTCGTCATGCGATCGAGCGAGATCCTCGCCACGGCGCAGGCCGCGAAGAGATTGACGCCGAAGGGAGGCGTGATCATCCCGAGCGCCAGATTGACGACCATGACCATGCCGAAATGGACGGGGTCGATGCCGAAGCTGGCTGCGACGGGTGCAAGGATCGGCGCCAGCACGATGATCGCGGCCGAGGTCTCGATGAACATGCCGATGATGAAGAGGAACAGGTTCACCGCGAGCAGGAACGACCAGCCGCTGTCGAAGGTCGCGATGATGTAGGCACCGATCTGCGCGGGAACGCCGGCGCGCGTCAGCAGGAAGCTGAACAGCCCCGCCATTGCGATGATCATCATGATCACCGAGGACGATATCACCGACTTGCGCAGGATCGCGATCACACCGGGCAGATCGAGCTCGCGGTAGATGAGGCAGCTGACGATCAGCGCGTAGAAAACGGCGACGATCGATGCCTCCGTGGGGGTGAACACCCCTCCGTAGATGCCACCGAGAATGATCACCGGCATCATCAGCGCCAGCCCCGCCGCGCGCGTCGCCGGCAGGACTCCGAGGCGGCCCTCCCGGTCGGTCTTGCCGTAGCCCTTGATCCGGCACCAGAGCCAGACCGCCAGCATCAGCGCGCCAGCGATCAGGAAGCCCGGCCCGAAGCCGGCGACGAAGAGCTCGCCGATCGAGACTTCGGCCGCCACGCCATAAAGGATCATCGGGATGGACGGGGGGATGATGACGCCGAGTTCCGCCGCGCTCGCCTGCAAGGACGCCGCGAAGGGCAATGGATAGCCGTGCCGGACCATGGCCGGGATCAGGATCGCGCCGATCGCGAAGGTCGTGGCGACGCTGGAGCCCGAAACCGCAGCGAAGATCATGCAGGTCAGGATGCAGGAGCAAGCCAGCCCGCCCTGCACGCCGCCGACGAGGCTCTTGGCGAAATCGACGAGCCTTCGCGAGATGCCGCCTTCGCCCATCAGATTGCCGGCGAGGATGAAGAAGGGCACTGCAGCGAGCGGGAACTTGTCGAGCGCGGCGAAGGCCTGCTGCGCCACGAGGACCAGAGGCAATTGCGTGTGAAGTCCAAGCCCCGCGACCGCCGCCAGCCCCACTGCGATCGCGACAGGCACGGAGCACAGGAACAGGACGCACATCGTGACGAGCATGGTCGCGGTCATGATCGGCTCCTCAGACCGCGGTTTCGAGTTCTTCGCGGCGCGGGTCGAAGAAGTGCGCAACGACGGCCAGCATCGAGACCAGGGCGCCCGCCGGGATCGCGGCATAGGCATAGCTCACCGGGATCTCGAGACCGGCGAGGTTCTGGAAGCGCACGCGGCCGGTCAGATCGATGCCGAACCAGACGAGGACGCCGAGCAAGGCAAGAGTCGCCAGCGCGATCAGCCCCTCGAGCACGCGGCGCCGACGGCCGCGCACCAGCCGATAGAGCAGATCGACTGAAACCAGCGAGCCGGCCCGCACCGCAGCCGCAAGGCCGAGATAGGCCATCCAGATCAGCATCATCCGGATCAGCGGCTCCGACCAAGTTGCCGGCTCTTGCAGGATGAACCGGGTCAGCACCTGGAAGAGGCCGGCGCAGGCGGCAACCGCCATCGCGACGCAGCCCAGGGCAAGCGCTGCGCCGGTGACGAGGCGCTCGGTCGCGAGCAGCAGCGCGACCGGCCGGGTCGGCTGCGTGCTCACTTCTGGTCCCTGATGCGCGCGATCGTCGCCTCGCCGAAACGCTTGCCGAGTTCGGCGAAAGCCGGCTTCAGCAGGTCCTGGAACTTGGCGGTGTCGACCTTCTCGACGACCTGCAGGCCGAGCTTGCGCAATTCGTCGATGCCGGTCTTCTCCACCTTCGCAACCTCGTCCTTGCAGATCGCCATGGCGCGGCGCCCGGCCTCGACGAACAGCTTCTGGTCCTCCGGCGACAGTGCTTCGAAGGCGCGCGGTGCCATGACGAAGCCGACCGGCGTGAAGGCGTGGTTGGTGATGGTGAGATACTTCTGCACCTGGCCGAACTTGTTGTTGAGGATAGCGCCGATCGGATTTTCCTGTCCGTCCACGACGCCCTGCTGCAGCGCCGTGAACACCTCGGGCAGCGCCATCGGCGTCGGCAGAGCACCGAGCGCGCGCCAGACCTGGAGATGGATCTGGTTCTCCTGGGTGCGGATCTTCAGGCCCTTGACATCTTCGGGGGCGTTGACCGGCCGGCGGCTATTGGTGAGCTGACGAAAGCCGATGCCCCCGAAGGCCAGACCCTGCAGGCCCTTGGCCTTGAACTTGGCCAGGATCTCCTGGCCGATAGGGCCGTCGAGCACAGCCTGCGCATGGTCGAAGTCGCGGAACAGGAACGGAATGTCGAAGACCTGAACCTCGGGCACGAAATTGGCGATGACCGAGGTCGAGGGGACGGTCAGATCGACGGTGCCGATCTGCAGGCCTTCCAGCACCTCACGATCACCACCCAGGGCTCCGCCGGGATGCAGGCGAATCTCGATACGGCCATTGGTCTTGGCCTTGATCTCCTCGGCGAAGGCGGTCATCGCGACGCCTTCGGGCGCCGTGGCGCGACCGACGAAAGCCAGGTTGAGCACCTTGGGCTGCTGCGCCGAGGCGGATGAGAAACCGGCGAGGCAGGCCGCGCCCAGAAGCGCGGAACGGAGAATGGCGGTCAGTCGCATGGTCGTCTCCTCTGTGATGACGGTCGCGGTTGGATCCGACGAGCCGACTATTCGATGGTCCAGTGGCTGGTGATGAAGGGTTCGAGCCGCTCGGGCGTCAGGTCGAGGCCCAGCCCCGGTGCGTCCGGGACGGCAACCGCGCCGTCGGCGTCGAGGGGATGGCTGGCAAAGGCGGTGCGCAGCGGATTTTCCGACGGATCATACTCGAACAGTGGCCAGCGCAGGCGGCCGCGCCGCTCCGGCAGGCAGGCGGCGAAATGCAGCGATGCCTGGAAGTTGACGACCGAGCCCCAGACATGGGGAACCAGCGCGACCTCGAACGCCTCGCACAGAGCCGAAATCCGCATGCCTTCGGAAAGCCCGCCGCACAGCCCGAGATCGGGCTGGACGAAGTCGAAGACGCCGGCCGCCAGGTAGTCGCGGAAGGCCCGCAGTCCGAAAAGGGCCTCGCCTCCCGCCAGCGGAAACGGCGAGGCCGCGGCAAAGCGGCGATAGCCTGGCAGGTCGTCGTGAGCGATCGGCTCCTCGAGCCAGACCGGGTCGACCTCGGCGAGGCGTTGCGCGATCGCGAGCCCACCTTCGACGGAAAAGCCCTCGTTCAGGTCGATCATCAACGGCATCGTCTCGCCGATCTGCGCGCGGACCTTGCGAGCCGTTGCTCCGTCGCAGGCCGGATCGGTGCCCATCCTGAGCTTGATCGCCCGGAAGCCGGCATCGAGATAGCCGGCGATATCGGCCTCGAAATCACGATAGGGGGCGCTGCCGGGCTTCATGAACGGGCCGCTGACATAGGCCGGGATCCGGCTGCGCAGCTTGCCGCCGAGCAGGGCGTGAACCGGCTTGCCGGCGATCTGGCCGGCGAGATCCCAAAGCGCGACGTCGAGCCCGCCGAGCGCCATCGTCGAGATGCCGCGCCGGTCATAGCCCAGTCGCGCGGCCATGGCCTGCCAGCCGGCCCGCGGCAGCGTCGCATCATGGCCGATCAGCGCCGGCGCGAAGTGCTCCCGCACAAGCGCCGCGGCCGCGCCGGGATAGGCCCAGCTTTCGCCCCAGCCGACCGCACCACTATCGCTCACCACCCGCAGCAGCAGCGCGCCGCGGCGGTCGAACATCTGCCGGGAATTGCCGATGGTCTGGCTCAGCTTGGCGCAGAGCTCGAACCCGTCGATGCGGATGATCCTGGGAGGCGTTGAAAGCATGACAAGTGATGAACCGAGGCAGGGAAGCCATCGTAAAGCATCTTTGCCAACGCTAATCTAATTTGATTATCTACGGCACGATTCATCAGAAATCCAAATATGGAATGCCATGGGCCTGAGGTTCACCATCGCGCAGCTCGAGGCTTTCTTCTGGACCGCCCGGCTAGGTTCCCTCAGCAAGGCGGCCAGCCACCTTCACATGTCGCAGCCGACCATTTCGCTGCGCCTGCGGGATCTCGAACAGGCGCTCGACGTCAAGCTCTTCCAGCGCAACGGCCGTGGGCTCGTGGCGACCGCCGACGGCCTCGCGCTCCTGCCGCGTGCTGCTGCGCTGCTGGAGGAGGCGGACCGGATCATGCTCCAGACAGACCCGGAGGTGGTGACGGGAAGCATCCGCGTCGGCTTTGCGGAGGGCTTCGCGATGACCTGCCTGCCGACGCTGCTCGAGACTGTGCGGACCGACTATCCGTTGTTGAAGGCAGAGTATGTGGTCTCGATCAGCTATGAATTGGAGCGAGAGCTGAACGACCGGCATCTCGATCTCGCCGTGCTGGTCAACCCCATCGGCAGGCCCGGCATGAAGCTCGTCCCACTCGGCGTGCAGGACACGGCCTGGGTCGCCTCGGTGAAATGGGGGCTGGGACCGGAAGTGCGCCCGCGCGATCTGGTCGGCCTGCCGATCGTCAGCAATCAGCCGCGATCGGCGATGTTCCGCCAGATCAAGGACTGGTTCGCCACTGCCGGCCTCGAACCGCTGAGCCACGATCTGTGCAACAGCGTCGCCGTCATCGGCCATCTCGTCTCGTCGGGTGTGGCGCTCGGGGTGCTGCCGGCCCGCATGATGGAGGCGGAAGTCAGAGCTGGACTGGTCACAGTCCTGCGATCGGTGCCGGACCTGATCCATGGCCGGGTCTATGCGAGCTATCCCGAGGGCGGCCTGACCGCACCGGTGAGCGCGATGGTGAAATCGATCCAGAAGGCTCTGGAGGCCATCGACTACCTCAAGGTCGATGGGGCGAGCTGAGTGGCCAAGCCCGAATACAAGCAGCGGGGTGTCAGGCCTCCGAGCCCAGCGGCGGCAGCAGGAACGGAACCTGGCCCAGGACACGTTGCGCCGCGGCGATGACCGCCTCGATCTCGGCCGTGGCCCCGCCGATGCGATGACCGGCGCAGACGGCTGCATGAGGAAACTCAGGCACAGAGCGCAGTTTGATGACGCTCCCGCTCACGAGGACCGGCTCCATCAGCTTCACGGGCAGGAAGGCGGCAGCAACGCCCTCCCGGACCAGATGGGCAATCACCATCTGGCCCGTGCAGAAGTCGAGCCGTCGGGGCTTCACATCTGCTGCGCTGAACCAGTCGGTGATCTGCCGATGCATGGCAGACGGGGGAGGATTGGTCAGGATCTGGCAGTCCTGCAGATCGGCTGGTCGCACGATCGGGCCCAGTCGCAGGCTCTCGGCTGCAACCCATGCAGCCTCCTGGCGCCCAAGCTCGACCAATCTGATGGCTGCGCCGTCGCTGGGATGAACCAGAATGGCGAGATCGAGTCGGTGTTCGCGCAACTCGTCCTCAAGCTGCGTGCTCGTCGCGATCGACAATTCGAGGCGCAGCATCGGATGGAGCGCGGCAAGGTCTTTGAGGATTCTGGGCAGGCAAGCGACCGCGAATGTTTCCGGCATGCCGACCTTCACCGTGCCGTGCAGGGCGCCGGTGGACCCCGCCCGTTCGCGCATGCGCGCGAGTTCCTCGATGATCGATATGGCGTGCCCGAAGAGCTGCTCTCCGTCGGGGCTCAGTCTCAATGTCGCGCCGGATCGCTCGAAGACCCTGACGCCGAGCTCGTCCTGAAGGGATTTCAGCCGCAGCGACACAGTGGGCTGAGCCAGGAAGAGATGCCTGGCTGCGGACTGCACGGAGCCCAGCCGGGCAGTCCAGACAAAGGCCTCCAGTTCTGCAATCGTCGGACGCATTGAAAAATCCAATGTGATCTAACGAGATAATCCAATTGGATTTACGATTGCAATGCGGCTTAGGCTTCCCACCAGAAGTCGGATAGCCGACCCGCCAGGGGAGAACATGATGCAGCGACCGATCCGCACTTTGACGTTCCTCGCAAGCTTCGGCCTGTCAGCCATGGCTGCGCAGGCCCAGGACTTTCCCAAGATCAATCTGAAAGTGTCTGGCGGGAACCAGACGCAGAACCTGTTCCAGAAGGTCTACAAGCCGTTCTTCACGGAGACGCTTTCCGCGAAGACGAACGGCGCGATTACGACGACCTTCGGATCGCTGGAGGAACTCGGCCTGCGTGGACCCGAGGTGCTGCGCCTGCTTCGCCAGGGTGTGTTCGACATCTCCGAAGCGACGATGAGCTACATGGCCGGCGAGGATTCCCGGTTCGACGGCCTCGACCTGCCCGGCGTCACGGTCGACATCGCCACCCAGCGCAAGGCCGCCGACGCTTTCCGGCCCGCCCTCGCGAAGGCCCTGGAGACCAAATACAACACCAAGCTCCTGAGCATGAGCCCGGTCGCAGCGCAGATGTTCTACTGCAAGGGCGATGTCGCCGGGCTCGACTCGCTACGCGGCAAGGCGGTGCGGACCTTCAACCGCGCCATGTCGCAAATGGTCGAGGGCGCCGGCGGCTCCTCGGTGAACGTGCCCTTCGCCGAGGTGATCCCGGCGATGCAGCGCGGCGTCGCCCAATGCGCCGTGACCGGCACCTCGGCCGGCAATACGGCACGCTGGTGGGAGGTGAGCGATCATCTCTACGCGCTGCCGATGGGCTGGTCGATGACGTTCTTCGGCGCCAATCTGCGCAGTTGGTCGCGGCTGGATGAGAAGACGCGGACCTTCCTCGAGCAACAATTCGCCGAGCTCGAGGATCGCATGTGGGCGCAGGCCGGCAGCGACATCCAGGACGGCGTGAACTGCAATACCGGCCTCGGCCCGTGCAAGGATGGCATCGAAGCCAATCCCAAGATGAAGTTCGTCACCGTGTCCGATACGGACAAGGCTGCGGCGCAGAAGATCCTGCGCGAGCGTATCCTGCCAGATTGGGCCAAGCGCTGTGGCGCCGAATGTGTGGCCGAGTGGAACGCCACCGTCGGCAAGGTCGCGGGCATCGAGGCGACGGCGCAGTAGCGCCGCCGCCCAGCGAGGCGCATTACATGGTGGGATTTCACACACTCGTCGCGGCCGTCTCGCTCTGGATGGCCCGCATCGGCGGCCTGATGCTCGTCGGATCGGCGGTGGTGATCACCGTCGAGATCCTGGCACGCAAGGTGATCCATATCCCCTTCAGCGTCGGCACGGAATTGTCGAGCTATGCGCTCGCGATCTCCGCCAGCTGGTCCTTCAGCTACGCCCTGCTGAACCGCGCACATGTGCGCATCGACGTGGTCCGGAACTGGATGCCACCCGGCATCCGCTTCGGCCTCGACGTTCTCGCGCTGGGCGCGCTCGGGGCAGTGGCGTTGATCCTCGCCTGGTTCGCCTGGGATACGGTCTATGCCTCCTGGGAACTCGGTGCACGGGAAAACACCTCGCTCGGCACGTTGCTGGTGATCCCGCAAGGCCTCTGGTTCGTCGGGCTGGTCTGGTTCGCGCTTGTCTGTGTGGAACAGCTGGGTTGCGTCGCCCTGGCGCTGATGCGCGGCGATGGAGCCGCGGCCAGCGTGATCGTCACGACGCCCGATGTCGCCGACGAGATCGAAGAGGCACTCGAAGCCGTCGACGCGCAACCTGTGATCCCGAGATAAGCGACCATGGTCCCCACCTCGCTTGGCCTGCTGATCGTCCTGCTCGGGCTCAGCATCCCCGTTGGCGCGGCGCTCTTGCTGCTTGCGCTCTCGCTCGGGGCGGCGTTCTCGCCGATGCCGATCTATCTCGCCATGGGCGAGGTCGTCTGGTCGGCCTCGACCAACGCCATCCTCGTCAGCGTGCCGCTCTTCGTGCTGCTCGGCGAGATCCTGTTGCGTTCGGGCATGGCGGACCGCCTCTATCGCTCGATGAGCCACTGGCTCGCCTGGCTTCCCGGTGGGCTGATGCATGCCAATATCGGCGCGTCGATGGTCTTCGCGGCGACCTCGGGATCGAGCGTCGCGACCGCCGCCACGATCGGGACGGTCGCAACCCCGGTCATCAAGACCTATGGCTATGGCGAGCGCCTCTTCCTCGGCACGGTCGCCGCGGGTGGGACGCTGGGCATCCTGATTCCGCCCTCGATCAACCTGATCATCTATGGCTGGCTGACGCAGACCTCGGTGCCGCAGCTCTATCTCGCCGGCTTCGTGCCCGGTATCGCGCTCGGGCTGATCTTCATGGCGACGATCCTGATCTGCTGCCTCATTCGGCCGCAATGGCGCGGGCGCGCGATCGAGACCTCGTGGAACGAGCGTATCGCCAGCCTCGGCGGGCTGGTGCCGCCAGCGATCATCTTCCTGATCGTGATCGGCAGCATCTATGCCGGTTTCGCGACGCCGACGGAATCGGCTGCGCTCGGCGTGGTCGTCGCGATCGGGCTGGCTGCGATCAACCGCAGGCTCTCCGCCGCGATGATCCTCGAGGCGCTCGACGGCACGATGCGGACATCGGCGATGATCATGCTGATCGTCGCCGCGGCCTTCTTCCTGAACTTCGTGCTGTCCGCGATCGGCCTGGTCGGCGCGCTGAACAGCTTCATTACCGGCCTCGGGCTCGGCCCGATGGGAACGCTGGTCGCGATCATCGTCTTCTATCTGATCCTCGGCTGCTTCATGGAGCCATTGCCGATGATGATCGTGACGGTTCCGATCATCGTCCCGGTCGTGGTCCAGGCCGGATTCGATCCGGTCTGGTTCGGCATCATGGTGGTCCTGCTCTGCGAGACGGCGATGATCACGCCGCCTGTCGGGGTCAATCTCTATGTCGTGCAGGGCGTCCGGGGGCGCGGCGTCATCAGCGACGTCATTCTCGGAGTCCTCCCCTTCATCGGCAGCCTGCTCGTCATGATCGTCCTAATCATCGCCGCGCCCGGCATCGTCATGTGGCTGCCGCGCCTGATCGGCGCGCAGTGACCATCGTCCAACGATCTGTAATTCGGAGAAGAATGTGACCTATCCGCGAACCGTATCGCTGCGTGGCAAGTCGATCGAGATCACCGAAGCCAAGCGGGCCGCCCGCGTCGCCGAGATGCCGGAGATCGATTGGATCGGGGATCGCGATCTGCGCGACAAGGTCATCGACGCCTGGGTCGCTGCGCTCGAAGCCCATGGCTTCACGCAGATCGGCGAGATGAAACCCTCGGGCAACTACGACTCGATGCCCTTGCTGACCGGCACGCAATGCGACCATATGCGCTCGGTCTGCCGCTTGGCGGTGAAGACGGCGGAGGAGATGGCGGGCCTGTTCCCCAATTTCCGCTATGACCGCGACATCCTGATCGCCGGCGCTCTCTGCCACGACATCGGCAAGGTCTGGGAGTTCCAGCCCGACAATGTCCAGCGTTGGAAGGCCAATCGCCACGCTGTCGGCTTCCCCTCGGTCCGTCACCCCGGCTACGGCGTTTTTATCTGCTTCGCCATGGATCTGCCGGAGGCGGTGGCCCATATCGCAGCCGCTCACTCAGCCGAGGGTGAACTGCTGGAGCGCAGTCTCGAAAACACGATCGTCCATTGGGCCGACGTAACCTTCTGGAAGACGGTCGAAGCCGGTGGCCAGTTCGCAACAACCGACACTTGGCTCGATGGTCTGACCGGCGGCGTCAGCGGAAAGCCAAAATCCGCGGCGCTCTAGCACCTACATTGCGGACGCCAAATCAGGTCGTGAGGAGCTTGACGAAATAGGTCTCGAAGGCGTCGCGGTTGACGGCCCGTCCAGCAGCCAGGGGGCGATGAAGCCGCGCAGCCTCAACGCGCCGACGAAGGTCGTCGTGATCGCTGCTACGCGCGGCCCTTCGGGTGCGACGGCCATGCGGCACGGCTATTCGCTGGCGTTCACCGCGCTGACGGCGGCCGTGTCGGCGGGCCATGTTGGTCGAGGCCCGGGGCTGATCGATGAGGGCGAGGCGCTGCGGATCGAGATCGGGCCGGCTCTCTGACCAGCCCTGCCGGCGCTTCAGGATGTCAGAGGGGCTCTGCACGCTGCCATGCGCCGATGCGCATGTCGCGAGCTGCCAGTTCGGCCCTGATCTCAGCCGGCCCTTCCATCGACCTTTCGTGTTCTTTCCTCAGAACGGCAGGCCGACATAATTCTCCGCCAGCGCCGCCATCGCAGCCGGCGACGAGGTCAGATAGGCGCGCTCGGCCTGCTGGATCCGGCCGCCGAAGCCGTCATGGTCGGGAAAATGATGCATCAGCCCGGTCAGCCACCAGGAAAAGCGCTCGGCCTTCCAGACGCGGGCGAGGGCGCGGGCCGAGTAGGCGTCGATGCCGGCGGATGAGCGCTCGGCATAATGCTCGCCCAGGGCTTGCGAGAGATAATGGACGTCGCTGGCGGCGAGGTTCAGGCCCTTGGCGCCGGTCGGCGGCACGATATGGGCGGCATCTCCGGCGAGGAACAAGCGGCCGAAGCGCATCGGCTCGGCGACGAAGGAGCGCAGGGGTGCCAGCGACTTTTCGAGCGAAGGGCCGGTGACCAGGGCGTCGGCGGTCGCAGGATCGAGCCGGCGGCGCAGCTCGGCCCAGAAGCGCTCATCCGTCCAGTCGTCGACGCGCTCGTTCAGGGCGCATTGCAGGTAATAGCGGCTGCGGCTGTTCGAGCGCATCGAGCAGAGCGCGAAGCCGCGCTCCTCGCCGGCATAGATCAGCTCATGCGAGACCGGCGGGACATCGGCGAGCAGGCCGAGCCAGCCGAAGGGGTAGACCCGTTCGAAGGTCTTGAGGGCGCGGCTCGGCACGCTGGCGCGCGAGACGCCGTGATAGCCGTCGCAGCCGGCGATGAAGTCGCAATCGAGGCGCTTTTGTTCCCCGCGATCGAGATAGGTGACGTAAGGGGTGTCGCCGTCGAAATCATGCAGGGCGACCTTCTCCGCCTCGTAGACGGTGAGCGCGCCCTGGCTGGCGCGCAGGTCCATGAGGTCGCGGGTGACCTCGGTCTGGCCGTAGACGGTGACATGCTTGCCGGTCAGCCCGGCGAGGTCGATCCGGTGGCGCTTGCCGTCGAAGAGCAGGTCGAAGCCGTCATGCGGCAGGCCCTCGGCGTGCAGGCGGGTGCCGGCCCCTACCGCGTCGAGGAGCCGGACCGTGCCGCTTTCGAGGACGCCGGCCCGGATGCGCGAGAGCACATAGTCGCCGCTGCGCTGCTCGAGGATGACATTCTCGATCCCGGCCGCATGCAGCAGCTGGCCGAGCAGCAGGCCGGCCGGGCCTGCGCCGATGATCGCGACTTGCGTGCGCATTCTGGTTACGTCCTCGGCCGTTCCGGCTCGGAGCTGGCCGGTTACGCGTTCCCCGCGCACATCCTGCGCGGAGTTCCGAAGCTGCGTCCAGAGTGCCGGCAGCCGGTATTTGGTCGTAGTTAGCGGCCTGGAAATGGCTCAGAAGCCGGCGGCGTGCCCGTCTTTCCGGAAGTCGGAGCCGCCGACATAGCCGCCCGCGATCCTGTGGACGAGCTGCGCGCCGCCGAAGCCGAAGCTCGAATCGGGGGACTCCAGTGCGAGACGGTGGCCGAGCGCGCCGAGCTTCTGCACCACGTCTGACTTCATCGTGCTTTCGATCGCGACGTCGAGCCCCTGGATGACGCGCCAGCGTGGCGCGTCGGCGGCGGTCTGCGGGTCCTGACCCCAGAGCTGGGTGCGCAGCATCATCTGCAGGTGACCCTGCGCCTGCATCGGTCCGCCCATCAGGCCGAAGGCCATGATCGGCTCGGAAGCGCCCATGACGAAGCCGGGGATGATGGTGTGGAAGGGGCGCTTGCGCGGACCGACCTCGTTGGGGTGGCCCGCCTGCGTCGTGAAGCCGAAGCCGCGGTTCTGCAGGCTGATGCCGGTGCCGGGCACGACGACGCCGGAGCCGAAGCCGGCATAGTTGGATTGGATGTAGGAGACCATCATGCCGTCGGCGTCGCCGGTGGCGAGGCAGACGGTGCCGCCCTGCTTAGGCGCGCCGACCGGGAATTCGGTTGCGTGGCTGCGGTCTATCAGCCTCGCCCGCGAGGCGAGATAGGCAGGGTCGAGCAGATGCGCCGTCTTGACCTCGTGCATGCTGCCTTCGTCGGCGACATAGGTCTCGACGTCGAGGAAGGCGAGCTTCATCGCCTCGATTTGGAGATGCAGCGCCTCGGCGCTGTCGGGCGCAAAATCTGCGATATCGGTCTGGCTGAGCATGCCGAGCGCCATCAGCGCGGCGATGCCCTGGCCGTTGGGCGGGATCTCGTGCAGCGCCGCCTCGCCGAAGCGCTGGCTGATCGTGCCGCACCAGTCGTTGCGATGAGCGGCGAGGTCGTCCTCGGTCAGCGCCGCGCCGTGCTGCCGCGCGAAGGCGGCGATCTTGCCGGCGAGCGCGCCGCGATAGAAGGCCTCGCCGCGCGTCTCGGCGATCAGGCGCAGGCTCTCTGCCATATCGGGCGTGCGGAAGATCTCGCCGGCGAGCGGTGCCCTGCCGCCCGGCATGAAATGCTCGGCGAAGCCGGGCTGCTCCTTCAGCGTGTTGGCGCCACGCCGCCAGAGCTCGCCGATGATCGGGGTGACGTGGAAGCCGCGCGAGGCGTAGTCGATCGCCGGCTCGAACAGGGTCTCGAAGGGCAGCTTGCCGAAGCGCTGCGACAGCTCGGCCCAGGCCGAGACGGCGCCCGGCACGGTGACGCTCTCCCAGCCACGCTGCGGCATGCCGCCCTTTCCGGCGAAGCGCTCGGGCGTCCAGGCGGAAGGCGAGCGGCCCGAGGCGTTGAGCCCGTGCAGCTCCTTGCCGTCCCAGAGGATGCAGAAGGCATCGGAGCCGAGACCGTTGCCGGTCGGCTCGACCACCGGCAGGGTGATCGCGGCGGCGAGCGCCGCATCGAGCGCATTGCCGCCCTTGCGCAGCATCGAAAGACCGGCCTCGGTCGCCAGTGGATGCGAGGTCGCGACGAGGTTGCGGGCGAGGACGGGAGAGCGCCGGGTCGGGTAGGGCGCGTCGATCGGGAACTTCATGGGCGAGGCCTTCAGCGGAGTTTTTGCGCACGGACGCGCGGCAGGGCGAGCGGCGGCGAGGCCGACCGGGTGACTGGTGAAATCCGAGCGCGCCGGCAAACGGGCGAGCGCCACGAACCTGCCGCGAAGCGCCCGGTTCAGCAAGCCTTCGCGGCTGTCTCCGGGGCTGGCTGGCTATGCCTTGCGCGAAGCCGGGATCATGATCGCGCCGGAGGCCGCGACGACGAGGGCGAGGCCGAGCCAGTCGGTCGCCGTCGGGCGCTCGCCGAGCAGCAACACGGAGCCGAGCGCGCCGACCGCCGGCACCATCAAGGTGCCGAGGCTGGCGATGCCGGCCGGCAGCCGCGCGACCACGACGAACCAGAGGAAATAGGCGAGCGCCTGCGCGCCGAGGATGTGGAAGCTCAGTGCCGCCGCGACCTTCGGCGAAAGCAGCTTTGGCACGGGAAAGCCCTCGAAGACGAGCATGCCGAGGCCGGCCGCGACGCCGCCGACCAGCAATTGCCAGGCGGCGATGGTGAGGGCCGGCGCCGCCACCGGCCAGCGCTTGGTGACGATGGTGCCGAGCGCCCAGCTCAATGCGGCGAGCAAGGCGAGCGCCAGTCCGGGCGAGAACTGGCCGCTGCGGATCAAGGGCAGGCCGAGGCAGACGAGGCCGGAGATGCCGAGCCCGAGGCCGAGGAGCCGGCGCCGGTCGAAGCGTTCGCCGAGGATCGGCAGAGCGAGCAGCGTCGCCCAGATCGGCATGGTGAAGGTCAGGATCGCGGCGCGCGAGGTCGGCGCCATCAGCTGGGCGAAGGCGAGCAGGATGTTGAAGGCCGCGATCGAGAGGAAGCCGGCGATGATCAGCCGCGACCATTGCTCCCTTGGCACGGCGAGCGGGATGCCACGGGCGAGCGCGACGGCGACCAGCACCAGCCCGGCGAAGGTCATGCCGGCGGCGCGCAGCGTCCAGGGTGCGATCTCGGTGAGCGATATCCGCACCGCCGGCCAGTTGAAGCCCCAGAGCAGGCCGAGCAGCGGGACGAGCAGAAGCGAGCGGGAAGGGGCGGGCGGCATGGCGAGACTATGCGGGATGGCGGGCCACTGGCGTCATGTCATTTCGAT
Source organism: Allobosea sp. NPDC055594 (assembly GCF_053618995.1). Taxonomy (NCBI): domain Bacteria; kingdom Pseudomonadati; phylum Pseudomonadota; class Alphaproteobacteria; order Hyphomicrobiales; family Alloboseaceae; genus Allobosea; species Allobosea sp. NPDC055594. The sequence continues at coordinate 44,303 of NZ_JBSHIO010000015.1, forward strand.
GGAGGCTCGATGCGCGGCAGACGGGCGCCGCTTTTCGCTTCTCCCCTTGCGGGAGAAGGTGGCTCGAAGGGCCGGATCAGGGGGCGCTCAGGTCATCCTTCGTCATGGTCGGGCTTGTCCCGACCATGACGAGCGTAATTACCGCGCGAACCATTTGCCGCCGGGGACGGCGGCGAGGAGCTGGCGGGTATAGTCGTGCTGGGGCGCGGCGAAGAGCGCCGCCGTCGGGCCGCTCTCGACGATCCTGCCGCGCTGCATCACCGCGATCTTGTCGCAGATCTGCGCGGCGACGCGCAGGTCATGGGTGACGAACAGGATGGCGAGGCCAAGCCGCTGCTGGATGTCCTTGATCAAGGTCAGGATCTGGGCCTGGACGGAGACGTCGAGCGCCGACACCGCCTCGTCGGCGACCAGCACATCGGGCTCCAGGGCGAGGGCCCGGGCGATGCCGATGCGCTGGCGCTGGCCGCCGGAGAATTCGTGCGGGTAGCGGTCGATGGCATTGGCCGAAAGCCCGACCAGCTCGAGCAGCTCCTTCGCCCGAGCCAGCGCCTGGGAACGCGGCGTGCCATGCGCGACCGGCCCGTCCGAGATGATGCGCCCGACGGTCTGGCGCGGGTTGAGCGAGGCGAACGGGTCCTGGAAGACCATCTGGATGCGCTTGCGGTGCTGGCGCAAGGCGGCGGCGCCGAGATCGCTGAGCACGAGGTCACCGAGCGTGATCCTGCCGCCATCGGGCTCGATCAGGCGCAGGCAGCAGCGCCCGACGGTTGACTTTCCGGAGCCGGATTCGCCGACGAGCCCGAGCGTCTCGCCGCGGGCGAGGGTGAAGCTGACATCGTCGGCCGCTTTCACCTCCCGCCCGGGACGGAAGAGGGAGCGCTTGCGGTAGACCTTGCCGAGCTTCTCGACGGTCAGCACCGGCTTACTGTCGGGAAGCGCCGGCCGTTCCGGCGGCGTCAGCGAGGGCACGGCCGCGAGCAGCTTCCGGGTATAGGGATGGCGGGCTGCGCCGAGCACCTGATCGACCGTGCCTTCCTCGACCAGCACACCCTTTTCGAGCACGGCGATGCGGTCGGCGATCTCGGCGACGACGCCCATATCATGGGTGATGAACAGCACGGCGGTGCCGTGCTTGTGGCGGAGATTGTCGATCAGCTTGAGGATCTGGGCCTGCGTCGTCACGTCCAGCGCGGTGGTCGGCTCGTCGGCGATCAGCAGCTTGGGTTCGAGCGCGAGCGCCATCGCGATCATCACGCGCTGGCGCTGGCCGCCGGAAAGCTCGTGCGGATAGGCGCGCGCCAGCCGCTCGGGTTCGGGCAGGCCGACCTCGGTCAAGAGCGCGACGGCTCTCGCATAGCGCTCGGGCTTGCCCAGCAACCCATGGGCCTCGAAGGTCTCGACGATCTGGTCGGCAACCCGCATCACCGGGTTGAGCGAGGTCATCGGCTCCTGGAAGATCATGCCGACCTCGCGGCCGCGCACGCCTTCCATCGCCGCCTCGTCGAGCGAGAGCAGGTCGCGGCCGGCGAGCCGGATCGCACCGCCGGCCGGCTTCACCGCCTTGGGCAGGAGGCCCATCACGGCATGGGCCAGCATCGACTTGCCCGAGCCGGATTCGCCGACGACGCAGAGCGTCTCGCCGGGTGCGATCGAGAGCGTCACGTCCTCGACCGCATAGGGACGGTCGGCGAGGGCGGGGAGGGCGAGCCGCAGCCCTTCGACGGCGAGAGCCGGAGCCACCATCATTCCCGCTCCCGGGCTAGACGCGGATTGAGGGCATCGTTCAGCCCTTCGCCAGCGAGGTTGAGGGCGAGCACGGTGAGGAAGATCGCGAGGCCCGGGAAGAAGCTGATCCACCAGGCGTCGAGCAGCCGGGTCCGCCCGGCGCCGACCATATAGCCCCAGCTCATCAGATTGGGGTCACCGAGGCCGAGGAAGGAGAGCGAGGATTCCAGCAGGATCGCCGAGCCGATCATCAGCGAGCCCATGACGATGATCGGCGCCAGCGTGTTGGGCAGGACCTGGCTGAAGATGATGCGCGGCGTCGACTGGCCGATGGTGACGGCGGCCTGGACATATTCGCGCGTCCGCAGCGAGAGCACCTCGCCGCGCACCAGCCTCGCCACCGGCGGCCAGGAAACGACGCCGATGGCGAGTACGATCGAGCCGAGCTGCGGCTGCAGGATCGCGACCATGACGATGGCGAGGGCGAAGGAGGGGATGGTCTGGAAGAACTCGGTGAAGCGCATCAGGGCGTCATCGACGAAGCCGCCGGCATAGCCGGCGACGGCGCCGAGCGGCACGCCGATCAGGAGGGCGACGAGCGTCGAGACCACGCCGATCATCAGCGAGACGCGGGCGCCATGGACGAGGCCGGAGGCGAGATTGCGTCCGAGCGTGTCGGTGCCGAGCGGGAAGCGCTCCATCACGAAGGGGGCGAGGAAGGGGCGGCCGACCGTGCGCCAGGGCGATTGCGGGTAGAGCCAGGTCGCGAGCAGCGCGAAGGCGATCACGACGAGCAGGATCAGGACGCCGATCAGGGCGCCGCGATTGCGGGCGAAGCGCTTCAGGAAGCTCATGACAGCGCCTCCGCTGCGACCAGACACACGCCGTCATGCGCGGCCTTGCGCCGAGCATCCACGCCTTGCGACGCTGCGGTTGGCTGAAACGAAGACGTGGATGGTCGGGGCAAGCCCGACCATGACGAGGAGGCGGACCGGATCATGATGCTGCCTCGATGCGCGGGTCGACCAGGCGATAGACGAGGTCGGTCAGGATGTTGAAGCCGACGACCATGGCCGAGGAGATGAAGAAGACGCCGAGCAGCACCGAATAATCGCGCTGGACCAGCGCGTCGAACATCAGCCGGCCGATGCCCGGCCAGGCGAAGACGGTCTCGGTCAGGACGGCGCCGCCGACGAGCTGGCCCGCCTGCAGGCCGGCCAGCGTCACCACGGGGAGGATCGCATTGCGTGCGACATGCCGGCGCGAGACGACCGCCGGCGAAAGCCCCTTGGCGCGGGCGGTCTTGACGAAGTCGGCGCCCGCCACTTCCAGCATCGAGGCCCGCATCATCCTGGCATAGAGCGCGGTGAAGAACAGGCCGAGCGTCAGCGCCGGCAGGATGAGGTGGCGGCCGATGTCGAGCGCGCGGGCGAGGCCGGTATAATTCGCGCCGATGGTCTCGTAGCCGACATTGGGAACGAGGCCGAGCTTCAGCGCGAAGGCGATCTGGCTCAGAAGCGCAACCCAGAACAGCGGCGTCGCGTAGAAGACGAGCGCCAGGGTGGTGATCAGGCTGTCCTGCCAGCGGCCGGCGCGGCGGGCGGCGAGCGCGCCCATTAGCGTGCCGAGCCCGAGCGAGACGATGAAGGCGGCGCCGGTGAGCAGCAGGGTCGCCGGCAGGCGCTCGAGGATCAGGTCCAGCACCGGGCGCTGCTGGCGATAGCTGAAGCCGAGATCGAGCGAGGCGTAGCCCTTGAGATAGATCCAGAGCTGCTGGAGCAGCGGCTGGTCGAGGCCGAAGCGCTCGCGCAACTGCTGCAGCAGCACCTCGTCCGCGGCGCCGGCCTCGCCCGCCAGCACCTGCGCGGGGTCGCCGGGCGCGGCCCGGATCAGGAAGAAATTGAGCACCGCGATGGCGAAGAGGACGACGATCCCCTTCGCGAAGCGGCCGGCGAGGAACTGGGGCAGGTTCATTCAGACGATCCGAAGAGACTGGCGATCTGCCGATCGATCGCAGGCCGCGAGGGTCTCACCCGTCATGGTCGGGCTTGTCCCGACCATCCACGTCTTCATTGGTCGAGGGCGGAGTTCAAGACGTGGATGCTCGGCACAAGGCCGAGCATGACGGTACGATGCGGCGGTCGAAGGCATCACTCCTTCCAGGCATCCCGGAAGCCATCGTTCACGCCGACGCCGGTGGTGACGAGGTTCTTGACGTTGCAGCGATAGATGGTCGGGAAATCCATCTCGAGCAGCCAGAGGACCGGCAACTCGTCGGCGAGCAACTTCTGCACCTTCGTATAGAGTTCCTGCCGCTCCTTGTCCGTGGGCGCGATCGCAGCCTCGGCGAAGAGCTTGTCGACCTCCGGATTGGAGTAGCCGCCGACATTGGCGAAGGGATTGCCCTTGGCGATGTTGGACGAGATGTAGCTGCGCGCCACGCCCATTGCGGGGTCGCCGAGCTGGTAGAGGAAGTTGAAGTTGAGATCGAAGTCCCAGTTGCTGGCCTTCTGGGTCCAGCCGGGCACGTCGGTGTTCTCGATCTGAACCTTGACGCCGACATCCTCGAGGTTCTGCTTGATCGCCTCGGACCAGCGGCTCCAGGTCTCGCCATAAGGCAGGTTGAGCAGCTTGATCGTCTCGCCCTTGTAACCGGAGGCCTTGATCAGCTCCTTCGCCTTCTTCGGGTCGAAATCATATTTCGGCACGTCGGCGGAATAGAAGCGCGTCTTCGACGAAATCGGCCCGGTCGGCAGCTTGCCGAGGCCGCCCCAGACCACTTCGCGGCCGAATTCGCGGTCGATCGCGTGCATCAGGCCCTGGCGGAACTGCTTGTTGCCCAAAATGCCGTTGCGGACGTTGGGGGTCAGCCAGGCATGGGGAGCGAACATCTCCCAGCCCTTGGTCGTCATGCAGGTATTGGGCAGCTTGGAGAGGCGGGCGACGTCGTAGACATCGACCGAGCCGCCGGTCAGCACGTCGACCTTGCCGGTCTCGTAGGCGACGGCGCGGGCCGCCGCATCGGGGATGATCTGCCAGTAGATCTCGTCGATGTTCGGCTTGCCCTTCAGCCAGTAGTTCTCGTTCTTGACGAGGTGGATATAGGAGCCCTTCTTCCACTCCTTGAACTTGAACGGGCCGGTGCCGATCGGCGTGTTGTTGGCCGGGTTGGCGCGGTAATCGGTGCCGTCATAGATGTGCTTCGGGATCATCGGCGCCGAAGCGACTTCCTGCGTCATGATCAGCGGCCCGAAGGGCTGCTTCAGCGTGATCCTGACGGTGAGGTCGTCGACCTTCTCGATCTTCTCGACCTGGGCGTTGACGATCGGGCGCCAGCGCGGATGGACCTCGCGCAGGAACTTGTCGAGCGTGAAGACGACGTCGTCGGCGGTGAAGGGCTTGCCGTCATGCCAGGTCACGCCCTCCTGGAGCTTGAAGGTGTAGACCTTGGCGTCGGGCGAGATCTCCCAGCTCTTGGCGAGCGAGGGCTGCGGCTCGAGCTTCTCGTTATAGCGCAGCAGCGATTCATAGATGTTGCCGGCGACCATGTTGGTCGGGCCGTTCTGGTTCAGCCCCTGCATCAGCATCGGCGGCTCGGGCTGGACCACGACATGGACGGTGCCGCCCTTCTTCGGCTCCTGCGCGGTCGCGGCGCCGAGCGCCAGCACCGACACGGCGAGTGCGAGTCCCAATCTCGATACCGTCATCGTCGTTCTCCGTTCCCTTGGCCTGCTCCCGGCAGCAGCAGGCAGCGCTGCCGGGGCGACCTCTGTTTTGACCTGCTCTGCGGCCTGACGGGATCGCACCCGATCACACGCCGATTGGCAAGCTCCGTGCCATTGAAAGCGAGACTCAAAATTCGTGTCAATCTCTGACATGCCGTGTTAATAGGCGACACGGCGAGTGTTCAGGTGGCGGGTGGATCGTGAGCGGAACCGATGGGGCGGGGGGAGATCGGGCAGCGCGCCTGCCGCCGGGTGTTCCGATCGTCAGGGCGGTCGACCGGGCGATAGCGCTGCTACGCGCTTTTCGTCCGGAGCAGCCGCGCCTGGGTCTCAGCGAGCTTTCGCGGCAGGTGGGGCTCGACAAGGGCACGACGAGGCGGCTGCTATCGACGCTGCAGCTCAACGAGCTGGTCGAGCATGACGAGCGCACCCAGACCTATGCTCTGGCGGTCGGGCTCGCCGAGCTCGGCAGCGCCGTCCCGACCGGGCGTGAACTGCGCGATATCGCCGGCCCCTGTCTGACCGAGATCGCCGAGAAAACCGGCGCGACCTCCTTCCTCTGGGTCCATGTCGCCGGGCGTGGTCTCTGCGTCGATCGCGTACGGGCCTCGCTGCCACATGTCGACGCGACCTGGTTCGCGGTCGGGGCGCAGGCGCCCTTGAATTGCGGGGGCGGCCCGCGCGTGCTGCTCGCCTATCTCGATGACGAGCAGCGTCGGCTCGCGCTGTCGATCGAAATGCCCAGGCGTGCACCGGCGAGCCAGACCGATCCCGAACTGCTCTGGCGTGAGGCCGAGCGGATCCGGGCCCAGGGCTGGGAGCTGGCGGCGGACGATTTCTTCATCGGCCTGACCGGGGTGGGTGTGCCGATCTTCGACCGTTCGGGCGCGCTCGCCGGTGCGCTCAGCATTTCGTCGTTAACCTCGATCGTGGCGCCGGACGGTCACCCCGTGCATCTCGAGGCCCTGTTCGATGCGGCCAGGCGGATCGGCAGCAGGCTTCTGCCGGACTGAGCGGACTTGGCGGCTCCGGCGCAGGCCTGTATCAGCCTTGCCATGGAACTGAGGCATCTGCGCTATTTCGTCGTGCTGGCCGAGCAGCGCCATTTCGGCCGCGCCGCCGAGATCCTGCACATGGCGCAACCGCCACTGTCGCAGCAGATCAAGGCGATGGAGGAAGAGCTTCAGGTCACGCTCTTCGACCGTAGCGTGCGCCCGATCGAGCTCACCCCCGCCGGCAAGACGCTGCTGCGCGAGGCCCGCCAGATCCTGCAGCAGATGGCGCGCGCCCAGGCGATGACCAAGCGCGTCGGCCGGGGCCAGGAGGGTAGCCTCGTCATCGGCGTCACCGGCTCGGCGGCGGCGGAGTTCCTGCCGCCGATCCTCGAAGCCTTCTACGAGCGCTGGCCGGATGTGACGTTGTCGCTGCGCGAGATGTCCTCGCCCGCCCAGCTCCTGGCGCTGGAGAAGGGCGAGATCCATCTCGGCTTCGTGCGCCCGCCGATCCTCGACGACACACTCGGCATCCGCCTCGTCCATCAGGAGCCTTTCCTGCTGGCGCTGCCGGAGAGCCACCCATTGGCGGCCTCGCCTGCGGTCCGTCTCGCCGACCTCGCCGGCGCGGCGCTGGTGATCTTCGATCGCGACGAGGCGCCGGGTTTTCGCGACCTGATCATGCATCTGTGCCAGAGCGCCGGCTTTTTCCCGGCGCGCGTCCAGGAGGCGCACCAGATGGTGACGATGCTGGCGCTTGTCGCCGCGCGGGTCGGGGTCGCCCTGGTGCCGCGCTCGGCGAGGCACCTCACCCCTGAGCGCGTCGTGCTCAGGCCGATCCTCGACGACACCCCGCTGATCGAGCTCTACGCCGCCTGGCCGCGCGACCGGCACTCGGTACTGATCGAGGAGTTGCTGGCCGTGATCGACGAGGCGCGTATCACCCAGGCCGTCGATCTCGACCCGACGCCGGTATAGCCGCCGGCCGGCGCGATATGCGTAGCGCTATAATAGGATAGAAACTCGATATTGGACCCTGGTCCGAGCCGGCAACTAGCCTCATCGCGTCGGTGTTGCCTCGATAATCATATCGATCCCAGCGCCTTCGTCGATGAGAGGCCGAGGCGTGAGCAATTCCGTAGATCCGATCACCCGATCCGTCGTCCAGCACCGGCTGATTTCGATCGTCGAGGAAATGGGCGAGGCGATGCTTCGTACCTCCTATTCGCAGATCCTCAACGCGAGCCGCGATTTCTCGATCGGCATCTGCGACCCCCAGAGCCGGCTGATCGCACAGGCCGACCATATCCCGATCCATGTCGGAGCCCTGACCTGGGCGGTGCGCGCCGTCGAGGAGAAGTTCGGCGACGCGGTGCAGCCGGGCGACGTCTACCTGCTCAACGACCCCTATTGCGGCGGCAGCCATCTGCCTGACGTCACCGCCTTCGTGCCGGTCTATGGCGATGGCAGGCGCCTGCTCTGGAGCGTGGTGCGGGCCCATATGGGCGATATCGGCGGCGCGACGCACGGGGCCTACAACCCGCAGGCGACGGAGATCTGGCAGGAAGGCCTGCGAATTCCGCCGATCCGCCTCGCCGAGGCCGGGCGGATGCGCGAGGACATCCTCGACATGCTGGCGCTGAACGTGCGCTTTCCCCGCGATTTCCGCGGCGATCTCGCGGCGATGATCGGCGCGGCCCATCTCGGTGAGAAGCGGATCGGCCGGCTCTTCGCCGATGTCGGCACCGACACGGTCTCCGATGCGATCGAGGCGATCCTCGACGGCGCCGAGCGCCAGTCGCGCGCCATCGTCGAGAGCTGGAAGGACGGCGTCTATCATGGCGAGGCGCTGCTCGACGATGACGGGCGTGGCCGCACCGATATCAAGGTGGTCGCCAAGGTCACCAAGCGGGGCAGCGATCTCGAAATCGATCTGACCGGCAGCGATCCACAGTCGAAGAGCTTCGCCAATTCGCCCCATGCCAACACCCAGGCGGCGGTGGCGATGGCCTTCGCCTATCTCGTCGATGCCGAGATCCCGAAGAATGATGGCTGCTTCCGGCCGCTCTCGGTGAAGCTGAAGCCCGGCACGATCGTCTGCGCCGATAACAATGTGCCGGTGACTTTGTGCACCACCCATCCCGCCAACGAGATTGTCGAGGCGGTGATCCGGGCGCTGAGCCAGGCCTGCCCCGACCGGGCGATGGGCGGCTGGGGACGGCGCTTCCGGATCTCGATTACCGGCGACAACCCGCGCACCGGCAAGCGCTTCATCTGGCACATGTTCCATGCAAGGCCGGGTGGCGGCGGCTCGCCGCGCGGCGATGGCTGGTCGGCGGCAGGCGAATGGCATTCGGTCGGCGGCATCAAGTTCGGCAGCATCGAGGTCGCCGAGGCGCGCTTCCCCTTGCGCTTCGAGAGCCATGAGTTCCGCCCAGGCTCGGGCGGTGATGGCGAGCATCGCGGCGGGCTCGGCACGAGCATGGACCTCGTGGTCGAGGTTCCGGCCTATGCCCATACTGCGGGCGAGGGTGCCAAGCACGGTTCGGCCGGCATGCTCGGCGGCAAGGACGGCGCGCCGCATGACTATCGGATCGTCTCCGGGGACAGCAGCCGTGCCTTGAAGACCAAGGAGTTCGGCATCGGCATTGCGGCCGGCGACCGGCTGGAGATCCGCTCCTCCGGCGGCGGCGGCTGGGGGCCGCCGGAACGGCGCTCCGCCGAAGCGCGCCAGCGCGACATCGACACCGAATTCACGAGCGCCTGAGCGGAGCCCACGCGTCATGACCAAGCTTTTCCGCGTCGGCATCGATGTCGGCGGAACCTTCACCGATCTCGTCGCGATCGACGAGGCCGGCATCACCACCTTCACCAAATCGCCCTCGACGCCGCAGGACCAGTCGATCGGCGTGCTCAATGGTCTCGCCGATCTGGCCGGGCGGGTCGGGCTCGACCTCCCGGGCTTCCTGGCGGCGATCGAGCGTATCGTCCACGGCACCACGGTCGCGACCAATGCGTTGCTCGAAGGCAAGGGCGCCAAGGTCGGCCTGCTGACGACGCAGGGCCATCGCGACGTGCTCGAAATGCGCGAGGGGCTGAAGCCCGAGCGCTACAATCTCCTGCTGCCGCCGCCGGATCCGCTGGTGCCGCGCCAGCTGCGGCGCGGCGTCAAGGAGCGCATCGCCTTCGACGGCAGCGTCTCCGTGCCGCTCGACACGGATTCGCTCGATGCGGAGATCGCGCGGCTGAAGCAGGAGGGCGTGACCTCGGTCGCGGTCTGCTATCTGCATTCCTACCGCAACGCCGCGCATGAGCGCGAGACGGCGCTGGCCGTGGCGCAAGCCCTGCCGGACGCCTTCGTTTCGCTGTCGAGCGAGGTGCTGCCGCAGATCAAGGAATATGAGCGCGTCTCGACGACGGTGGTGAACGCCTATGTCGGTCCGGCGGTGCGCAAATACTTGCAGAGCCTCGAGACGCGGCTGGAGCAGGCGGGCTTTGCCGGCTCGCTCTTCATCATCCTCTCGCATGGCGGCATGGCGCCGCTGCAGGAGGCCGCGCGGCTCGCCGCCGCGACGGTGCTCTCCGGCCCGGCCGGCGGTATTGCCGGCTCGCGCCGCGTCGCAGAACTGATCGAGACCCGCAATCTCGTGCCCTTCGACATGGGCGGCACCAGCACCGACATCTCGCTGATCGAGGATGGCGAGATCGCGCTGTCGGCCGAGCGCGGCCTCGCCGGCCAGCGGATCGCGCTGCGCAGCCTCGACATCGCCAGCATCGGTGCGGGCGGCGGCTCGATCGCCTATGCCGATGCCGGTGGCACCTTCCATGTCGGCCCGCGCAGCGCCGGCTCGGTCCCGGGGCCGGCCTGCTACGGCAATGGCGGGGAGGAGCCGACCGTCACCGACGCGAACGTGCTGCTCGGCTATCTCGGCGCCGAGACTTTCATGGGCGGGCGCCGCAAGCTCGATACAGCAGCGGCTGAAGCCGCCGTCGACCGGCTCGCGGCCCGGCTCGGCATCGACCGGATGCACTGCGCCGCCGGCATCTACCGGCTGATCAATCTGAAAATGGCCGACGGTATCCGCCTGATGACCTTGCGCCGCGGTGTCGACCCGCGCGGCTATACCCTGCTCAGCTTCGGCGGGGCGGCCGGTCTGCACGCTGTCGAGGTGGCGCGCGAGATGGAGATGCGCCGGGTCGTGGTGCCGACGGTCGCCTCGGTGCTCTCGGCCTGGGGCATGCTCGCCAGCGACCTGCGCTACGAGGTCACCCGCAGCCATCTCGGCGACATGGCCCAACTCGACGGCAAGGCGCTGCGGGCCGCCTTCGACAGCCTGGCGGGCGAGGCGACGGCGCATCTGAAGTCCTGGTTCAACGGACAGATCCGGATCGAGCGCTCGGCCGAGATGCGCTATGGCGAGCAGATCTTCGAGGTCGACGTGCCGCTCGACGGACTCGACCTCGACGATGCGGGCGCGATGACCGAACTGGTCGAGCGCTTCCATCGCCGCCATGAGGAACTCTACACCTATTGCTCGCCCGGCCAGGAGGTGGTGCTGGTCAATGCCCGCGTCGCGGCCGTCGGCCTGGTCGAGCCGCCGCGCGACGAGCCGGGCGTCGCCGTTTCCGGCGAGGCGCCGCAGCCGGCGGGTACGCGCCGTGCCTTTTTCGGCGAATGGCGCGAGGTGCCGGTCTTCCGCTTTGAGACGCTGGGCCCCGGCAACGCGGTCGAGGGGCCGGCCATCGTCGAGGCGGAGACCACCACCGTGGTGCTGAATGATGGGGACAAGCTCGGCGTCAACGGGCTCGGCTGGCTCGACATTGCGCTGAAGCCGCGGCCCGGTGCCTGAAACCCGGCGCTTTCGCCGTTTTCGCAGGCATCATATGCGCAGGCTAATAATCGTATACGAACTGGGTATTTGACGATCAAGCTGCTGAAAATTCAAGGTATTTCAGCAGGGAAACCGAAAGCTACAACCAAGAAGAGGGGTCGTGTCATGTCCGTCCTGAACTGGCTCGGAGGAGCCTTCATCACTGCGGCCATGGCCGTAAGCGGCCAGGCCGCCGCGCAGACCAGTCTCAAGGTCGTGGCTCCCTGGTCGAACCTCAATGCCTATGGCAAGGTCGAGCAGCCCTTCTGGTCGAAGACGTTCGGCGAGCTCACCGGCGGGCAGGTCACGGCCCAGGTCACCTCCTATTCGGAGCTTGGACTGTCCGGCGTCGAGCTGCTGCGTCTCGCCAAGCTCGGCGTCTTCGACATCGCCCATATCGTCGTCGGCTATTCGGTGGCGGACGACCCGGTGATCGAGGGGCTCGAGCTCTCGACCCTGATCCAGGACATTCCGACCGGCCAGAAGGCGCTCGACGCCTACCGCCCGGCCGTCGCCGAGACGCTGCTGAAGAAGCACAATCTCGTCCTGCTCGGCGCCTATCCCAATCCGAGCCAGGTGCTCTATTGCCGCGAGCCGGTGAAGAGCCTCGCCGATCTGAAGGGCCGCAAGGTCCGCTTCTACGGCGCCAGCATGAACGACTTCATCTCGGCGGCCGGGGCGGTCGGCGTCAGCGTGCCGCTGGCCGAGGTCGTGCCTTCGCTGCAGCGCGGCGTGGTCGATTGCGGCATCACCGGCACGCTGACCGGCTATTCGTTCAAATGGCCGGAGGTGACCAAGAACCTCTACACCATGCGCTTCGGCTGGGGCCTGACCCTGATCGCCGCCAGCAAGGCGAAGTGGGATGCGCTGCCCAAGGATCGCCAGGAGGCGACGCGCAAGGCCGTCGGCACGCTGGAGCAGGAACTCTGGGCGCTGGCCGCCTCCGATGACAAGGCCGGCGTCGACTGCAACACCGGCCGCGCTGCCTGCCCCTATGGCGCCCCTGCCGCCATGGCGCTGGTCGAGCCCTCGGCCGCCGACGAGGCCGAGCGCAAGCGCATCCTCCAGGATGTCGTGCTGAAGAAGTGGGCGGGCCGCTGCGACAAGGCCTGCGTCGAGCAGTGGAACGCCACGGTCGGCAAGGTCGCCGGCGTCACCGCGGCTCCCTGATCGCGATCTCGCCCGGCGCGTCAGGCGCCGGGCGAGATCGTTTGTCGGAGCCGGCAAGCGGGCATTGCCAGAGGGGCCGCAATACGGTCTTTCGTCTTGGCGCCAGCCGTGCGGTTCGCACGGCTCCGCAAATCGCATCGCAGTGCCTTTGCCCCGATGCGAGCCCAATCAGCGCGAGGGAAGAGAGTGATGGATCCGGTGACGCGCCCGCAGGGGCGAGAGGGCGGTGCGCTGGGCCGGCTGGACGATGCCTTGCGCCGCAGCGCGCGGGCGATGCTGCTGGTCGCGGGCTGGGGCCTGCTGCTGCTCGGCATGCTGGTCGCGGTCGACGTCGCGGCGCGCAACACGATCGGCCGCAATATCGGCGGCGTCGACGAGATCGCCGGCTACATCTTCGCCATCGGGATCTCCTGGTCGCTGACCGAGGCCTTCTACGCCCGCAGCCATGTCCGGATCGATTTCCTCTACCAGAAGGCGCCGCGCGGCCTGCGCGCTCTGCTGGACGTTTCATCGATCCTGGCGCTGGGCTTCGCCGCCGCCTTTCTCGCCTTCAGCGGCTGGCTGGTGGTGTCCGGTTCCTGGGGCATGAGCTCGCGTTCGGCCAGCGTGCTGCAGGTGCCGCTGGTCATTCCGCAACTGCTCTGGTTCGCCGGGATGCTCGTCTTCCTGGCTGCGCTGCTGGTGTCCTCGCTTCAGGCCTGCCTTGCCCTCGCGGCCGGGCGGTATCCTGAGCTGGCGGCACGCTTCGGCATCATGTCGGCTTCGGAAGAGGCCCAGGAAGCGCTCGGCGCCCGCGAGGAGAAAGCCTGATGCTCGCCAATGCCTCGCTGCTCCTGGCCATTCTGATCGGCGCTAGCCTGCCGATCGCCGCGACGCTGATCATCTGCGCGCTGCTGCTCAGTGCGATCTATTCGCCGCTGCCGCTGTTCCTGGCGGCCTCCGAGATCTTCTGGAAGGTCTCGACCGAGTTCACCCTCACCAGCGTGCCCCTCTTCATCTTGCTCGGCGAGATCCTGCTGCGGGCAGGCATCGCGGAGCGCATGTACGGCGCCGTCGCGCTCTGGCTCAACCGCCTGCCCGGCGGGCTGCTGCATGCCAATATCGGCGCCTCGACCCTGTTCGCCGCCACCTCCGGCTCCAGCGTCGCGACCGCGGCGACGATCGGCACTGTGGCGCTGCCCGAGGTACGCCGGCGCGGCTACAATGAACGCCTCTTCCTCGGCAGCCTCGCCGCCGGTGGCACGCTCGGCATCCTGATCCCGCCCTCGATCCACCTGATCATCTACGGGATGATCACCAACACCTCGGTGCCGAAGCTCTATCTCGCCGCGGCCATTCCAGGGCTGTTGCTGGCGGCGTTGTTCTCATTGATCATCGTCGTGATCTGCATGGCCAAACCCGGTTTCGGCGGCGAGCCGATCAGGGCGACCTGGCGCCAGCGCTTTACCAGCCTGGTCGATCTCGTCCCGATCCTACTGCTCTTCCTCGTCGTCATCGGCTCGATCTATGCCGGCTTCGCGACCCCGACCGAGGCGGCCTCGCTCGGCCTCGTCTTCGCGGTGGTGCTCGCCTGGTGGTATGGCAAGCTCTCGCTGGCGCTGCTGCATGAAAGCTTCATCGGCGCGATGAAGGCGACGGCGATGATCATGCTGATCGTGCTCGCCTCCTATTTCCTCAATTTCGTGCTCTCGGTGATCGGGCTGTCGCAGCAGCTGACCAGCTTCATTTCCGGGCTCGGCCTGTCGCCGCTGCAGACCATGCTGGTGATCATCGCCTTCTTCGTGGTGCTCGGTTGCTTCCTGGAATCGCTGTCGATGCTGGTGACGATCACGCCTCTGGTCGCGCCGATCGTGATCGGCCTCGGCTACGACCCGATCTGGTTCGGCGTGATCCTGACGATCCTGCTCGAGCTGGCGCTGATCACCCCGCCGGTCGGCATCAATCTCTACGTCGTCCAGGCGATCCGCGGCCGTGGCAGCATCCAGGACGTCATCGCCGGTTCGTTGATCTTCGTCGTCAGCATGTTCGCGCTGATCGGGCTGCTGCTGGCCTTCCCCGAGATCGCGATGTGGCTGCCGACGCATTACGGCGATTAGAAGAGCTGCTCTTCGGTTCGCACCGACATCTTCCGTCCTCCCGGGCCGGGCCCGGGAGGACGTTTCGTTTCTGGCACCCCTGTGTCCGTCTCAGTCTCAGCCCGCACGGCAGGCGATGCGGCTGACCCTTGCACGCTCCTCGCCATAGGTCGCGACTTCGATCGTCACGGCGCCGCGGCGCCAGAGAAAGAGGCAGGGCGCCACGCCCGTGCCGGCGCAGGCGAACATTTCCGGCCGGCCGGCGCAGCGCCTGTCGCCCGGTCGGCACTGATCGGCGCCCGGAAGGTGCAGTGGTGCCCAGCCCTGGGCCAGCAGCGCCTTGCGAGCCCGGCCATAGTCCTGTCCCTTTGGAAATCTCGGCAGCGCAGCCATGGCGCTGGCGCTGGCGCAAAGAGCGAGCAGCGCAGCCAGAGACAGGACAAAACGCGTGGCGGGCAACGGCCTGTCCTCCGGCGCGGCGGCCTTCGCCTGCGTCCGCCCGCGCCCAGCAATAGCCGGGTTCGCGCCCTGGCGCGATGCCGGCCCGGACGCGAAGCCCGGGCGCGGCGATATCGTGGCCGATGACGAGCCCGGGGTCAGATGACGCGGGCGCGGATCACCGAGGTGACGAGCTCGGTCGCGACGACGACGGCGAAGATCACCACGAGGACGAGGCCGACCTGGTCCCAGTAGAGATTGTCCATCGCCGCCTGGAGCGCGACGCCGAGGCCGCCGGCGCCGACCAGGCCGAGCACGGCGCTCTCGCGGACATTGATGTCCCAGCGGAACAGGCTGACGGCCAGGAAGGCCGGCTTCACCTGCGGCCAGAAGCCCTTGAGCAGCACGGCGCGGCGGGGTGCCCCGGCGGCGCGCAGCGCCTCGATCGGGCCGGGCTTGGCCTCCTCGATCGCCTCGGCCAGGAATTTCCCGGTGAAGCCGATCGAGTGGACGGCGACCGCCATCACGCCGGCGAGCGCGCCGGGACCGAAGACCGCGACGAAGAGCAGGGCCCAGACCAGGGTGTGGACCGAACGGGTCGCGACCAGGATGAAGCGGCCGAGCGTGTTGACCCAGACCGAAGAGGAGACGTTCCTGGCGCACATCAGCGCGACCGGCGTCGCCAGAAGGATCGCCAGGATGGTTCCAAGCGTGGCGGTGTGCAGCGTCTCGACCAAGGCCGTCTGCACCGTGCTGGCATAGTAGCTCCAGTCGATCGGCCACATCCGGGCGAACAGGTCGACCGTCTGCTGGGGCGCGTCGTAGAGGAACTCCGGGATGATCTCGATGGTCTGGAACGACCAGCCGAGCGCCAAAGCGGCGATGCCCCAGAAGGCGAGCCGCAGCGTCCGCTCCGTGGTGGTGAAGCGGTGCCAGACCATGCCGGAGGGGCCGCGCTTGACCTCGCCCGTCGGCGCCTCGTCCTGGTAGATTCGGCGCATGAAGGCCGAGAGCACCTCGCCCGCCATCACGGCCGCGATGATCGCGATGATGATGGTCAGCACGAAGTCATAGTCGAAGCGCTGGAAGGCGGTGAACAGGGTCGCACCGATGCCGCCGCCGCCGACCAGACCGACCAGCGCCGAGTTCCTGAGATTGGAATCGAGCTGATAGGCGGCAAAGCCGATGAAGCGCGGCAGGACCTGCGGCACCACGCCCATCACCACGACCGAGAGGAACGGCGCGCCGGCGGCGCGCAGCGCCTCGATCGGCTTCATCGACATTTCCTCGATCGCCTCCGCGATCAGCTTGGCAATGAAGCCGAGCGTCGCGACGATCAGCGCGAGGATGCCGGCGAGCGCACCGAAGCCGACCGCCTTGACGAACAGGATCGCGACGATGACCGGATGGAAGGTGCGGCAGAGCGCGATCACCCCCCGCGCCGCCACCGTTACCGGCAGCGGCATCAGGTTGCGGGCGGCAAACAGGCCGAGCGGCAAAGCGAGGAGAACGCCGGCGCCGGTCGCGATGATCGCGATCTGCAGCGATTCCAGCATGCCGTCCAAGAGCAGCTGCATCTTGTCGGCTGCGGTGTTGGGCGGGAACATCCGGCCAAGGAAACGGGCACCGTTGTCGAGGCCCTGGACGAAACGCTCCCAGCGAATGTCCAGGATCTGCGCGGCATAGGCGACATAGGCCAGGAACAGCAGGGCGCCGATGCGCAAGGGCCAGTTCGGCGGAAAGGCGCGGCTGCGCAGGCTGCCGGTGGCGGGAAGCGCGCTCATTCCATCCAGCCTTCGCCGCCATAGATCTCGGCGAGATGGGAATCCTGCAGGCCCTCCGGCGGACCGTCATAGACGATCAGGCCCTTCGACATGCCGATGATGCGCCGGGCGAAACGCTTCGCCAGCGCGACATTGTGGATGTTGACCAGGACCGGGATCGAGCGCTCGCGGCCGACCTCGGCGAGCAGCTCCATGATCTCGACCGAGGTTTTCGGATCGAGCGAGGAGGTCGGCTCGTCGGCGAGGACGAGATCCGGTTCCTGCATCACGGCGCGGGCGATGCCGACGCGCTGGCGCTGGCCGCCGGAGAGCTGGTCGGCCCGGCGCGTCGCGAAATCGCCGAGCCCGACGGATTCGAGCAAAGCGAAGGCGCGGGCGATGTCGGCCTCCGGGAAACGCCGGGTCCAGCTGCGCCAGACCGGGACGTAGCCGAGCCGGCCGCAGAGCACGTTCTCGATCACGGTCAGCCGCTCGACGAGATTGTACTCCTGGAAGACCATGCCGAGGCGGCGCCGCGCCTGGCGCAGCGCATCGCCCTGGAGCTTCGCCAGATCGACGCCGTCGAGCATGATCGAGCCCGAGGTCGGGTCGACCAGCCGGTTGATGCAGCGGATCAGTGTCGACTTGCCGGTGCCGGACGGGCCGATGATGGCGACGGTACCGGGCTCGTCGATGGTGAGGGAGATATCACGCAGGACGGGCTGGCCGGCCCGGTATTCCTTGACGAGATTGCGGATGATCAGCGTCCGGCAAGTGCCGGACGCTTCGTTTGGCAGGACGCTCATGAGATGCGGCTGCTTTCCGATCAGGGAGCCTTGGCCGGCGCGGGCTGCGCCTTCTTCTTGGCAGCGGCATCGGCCTCGCGCTTCGACTCGGCGTCGTAGGCGGACTTATTGTAGGGCGTGCCCGACTTCTCGGCGACGTCGCGCACGATCGCCCAGTCCTTCTGGTAGGTGATCGGCAGGAAGCGGTCGTCGCCGTTGAACTCCTTGGTCATCTCCGGAGTGAAGCGGAAGGAGAAGAAGCAGTCGGTCAGCTTCTTGGCGAGCTCGGGCTTCAGATCGTGCGCATAAGCGAAGGAGGAGGTCGGGAACACGGCGCTGCGGTAGATCTCGCGCGTGTCGTCCTTCTTGATCGTGCCGCGCACGATCATCCGCTCATAGACGTCACCGGCGACGGCGCCCATGTCGTAGTCGCCCGAGACGACGCCGAGGATCGACTTGTCGTGCCCGCCGGACATCAGCGGCTTGTAGTCCTTCTCGGCTTCGAGCCCATGCTCGGGGAAGAGCACGCGCGGGGCGAGATTGCCCGAGTTGGATGAGGGCGAGGTGTGGGCGACCTTCTTGCCCTTGAGGTCGGAGAGCTTCTGGTAGGGGCTGTCCTTCTTGACGACGGCGACGAGGTTGTAGCCGCGCACGCCGGCCTCGGAGCCCTTGGCGGCGAAGGGGATCGCGCCGGCGAGATTGACGGCAAAGCCCGTCGGACCGGTCGAGAAGCCGGCGAAATGCAGGCGCCCGGACCGCATAGCCTCGATCTCGGCCGAGTTGGACTGGACGGGGTAATAGACGATGCGCTTGCCGGTGCAGGTCGCGAGATGGTCGGTCAGCGGCTTGAAGATGTTGGCATAGACCGCGGGGTCCTCGACCGGCGTATAGGCCCAGACCAGCGCCGAGGGGTCCTTCAGCTTGGAGGCATCGGTCGGGACGTCGGCGACGAGATCATTGTTCGCATCGCAGTAATTGGTGTCGAGCTGGCCGCGGTTCGGGCAGGAATCCTGCGCCTGGGCGGGGGCGGCGACGACGGTCGCGAGGGCGAGGGCCAGCGGCGCGACCGTGGCGAAGCAAGCGGATTTCAGGTTGAACAAGGCGTCTTCACTCCCTTTCGACGAAGCTCCACTCGAGGAAGCCTTGTCGGTACTATGTGACACAAAACCGTCACAATCCAGTCATGCGGCAAAGACCATCAGCCGGCAAGCCACATCAAAGCGTGCCGCGGCAGGGTCAAAGTCGCGTCGCTGCCAATCTCGTGGAGGTCCGCGCCGGACTGGAAAGGCAGGTCGACGGAGACCTCCGCATTGCCGATCCGGGCGCCGTAGCGGACGCTCGCCCCGAGGAATTCGCGATGGACGATCCGGCAGGGCAGGGCGATCAGCCCGGGGGCGGCAGCACCCGCGGCCAGCAGGTTGGCGTGCTGCGGACGGAAGACCAGCCGGGCGCCTTCCGGCATTTTGCGATCGGCCGGGATCGGCAGCGAAAAGCCGCCCTCTATCGCGAAGCTACGCGCCGCGCCGGCGCCGGTGACCTTGCCTTCCAGGATGTTCGCCGTTCCCAGGAAGTTGGCGACGAACAGGTTCGCGGGACGCTCATAGAGCTCCATCGGCGTGCCGACCTGCTGGACCACGCCGTCGCTCATCACGGCGATGCGGTCGCAGATCGTGTTGGCCTCCTCCTGGTCGTGAGTGACGAAGATCGTCGTCAGCCCGAGGCGCTGCTGCAGGTCGCGCAGCTCGCGGCGGACCTGCACGCGCATCTTGGCGTCGAGATTGGAGAGCGGCTCGTCGAGCAGCAGCACTTTGGGCTCGACCGCGACGGTGCGGGCGACGGCGACGCGCTGCTGCTGGCCGCCGGAGAGCTGGGAAGGCCGCCGGTCGGCGAGATGGGCGAGCCCGACCAGCCCGAGCGCGGCCTCGACGCGGCGCTCGACCTCGGCGCGCTTCACGCCGCGCTCCTCGAGCCCGAAGGCGACGTTGCGGCGAACCGTCATATGCGGCCAGAGTGCATAGGACTGGAAGACCATGCCGACATCGCGCTTCCAGGGCGGCAGGTCGGTGATCTCCTTGCCGCCGATCCGGACATGGCCGGTATCGGCCTGGTTGAACCCGGCGATCAGGCGCAGCAACGTGGTCTTGCCGCAGCCTGAGGGGCCCAGGAAGGCGAAGAACTCGCCCGGCTGGATCGCGAGGCTGACATCCTTCAGCACATGATTGGTGCCGTAGGACAGATTGACGCCTTCGATGTCGACGGAGACGGCCGGCGTGGTCAGTGAGACGTTTGCGTTCATGGTCAGTGGCCCATTCCCTTGGCCTTCTGGCTGCGTTCGATGATGAGATGCGAGATGAAGGTGCAGGCGGCGACGAGGAGGACCGCGACGACGCCGAGCGCGGCGCCGGGCCCCCGGCCGGCGGCCGATTGCATGAAGACATAGAGTCCGTAGGCGAGCGGCGCGTCGGAGTTCGATTGCACCAGCATCAGCGTCGCCGAAAGCTCGACCGCGGCGGTCGAGAACGAGGTGACGAAGCCGGCGAGGATGCCGCCGGCCATCAGCGGCACGACGATGCGGCGCACGGTGCGCGACTTGGTCGCCCCGAGATTCTCCGCAGCTTCCTCGAGGGAGACCGAGATCTGCTGGAGCGCCGCATAGCAGGCGCGCAGCGCATAGGGCAGGCGCCTTATGGCGAGCGCCAGCACGATGGTGATCCAGAGCGACGCCAGCGGCGTGCCGTCAGGCAGGGTCACGCCGTAGAAGGTCCTGAGATAGCCGATGCCGAGCACGACGCCGGGGATGGCGAGCGCGGCCGTGGCCATCCAGTCCAGCCATTCGCGCCCGACGAGCTTGGTGCGCAGGACGAGATAGGCGATGGCGACGCCGAGCACGATGTCGATGCCGCCGGCGAGTGTGGCATAGATCAGCGTGTTCTTGATGTAGATCGAGCTCTCGCCGAAGACGCGGCCGTAATGGGCGATGGTGAAGGCGTCGGGCAGGGGCGAGTACGACCAGATCGTGGCGAAGGAGAGCAGCAGCAGGCCCATATGCGGAGCCAGCACCAGCGCCAGGATCAGGAAGACGGTGCCATAGCCGAACACGGCCTCCCAGCGCGTCATCTCGCGCTTGGCGAGACCGCCGCCGCCGCGCTGGGTGGTGGCGTAGTCGCGCCCCTTCAGCGCCCGCGCCGAAAGCCACATGGCGGTGACCGAGGCGACGATCAGCACGACCGAGATGACATAGCCCATCGGGTCGGCGATGCCGATCGAGGTGACGCGTAAATAGGCCTGCGGCGCCAGCATGTCCTTGACGTTGAGCAGGAGCGGGGTCGCGAGGTCGTCGAAGACCTTGACGAAGACCAGCGAGGCGCCGGCGAGATAGCCGGGCATGGCAAGCGGGAAGACGATGCGCCGGAAGAGCCGGAAACCCGAGGAACCGAGGTTCTGCGCGGCCTCTTCCATGGCGCGGTCGATATTGCGCAGGGCCGCCGAGAGGTTGATCAGGATGAACGGAAAATAGTGGACCGACTGGACGAAGATGACGCCGTTCAGCCCTTCCATGAAATCGATCTTGAAGCCGAACCAGTCGTCGAGCAGCAGGTTGATCGAGCCGTTGCGGCCGAAGAAGAGCTGCATCGCGACCGCGCCGACGAAGGGCGGCATGATCAGCGGCAGGAAGCCGAGGGTCTGGACGATGGCGGCGCCGCGGAAGACGAAGCGCGTGGTCAGGTAAGCCAGCGGCAGGGCGAAGACCGAAGCCCAGACCACCGACATCGCCGAGACGTAGAAGGAGTTCCACAACGAGCGCATGAACAGCTCGGTGCGGAAGAAGTCGTAGAAGTTCACCAGTGTGAAGTTCGAGGTGCCCTTCTCGGTGAAGGCGACGTAGATCACCGTCGCCACCGGCAGTACCAGGAACATCAGCAGAAAGGCGGCGATGGCGAGCGCGAGCGCGATCTGGCCGGGTGTTGCCGCCAGGCGTCGGGCGCGGGGAGCCGAGGTCGGGATTGCGGTCATGGTGATCCTGATCGTCGACAAAAGGGCGCAGCGTCACCCGGGCCGCAGCCGCGCGGGCCAGCCGGGAGCCAGCGCTGCTTGCGGCGCCGGGTTGGACCCCGGACCCGTGCGGCTCTGCCGCGGGTCCGGGGTGACGTTGCGGTTCGAGGGCCTTACTTGGCGGCCTTGAGCGCTTCTTCCGCCTTGACCTTGGCCTTGGCGTAGTTCTCGCGGGCGAAGCTCGCCCATTGCGCCTCGACCTCGGCCTGGCGCGCGCCCTTTTCCTTGCCGCCGGTGAAGGCGGCGCGCAGCTCGGGGCTCGAGGCCTGGATCTGCGTCACGGGGAGCGCGGCGATCAGGGCGCGGGCCTCGTCGGCAAGCGCCTTGGCCTGCGGGTTTGGCTTCTTGGCGAGTGCGGCATCGACCTCGTGCAGCGTCTTGGTGACGCCCTTCAGCGCATCGAGCTGGAAGGAGATCAGCTGGTCGAACAGCGTGTCGACCACGGCGGTGCGGGCCTCCGACTTGTCGACGTCGAAGCCGATCATCTTCTGGAAACGCGGATCGGTGAAGGGGTTGGGATAGTCGGCGCCGGCCTTGGCGTAGACAGCCGGATTGACCGGCAGGCGACGGATGCCGGGCTCGAGCAGCACTTCCTGGCCGGTCGGGGAGAGCAGGAACTCGATGAAGGCCTCGGCGGCCGCCTTGTTCGGCGGGTTGGCGACGATGCCGACATTGGCCGGGACGACGGTGGTCACGCTCGGATAGACGAACTTGACCGGGAAGCCCGAGGCCTGCGCCGAGAGGGCGAAGAAGTCGATGACGATGCCGACGCCGACCTGCCCGGAATTGACCGCCTCCGGCACGCCGAAGGAACGCTCGGTGATCGAGCGGAAATTGCCGGCCATGTTCTTGATGGTGCGCCAGCCATTCTCCCAGCCTTCGCCCTGGAGGATGGTTTCGATCGTCAGATGCGTGGTGCCCGAGCGGGCGGGCGAGGCGATCGAGACATGGTCGTAGAAGACCGGCTTGGCGAGGTCCTGCCAGTCCTTCGGCTCGGGCAGCTTGTTGGCCTTGGCGTAGCGGTCATTCCACATGATGCCGTAGCCCGAGGCCGCGAAGCCGAAATAGAAGCCCTGCGGGTCGTTGATCGGATATGAGCCGATCTTCTCGGGGATGCCGGTGGCCTTGGGCTTGTAGGCGGTGAGCAGCTTCTTGCCCTTCAGCACCTCGAAGGCGTCCGGCGCCGAGGCCCAGAACAGGTCGACCTGGTTGTTGGCCTTGGTCTCCTCGACATATTTCACACCGGCATTGGTGTTGCGGTTCTGGACCTCGAGGGTGACGCCGGGAACCGCCTTCTCGAAGGCCTTCTTGATGGGGTCGGTGACGTCCTTGGAGAAGGAGGTGACGACGGTGACCTTGCCTGCGGGCGCCTGGGCGATGGCGATGGTCGCGAACGAGGCGCTCAGCGAAAGACCGAGGGTGGCCGCCAGTGCGGCTCTGCGATTGAGCATGGTTTCCTCCAGGACAATTTCTTCAGTTCGACCTCGAGGCCGATGCATCCTGGACAGCAACTGCGATGCCAACCGCCGCTGCCTTTGAAACCATTCAGGAATCCGGCGGGAGGTTACCGGGCGGGCCCGATAACGGGGTCGCTCCGGTAACCTGCCGGCGTGGGCGATGGGTCAGCGCGGTAACATGAGCGCGGCAGCCTGGCCGCTCAGTCGGCGAGCGCGGCGGAGCCGCCGAGGCCATAGCGCCGCATCTTGAGGTAGAGCGTCTTGCGGGTGATGCCGAGCGCTCCGGCGGTGACGCCGATGCGCCCGCCATGGCGCTTCAGCGCGGCCCCGATTGCTTCCGCCTCGGCGAGAGCGACCTCTTCCTCGAGCGTCCGCTCGACGCCGCTTGCGGTGGCGGCGGTATCGAGGTCCTCGAAATCCTCGTCCATGCCGAGCAGGCTGCGTTCGGCGGCATTGCGCAGTTCGCGGACATTGCCGGGCCAGTCCTGCCGCGACAGGCGCTGCAGGAGATCGCGCCCGAGCGGTGGCGCGGAACGGCCGACGCGGGCGGCGGCCAGCGCCAGGAAGTGCCGGAACAGCATCGGGATGTCCTCACGCCGGTCGCGCAGCGGCGGCAGGCGCAAGGTCACGACATTGAGCCGGTAGACCAGATCCGCGCGGAAGCCGCCGGTCTTGGCGAGGGCGGCGAGGTCTGCCTTGGTGGCGGCGACGATGCGGATGTCGACGGCGATCTCGCGATTGGAGCCGAGCCGCTCGATGCGGCGCTCCTGTAGTGCGCGCAGCAGGCGGACCTGCGCCGCCATCGGCATGGATTCGATCTCGTCGAGGAAGAGCGTGCCGCCGCTGGCATGCTCGATCTTGCCGATCCGGCGCTCGCGCGCGCCGGTGAAGGCGCCGGCCTCGTGGCCGAAAAGCTCGCTCTCGATCATGGTCTCGGGGATGGCGCCGCAGTTCACGGCGACGAAGCGGCCGGCACGGCGCTGGCCGAGATCGTGCAAAGCACGCGCCGCGACCTCCTTGCCGGTGCCGGTCTCGCCGAAGAGCAGGACGTCGGTGTCGGCGTCGGCGAGGAGTGTGAGCCGCCCGCGCAGCTTGGCGATGGCCGGCGAATTGCCGACCAGGCGCGCGGCCCAGGGGTCTTCCGGCGCGACGCCGGCACGCAGCGCCCGGTTCTCGATGATCAGCCGGCGATACTCGCTGGCGCGCCTCACCGTCTCGATCAGCAGCACGGGATCGGCCGGCTTCTCGACGAAATCCCAGGCGCCGTCGCGGATCGCCTTCACCGCCATCGGGATATCGGCATGACCGGTGATCAGCACGACCGGGATTTCCGAGTCGATCGCGGTCACCGCCGACAGCAGGCCGAAGCCGTCGCGGCCGGGCATGCGGACATCGCTGACGATGACGGCGGCGCTGTCGCGGTTGAGCAGGGCGAGCGCGGCATCGCCGGAGCGCCTGGCTGCGACCTCGAAACCGTCGAGCTCTAGCGTCAGCCGCCAGGCTTCGAGGACCTCGGCGTCGTCATCGACGAGGATAACCTTCGGGGCGCTCATGCGTTCGCATCCAATGGGGCCATGACATGGGTGGTCGTGCCCTCGAGCGTGATCAGGAAGCGCGTGCCCGTGGGGCCGGTTTCCGCCACGGCAAGGGTGCCGCCCAGGTCCTTGATGATGTTGTAGGACAGGGAAAGACCGAGGCCGAGCCCCGAGCCGACGGGCTTGGTCGTGAAGAAGGGATCGAAGATCCGCTCGACATGTGGGCGGTCGATGCCGGGACCGTTGTCCTCGACCCAGAGCCCGACGCTGCGGCCACGTCGTCGCGCGCCGACCGTCAGCGTCGCGCCCGCCCGGCCGGCGACGGCGTCGAGCGCGTTGGCGATGAGGTTGACCAGCACCTGCTCGAGCCGGATCTCCTCGGCGTGGACATAGAGCCGGTTGCTCAGCAGCTCGCGCTTCAGCGTCACGCCTTCTGCCGCGAGGCGCGGCTCGAACAGGGACAGGGCGGTTTCGAAGACCTCGCCGACCTCGACCGGGGCGAGCACGATGCCGGGCTTGCGGGCGAAGCGCCTGAGATGGGCGATCAGCTCGGCGGCGCGGGTCGTCAGGGCCTGGATCCGGGCGAGGGCCTGGCGGGCATCTTCCGGACGGTCGCGCTCGAGCAGCAGCGCGCCGTTATGGGCATGGGAGCGGATTGCGGCGAGCGGCTGGTTGAGCTCGTGGCTGAGCCCCGCGGCCATCTGGCCGAGGGCCGCGAGCTTGGCGGCCTGGATCAGGTCGTCGCGCGTCTGGCGGAAGACGGCGAGGGCGCGGGCGAGATCGCCGAGCTCGTCATTGCCGGCCTTGGGCAGAACGGCGGAGGACTGGCCACTGGCGATGCTGGTCGCGGCCTCGGTGAGGACCCGCAGCCGCGCCACGAGATGGCGCCGGACATAGAACCAGCCGATCAGCAGCGCCCCGAGCAGCGAGGCGGCGGCGATCGCCAGCAGCAGGTTGCGCCCGAGCAGGATCGCCTGCGCCGAGCGCTCGGCGGCGGCCTTGGCCACGGCCTCGGTGCGCTGGACTTCCTGCGAGACCAGCGTGCCGAGCTCGGTGACGAGG
Organism: Allobosea sp. NPDC055594; assembly: GCF_053618995.1. NCBI lineage: Bacteria > Pseudomonadati > Pseudomonadota > Alphaproteobacteria > Hyphomicrobiales > Alloboseaceae > Allobosea > Allobosea sp. NPDC055594. The sequence continues at coordinate 69,957 of NZ_JBSHIO010000015.1, forward strand.
CGCCGGCTCTCGAAGATCAGGCGCTGCGCGTCGGCCAGCGCCGAAAGCTCGGCGCGCTTGATCGCAGGCAGCCCGGTCGTCGTGTCGGCGAGGCCGATCAGGCGCTGGGTGATCTGGCGGACGGTGATGGTGTCGGGCCAGCCGGCGAGGGCCTTGGCCTCGACCTCGAGCTGGTCGACCGCTTCGCCGATGACATGGCCGGTCTGCTCCATGTCCTCGCGGGTCCGCACCGCGCCCAAGCGGCCGAACAGCCCGACGATCAGGTTCGCCTGGGCGTTCAGCGTCATCAGCGCCTCGCTCTTGCGGGTCTCCTCGCGGATGGCGTTCGGGCGGCTGGTTTGCGTCGCGACCGTGTTCGCCTGTCCGAGCGCGGTCTCGATGTTGAAGCGGGCATCGTCGGTCAGCGGCTCGATCTCGTCGAGCAGATCGGCCTGGAGCCAGCGCAATTCCTCGCCGAGGGCGCGGTTGCGCTCGCCCAGCGGGAAACGGCGTTCCGAGACGGCATCGATTGCCGCGAGATTGCCGCGGATCGCGGTCGCGACCGAAGTCAACGCCGGCACGTCGAAACCGCCCTGCTTGCGTTCGGAGAGGACGCGGTCGAGCTCGTCCAGGCGCTCGCCGACGGCGCGCCGGCTGCGCTCATAGACGTCGCGCCGCTCGGCATTGGCGAGCTCCGGCATCGCCGAGATCACGCGCGCGCTGGCCTCGGCCAGCCTTGCTGCCGAGGCGAGGCCGGGAAGGTGGTCGCTGGCGATGGCCGCGAGCTCCTTGCTCAGCCGCTCATAGGAGATGACGCCGACGATGCCGGCGCCGACGGCGAAGAGGCCGACGCCGAGGAAGGCGGCGATCAGGCGGCCGCCGATGCCGAAACGCCGGCCGGGCCAGAGGCGTCTCACGGCCTCGCTCCCGCAAGGCCATCCTCGGCCCCGGCCCAGCCCAGGCTGACGAGCCGTTCGGTCGCCCGCCGCAGGGCGTCGGCGGCCTCCGCGGCATGGGCGGCGATCGCGGCGCGGATCTCGGTCTCGAGCTTCGCCTGCGCTTCGGGCGGGGCAACGCCGCGCGGGACGCGGACGAGGTTGCGGAAGCGCTCGGGCTGCTCCAGCTGCGCGGCGGTGATCGGCGGACGGGTGAGGGCGGCGCGGGCCTGCGTCAGAAACTGCGCCGCCTGCTCGTCGGGATGGCGAAGGAGCGCCGCTTCCATGGCCTGGAGGCTGCGCCAGAGCCGGGCATGCTCGGCGCGCCGGAAGGTGATCCATTCGTCGAAGATGATGTTGACGAGTTCGTAGCGGCTGGCGGAGAGGCCGGCGTCGAAACGAGTCTTGCTGAACAGACCGGCTGTTTCCGAGAGATGCGGCGGCGTCTCGTCAGGGCCATAGGCGGCCGGCGAGACCGCGAGGCGGCCGATCCGCGGCTCGCGCAGCAGCCTTTGGCCTTCGGGAGACAGCACGAAGTCGACGAAGAGCTCGGCCTCTTTGGGATTGGGCGATGTCGCGAGCCGCGCGATGCTGGCCGGCGCGAACAGCGTCTCCTCCGGCAATACGAAACGGTTGGTTTCGGCTTCGCCGGTGCCGGAATCCGTCAGGAAATCGATGGAGATGCCGATGCCGAAGCGGCCGCGCGCGACGCCGGTGGTGACGCCGAAGCTGCGCGCGGTCAGTGTCGCGAGATTGCCGCCGATCGCCGACCAGAGCGCCCAGCCGCGCTCCCAGCCGAGCGATTGCAGCAGCGCCTCGACCATCAGATGGGTGGTACCGGAGCGGGCCGGCGAGGTCAGGCCGATATGGCCGGCATAGGCGGGAGCGGAGAGGTCGGACCAGTTGCGCGGTACGGGCAGATTGCGCGCCGAGAGATAGCCGGGGTTGTAGACCAGCCCGTATCCGGAAATGGCGAAGCCGAGATAGCGGCCGGCGGGGTCGTTGACCGGATAGCCGGCGATGCTCTCCGGGGCGCCGGTGGCGCGCGCCTGCAGAGGCGCCAGCAGTCCGGCCTGCTTCAGCAGCTCGAAGGCATCGGGTGCCGAAGCCCAGAACAGATCGGCCTCCGGCCGCTTCTGAGCGTGGATGTCGGCGAGTGCGGCGGTCGTCTTGCGCTGCACGATCTCGACGGCGATGTCCGGGTGACGGGCGCGGAAGGCAACGCGGAAAGGCTCGAAGAAGGAAGGCGGGAACGAGGTGACGACCTGGACGCGACGTGCCTGCGCCGGGCCGGCGGCGAGCCAGCCGAATGCGGAAAGGACAAGCCAGAGACAAAGGGCGCGGCGGCTCATCGCACCGTCATATAGCCGGGCAATCGGCAGGCATAGATCGGCCGTGCAGCCGCCGGGCCGGGGGAAGGGCCGCGGTCGGCGGCCCTTCGCTCATGTCGTGCCTGTCACTTCACATGCAGGAGAACGGCGCCTTCCAGGATGGTGGGAGCGCCGACGCCGGTATTGCCGGCGTGCTCCTTGATCCACGCCTTCGCCATTTTCAGGCTTTCATCGGTGCCGGCCTTGTCCTTGCAGACCGTGACGGAAACCCCGCCATCGGGGGTGCGGATCAGCGCGTAGTTCGAGAAGCCCGGTGCCGTCCGCATCAGCTTCTCGACGTCGGCCTTGCGCTTCTCGAGCAGGTCGAAAAGCTCCTTGGCGCCCTTGCCGGAATAGGTTCTGACGATCGCGTGCATGGCCAGTCCTCCGCTCAAGGCCCCGCCAGCCGCGATAGCTATGCGCCTGCGCGCAGCGCTTGCCAATTCAAGATGATGCAAGGGAAGGCGCTTTGGCCGCGGCGCGCATTGCTCCGGCGAGGTACTCCCTTCGCTCCCGCAAGACGGCAGGGTGAAAGCATCTGTGCAGCGGCGCAGGATGTGGTTGCAGCGGTCACGAAACTGTCACACAAGCTGGCGGGAATTCGGCTCGTATCCTGCCGCGACGAAGGCGGCGCGGCAGGCCGTGCGATCACGACGAGGTGCGCGGTGCTCGGCTGGTTCCAGAAGCTGCTCCCGAAAGAGCCCAAATTCTTCGATCTGTTCGAGGCGCATGCGGTCACGCTGGTCGCGGGCGCCAGGGCGCTGGATTCCCTGCTTTCCGGGCGCATCTCGATCGAGACCGGCTGCGCCGAGATCTTCAAGCAGGAGCACCTGGCCGACGAGATCGCCGGGGAGGTCATGCATGAGACTGGCCGGAGTTTCATCACCCCGTTCGATCGCGGCGACATCGAGGAGCTGATTGGCTCGATGGACGACGCGATCGACCAGATGCGCAAGACCGCCAGGGCGATCGCGCTCTACGAGGTCGAGCGTTTCGAGCCCGATATGGCCGAGCTCGGCGTGGTGGTGGTGCAGGCGTCGGAACGCGTCGCGCGGCTCCTGCCGATGCTGCGGGACATCAAGAAGAACGCCGTCGTGATCGGGGCGCTGGCCAAGGAGATCGGCGCGATCGAGGAACGTTCCGATGTGCTTCACGGCCAGGGGCTGAAGGCGCTGTTCAGGGCGCATCGCGGCGGCGAAGCGATGGGCTTCATCGTCGGCGCCGAGGTCTACGACCATCTCGAAAAAGTGGTCGACCGGCTGGAGGACGTCGCCAAGCGGGTCAGCCGCATCGTGCTCGAACATCTCTAGGCGGCGTGCGCCGTGGACCTTTCCGCTGTCGCCACCTCCCTGATCTTCCTGATCGCCGTCGCCCTGCTGTTCGACTTCCTGAACGGCCTGCACGACGCCGCGAATTCGATCGCGACCATCGTCTCGACGCGGGTCCTGCCGCCGCGCTGGGCGGTTTTCTGGGCCGCCTTCTTCAATTTCATCGCCTTCCTGTTCTTCGGCCTGCACGTCGCGCAGACGGTCGGCTCGGGCATCATCCAGGCGGCGATCGTCGACGACCGCGTGATCTTCGGAGCGCTCAGCGGCGCTATCGCCTGGAACGTGGTGACCTGGATCGCCGGCATCCCGTCGAGCTCCTCGCATGCGCTGATCGGCGGGCTGGTCGGTGCCGGGCTCGCGAAGGCGGGCTTCTCCTCGATCGTCTGGTGGGGGCTGGGCAAGACCTTCGTCGCGATCTTCATGTCGCCGGCGATCGGCTTCGCGCTGGCGCTGCTGCTCGTGCTGTTCGTCTCCTGGAGCTTCCTCAAAGTGGCGCCGATCAAGGCGGACAGCACCTTCCGCTCGCTGCAATTCGTCTCCGCCTCGCTCTATTCCCTCGGCCACGGTGCCAATGACGCGCAGAAGACCATGGGCATCATCGCCGTGCTCTTGTTCTCGCATGGTCTGATGGGCGACAGCTTCTCGGTGCCGTTCTGGGTGGTGATCTCCTGCCAGGCGGCGATGGCGCTCGGCACGCTCTGCGGCGGCTGGCGGATCGTCCACACCATGGGCTCGAAGATCACCCGGCTGACGCCGCAGCAGGGTTTCTGCGCCGAGACCGGCGGGGCGATCACCCTGTTCATGGCGACCTATCTCGGCATCCCCGTCTCGACCACGCACACCATCACCGGCGCGATCATCGGCGTCGGCGCCGCTCGCCGGATGGCGGCGGTGCGCTGGGGCGTGGCGCGCGGCATCGTCTTCGCCTGGATCGTGACGATGCCGGCCGCGGGCGCGATCTCGGCCGTCGCTTATCTCCTCTCCGGCTATTTCCTGACCGGGCGCTGAAGGGCGCCCGGCACATCGAGACTCAGGGCAGGTTCTCGCGGAGCACGATCTCGGTGCTCGGCCGGCTGGTGCCCTCGGTCGCCGGGCGCCCGGCACGCAGATTGGCGAAGATCGAGACGCAGGTCATCAGCGTCGCCTGCGGGTGCTGGGTGATCACGGCGTCCATCGTGCCGTCGATCAGCAGGGCGCGGGTATCCGGCGTCAGCCCGTGCCCGACGAAGACGACCTCGTGCTGGCGCCCGGTCTCCTTCAGGGCCCGGCCGATGCCCTCGGCGCCGCCGCCGATATTGTAGATGCCGGCGAGATCGGGGTGCTGTGCCAGCAGGGTCCTGGTCTGCCGGTAGTTCTGGCCCTCGTCGTCGTGGCCTTCGCGCAGGCCGACCACATCGATTGCCGGGTAGAGTTCCTGGAACAGGTGGAGGAAGCCCATCTCGCGCTCCTCATGGGCGCGGTAGCTCAGACTGCCAGCGATCATCGCGACCTTGGCGGGGCGGCGGCCGATGAAGCGGGCGACGAGATAGCCCGCCGTGCGGCCGGCCGAGCGGTTGTCGAGCCCGACATAGGCGACGCGGCGGCTGTTGGCGATGTCGGAGATCAGCGTCACCGTCGGCACGCCGCGCTCGGCCAGGCCGTCGACCGCCTCGCGCACGGAAGGGTGCTCCAGCGCCATGAAGGCGATGCCGTCGACGTCGCGCGCCGCCTGGCGCAGATGCTGGGCGAGGAGCTCGGGCTTGAAGCTCTCGATGTACTCGACCCGGGCCCGCATGTTGAAGGAGGTGAGTTGATCCTGCGCGCCGGCGATCTGGCGGCCGAGCAGGGTGAGGAAGCGGTTGGTGCCGGCCGGCAGCAGGAAGGCGAGCCTGAGCGGCCGCAGCGCGCTCGCCGGTAGCGCGCCTTCCATGACGTAGCCGAGCTCTCCGGCCGCCTTGAGCACGCGCTGCACCGTCGCCGCCCGCACGCCCGGCCGCTGGTTCAGCACCCGGTCGACGGTCGCGGTCGAGACGCCGGCGAGCTTCGCGACATCTTCGACCCGGGCCATTTGGCGGCGGCGCGGGGCGACCTCCGTGCTGACGTCCAAAGGCAGCGCCGGTGTAGAAATCGGGATATTCATTCCATCAAAAACCATCATAAAATGAGCTTGATGACCATCAGACGTGATTTCTATCCTGAGTGCAAGACGATCAAGAGCAATCAAATCGCATCAAGCGAATCTGGGAGGACATCATGACCGGACTGACCCGTCGCGCTGCGTTGCAGAGCCTCGCCGCCGTTCCCGCTGCTTCGCTGATCGGCATGCCGATGATCGCGCGGGCCGCCGAGATCGAGCTGAAATACGGCAACAACCTGCCGCTCAGCCATCCGCTCAACATCCGCGCCCAGCAGGCGGCGGAGCGCGTCGCCAAGGAGACCAACGGCCGGGTCGAAATCAAGATCTTCCCGAACAACCAGCTCGGCGGCGACACCGACATGCTGAGCCAGGTCCGCAATGGCGGCATCACCTTCTTCACGCCGTCGGCGCTGGTGATCGCGACCTTGGTGCCGGTCGCGGCGATCAATGCAGTCGGCTTCGCCTTCGCCGATTACGACCAGGTCTGGAAGGCGATGGACGGGCCGGTCGGCGCGCATGTCCGCGCCGCGATCGAGAAGGTCAACCTCTACGCCTTCGAGAAGATGTGGGACAACGGCTTCCGCCAGATGACGACCTCGGGCAAGCCGATCGAGCAGGCCGCCGACATGGCCTCGCTGAAGATCCGCGTTCCGGTCTCGCCGCTCTCGATCTCGATGTTCAAGGCACTCGGCGCCGCGCCGGCCAGCCTGCAGTTCTCGGAGGTCTATTCGGCGCTGCAGACCAGGGTCGTCGATGCGCAGGAGAATCCACTGCCGATCATCCAGGTCGCCAAGCTGTTCGAGGTGCAGAAGCATTGCGCGATCTCGAACCATATCTGGGACGGTTTCTGGTTCATCGCCAACGGGCGCGCCTGGCGCGGCCTGCCGCCGGATATCCAGAAGGTCGTCGCCTCCGCGATCAATGATGCCGGCGTCGCCCAGCGCGGCGACATCAAGAGCCTGAACGAGACCGTGCAGGCCGATCTGCAGTCAAAGGGGCTTTCCTTCAACAAGACCAACCCGGACAGCTTCCGGGCGAAGCTGCGCGAAGGCGGGTTCTACAAGGAATGGCAGGAGCGCTTCGGCGCCGAGGCCTGGGGTCTGCTCGAAGGCGCGGTCGGCAAGCTCGCTTGAGCGAGCCGACCCACCGGATCAAGGTCGTCCCGGGCCTCCCCGTGATCCCCGGGACGACCAGGAATAGCTAAGAAGGAATTCGCCATGGCCGGGCACATCGCCTTGATGCCGACGCAGGCCGTGCCTGCGACCGGGCTCGGACGTCTCGCCGACCGCCTCGACCGAGCCGTCGGAGCGATGGTCGAGGCGATCGCAGCGGTGCTCGTCCTCACCGAGATCGTCATCCTCGGTGCCGGGGTCACCGCCCGCTATGCCTTCCACGCCCCGCTGGTCTGGTCGGACGAGCTCGCCTCGATCCTGTTCCTGTGGCTCTCCATGCTCGGTGCGGTCGTCGCGCTCCGGCGCGGCGAGCATATGCGGATGACCGGCCTCGTTTCCCGCGTCGGGCCGCAGACGCGCCTCCTGCTCGAGGCGCTCGCGATCACCGCCGCCATCGCCTTCCTGGTGATGATCCTGCCGGATGCGCTCGACTATGCCGAGGAGGAGCGCTTCATCGTTACGCCGGCGCTGGAGATCGCCAATAGCTGGCGTGCTGCGGCGCTGCCGATCGGCATCGTCTTGATGCTGTTCGCCGCCTTCTGCCGGCTGCTGCGCTTCGGTTCCTGGAAAACCGTCGTGCTGGCAGCCGGGATAACCGTGGCGTTGGTCGCGCTGTTCTATGTCGCAGGCCCGGCGCTGAAGCCGCTCGGCAAGCTCAACCTCCTGATTTTCTTCGTCGGCATCGTCGCGGCGAACGTCTTCGCCGGCGTGCCGATCGCGTTCTCCTTCGCGCTCGCCACCTTCGGCTATCTCTCGCTGACAACTTCGACGCCGATGATCGTCATGGTCGGCCGGCTCGACGAGGGCATGAGCCATCTGATCCTGCTCGCCGTGCCGCTCTTTATCTTCCTCGGTGCGCTGATCGAGATGACCGGCATGGCCCGCGCCATGATCCAGTTCCTCGCCTCGCTGCTCGGCCATGTCCGGGGTGGACTCTCCTATGTGCTAGTCGGCGCGATGTATCTGGTCTCGGGCATCTCCGGCTCGAAGATCGCCGACATGGCGGCGATCGCGCCGGTGCTCTTCCCGGAGATGCAGAAGCGCGGCGCCAAGCCGGGCGACCTCGTCGCGCTGCTCTCAGCAACCGGCGCGCAGACCGAGACGATCCCGCCCTCCATCGTCCTGATCACCATCGGCTCGGTCACCGGCGTCTCGATCGCGGCCCTGTTCACCGGCGGCATGCTGCCGGCGGTCGTGCTCGGCATCGCGCTCTGCTTCGTCGTCTGGCGGCGCAACCGGGGTGAGGACCTCAGCCACGTCACCAAATATTCGAAGCGTGAGATCGGCCGGCTCTGCCTGATCGCGGCGCCCGCCATCGCGCTGCCCTTCGTCATCCGGGCCGCCGTCGTCGAGGGCGTTGCCACCGCGACCGAGGTCTCGACTATCGGCATCGCCTATGCCGTGCTGGCCGGCATCCTGATCTACCGCCAGTTCGACTGGCGTCGGCTGAAAGGCATGCTGGTCGACACGGCGTCGCTGACCGGCGCGATCATCTTCATCATCGGCTGCGCGACAGCGATGGCCTGGGGGCTGACGCAGTCGGGCTTCTCGCAGGACCTCGCCAAGGTCATGGCGGCGGTGCCCGGCGGCAGCTGGGGCTTCCTCGCGATCTCGATCGTCGCCTTCGTCATCCTCGGCAGCGTGCTCGAAGGCATCCCGGCGATTGTGCTGTTCGGACCGCTTCTCTTCCCGATCGCCAAGCAGATCGGCGTGCACGAGGTGCATTACGCGATAGTTGTGATCTTCGCGATGGGCATCGGCCTTTTCGCGCCGCCCTTCGGCGTCGGCTATTACGGCGCCTGCGCGATCTCGAAGATCAATCCCGACGAGGGGCTGAAATACATCTGGGGCTATGTGCTCGCCCTGCTTGTCGGCCTCGTCATCGTCGCGGCCGTGCCGTGGATCTCCATCGGCTTCCTCTGATTCCCCTCTCGAAAGCGAAAGACCAAAGCCATGAGCCGCTTCTTCGGCCAGATCCGCCAGGCCGGCTATGTCGTCCCCGATATCGAGGCGGCGATGGATTACTGGAGTCGGGTGCTCGGCGTCGGCCCGTTCTTCTACAATCCGAAGGTTCCGATCAGGAACTACCGGTACAGGGGCGAGGAATACGAGCCGCACAATTCGGTGGCGCTGGCCAATTCCGGGCCGCTGCAGATCGAGCTGATCCAGTGCCGCAACGCCGTGCCGTCCATGTACAAGGACTTCACCGATGCCGGCCATACCGGCCTGCAGCATGTCGCCTACTGGACCTCGGACTATGATGCCGATCTGGAGCGGCTGCTCGCCGAGGGCTTTAAGCCGGTGATGTCGGGCGAGGTCGGCGAACGCGGCCGCTTCGTCTATTTCGATACCCACTACCATCCCGGCACGGTGATCGAGCTCTCCGAGGTCGCCGGCCCCAAGGGCGAGATGTTCCGCCTGATCCGCGAAGCCGCGGACAACTGGGACGGCAAGGACCCGGTGCGGCCCTTTCCGGATCTGAGCAAACTGTAAGTTTAGGGACCGTTCCCTGTGGAAGGAAAACCGTCATTCCGGACAAGCCGCGAAAGCGGCGCTGCTCCGGAATCCATCGTAGGGTGCAGTGCCTTTCGATGGATTCCGGCGCTCCGCTCCGCTGCGGCCGGAATGACGCGGTAATCGTGTGAGCCCGGATCCCCCAGATGACTAACGACCGCTTCGAAGCCTCTTACCTGATCGAGACGCCGCTCGACCCGCGCAAGGTCGCGGAGGTGATGGCGGGCGAGCAGTCCTGCGGCACCTTCACCCGCGTTGCCGGCGAGACCGAAGCATTGCGCGAGCGGGCGCGGGCCGTGGTCACCAATGTCGCGGTTCTCGAAACGGTGGACGAGCCGAGCCTTCCCAATGCCTGGCTGGCGCGCAAGGGCGTCGAGGGGCCGTGGCGGCGGGCGCGCGTCACCATCTCCTTTCCAGTCGACAATGTCGGCGCCAATCTTGCGACGCTGGCCTCGATCGTCGCCGGCAATCTCTACGATCTTGGCGAGGTCACGGGTCTCAGGCTCGACACGATCACGCTGCCCTGGTCCTTCCGCCGACGCTTTGCCATGCCGACGCAGGGCATCGCCGGAACGCGCCGGCTCGCCGGGGTCGCCAGCGGGCCGTTGGTCGGCTCGATCATCAAGCCCAATGTCGGCTTGAGCGCATATGAGACGGCCGAGCTGGTCGCGGGGCTCTGCGCGGCGGGGCTCGATTTCATCAAGGATGACGAGATCTGCGCCGATCCGGTACATGCGCCGCTGGCGCAGCGCGTGCCGGCGGTGATGGCCGCCGTCAGGCGCCATCAGGACAGGACCGGCAAGGCGGTGATGATCGCCTTCAACATCACCGACGAGACCGATGCGATGCGCCGCCATGCCGACCTCGTGGCGCGCGAGGGCGGTTCCTGCGTGATGGCGAGCCTGAACTGGTGTGGCTTCTCCGCCATCGAAACCCTGCGGCGCTCGACCGATCTCGCTTTGCACGGGCACCGCAACGGCTATGGCGCGATCTCGCGCCATCCGCTGCTCGGCATCTCCTTCCAAGCCTATCAGACGCTCTGGCGCCTCGCCGGCGTCGACCACATGCATGTCCATGGCGTGCAGGGGAAATTCGCGCAGGAGGACGAGGAGGTCGTCTCCTCGGCGCGGGATTGCGTGACGCCGCTGACCGAGGGTGCCGATGACCGGGTCATGCCGGCCTTCTCCTCGGGGCAATGGGCCGGGACGGCCCAGCCGACCTTCGATGCGATCGGCCATGCCGACCTGTTGTTCATGGCGGGCGGCGGCATTCTCGCCCATCCCGGCGGGCCGGCGGCCGGCGTCGCCAGCATCCGCCAGGCCTGGGAAGCGGTGGCCGGCGGGGTGCCGGTCGCGGAGGCGGCGCAGCGGCACCCGGAACTGAAGCAGGCGCTCGACTTTTTCGGCGCGGCGGCGGGCTGAGCTGTCATGGCCGGAACGCTGCCTCGCTACGCCTGGTATGGCGACGATTTCACCGGCTCGACCGATACGCTCGCGGTGCTGGCCGAGGGCGGGCAGAAGGCGCTGCTCTTCCTGCGCATTCCGACGCGGGAGCAGCTCGGCCGAGCCGGCGATCTCGACGCGCTCGGAATCGCCGGCGCGACGCGGGCGATGGCGCCCGAGGCGATGGCGGCCGAACTCGATCCGGCCGGGCGCTTCTTCGCCGGGCTCGGAATCGCGCTGCTTCATTACAAATGCTGCTCGACCTTCGACAGCGCGCCGCATCTCGGCAGTATCGGCGCGGCTGTACGGGCACTGCAGCCACATTTTTCCAACAGCCTCCTGCCGATCATCGGCGGCCAGCCCAATCTCGGGCGCTACTGCCTGTTCGGCAACCTCTTCGCCGCCGCGGGCACCGGCGGCACCGTGCACCGGATCGACCGCCATCCGACGATGAGCGTCCATCCGGCGACGCCGATGGGCGAGGCCGATCTGCGCCTGCATCTCGCGGCGCAGGGGCTCGGCGCGGTCGGGCTGGTCGATTATCGCAGCTATGGCGATCCTGGTGGCCTTGCGGTGCGTCTCGCTGATAGCACCGGCCCGGTGCTCTTCGACATTGCGCGCGTCGAGGATATCGCCGTGGCTGGCCGGGCGATCGCCGCCCGTGCGGCGCTTGCTCCCATGCTCGTCGTCGGACCGAGCTCGGTCGCGCAGGCGCTGGCGGGGACGTCGTTGCTCGGTCGCATTGGGGAGGCGAGGGCCGCTGCGGCGACGCCGAAAGCGGGCGGGCCGGTGCTCGCCCTTGTCGGCAGCCTCTCGCCGGTGACGCGGGCGCAGGTCGAGGCCGCTTCGAACTATGCCCGGATCGCCGTCGATCCCGCGCGCCTGCTCGGGGAGCCCGGCCATGCGGCGGCGCTGCGCGACGAGGCGCGGCGGTTGCTGGGGGAAGGCGATGTCATGCTGGTAACCGATCGGCCCGCCGGCGCGCCGGGCGATACGGCGAGCGTCGCCAGTGCGACGGGTGAACTCTTGCGCGCCATCGTGGCGGAGGCCGCGATCGCGCGTTTGGTGGTGGCCGGCGGCGATACCTCGACGCTCGCCGTGCGCATGCTCGACATCTGGGGGCTGTCGCATCGCGCAGCCCTGGTCCCGGGCGCGCCGCTCTGCCTTGCCCATAGCGACGATCCCCGGCTCGACGGGATCGAGATGGTGCTGAAGGGCGGCCAGATGGGGCCGCCCGACTTTTTCAGGTTGGTGGCCGGGCGCTGAGGCGCGCCTCGTCCGGAATCAAGACGTCATCCCGGGCTTGTCCGGGATGACGGAAGAGTGTGCGGGAAGGCAGCAGACCTTAGAAATTGACCTTGTCGGCGCCCTTGAGCTGGAGCTGCTCGCGGGCATCGTCCGGGGTTGCGATCTCGAGGCCGAGGCCCTCGATGATCTGGCGGGCGGCGCGGACCTGATCGGCGTTCGACTTGGCGAGCTGGCCCGGTCCAAGCCAGAGCGAGTCTTCCAGGCCGACGCGCAGATTGCCGCCCATCGCCACCGCCATCGCGGCGATCGGCAGCTGGTGGCGACCGGCGCCGAGCACCGACCAGTGATAGTCGTCGCCGAAGAGCCGGTCGGCCGTGCGCTTCATGTGCATGACGTCTTCCGGGTGCGGGCCGATGCCGCCGAGCAGGCCGAAGACCGACTGGACGAAGAAGGGCGGCTTGACCAGCCCGCGGTCGACGAAATGGGCCAGCGTGTAGAGATGGCCGATATCGTAGCACTCGATCTCGAAGCGCGTGCCGTTCTCGGCGCAGGTGGTCAGGATGTTGGCGATGTCCTTGAAGGTGTTCTTGAAGACGCGGTCGTCTGAGCCTTCGAGATAGGGCCGCTCCCAGTCGTGCTTGAACTCCTTGAAGCGGTTCAACATCGGGTAGAGGCCGAAATTCATCGAACCCATGTTGAGCGATGCGACCTCGGGCTTGAAATGGGCGCAGGGCTTCAGGCGTTCCTCGACCAGCATGGTCGGCGCGCCGCCGGTGGTGATGTTGATGACGCAGTTCGAGCGCTGCTTGATCACCTTGAGGAAGGGTTCGAAGGCCTCGGGCGATTGGTCGGGCTGGCCGGTCTTCGGATTGCGGGCATGGACGTGGACGAGTGCCGCGCCGGCCTCGGCTGCGCCGACGGCGGCGTCGATGATCTCATCGGGCGTCACCGGCAGATAGGGCGACATGGAGGGAGTGTGGATCGCGCCGGTGACGGCGCAGGTGATGATGACTTTGCGGTTCTTCGCCATGCGATACGTCCTTCGAGGCTGATTGGTCTTGAATTCAGTCCGGCTTGTGCTGCGAGGCGCGCTTGTGCGCCTGCAGCGCGGCGAGGCGGCTGTCGCGCCAGTCGCTCAGGCGCTTGACGCGCTCTGCCTCCTGCGCGCCGCGCCATTCGCGCATGACTTCGGCGACCGTCTCCGGCTTGAACGGGTTGCCGAGCCCTTCCGAGGATTTGACCATGCGGTCGAGCGACTCGGAATAGCGGGCGCAGTAATCGGGAATGCCGCCCGGCGCGTTGAGTTCAATCGTTTCGAACGGGCCCATGAAGGACCAGCGCAGGCCGAGCCCGTCACGGATCGTCTTGTCGACATCCTCGGCACTGGCGACGCCTTCGCCGACGAGGCGGAAGGCTTCGGCGAGCAGCACGGCCTGGAGACGGTTGAGCACGAAGCCGGCCTTCTCCTTGCGCAGGGTGATCGGCACCTGGCCGGCCTGCTCGTAGATCCGCTTAGCCTCGGCGACGACAGCCGGATCGGTCCAGGGCGCCGGGGCAAGCTCGACGATCGGCACCAGATGCGGCGGGTTGACCGGATGAGCGACGAGGCAGCGGGAGCGTCCCGGCAGCGCGTCGGAAAAGGCTGAGGCCATGATGAACGAGGTCGAGGAGGCAAGGATGGCGCCCGCCGGCGCGAGCCGGTCCATCTCCGCGAACAGCTCGCGCTTCGCCTCGACCGTTTCGGGACCGTTCTCCTGGGCGAGAACGATGTCCTTCAGCGCGTCGGCGAGATCGGCGGCGACACGGATGCGGGCCAGCGCCGCCTTGGGATCGTCGACCAGGCCGTGGCCGGCGAGCTCTTCGAGATTGTTGCCGATATGGGCGCGCGCCGCCTGCGCCGCCTCCTGCTTCAGATCATAGAGCGCGACCTCGAAGCCATGGCTGGCAAAGACAGTGGCCCAGGCACGGCCGATCAGGCCCGAGCCGACGATGGCGATCTTGGTCATAAGGCGATGTCTCGGTTGATAGGATAGGTGCGGGGAACCCCTCTCCCGGATGGGAGAGGGGCAGGGGTGAGGGACCGCCGCTGATTATTGAGACGAGGCGGTGTCGTTTGTGCCTTCTGCGGGTAGGGCAGGCCCTCATCCCTGCCCTTCTCCCACGCGGGAGAAGGGTTCCCCGCGCTTCTATCGTCTCGCAGATTGTTCATCACAGCCACAGCACCTGCCGGCGCAGCGCCAGATCCTGGCTCAGCGCCCGCGAGGGGCCGGTATGGGTGACCTGGCCGCGTTCGAGCACGACGGTGCGGTCGGAGAGCGCAAGCGCGAGATCGAGATGGTGGTCGACGATCACGATGGCGATCTCCCGGCGCAGCTTGTCGAAGGCCTCGAACAGCTCCTCGACGACGGCGGGCGCCAGGCCCTCGAAAGGCTCGTCGAGCAGCAGCACCCTGGTGTCGCCGGACAGGGCCCGGGCCACCGCCACCATCTGCTGTTCGCCGCCGGAGAGGTAGTCCGCCGGCGAATGCCAGCGTTCCCGAATGCGCGGGAAGAAGGAGAAGATCTTCTCGTCCTCCCAGCGTACGCCATTGCCGGTCAGGCGCTTGAGGCGGCCGAGCTCCATATTGTCCTTGACGCTCATGCCGGCGAAGAGGCCGCGCCCCTGCGGGACATAGGCGATGCCGGCGCGCGCGATCCGGGCAGGCGGCAGCCTGGCGATGTCGCTGCCGGCCAGCATGATCGCGCCCTGGGCCGGCGGAGCGATGCCGGTGATCGTCTTGAGCAGGGTCGACTTGCCGGCGCCGTTGCGCCCGAGCAAAGCGACGATCTCGTTCTCGTGCACGTCGAGCGAGACCTGCCGCAGGATGTGGCTCTTGCCGTAGAAGGTGTCGACCTCATTGAGCCCCAGCAGGACCTTGGAGCCGGCGGCGCTCTCGCGGGGCTTCTCGGCGAGCGCATGGGCACCGGAGCCGATATAGACCTCCTGCACCTTGGGGGAGGAGCGAGCATCCTCGACCGTGCCGTCGACCAGCACGGACCCCTCGTTCATCACCGTGACATGGTCGGCGATGGCGAAAACGCGGTCGATGTCGTGCTCGACCAGCAGCACCGGCAGGTCGCGCGAGATCGACTTGATGAGGTTGCCGACGCGCTCGCGCTCGGCCGCGGCGAGGCCGGCGAGCGGCTCGTCGAGCAGGAGCACGCGCGGGCTCGTCGCCAATGCCAGCGACATGTCGAGCAGGCGCTGGCCGCCATAGCTCAGCGAGCCCGCTTCCGCCGTCTCGATGCCGGAAAGCCCCATGGTCGAGATGACCTGGCGGGCCTCGTCGTTGATCTTTTCCTGCGCACCGGCCGCGCGCCAGAAGCCGAAGCGTTCCGGAGCCCGCGCCTGCACGGCGAGGCGAACGTTCTCGGCGACGGAGAGCGTCGGGAACAGGTTGGTGATCTGGAAGGCGCGGCCGATGCCGGCTTGCGTGATCGCCTCCGGCGAGAGCCCGGCAATGTCGCGCTGGCGCAGGCGGACCTCGCCGCGGTCCGGCGGGAACAGGCCGGAGATCAGGTTGAAGGCGGTGGTCTTGCCGGCGCCGTTCGGGCCGATCAGCGCATGCAGCTTGCGGTCGCGCATGGTGATGTCGACATTCTCGACCGCCTTGATGCCGCCGAAGCTCTTGGCGAGGCCTTTCGCTGCGAGGATCGTGCCGTCGCCGGCATCGGCCGGCTTCATGAAGGCCGGCAGCTCGACCGCACCGGCCTTGCGCGCCGACATTGCGGCATCCTCGGCCGGGACCTTGCGGAACGGCTTCAGCAGGCGCTGGCCGACGCCGACGAGCCCGTCCGGCGAGAAGACGATGAAGGCGACGAAGAGCAGGCCGAACCAGAACAGCCAGTTCTCGGTGACGCTGGAGAGATAGTCGCGGAAGACGACGAAGAAGAGCGCGCCGAGCGCCGGCCCGAGGAAGGAGCGCATGCCGCCGATCACCACCATCGCCAGCAATTCGCCGGAGAAGGCGACCGAGATCGGCTCGGCCGAGGTCATGCGGTTGTTGAAGAGGAGGAGCGTGCCGGCGAGCCCGGTCAGCACCGCCGAGAGCGTGAAGGCGACGAGCTTGTAGCGGGTGGTGGCATATCCCAGGAAACGGGCGCGCTGTTCGTTCTCGCGGATCGCGACCAGGACCGTGCCGACCGGCGAACGATGGAAGCGCCAGAGGCAGTAGACCACACCAAAACCGATCGTTGCGACCAGTGTGTAGAAGGGCAGGGCGGTCTCGAAGTCGATGCCGGCGAAGAGCGGGCGCTTGATGCCCCCGAGCCCGTCCTCGCCGCCGGTCACGCTGGTCCAGCGGAAGGCGACCGAATAGACCATCGCGGTCAGTGCCAGCGTCAGCAGCGAGAAATAGACACCCCTGCGACGCAGGATCAGGGCGCCGAAGCCGACGGCGACGAGCCCGACGAAGACGAGCGCCAGCAGGATCGGCAGCACGAACTGGCCGGGCAGCCAGTTGCGCTGGATCAGGCCTGCGGCATAGGCGGCGAGGCCGAACCAGGCGCCATGGCCAAAGGAGACCAGGCCGGTGGTGCCGACCAGGATGTTCAGCGCCATGCAGGCGATGGCGAAGACGACGATCTCGGTCGCCGAGGTGGTGCCGAGCCCGATCGCATGCATCAGCGAGGGCAGGGCGGCTAGGCCTAGGGCGGCGATGGCGAGCGGGAGGTAGTCGCGTGCGGTCGGGTTCATCACGGCCTCACTCGAAGCGCTGGATGCGCTCGCCGAACAGGCCGCGCGGACGGAAGAGGAGGACGAGCAGCATCATCAGATAGATCACCGCGGTCGACCATTGCGTGAAGCCGAGGCCGATGGTGATGCCCTTGACGAGGCCGACCATGATGGCCGCGACGACGACGCCCCAGAAGGAGCCGAGCCCGCCGATGACGACGACGACGAAGGCCGGGGTGATGATCTCCTGGCCCATGGCGGGATGGATCGAGTAGATCGGCGCCAGGAGCACGCCGGCGAGGCCGGCAAGGCCGATGCCGATGCCGGCGATCGTCATCATGTAGGGCTGCAGGGAGATGCCGAGCGCACCGACCATGTCGGGGTTCTGGACGCCGGCGCGCACGACGCGCCCGAAGGCGGTGCGCTGCAGCAGGAACCAGAGGCCGAGCACGCAGGCCGCCGCGATCAGCAGCAGCAAGGCGCGGTAGCGCGAATAGATGAAGTCGCCGATGAAGATCTGGCCGCGCAGCTCCGGCGGGATCGAGAACGAAAGCGGTGGCGCGCCGAAGATCATGCGCAGGGATTGCTCGGCGACCATGGCGAGGCCGAAGGTGAGCAGCAGCGAGAGAATGGGATCGGCTCTGTAGAAGCGCTGGAACAGCCCGCGCTCGATGACGATGCCGAGCAAAGCGACCAGCACCGGTGACCCGATGATCGCGCCACCGAACCCGATATGCGGCGCGAGCACGATCGTGAGATAGGCGCCGATCGCATAGAAGGCGCCATGCGCCAGGTTGACGATGCCGCCGAGCGAGAAGATCAGCGACAGGCCGAGCGCGATCAGGAGGTAATAGACCCCGTCGAGCAGCCCGTTCAGCACCTGCTGGATGAAGAGGGTGAGCAAGGGAAAGCCTTTGCTTGGTGCGGTGTTCAGCAGGCTGGCGCGAACGCGCTGTCGACCTGGGCGAAGAGGGCGTCATGCTCGGGCTTGACCCGAGCATCTCAGGCCAGAGGAGGCGCCAGCAGGCGCCTTCTCGTCATGAGGTTCTCGGGTCTGCGCTTCGCTTCGCCCGAGAATGACGCAGGCGGCCTCAGCTCATCTTGCAGACGGCTTCGTCGCCCTGGGTCGCGATGACCTCCATGCTCTCGTTCGGGCCGGGGATCGGCGGCGAGGAGGTGAAGAGGTCCCACTGGTTCTTGACCTTGGCGGCGGGCAGCGCGGTGATCGCGTACATCTCGCTGATCAGCTGATGGTCGGAGGCGCGGAAATAGCCCTCGCGCGTCTTCAGCACGTCGAACTTGGCGCCCTTCTCGAGATGTTCGAGAATCTTGGCCGTCTCGGCGCTCTTCAGCTCGTTCATCGACTGGGCCATCATCTTCACGGCCATGTAGTCGCCCCAGGCCTGGTTCTCCGGGGGCTTGCCGTACTTCTTGGTGAAGGCGGCGACGAAGGTCTTGGTGCCGGGGGTCTCGATGAGATGGTGCCAGACGCAGGGCCAGATGCCGCCGAAATTGTCCTTGCCGGCAGCCCAGGCGAGGGCGGTGTCGAAACCGAAGCCGGCGACCGGGAAGGTCAGGCCGAACTCGGAATACTGCTTGAGGAAGTTGGTGATCTGGTTGCCTGCGAGGTTCGAGATCACCATGTCGGGCTTGGCGGCCCGGATCTCGAGCAGCAGGGCGGAGAAGTCGGTCGCGTCGGTCGGCACCAGCTTGTCGGCGGCGAACTGGCCGCCATTGGCCTCCATGAAGCGTTTGGCGACCTTGAGCAGGTCATGACCGAAGGCGTAGTCGGCGGTGAGCGAGAACCATTTCTTGCCCTTGACCAGGCCCTGCTCCATCAGCGCCCGGCCGCAGCTCTTCACATACATCGAGTTCTGATGCTCGACATGGAACATGTAGCGGTTGCAGTTCTCGCCGCGCAGCGCGTCCGAATTGGCGCCGGTGTTGACGAAGAGCGTCTTGGTCCGGCCGGCGACCTGCGCGATGGTCAGCGCCGAGGCGGAGGAAATCTCGCCGATGATACAGGCGACCTTGTCGCGCTCGACCATGCGCTCGGCCTTGGTCGAGGCGGTCTGGGGATTGACCGAGTCTTCCTTCAGCAGTTCGAGCTTGCGGCCCATGATGCCGCCGGCGGCATTGATTTCCTCGGCGGCGAGGTCGGCCGCCATGACGCCGTATTCGCCGAGCGGGCCGAGGAAGCCGGTGCGCGGCGTCAGGTGTCCGAAGCGGATCGCGTCCGGTGTCTGCGCCAGGATGATCGAGGGGCTGGCGATCAGCCCTGTCGCGGTCACGCCGAGCCCGGCCAGCGCCTGGCGGCGCGAAAGGCCGGTTTTCTTTTGATCTGACATTTGGTTCCTCCCAGAACGCATTCCGCGCCTCTTGGCGTCGGGGCTTCGATGTCGTTCGTCTCGTTTGCGGTCTTTGTGCCGCTTGTCGTGATCTGTGATCACAGTTAGGTTGGCAGACATGACGGTCCCTGTCCAGTCCTCCCGCCGGTCGTCCGAGCTGGATGCCGCTACCGCTGCCCCCGCAGCGCCGGAGGGCGCTGCCCTGGATGAAATCGGTTCGCTCGCCCGCGAGACATTGGGCGAGCGGGTCACGGAGGAACTGCGCGCGCTGCTCATTTCCGGACGGCTGGCGCCCGGCGAAAAGCTCTCGCTTCGCCGCGTCGCCGAAGCGCTCGGGGTCTCGATGATGCCGGTGCGCGAGGCGGTGAACCGGCTCGTCGCCGACAAGGCTCTCGAGGTCCTGCCGGGCCGGGCCGTGCGGGTGCCGGTGCTGACCCTGGCGCAGTTCCGCGAGCTGACCCGGGTGCGTCTCGTCGTCGAGGGCTTCGCCGCCGAGGAGGCGACGAAGATCGCGACGCCCGACCAGATCGCCGTGATCGCCAGCCATGAAGACGCGTTCCGGCAGGCGGCGAGCGCCGACCCACCAGATCTGGCGGGGGCGGTCGCAGCGAATCGAAACCTGCATTTTGCGCTCTACGAGGCGGCCGGGATGCCTCTCCTGGTCGAGACGATCGAGCGGCTCTGGCTCAAGGCGGGCCCGATCCTCAATCTCGACATGCGCGCCGAGGCGCGCCGGCTCGACCGCGGCAGCGCCGTCCTGATGCACGCGGCGCTCGTCGTCGCGCTGCGCGAACGCGACACGGCGGCGGCGCGCGAGGCGCTGGCCGAGGATATCCAGCAGGCCGCGGACCATATCGAGGGCACGGGAAGGCTGGCCGAGGGATAGGGCCGGCAAGGATCGCAATCACGACCGGCAATGGCCGGCAAACGACAAAAGGCAAAGGGACGGAAACGATGGATCTAACGATCAAGGGCCTGCGCGTGCTGGTGACGGCCGGCGCCAATGGTATCGGCCGCGCGACGGCGCGGGCCTTCGCGGCGGAAGGGGCGAGGGTCCATATCTGCGATGTCGACGAGAAGGCGCTGGCCGCGATGGCGCAAAGCGATCCTGCGATCACGCGCTCGGTCTGCGACGTCTCCGACCGCAAGGCAGTGGCGCGGCTGTTCGACGAGGCCCTGATCGCGCTCGGCGGGCTCGATTGCCTCGTCAACAATGCCGGCATCGCCGGGCCGACCGGTCGTGTCGACGAGATCGCGCCCGAGGACTGGGATTCCTGCGTCGCCATCGACCTGACCGGCCAGTTCAACTGCACGCGGCTGGCGGTCGAGCACCTCAAGCAGTCGAAGAACGCCTCGATCGTCAATCTCTCCAGCCAGGCCGGCAAGCACGGCTTCCCGCTGCGCTCGCCCTATGCGGCGGCGAAATGGGGCGTGATCGGCTTCACCAAGGCGCTCTCGGCCGAGCTCGGCGAGTTCGGCATCCGCGCCAACGCGATCTGCCCCGGCCTCGTCGACGGGCCACGCATCCAGAGCGTGATCGCCAACAAGGCGCGCTCGCTCAACGTCTCGCATGAGGAGATGACCGGGCGGCTCTTCGCCGGCGTCTCGATCAAGCAGTTCGTCGATCCCAACGACATCGCCAAGCAGATCGTCTTCCTCGCCTCGCCCTTCGCCAAGACGATTTCCGGACAGGAGATCTCGGTCTGCGGCGATACGCGGATGCTGAGCTGAGGCGCTGGCGTCATGCTCGCCCTCGTGGCGAGCATCCACGGCTTGAACTCCAGAACTGCAGGAAGGAAGACGTGGATGGTCGGGACAAGCCCGACCATGACGGAAGAACTCCTGGCCCGCCTGCCCTCGACCTTCGCCCCTTAATCGCCTAGAGGATGCCGCCTGGACAGGAGCGGCGGCTTGACGAAGGGCGTGCATCACGAATTCGGGGCCGGGGCCGGCCATGACGACGGCGAGGGATCGAGCGATCGCTCCTTCGGCCTCGTCTTCGCGGCCGTCTTCGCATTGATCGGCCTCTACAACGCTTGGCACCATGGCCGGGCCTGGCCCTGGCTCGCGCTCGTCGCCGCCGGCTTCCTCGCCGTCGCGCTGATCCGGCCGGCAGTGCTTGCGCCGCTGAACAGGCTCTGGATGAAGTTCGGCCTGCTGCTGGCTGCGATCATCAACCCGATCGTGCTCGGCATCCTGTTCTTCCTCGTCTTCACGCCGACGGCGCTGGTCGCCCGGCTGGTCGGCAAGGATTTTCTCAAGCTCAAGTCTCAGCCGCAGGCGAAGAGCTACTGGGTCGTCCGCGATCCGCCGGGACCGGAGCCGGTCTCGATGAAAGACCAGTTCTGACAGGGAATAACCGATGTCGTTCCTGCGCGAGTTCTTCCGCTTCATGGCGGCGCGAAAGAAGTTCTGGCTGGCGCCGATCCTCTTGATGTGCGTGCTGCTCGGCGGCCTGCTGTTCCTGACCAAGGGCAGCGCGATCGCGCCCTTCATCTATACGCTGTTCTGAGCCGCAAGCGCATGCGCATTCTCGGCATATCCGGGCTCTATCACGACAGCGCGGCTGCGCTGGTCGTCGACGGGCGGATCGAGGCGGCGGCGCAGGAGGAGCGCTTCACGCGCAAGAAGCACGACGCCGAGTTCCCGAAACATGCGGTCGAGTACTGCCTCTCGGTCGCCGGTTGCGGGCTCGATCAGCTCGACGCCGTCGTCTTCTACGACAAGCCCTTCATCAAGTTCGAGCGCCTGCTCGAAACCTATCTCTCCTTCGCGCCGCGCGGCTTCCAGTCGTTCAAGATGGCGATGCCGCTCTGGCTGCGCGAAAAGCTGTTCCAGAAGCAGATCATCGCGAAGGAGCTGAAGAAGCTCAGTCCCGGATTCGATGTCGGGAAGCTGCTCTTCACCGAGCATCACCTCTCGCACGCCGCCTCGGCCTTCTACCCCTCGCCCTTCGAGGAAGCGGCGATCCTGACCATGGACGGGGTCGGCGAATGGGCGACGATGACGCTCGCCATCGGCAAGGGGAAGGACCTCAAGGTCCATAAGGAGCTGCATTTCCCGCATTCGCTCGGGCTGCTCTACTCCGCCGTGACCTATTATATCGGCTTCAAGGTCAATTCTGGCGAGTACAAGGTGATGGGGCTCGCCCCCTATGGCGAGCCGCGCTTCGCCCGGCTGATGCTGGAGAAGCTGGTCGACCTCAAGGAAGACGGCAGCTTCCATCTCGACCAGAGCTACTTCAACTACGGCGTCGGCCTGACCATGACCAACGACAAGTTCGCCGCGCTGTTCGGCGAGCCGGTGCGTGGGCCGGAGCAGTTGCTGACCCAGTTTCACATGGACATGGCGGCCTCGATCCAGGCGGTGACCGAGGAGATCGTGCTCAGGCTCGCCCGCTCGGTGCAGGCCGAGACCGGCATGAAGAATCTCTGCCTCGCCGGTGGTGTCGCGTTGAACTGCGTCGCCAATGGCAAGCTGCTGCGCGAGGGCATTTTCGAGGGCTTGTGGATCCAGCCGGCGGCGGGCGATGCCGGCGGCGCGCTTGGGGCGGCGCTGGCCGGCTACCATCTCTTCCACGGTAAGCCGCGCGAGGTGCCGGAAACCGGCGATGCCATGCGCGGCAGCTATCTCGGCCCGAGCTTCAGCCAGGCCGAGATCGAGGCCGAGTTGACGGCCGCCGGAGCGAAATTCGCGGTCCTGGATGATGCCGCGCTGATCGAGGCGACGGCGCAGGGGCTCGCCGATGGCAAGGCGGTCGGCTGGATGCAGGGGCGTATGGAGTTCGGCCCGCGCGCGCTCGGCGGCCGCTCGATTCTCGGCGATCCGCGCTCACCGGCGATGCAGAAGACGCTGAATCTCAAGGTGAAATACCGCGAGAGCTTCCGGCCTTTCGCGCCTTCGGTGCTGCGCGAGGATGTCGCCGATTGGTTCGAGCTCGACGGCGATTCGCCCTATATGCTGCTGGTTGCCGATGTGCGCGAGGAACTGCGGCGCGAGATGACGGCGGAGGAGAAGGCGCTGTTCGGCATCGACAAGCTGAACGTGCCGCGCTCGAGCATTCCGGCCGTGACCCATGTCGACTATTCGGCCCGGATCCAGACCGTTCATGAAGCGACCAATCCGCGCTATCACCGGCTGATCTCGCGCTTCAAGGCGCTGACCGGCTGCCCGGTGGTGGTCAACACCTCCTTCAATGTCCGCGGCGAGCCGATTGTCTGCAATGCGACCGACGCCTTCCGCTGCTTCATGGGCTCGGAGATCGAGCTCCTGGTCGTCGGCAACTGCATCCTGCGCAAGGAGGATCAGGACCCGGCGCTGAAGCTCGACTACAAGGAAGCCTTCGAACTGGATTGAGGGAGGGAGCGGTTGGGCCGCCTTCGTCATTCCGGTCGCAGCTCCTGCCGGTGCTGCGGTCGCAAGGCAGGGGCCGGCAAGGCCAATAGTCTTCCACCCTGGTCTGCGCTCGGATAAGAGGGGCCTCCTTTTCGCAGCGAGAGGCCTCGCCTGTGTGCGGTTTGTTTGCTTCAATCGGCTTCGAGCCCGATCCGGCGCGCATCGATATCGTCGCGCATCGCGGCCCGGACGGCCGCGGCTGGCAGACCTATGAGAGCCCGGGCGGGCCGGTGGCGCTGGGCCACAGGCGGCTGGCGATCATCGACGTCTCGGACGCCGGCCTGCAGCCGATGAGCGACGCCTCCGGGCGCTATCACCTGGTTTTCAACGGCGAGATCTACAACTATCTCGAATTGCGCGAGGAGATGCGGGCCAAGGGCGAGGTCTTCGTCAGCGATTCCGATTCCGAAGTGCTGCTGCGCGCCTATATGCTGTGGGGCGAGGCGGTGCTGACCCGCCTGCGCGGCATGTTCGCCTTCCTGATCTGGGACCGGCGCGACAAGAGGCTTTTCGCCGCGCGCGACCGCTATGGCATCAAGCCGCTCTATCTCGTCACCACGCCGCGCGGCGCCGCCTTCGCCTCGGAAATCAAGCAGCTGCTCGGCCTGCCCGGGCTCAGCGGGCGGATGAATGTCGCGCGCGTCCACGATTTCCTCGCCTCCGGCATGGCCGACCACACCGCCGAGACGATGTTCGAGGGGGTGATCCAGCTCCGTGGCGGCGAATGCGCCAGCCTCGATGCCGCTCGCCCGGGGCCGCTCGAGCTGTCGACGCGGCGCTGGTACCCCGCCGAGGCCGGCGAGATCTCGATCTCCGAAGCCGAGGCGGCCGAGCGTTTCCGCGAGCTCCTGAGCGATTCGGTGCGGCTGCATCTGCGCTCCGATGTCCCGGTCGGCTCCTGCCTGTCCGGGGGGCTCGATTCCTCGGCGATCGTCTGCCTGATGTCGGGCCAGATGGGCTCGAATGCCGGCGGCTCGCAGGTCAACACCGTCTCGGCCTGCTATGCCGAGAAAAGCGTCGACGAGAAGCCGTTCATGGATGCGGTCGTCGCGCATGCGCATACGCAGCCGCATTTCGTCTTTCCGAAGGCCGAGGACGTCTTCCAGCGTGCCTCGGACATTACCTGGCATCAGGACGAGCCTTTCGGCTCAACCTCGATCTTCGCGCAATGGTGCGTGTTCGAGGAGGCCCGCCGCGTCGGCGTCAAGGTGATGCTGGACGGGCAGGGGGCCGACGAGCAGCTCGCCGGCTATCACGGCGGCTTCTCCTATTACATGGCTGCGCTGACGCGCCAGCGCCGATTCGGCCAGCTCCTGCGCACCATCGTCGAGCGCAACCGCTATCACGGCACCTCGATCTACCAGCAGATCCGCAACCATCTCGTGCCGCTGCTGCCGCAGGGGCTGGCGGGAGCGTTGCGGCGTCAGCATCGCGCGCTGACCCAGCATGACTGGCTCGGCACCGATATCCTGCGCGAGCATGGCAATCCGCGTACGGCGCTCGAACTCGCCGGCGACGAGCTCGGCCTGCCGCCGGTCGCCGATCTGCGCAGCCTGTGTCTGACGATGACCTATGCCTCCAATCTGCCGATGCTGCTGCATTGGGAGGACCGCAATTCCATGGCCCATTCGATCGAGGCGCGGGTGCCGTTCCTCGATCACCCCCTGGTCGAGTTCTCGCTGGCGCTCGGCAATGATCACAAGATCGTCGGCGGCGACACCAAGCGGGTGCTGCGCCGCGGCATGGCCGGGGTCCTGCCCGAAAGCGTCAGGGAGCGCCGCGACAAGCTCGGCTTCGCGACGCCGGAGGAGATCTGGTTCCGTGGACCGCTGCGCGGGCAGGTCGAGGACGGCATCGAGAAGACGCTGGCGCGCTATCCCGGCTTGCTGAACGCCGCGGGGGTACGCCGGCTTGCGCGCTCGATGCTCGATGGCGAGCGGGGGCTGGACTTCACGCTCTGGCGGATCGTGAATCTCGGGCTCTGGGGCGAGCGTGTCGGCGTCGGCCTGTAGGGCGCCCGGGCCGGCGATCCAGCGGGCGCGGGTCATGTCGGGCGCGAGCGGCCGGCGCGTCCTGCGTTGGGATGGTCACTTGGCATGTTGTTGCTGCTCTGCTAACAGCCTGCGCCTTGCGAGGTCGCTCAGGCGGGGCCGTTGAGGCCGACGGCGCGGGCGGGCTGTGATCGTCCGGGTCGAGAGCGGCCCCACCATGTTCCGAAGGCGCAGTGCATGCTTGAGA
>NZ_JBSHIO010000016.1:0-93587 GCF_053618995.1 Allobosea sp. NPDC055594
AAAACACCCAAACAACAAAAAACACCACAAAAACAACAGCTTAAGACAATCAACAAACACCCGGAAACAACACAACAGCCACTCACAACCCAAAAACAAACCATCAAGGCCCGGAAACAGTGCACCGGGCTCGGGCCATCCGCCCTCCCCCGGCCGTCCCATCGGCGCCTGCGCCCAAATATGTCGATCGCCAGCGTGTGTCTGGTGCTGCCGCCGCCGATAATCAGCTTACGTTCCACCTCGCAGCATTGGCCAATCGCTATCGGCGCTTCCGCCTGATTGCCTGCCGTCGTCCGGAAACTGTCAGGGTCGATGCGCTCGCGGTCATGCCGCTGGCCCGGAGGCTCTCTGCCGCAATGAACGATCGCCTCGCCCGTACTTTGCCTGTGGTCCGGACCTGTGAGGCGCCTGGCCTCGGCCATCCCCGACGCCGTCAAGGAGAGCCAGGGCCGGGACACGGCCGCAGCTCCGGCCTCCGTTCGAGACGAAGGACCGACAGAGGAGTTCTGCGCGCGTGCGCGGTCTCGTGTGCCTGCTCGCGTGCGCGCATGGCAGGATTGTCAGCAGACCTGCCTACGACATTTTCGGGAAGCCATGCTCACAGGAAAGCGGCCGCATCTCGGCGCCGGCAATGACCCCGTCGAGCAAGGCTCGCTGCCGGGGCTCAGCCGATCGACGGTTTCGCCGCTCCGCCATCGTAGTCGCGCCAGGCCGGGAGATCGTGTTCCGGCAGGCTCTCCGCGCTCATGATGGCGCGCGCCACCGCATGCGCCATCACCATCGCGGCGATCGTCCCGATCACAGTGACATCGGCGCTGACATGCACCGCCTTGCCAGTCGAAAGCGCGAAGATGGTGTCGCCATCGAACATGGTGTGGATCGGATTGATGCTGCGGGCGAACCCGTCATGCGCCATCTGCGCGATCTTGCGCAGCTCGGCCTTGCCGAAGGGCGCGTTGGTCGCGATCGCGCCGATTGTGGTGTTGGCGCCGCCGAAACCCGCCACGCCATAGCCGCCCATCATCGCAGCGACCGTATCGCGGAAGCCGCTCCCCTCGCCACTGCGCGCGCCGGCGAGGATCCGGCCGTTTCGGGGATCATAGACATCGCCGACGGCGTTGACCGCGACGATCGCGCCGACGACGATCCCGGTGCCCGGTACGGTCCAGCTCGCCGTGCCGAGCCCGCCCTTCATCGCGAACGCCGGACCGAAGAGCTTGCCGATGCTCGCGCCGGCGCCGGCACCGACATTGCCCTGCGCCGAAGGCTCCCGCGTCGCGGCGAGGCAGGCGGCATAGCCGGCATCGGCATCGGGCCGGACCGAGAAATCGCCGACGCCGAGATCCATCAGCACCGCAGCCGGGACGATCGGCACCACACCGGCACCGATCGGGAAGCCATGCCCGCGCTCCTCCAGATAGCGGGCCACGCCGGTCGCCGCCGCGAGGCCATAGGCGCTGCCGCCGGAAAGCAGCACCGCCTGGACCTTCTGGACATAATTGCTGGGGTCGAGCAGGTCGGTCTCGCGCGTGCCCGGCGCCGCGCCGCGGACATCGACGCCCGCCACCGCTCCCTCCTCGCAGAGGATGACCGAACAGCCGGTCGGGCGGGCGGTCAGGCTGTGATGCCCCAGCTTGATGCCGGGCACGTCGACGATGCAGCCGCCGAGAATGTCGCTTCGATGGTCCAAGGTCATCGCCCTTCCCTTAATCACAGATCGCCATGTCGCAGCCGGGGCGCGGCCAGCAGGTATTCAGGTGGGGCACGACAGGCGAGCATGACACCGGTAAAGCGGCGGCGAAACTCGGTGCAGCCGAGGATGTCAGCTGAAGCACTAGCGAGCGACAGATTGCAGTTACGTTAAGAACTCGACGCTCCCTGCATTCCGACCGGCTGCGATCATGTCTTGCGATGACCGCAGATCAAGTGGCACGTGTGCAGCAACCTTACGGCAGAGGACGGCGGCAGCAGGAACGGCTCGGCCGCACTCGCAGCGCCAAGAGCAAGCCGCCTGGGCCATTTGCGATTGCGCAAGGATTGAACCGCTTATCTAGGCGCTGCTTTTCGAACGGGGGTTCGTCGCGGATCGGCAGGTTTGCCGTCATCGGCGGCCGAGGATGGGCTTGCGGCTTTGAGATTACTGCTCGTCGAAGACAATGACGAACTCGCCGGCCTGATCGAAGGCCAGCTCCAGGCCGGCGGCTATGGCCTCGACCGGGTCGACTGTGTCGCCGATGCGATCGCGGTGCTGGACTCGCGCAGCTACGCTGCGATGATCCTCGATCTCGGCCTGCCTGATGGCGATGGCCTCAAGGTCCTGCGCCATGTCCGCAGCCGCCAGCTCTCCTTGCCTGTGCTGATTCTGAGCGCGCGCGGCGCCATGGACGAGCGGGTGAAGGGCCTGGAGCAGGGTGCCGACGACTATCTTGCCAAGCCCTTCGCCTTCGAGGAGCTGAAGGCGCGCCTTGCGGCGCTGCTGCGCCGGCCGGGAGCCCTGCTCGGCGCGCAGCTGACCGTGAGCAATCTCGTCTTCGATACGCAGGGCCGTCAGGCCAGCGTCGGGGAACGGCCTCTGCCCCTCTCCGCGCGCGAGACCCAGCTGCTCGAGCTGCTGATGCGCCGGGCCGACAGGATCGTGCCGAAGAACGCGGTCGAGGACCAGCTTTTCGGGCTCGACGACGAGTTCGGCTCCAATGCCGTCGAGGTCTATATCCACAGGCTGCGCAAGCGGCTGCAGGACGGCAAGGCCGCGGTGACCATCAATACGGTGCGCGGGGTCGGTTATGTGTTGACGGCGGCCCCATGATCCGGCCGGGACGCAGCCTGCTGTCGAAGATATTCCTGCTGCAGGCGCTGGTTCTGTGTCTGGCGGCGCTGGCCGTCCCCCTCGCCATAGATGCGATGCTGAAGCGGCGCGCCGCCTTCTTCGAGCAGAAGGTCCTGACTGACCGGGCCCGGCTGGTCGCGGAGGCGCTGGCCGTCACGCCCGATGGCCGGCTGGCGCTGGCGCCGGGGCGCTATTCGCGGGAAGGCGAAAGCGGGGAGTTCGGCTATGCGGTGGTCGACGCGGCCGGGACGGTATCGCTCGCCTCGTCGCCGTTCGCCGAAGGCCTGCTGGGTCCACTCGGCCGAAGCGAGAAAACCCAGTTCTCCTCGCTGGCGGCGGAGGGCCGCCAATATCGGGCGGTGAGCTTCCCCGTCACGGTCGAGAACCGGCCCTATTGGGTAATGCTGGGCTGGAACCTCAGCGAAGAGGATGTGATCCACGACGATCTGCTGCACAATTTCCTGTGGAGCGCCCTCGCCGTCGCGGCGCCGTTGCTATTGCTGCTGCTCCTCCTCAACGCGCTGATCGTGAAGCGCTTCTTCCGCCCGGTGCTCGACCTCTCCCGGCAGGTCGCGGCGCTGGATCCGGGCCGCAGCGATCTGCGCCTGCCCACGCAAAGCCTGCCCGCCGAGATCCTGCCGCTCGCCGAGGCTTTCAACCTCGCGCTCGAGCGGGTCGAGCAGAGCTACCTGGTCCAGAAGGAGTTCACCGCCGACGCCGCCCATGAGCTGCGTACGCCGCTCGCGGTCCTCGATGCGCGCCTGCAGACCCTGCCGGAATCGGAAGCCCGCTCCGCTTTGCTCGCGGATGCGAGGCTGATGGCGCGGATCGTCAACCAGTTGCTCGACATGGCGACCCTGGAGCAGGCGGGCCGGGACGGCGGCGAGACGGACCTGCTCGAGATCAGCCGCTCCGTGGTCGGGGATCTCGCGATCGAGGCCATCAAGAAGGGGCAATCGCTCGGGCTCGTCGAGCCGGAAGGCCTGACCAGCCTGCGTGTCCAGGCGCAGGAGCAGGATGTCTGGCACATGCTGCGCAACCTCGTCGAGAACGCCATCCGCCACACGCCGGCGGGCACCACGATCGACGTCGTCCTGGAGAAGGATGGCAGCCTGACCGTCCGGGACGACGGGCCGGGCATTCCGGAGGCGCTGCATGAGCATATCTTCAAGCGCTTCTGGCGGCGCAAGCGCAGCGGCAATGCGGGTGCCGGGCTCGGCATGGCGATCGTCCAGCGCGTCGCGCAATCCAATGGCGGCTCGATCACGCTGCACTCGGCCGAGGGGCGAGGCACAGCCTTCGTCATCCGCCTTCCGCTCGTGCCAGACGCAGAACCGGCGCTGGGGCTCCCCCGCCCGCATTGAGCACGCCGTTCTTTTGAGACTTGACGCACCGGGCGTGCTGCTGGTCACCTGCCGAAACGATCCGCGCGCGGCGGCTCGCTGACGCAGACCCACAGGAAGGGCCGCCGATGGACAATGCCGTCGTCGACAGACCGGATCAGAACCGCTTCGAGCTGGCGATCGGCGATGAGCTCGCCCTCGCCTATTATCGCATCGAAGGCGATCATATCGTCCTCACCCATACCGAGGTTCCGCAGGCGCTTTCGGGCCAGGGCGTCGGCTCGCGGCTGGCGAAGGGCGTGTTCGAGCAGATCCGCGCCGGCGGGCGCAAGGTCGTGCCGCGCTGCTCCTTCATGGCGGGCTGGGTCAGCCGGCATCCGGAATACAACGACCTCCTCGCCGGCTAGACCGCGTCAGCGAGCCTCACCCTCGGGTCGCACACGGACCTTGCGGAGCGCCAGGCCGAGCCGATAGGTGGACGAGGCCGCCCGGGCGCCACGAAACGCGTGCGTCCAGCCGGCATTCCGATACCGACCGAACTGCCCGCCGGCGCTTCGACAGCCGTCCTTCGATCTGCGGGGGGCGATGACCTTGAGAGCCCCTTTCATGCCGACCGAACAATACCTCCTGACCCTCTCCTGCCCGAACCGCCCGGGCATCGTCGCCGCGGTTTCACGGCATCTTTTCGAGAACGGCGGCAACATCCAGGAAGCCAACCAGTTCGACGATGTCGAGACCGGCGACTTCTTCATGCGCGTCGTCTTCAATTTTCCGGAGACCGGCTCGCTCGCGCAGTTCCGCGAGGGCTTCGGCGCGATCGCTGAACACCATGCGATGACATGGCATGCAAGGCCGCGCCGGGAGCGCCAGCCGGTGCTGCTGCTGGTCTCGAAATTCGACCATTGCCTGGCCGATCTGCTCTATCGCTGGCGCACCGGCGAGCTCGACATGGAGATCGCCGGCATCGTCTCGAACTATCCGCGCGAGATCTATCAGCACCTCGATTTCGACGGCATCCCCTTCCATCATCTGCCGATCAGCAAGGACACCAAGCCGCAGCAGGAGGCTCAGATCTGGGCATTGGTGCAGGAAACGCGCGCCGATCTCGTCATCCTCGCCCGCTACATGCAGGTGCTGTCCGACGACCTCGCCGGCAAGCTCAGCGGGCGCTGCATCAACATCCACCACTCCTTCCTGCCGGGGTTCAAGGGCGCCAAGCCCTATCATCAGGCGCATTCGCGCGGCGTGAAGCTGATCGGCGCCACTGCGCACTACGTGACGGCCGATCTCGACGAAGGGCCGATCATCGAGCAGGACATCGAGCGCATCAGCCATCACGACACGCCCGAGGATCTCGTCCGCAAGGGCCGCGACATCGAGCGGCGCGTCCTCGCCCGCGCCGTCGCCTGGCATCTCGACGGACGCGTGCTCGGCAATGGCAGCAAGACCGTGGTCTTCCGGGACTGAGCAGGAAGGGTCGGGATCGGCGCTCAGGCCGATCCCGCACCGGATGCGATAACAAAAAGATAGATCACCTTGATCGCGTCCGGACGGACGCACGGCGATCTAGAGAACCACCACCTTCGAGCCGCTCGGGATGCGGTTGTAGAGGTCGATAACATCCTGGTTCATCATCCGGATGCAGCCGGAGGAGACCGCTTCGCCGATCGTCTCGGGCTCGTTGGTGCCATGGATGCGGTAGAGCGTGTCCTGGCCGTTCTTGAACAGATAGAGCGCGCGGGCGCCGAGCGGGTTGTTCTCGCCGCCGGCCATGCCGCCGGCCCATTTGGCATAGCGTTCCGGCTCACGCCGGATCATGTCCCGTGTCGGCGTCCAGCGCGGCCATTGCGCCTTGCGCTCGACCACCGCCGTGCCGCTGAATTCGAGCCCGGCCTTGCCGACTCCAACGCCGTAGCGCAGCGCCTTGCCGCCCTCCTGCACCAGATAGAGGAAGCGGTTCTTCGGATCGACGACGAGCGTCCCCGGCTCGTGCTTGGTCGGGTAGTCGACGAGCTTGCGGACGTAACGCGGCTGAAGATCGGCGAGGTTGACCGCCGGGACATGGAATTTCTCGGTCTCGAGCGCGCTGTAGCGCTGCGCCACCAGCGGATCGATGGCAGGCGCGGCAGCAACCTGCGGCAGCGGGGGCCGCACGGTGGTGCAGGCAGCCATGGTCAGGGCGAAGGCGATGACGGCGAGACGTTTCGCCGGCAGGAAGGCGCAGATCATGCGAGGCTTTCGGCTGAGAGGGGTAGAGCGGGGAACGGAAGCGGCGCCTGGGCTATTTTCCGGCCTGCCTGGCGCGCGCATCGGCGACCACCTGTTTGAAGCCGGCATAGTCGAGCGCCGCGGTCCGGAACGGGCCGACGAGATAGGCTGGCGTGCCTTCGAGGCCGATGGCGTCGGCCTGGGCGAGATTGCGCCGCAGCAGCGCGGTGATCGCCTCCGACTTGGCCTTGAGATCGGCCTGGAGGCGGGGCATCTCGACACCGGCGGCCTGGATCGCCCCGAGGATCTTGTCTTTGGGGATGCGCATGCTCGGCAGGGTCATCAGGGCATGGTGAGCCGCTTCGTACTTGCCCTGATAATGCGCCGCGAGGGCGAGCTGCGCGCCATAGACCGAGGCGTCGCCGAGGATCGGCCAATCCTTGTAGACCAAGCGGATCTTGCCATCGGTCTTGACGATGCGGGCGAGATCGGGCGCCGCCTTCTTGCAGTAGGGGCAATTGTAGTCGAGGAAGGCGGCGATGGTGACGTCGCCCTTCGGGTTGCCGGCATTGGGTGCCTCGGGATCGTTGAGCACCGCGTCGGCGCCGGTCTCGACGGCGAAAGCGGGCCGGGCGCCAAGCAGCGCCGGAACGCCGGCGATGGCAACGCCGGATGCAGCCAGTCGGATGAGCGCGGCACGACGGTTCATGGGAATCTCCAGCAGGACGGCGGGGGAATGACGGGGACCGGGCAGCAGGAGCGGCTCGGCCGGCACAGGCGGCGGATGGCGGCAGGGCATGGGCGACCTTTCGATCGGTTGGAGCTGCCCTGTCGAAATTCCAGCTTAAGCCAGCCTTAAGGCTGGGCTGGCTGGTCGCGGGCGAAGGAGCGAGCGGATGCGCATTCTCGTGGTCGAGGACGACCCGATCCTCGCCGACGGCCTCGCCGTCGGCCTCGGCCTTGCCGGCATGACGGTGGACCGGGTGGAGAATTGCGCCGATGCCCGCGCGGCGCTCGCGACCTCGGCCTTCGACGCCATGGTGCTCGACCTGATGCTTCCGGACGGCTCCGGGCTCGACGTGCTCGGCGAGATGCGGCGCAGCGGCAACCGGACACCGGTCCTCCTGCTGACCGCGATGGACGATACGCCCGACCGCATCCGCGGCCTCGACAGTGGCGCCGACGACTATCTCGGCAAGCCCTTCGACCTCGACGAGCTGGGGGCCCGCGTGCGGGCGATCGCGAGGCGCGGCAGCGGCCGGGCTGCGCCCCGCCTGAGCGCCGGCGGTGTCGTGCTCGATCCGGCGAGCCTTTCCGCGACGTTGAACGACACGCCGCTCGCCCTGTCGCGGCGCGAGTTCGCGGTGCTCTCGGCCCTCATGGAACGGCCCGGGATCGTGCTCTCGAAATCGGAGATCGAGGACCGGCTCTATGGCTGGCAGGAGGAGATCGAGAGCAATGCGGTGGAGGTCCACATCCACCATCTGCGCGCCAAAATCGGCCGCGATGCGATCGAGACGGTGCGCGGCCTCGGCTACCGGATCAGGGCGATCTGATGAGCTCGCTGCGCGGACGGCTCTTCGCGATCCTGCTGACGGCGACCGGCGTGATCTGGCTCTCCGCCGTGGTCTGGATCTATTCCGGCACCCATAGGGAGCTCGAACGTGTCCTCGACACCCGTCTCCAGGAGGCGGCGCGTATGGTGAACTCGCTGGTCGGAAGCGCCAACATGACGGTCGCGATGGCGGCGCTGCCCAATCAGCAATTCGAGCCCCTCGGCTATGAGCGCCAGCTTTCCTGCCAGATCTGGTCCTTCGACGGCCGTCTCGTCGCGCGCTCGGACGGCACACCCCCCGGCCGCCTGACGGAGGCTCCCTCGGGCTTTTCCGACCGCATCGTCGATGGCGAGCCCTGGCGCGTCTACACCGTCGCCAACGAGACGGCCGGAATCCACATCATGGTCGGCGATCGGCTCGGCCTGCGCGACCGCCTCGTCTCCGAGTTGATCAAGGGGTTGCTCGCCCCGGCCCTGTTGATCGCACCGCTGCTCGGCCTGCTGATCTGGATCAGCCTCGGACAGGGACTGCGGCCGCTGCGGGCCATGGCCAATGAGGTGCGCTCCCGTGAGGCCGACGATGTCAGGCCGATCGACAGCGCCCATGCCCCGGCCGAGGTGAAGCCGCTCACCGAGGCCCTGAACGGCCTGTTCGCGAAGGTCGAGACGGCGCGCCGGCATGAGCGCGAGGTCACCGCCTTCGCCGCGCACGAGTTGCGCACGCCGCTGGCGGGGCTGAAGACACAGGCGCAGATCGCGATGGCGACAGAAGATCCGGCGGTGCGGCAGGGAGCACTGCAGCGGATCGTGCTTTCGGTCGACCGGACCACAAGGCTGGTTCGGCAACTTCTGGCCCTGACGAAGCTCGATGCGGGCGGCCCGCCGCCCACCCCAGAGACGGTGCCCGTCGGCCTAGTCTTCGACGAGATCACCGACAATGCGCACGGCGCCGGACCACAGGTCTCGGTCGCGATTGATCCGGCGCTCCGGGATCTGACGATACGGGCCAGCCGCGAGTTCCTGACCCTGGCGCTACGGAACCTGCACGAAAATGCCGTCCAGCATTCGCCTGTTGGCGGCAAGATCATCTGGCGGGCAACCGCGAGCGGCCTTGGCATCGCCATCGAAGACGAGGGCCCGGGCATCCCGGAGGATGAGATGGCGCTCGTCACGCAGCGCTTCTTTCGCGGCCAGCACAAGAGCGCGCTCGGCACGGGCCTCGGTCTCGCCATCGCCGACGCCGCAGCACGGCGCATGGGCGCCTTACTACGGCTGAGCAACCGGCTCGACCGCTCGGGCCTGCGGGCCGAGATCGAGCTCGGCGCCTGAAGCCGCGAAGGCAGACAGGCGCCCGCGGGCCGGGCGGCTCAGCCCCCGCGCGCCTCGACCACCTTGCGGCAGCTCTCGGAGAGCTTGGCCTTGTTGTCACGCAGGCAGGCGTTCATCTGCTCCGACTTGCCGACGAAGGAGGCACAAAGCTTGACCGCATCGGAGCGGCAGGCCGCACGCTCCTGGGCCGTCGGCTCGGCCTGGGCGAACACTGGCGAGCCGGCCAGCAAGAGACTGGCGCAAGCGCCGACAAGATACCTGGTCATCGCATCGTCCTTTCATCGTGAGCCGCCCCCCGCGGCCCGGGGTAACGGGGATCGAAGGGAAAGCGGGGCGGCGTTTCGATCATGGCGTCGCCCCGGAGGGTTTCCCGGGCACGGGATCTGCCGCCGAGGCGCTATCCGGAACCCCAGTCGCCGAGGCTTCCGCAGCAGGTGGCGAGGCCGGCAGCTCCGCGATGGCGACCGAGACCGGGCCCGGAGCGCCGGTCATCCGCGAGTCCTCGACCACCTCCTCGATCAAATGCCGCACCAACGGTGGCACGCGCTCGATCGCCGGCGCCACCATGTCGAAGCCGAAGCCGATGCTGCCGCCGGTGCCGTCCTGCGGTTCCGTCCGCAGCATCGCGATATCGCCGACGATCGCGGCATGGATCGTCGGCTCGCTGCGCAGGGCGGCGACCGCGTTGCGCCTGAAGCGGGTCATCCCCGCCTGGCCCGGCGGCGCCGCGAAGGGCACATCGACGATCACATGCACCAGCCGGCGGCTGTGGTTGGTGACGGTGCCGAGTTCACCGAGCGGGATGGTGTGGACGCGTCCCGACTCGTCACGCAGGCGAACGCTGCGCAGATTGATCTGCTCCAGCCGGCCGCAACGGCCGGCGGCCTCGATGGTCTCGCCGAGCCGGAAGACGTCGTCGAGCATGTAGAAGACGCCCGAGACGATATCCTTGACCAGGGTCTGCGAGCCGAAGCTGATCGCCAGGCCGGCAATGCTGGCACCGGCGAGCAAAGGCGTGGTGTCGATGCCCATCGTCGAGAGCGCGATCAGCAGGAACACGACCCCGATCAGCCCGATCGCGACGAAACGCAGGATCGGCAGCACGGTGGTGAGCCGCGCCATCCGATCATCCCCCGATGCCGTTCCGAGCTCCGCCTCACCGGGTGTGAGCTTCGCCTCCGTCCAGACGTGGATCGCCGCCGAGAGGGTGACGGCGAGCACGAGAACGAAGGAGGCGAAGGTCAGCCGGTGGGTGAAGCTGAGCCAAGCCTCGGGCGTGAAGCCGCCGAACACGTCCCGCCACCAGAACTGGATGACGATGCGGACCAGCAGCGCCGCCGCCAGCGCGTCGACCACGACGCGGACGACGAAGAAGCGGCGCATGATCTCGGGCTTGCGGGAATCGCGGATGCTCACCGCCAACGCCCGATCGAGCGCGACCGCCAGCAGCAGGATCACGATCATGCCGACAGCACCGCGATAAAGGTCGAAATCGAGCCCGATCCACCCCCAGACCCAGAAGCTGAACAGCAGCAGCACCATCCCAGAGGCGAGCAGGCGCGAGACCATAGGCAGGCCATGGCGGCCGAGATCCCGCAGCAGCCGCAGCGCCGCCAGCGCCATGCAGAGCGCCACGACCCAGGAGATCAGCCGCAGCGAAGGCAGAGGCAGCCCCATACGCTGCGCCGCGCCGAGCAGCGCGTTGTGCAGGTGGCCCACGGCGAAGATGATGCCGAACTGCCAGACCGCCTTGCGGGCGCCGTGATCGTCGACCGCTACCAGTCGCAGACGCCGCATCGTCGGCTGGAACAGGATGTGCAGCAGCGTCAGCAGCAAAAGCCAGCGGATCAGCCCCGTCGTCAGATCGCTCGGAAAGGTGCTCGTGCCGGGCGCGATGCCGAGGACGCGGACCAGCAGCACCCTGCCCGTCACGGTCGCCGCGAGCACCACCAGCGCATCGAGCCCCGTGACCCGCATGATCCCGGCGAAGGCCGAGCGCGCCGCGCCGGCTCGCTGGCGGCGATGCCTCAGCAGATGCCCGGTCAGCAGATAGACTGCGAGCACGGCGCCGGCGACGAGCAGTGCCTCGGCCAAAACCACCCAGGCGGAGGGCGAACCCGGCAGGATGCGCCAGAGCGCGTCCGGCAGCAGGGGCGCAGCGTCGAGCGCCGCCAGGGCCTCCGCCTCGATACGCTTGAGCAACAGCGTCACGCCGTCCAGCGGCGAGGCCATCGCCGAGGCCGGCACCGGCGCTGCGGCCGGAACTGACGGGCCGCTCTGCATGCGGCGTTCCCCACTTTTCGCGCATCCGCGCAGCTTGCCGCTGCTTCGACGAACAGGATCGGCGTACCGGCCGATGCGCCATCCCCCTACGTCATGGGATAATCGAAGACGTGGCCGCGATCCAGATTGTCCCGGCGCGTTTCATAGCCCGGGGAGCAACCGAAGCCCTCAGGCGCTGCCGGCGATCGCCTCGATCTTCTCGATGCCGCCGAGCTTGGGCGCGAAGGAGGCCCAGACCTTGCGGGCGCCGGCTTCCCAGCCGGCCCGGTCCTCGGGCTGTGCGACCTTTCCACCCTCGGCCTTGGCCTTGGCCATCGAAGCCTCCTCATCGGCGATGATGAGCTCGTCGAAATAGGCAGTTCCTTCCATCGCCGCAGCCGCCAGCGCGGCCTTGTCCTCGGCCGAGAGCGATTTCCAGAAGGGCGCCGAGACGTAGACCACGCCGGTCGCCCAGATATGGCCGGTCTCGATCAGCCAGGGCACGACCTCATGCAGCTTGAAGCCGACATAGGCGGATTTGGTCAGGTCCATCGCGTCGACGACACCGGTCTTCAGGGCGTTGTAGGTCTCCGGGATCGGGATCGGCGTCGGATGGGCGCCAAAGCCCGCCCAGAGCTCGGTGTGCAGCGGGCTCTGGATCACCCGGATGCGCTTGCCCTTGATGCCGGCCGGCGTGGTGATCGGCTCCTTGGCGAGAAGATGGCGGGCGCCATAGTTGATGAACCCGAGCACGACGAAGCCCTGCGCTTCGTATTTCGCCTTGAGCTCGTTCCCGAGCGGTCCGGCGAGCACGCGCTTCAGATGGCCGCGGTCGCGGAACAGGAAGGGCAGGTCGAGGATCTGGCCCTCCGGCACCCAGCCGGACAGGGCCGAGATGGTCGAGAGCGAAGCCTGGACCGAGCCGAGCTTGATACCTTCGGCGACCTCCTTCTCGCCCCCCAGCGCGGCATTGGCGACGATGCGCAGGTCGAAACGGCCGGGTGCGGTCTTCGCGAGAATCTCGGAGATCCTGCGCCAGATCCGGGTTTCCGGCTTGTCCTCGCCGAGCAGCGAAGCGACCGTGACCGGACGGCCGGCAGCGAGGCCTGCACCTGCGGAGAGAAGCGCGGGCGCTGCGACGAGCCCGGCGGCAAACTGGCGGCGGGTGAAGGACATCAGAACAGCTCCTTGATCGAAGGCGAAAGTGAGGGCCAGGCCGCAGCGCCGAGGCAGAGAACCGCGAGCGCCGCGAGCAGGCTGGCGAGCAGCGGCAACACCGCCCTGAACACCGAAGCGGCGGGCACACGGGTGATGCCGCTGACGACATAGACGAGGATGCCGAGCGGCGGCGTCAGCCCGTGGATCATCAGGTTGACGACGAGGACGACGCCGAACTGGATCGGATCAAGGCCGGCCGCGATCGCCACGGGCAGCATGAGCGGCGCGAGCAGCAGGATTGCGGCACCGATATCGAGGAAGAGCCCGGCGACGAGCAGGACGAGGTTGGCCAGCAGCATCACCGCATAGGGCCCGCCACCGAAGGCGGTGACGAGAGCGGCCATGTGCTCGGAAACCCGGTCGACGGCGAGCAGGAAGGCGAAGGGGGCCGAGGCCCCGATCAGCAGACCGACAGCCGCCGCCTCGCCGGCCGAGCTGCGCAGGGCCCGGCCGACACCGGAAAGATCGAGGCTGCGCAAGGCGAGGCAGACGACGAGCGCATAGGCAACCGCCAGAGCCGAGGCCTCCGTCACCGTGACCACCCCGAAGCGGATGCCGACCACGACGACGACGCCGAGCCCGATCGCCGGCAAGGCGCCGACGAAGCTGCGCCCCCGCTCGGTCGCCGTGGCCTTCGGGGCCTCGTCGACGACGCCGCGGACACTGAGATGGATGCCGATGGCCAGCGCCGGCACCAGCACCGCGCCGGCGACGAAGCCGCCGACCAAGAGCGAGCCGACCGAGAGATTGGTCGCCGTCGCCAGGATCAGGAAGGCGATCGAGGGCGGGATGATGTTGTCGAGCATCGAGACGCCGGCGACGATCGCCGCCGCATTGGCCGGCGGGTAGCCGCGCGCCACCAAAGCGGGAGCCATCACCTTCGCGCCGAAGGCGGCGTTCGCCACCGAGGAACCGGAAGCGCCGGAGAACAGCGTGCTGGCGACCAGCGCCGTCTGCGCCAGACCGGCGCGCCAATGGCCGACGAGCGATGCGGCAAAGCGTACCAGCCGCTCGGCGAGGCCGCCGGCGGTCAGGAGTTCGCCGGCGAGCAGGAAGAAGGGGATCGCCAGCAGCAGGAATTTCGAGACGCCGGAGACGGTGTTCTGGACGATCGCCGGCTCGGGCAGCATGCCGCCGAACGGGCCGGAGAGCGAGACCCCGGCGAGCAGTGCGAAAGGCAGAGGCGCGCCGATCAGCAGGCCGATCCCGGCGGCGAGCGCCGCAACCAGGCTCGGCGTGGTCAGCGACAGGCCGGTCGTGCTCTGGGCGGCGAGGTAGAGGCCGATGCCGAGAAGCAGCGAGGCCAGGGCGGCGGCAGCCGAGCGGTCGAGTGCGGCCCGCCAGAGCAGGAGCAGCACCGTCAGACCGCCGCCTGCGGCGAAGGTGGCAAAACGCAGGCTCTCGGGCAGGCCGAGCACGGTCGAGGTGCCGCCGACCAACGCTGCGACGCCGGCCCCGCCGATGGCGATGACGAGCGCGCCATGGATCGCGATCGCATCGGCAAGGATCGCCGCCAGGCGCTGCCCGGCTCCCGGCAGCAGCCGGACGAGGACGTCGAGCCGCATCGACAGGGCGCTGGTCGCGGCCAGCGGCATGCCGAGCGCGACCAGCGCGACATTGAGCCAGATCGCGAGCTCGTCGGACCAGATCAGCCCGGCACCGAAGAGATAGCGGCGCAGGACGGCCAGCATGACGATGGCGAAGAGCAGACCGAGCACGGCCGCCCCCAGCCATTCGAGCACCGCCGAGACGCCGGCGAGCCAGCGCTCGCCCTGTCGGCGAAGCGCGGGCGAAGCCGGCGTTCGGGCAGCAGCGAGGTTCACAGAACTAGCGTAGCGGCGAGAAATCTGTCGGTCGCAGGATGCGGCTGCGCATCTCCAGCACATAGGGAGCGGCCTTGGCGCGGAATTCCTGCCAGCGCGGATCGGCCTCCATCGCCGCACGCCGACGCTCGCGATCGCCCGCATCCTCGAAGCGCCACATATGGACGACCTCGTTGACGACACCGCTATCGGTGGTGAACCAGCCGATCAGCTGGCCGAGATGCGAGATCTGCAGCGCCATGCCCTCCTTCACATAGAGGTCGAGATAGTCGCGGACATGGGCCGGCTTGATCGCGTAGGTGCGCTCGTCGAGGATCATGAATCAACCTGTTCCTGGGCTGCGGTGCGATCGCGGCGCAGCCTGTCGAATGCCCGGTCCTGCCGGGCGACGGCCGGTCCGAATGCCCGGCCAAAACCGGCGCGGAGGATCGCGGCCGGATCGAAGCCGGTCAATAGAACCGACCACCTTAAAGCACCAGCGCCGTAGAAGGATTTTCTCCTTCTGGTCGAGGACACGGCCTGCGGCAACGCGCCCGCCCCTGCGAAATTGACGCGCCGCACCGCCATGCTATCGAAGGGGCAGGAGGGCAGAGCTTGTCCGCAATACGCCGCAAAGCAGGATGGAGCCGGTTGGCCGCGATCGCCGCCGCCTATCTGCTCGTGCTGCAGGCGGTGTTCGGCGGCCTCGCCTCCGGTGCGCATGCGGCCGGCATGAGCCTCGACCGCTCGCTGGGCATGACGCTATGCGCGCCTGGAGAGATGCCACCCGCCGATGGCGGCGCCGCGCCCCACGAGATGCCGAGCTGCTGCATGCTCGGCTGCTTCCTCTCAGGTTCCGGCGCGCCCGCCGCGACGGCCGGCTTCACCCCGGTCATCCATCGCCCGGTCGATCTGATCGCCTTCCAGCTCAGGCGCGACCTGCCGCATGGCTTCGCCGCCGGGCGCTCCCCGGCCAATCCGCGCGCGCCACCCGCCGCCATCTGAGCCCGCCCGCGCCAGGCGCGCCGGCAGCTCCCCGCCCTTCCACGTCAGGCCGCCCTGCCCTCGCAGGGCCGGCGACAGCTCGGCGTGCAATGGGCGATCTTCTCAGCAAACAGCGCCTTCGTTGCTCCCGCTCAACGTGAGCAGCCTGCGCGCAGGCTCATCCTCAGGGCAAGCTCGCCCCTTCGCGCCCCCGCGGCCGAAGACGCCAAAGGCTTCAGACCATGTCGAAATCCGCATTCCTCGCGGCAGCGTTCGCCGCTCTCGCCACCTCCCCGACCCTCGCCCATGTCACGCTCGAAACCCAGCAGGCCGCGGTCGGCTCGACCTACAAGGCGGTGCTGCGCGTGCCCCATGGCTGCAAGGGCGCCCCGACGATCAAGGTCCGCATCCGCGTGCCGGAAGGCATGATCGCGGTGAAGCCGATGCCGAAGGCGGGCTGGGCACTGGAGACGGTGAAAGGCAAATACGGCAAGACCTACGACTATTACGGCACACCGACCGCCGAGGGCGTCACCGAGGTGGTCTGGAGCGGCGGCAAGCTGCTCGACGAGCACTATGACGAGTTCGTGCTGCGCGGCTATCTCACCGCCGACCTCAAGCCCGAGACGACGCTGCACGTGCCGGTCGTCCAGGAATGCGAGGGCGGCGGCGTCGAGCGCTGGATCGAGATCCCAGCCGAGGGCAAGAGCGCAGATGATTACAAATTCCCGGCGCCCGGCCTCAAGCTCATCCCGAAAAAGTAAGGCGAAGGCGGCCGGGCCTCGTGCCCGGCCGCCGGCTCCAAACCCATGATCCGGCGCCTCTTCATCCTTCTCATCCTGCTCGGGGCCTGCGCCGCGGCGACCTTGCGGCCCGGCTCCGCCCTCGCCCATGCCGCGCTCGTCACGACGCTGCCGGCGGACGGCGCCGTGATGGCGCGCGCGCCCGCGCAATTCACGCTGAGCTTCAGCGAGCCGGTCTCGCCGCTGGTGCTGCGCCTGATCGGCCCGGACGGGGCGGCCAAGACGCTCGAACGCTTCTCGCTCGGCGACAGGACGCTGACGATCGAGGCGCCGGCCGATCTCGCCGAGGGCAGCCATGTGCTGAGCTGGCGGGTGATCTCCGAGGACGGCCATCCCGTCGGTGGCTCGGTGGTGTTTTCTGTCGGAAGGCCGAGCGAAAGGCCGCCGGAGGCAAGCTCGCAACGAAACTTGCCGGTCACCCTGGCGCTCTGGCTGGGGCGCGTCGGGCTCTATCTCGGCCTCGCCCTCGGCATTGGCGGCGTCGCCTTCTCGGCCTGGGTCGGGCCCTTGCCCGCGAGCGCGGGCAAGCCGCTCCGCCTCTTCCTCCTCCTCGGCCTCGCCGCCCTGCCGCTGGCCTTAGGCGCGCAGGGCCTCGACGCCCTGGCCGCCCCGGCTTCCGACGTCTTGCGTCCAGAGATCTGGCGGGCCGGGATCGGCAGCAGTTTTGGCCGCACCGCCGCGATCGCGAGCCTGGCCCTGCTGGCTGGGCTGATGTCGCTGGCGCGGACAGGGGGCGCCGGCCGCGCGCTCGCGATCGCCGCCCTGCTCGGTGCCGGGCTGGCGCTGGCGGCGAGCGGCCATGCCAGTGCGGCCTCGCCGCAATGGCTGATGCGCCCCGCCGTCTTCCTGCACGGGCTCGCCATGACGGCCTGGGCCGGCGCGCTGCTTCCCCTCGCTCTGGCTTTGCGCGAGGCCGGCGGAGCTGATGCGCTGACCCGGTTCTCGCGCCGCGTGCCATTGGTCCTGGTCATCCTGCTCGCCAGCGGCGTCGCCCTCGCCATCGTCCAGGTCGAGCAGCCCGGTGCGCTGCTGACCAGCGCATATGGCCTCGTTCTCACGGCCAAGCTCGCTTTGGTCGCCGCCCTGCTGGGGCTCGCAGCCTTCAACCGCTACCGACTGACCGCGCCGGCGCGAGAGGGCGCCGAGCCGGCTCGGCGCCGCCTGCGACGCGTGATCGGCGTCGAGATCGTGGTCGTCCTGGCGATCCTCGCCACCGCCGCACTCTGGCGCTTCACGCCACCGCCCCGGGCCTTGGCGGTAGCCGTCGCCGCAGCGGCGCCGGCCTCGGTCCATATCCACAGCGACAAGGCGATGGCCGAGATCAGCATCATGCCGGGACGGGCAGGCCCCAGCAGCGTCTCGATCTCCCTGCTCGACGGCGATTTCGGCCCGCTCACGGCCAAGGAGGTGCGCCTCTCGCTCGCCAACCGCTCCGCCGGCATCGAGCCGGTCGAACGCCCGGCGCTGCGCCAGCCCGACGGCAACTGGCTGGTCGAGGGCCTGACCGTGCCCATAGCCGGACACTGGAGCGTCGAGATCGAAATCCTGGTCTCGGATTTCGAGATGATCCGCCTGAACGACACCGTCGAGATCAAGCCTTGATTCCCATTCAACCTTTTCAACCCGGCTAAAGGAGCCTCAAGATGAACTCTCTCATTCGTATGTCCGCCGCCCTGGCCTTCTCGCTCGTGGGGTTCTCGGCCCTGGCCAACGACTACACCGCCGGGCCACTCAAGCTCGAACAGCCCTGGACGCGGGCGACGCCGGCCGGCGCCAAGATCGCCGGCGGCTATCTCGTGGTGACCAATACCGGCAGCGCCCCGGACCGCCTGCTCGGCGGCAGCAGCGAGGTTTCCGGCAAGGTGGAGATCCACGAGATGGCGGTGAAGGACGGCGTCATGACCATGCGCGGCCTGCCCGATGGCCTGGTGATCAAACCCGGCGAGAAGACCGAGCTCA
The DNA here is from genome assembly GCF_053618995.1 of Allobosea sp. NPDC055594. Lineage (NCBI taxonomy): Bacteria > Pseudomonadati > Pseudomonadota > Alphaproteobacteria > Hyphomicrobiales > Alloboseaceae > Allobosea > Allobosea sp. NPDC055594. The sequence continues at coordinate 18,291 of NZ_JBSHIO010000016.1, forward strand.
AGCCCGGCAGCTACCATCTGATGCTGATGGATCTGAAACGTCAGCTCAAGGAGGGCGAGAGCATCAAGGCGACGCTCAATTTCGAGAAGGCCGGTGCCGTCGCGGTCGAATTCACGGTCCAGTCGGTCGGAGCCCGCGCCCCGGCCGGCGGCCACAAGCACTGAGCACGAGCGCCGACCTCTCCGGCAGGCATCGCTGCCGCAGGGCGGGCCCTCCCCGCCCTGCGGCATTACGTTTCGGCAGGGGCTCGCCGAAGGGAGATCGCCGACTCGGCGTTTCTGTTTCATAGAACTGGTGCGCGATCCGCCGGGCGGGTCGAGGGGACCGGCCCGCCGCCGGCCATGCTGACGGAGCCCTGCCGATGACGCTTTCGGCGATCTATCCCGACCTCGCTGGGCGCGCGGCCCTGGTCACTGGCGGTGCCGACGGTATCGGCAGGGCCATCGTCGCGGCACTGGCGGCGCAGGGCTGCAAGGTGGCGTTCCTCGACCGCGACGCCGCTCGCGGCGATAATCTGGCGGCGGAACTGGCGGCCGCCGGCCGCACCGTCTCCTTCCACGCCGTCGACCTGCGTGACATCCCGGCGACACGAGCCGCCATCGCCGAGGCGCGTGCGCTGCACGGCCCCCTCGCGATCGGGATCAACAATGCCGGCCATGACGAGCGGCATGATTTCGATCAGGTGACGCCGGAGTACTGGGACGACCGCCTCGCGGTGAACCTCCGGCCGATGATGTTCGTGGCACAGGCCCTGGCGCCCGATATGCGCGGGCTGGGCGGCGGGGCGCTGGTCAACCTGTCCTCGACCTCGTGGATGAAGGGCTCGCCGCACATGATCGCCTATACGACAGCCAAATCGGCCGTGCTCGGCTTCACCCGCTCGCTGGCCCGCGGGCTCGGCCCGGACGGGATCAGGGTCAATTGCGTCACACCCGGCTGGGTGATGACCGAGCGGCAGCGCAGGCTCTGGGTCACTCCGGAGAAATGGCAGGCGGCCCAGCAGGCTCAGTCGATCAAGGGCGACATCCTGCCGGCCGACATCGCCGCCATGGTGCTGTTCCTCTGCGCGGACGCCTCGTGCATGTGCACCGGCCAGAACTTCATCGTCGATGCGGGGACGGTCTGAGGGCGCGCCGGGCGGTCCATCCGCACCGTGCGTTCCGCCGGCCGGCCGCAACCCCGACGCGGTCAGCCGCACTTTAGAAAGCATGTAAATTATTGTATTTGCTAAGTTATCTTGTTTGTCTTAACTGCTGCGAACGGTCGTACCGGCGGCGTCCTGCCCGGATGCATCCCCAGCGGCCACGATACGGCCGAGCGCCCGCCTGTCATCTCGCGAACCTCCGGCGCTCCCATCAGAAGGCACTCAGCCCAGGCTACGGAACCATTCGATGCAGCGTTTGATCGGCCTTGTCCTGCTCGCGATGAGCCTCGCCGCCCTCCCCGGAGCGAGCGCGCTCGCGCAGAGCATTCCTTCGCCCGCCGCTCCGGCCCTACCCGCCGAGGCGCAAGTCCAATCCGCGCCGACGATTCCCGAAGGCGTGCCCCACGGCGCGATCGGCGGTCCCTCCACCCCGTCCACGATGACGCCGCTTTCGCCGCTGCCCACACCGATGCCGACCGTGGTCGCGCCGGCGACCCTGCCGCATGACCTCTCCGCCTGGGGCATGTTCATGGCGGCCGACATCGTGGTGAAGGCGGTGATGGTCGGGCTTGCCTTCGCCTCGCTGGTGACCTGGACGATCTGGCTCGCCAAGGCCGTCGAACTCGCCGCCGCCAAGGCCCGCGCCCAGCGCGCGACGCGCCGGCTGCAACAGGCCGGCAGCCTGGACGAAGCGGCGCAGGCCATCGCCGGGCGCAAGAGCCAGGGGCGTGGGCCGGTCGCGTTCCTGGTCGCCGCCGCCCAGAACGAGCGCGAGCGCTCCGCCGATCTCGGCGAGGAAGGCATCAAGGAACGCGTCGCCATCGCCCTGTCGCGGATCGAGGCCCGGGCTGGGCGCAACATGGCGCGCGGCACCGGTCTGCTGGCGACGATCGGCTCGACCGCCCCCTTCGTCGGCCTGTTCGGCACGGTCTGGGGCATCATGAATTCGTTCATCGGCATCAGCCAGGCGAAGACGACCAATCTCGCAGTGGTCGCGCCCGGCATCGCCGAGGCGCTGCTGGCAACCGCGATCGGCCTCGTCGCGGCGATCCCGGCGGTGATCATCTACAACGTCTTCTCGCGCTCGATTGCCGGCTATCGGGCGACGCTGTCCGACGCGTCCGGCGAAGTGCTGCGCCATCTCTCGCGCGATCTGGAACGGATGCGCCGCGCCCCGCAGGCGCGCGCCGGGCTGCATGCGGTTCCGGCACAGGCCGCGGCGCTGCCGCGCGCCCGGGCGGAGTAGGCGGGGATGGCGGTTTCGCTCAAGGAGCCCCAGGATGGCGATCTCGCCGAGGTCAGCGAGATCAACGTCACGCCGTTCATCGACGTCATCCTGGTGCTGCTGATCATCTTCATGGTGGCGGCGCCACTCTCCACCGTCGACGTCGCGGTGGACCTGCCGGTCTCGAACGCGCAGCCGCAGCCCCGCCCGGACAAGCCGGTCTTCCTGACCGTGAAACAGGATCTCTCGCTGGCGCTGGGCAATGACAGCGTGGCGCGCGAGCACTTGCAGGACGTGCTCGACCGCCAGACCGGCCATGACCGCGAGCAGCGCGTGTTTCTGCGTGCCGACGGAGCCGTCGCCTATCGCGAGTTGATGGAGGTGATGAACAGCCTGCGCCAGGCCGGCTATCTCAAGATCGCGCTGGTCGGGCTCGAGGACACCGGCCAGGGAGCGACGAAGCCATGATCGCGATCGCCCCGCAAAGACGCGGCCTCGCCGCCCTGCGATGGGCCGCGGCGGCGCTCACCGTCGCCTCGGTCCATGGCGGCGCGGCGTGGGTCGCGCTCAACTGGCGCCCGGCAGAAGCCGCCGCCGGCGCGCCCGAGCCGGCCGTGATGATCGAGCTTGCCGCCCTCTCGATCGCGCCAGAGGCACCGGCCGAGGACCTGCCGGTGGCGCCCGAGCGCGTCGAGCCCGAAACCGAGCCGACGCCGGAACCCGAGCCGGTCGAAGAGACCCTGCCGGAGCCGGAGCCCGAACCCGAGCCAATGCCGGTCGAGCAGCCGGAGATCGAGCTGCCGCCGCTTCCGGCGATCCCGCAGCTCGACGCGGTGCTGCTGCCGCCTCCGAAGCCCAAGGAGGTGGAGAAGAAGCCGCCACCGAAGCCGAAGATCGTCGAGAAGAAGGAGCGGCCGAAGAAGCTGGTGGAACGCCGGCGGGTCGATCGCGAGCGTCCGAAGGCGCGCGAGGCCGCCGCGCCGCAGGCCTCGACGCCGACAGGCGCGGCGCCGTCCATGGCACAGGGCGCGGCCTCGCGCCCCAGCGTCTCCAGCGCGTCATGGCGCGGCATGCTGATCGCGCATCTGAACCGCCATAAGCGCTTCCCGGCCGGCGCCAATCCCGGCACGGTGCAGGTCGCCTTCGCGATCGACAGGGGCGGACGGGTGCTCTCGGCACGGGTCGTCGCCTCCTCCGGCGACGCCGCGCTCGACGCCGAGGCGGCGGCGATGATCCGGCGGGCCAGCCCGGTTCCGGCGCCGCCGGACGGCGTCGGCGGTGGCGGAACCGTCTCGCTCTCGGTGCCGGTGCGCTTCAACCGCTGAGGGGGCAAGGCCGCCAGAAGGCCTGGCGGGGATCACCGCCCGGGCCTGGCGATCTTCACCTTTGCTGGCCGACACGCTCCAATGGCGCGGCCACGGCCTGCCCGGTGGCATCGCCGGCATCCTTGATGCTGCGGCCGAGCTCCTCGACCTTGTCGCCGAAATTATTGCGCGTATGCGGGTCGATGACCGCGATCGGCGCCGAGACGACAAGGCCGGCCGCGGTACCGACGGCCGCAGCGGCCGAGCCGGTCGCCTGGATCAGCCGGTCGCCGAGGCCGACGCGCGAATCGGTGATCGGCTGGCCGGAGACCAGACGCGTGCCGATCAGCTTCACCACTTCGGGGCTCTCGGCGAACTTGCCATGGTTGAGGCTGTCGCCGCTCTTGAGCTTGGTCAGGTTGAGGACGGTGATCTTGTCCGCCTCCATCTCGCTCTTATAGGGCTCGACGTCAGGGTCGATCGCCCCCAGGCGCGCGGTCGAGCCCCAGACGCGGCGGGAGACCGCGAGCGCCCGATCGTCCTGCGAGACGAACAGGGTGAATTTCGGCTTGCGCCCCTCCATCTCCTTGACCTGGGTCCGGAAGACGTCGACGTCGACATCGGGCGAGGCCAGCATGACGTTTGCGATCTTCGCGGGAATGCCGCGATTGCGGATCGCCATCAGCGTCAGCGCCTCGAGCGTGACCCAGTTGCCCATGGAGTGGGCGAGGATCGAGACCTCGCCGACGGCCGGGTCGCGGGCGAGCGCCTGGAGCAGGTTCTCGAGCGCATGGCGGGAGTAGTTGGAACTCTCGCGATCATAGCCATAGGCGAAGATCGAGCCGCGCGAGGGCCAGGTGAACAGCACCGGTACGACCTCGGCACCGGAATCATGGACGATCTGGGCGAAGCGATAGACCGCATCCTCGAAACGGTTGTTGAAGCCGTGGATGAAGACCATGACACGGCGCTTCGGCACTTTCGACGCTGCCGCATGCAGGCGCGCCAGCGCGGCGGTCCGATCGAGCTTGTCGACCTTCAGCGTGACGAAATCGGTCGCCGGGTTGCCGGGCAGCCGGCTCGGCCATTGCACCTCGCCGATCGTGCGCTTCTCGTCAGGCGGCAGCGAGACGGTGATCTCGGCAAAGGCGCTCTTGCCGCGCTCGCCCGAGAACAGCACGCCCTCATCCGCATCGGGCGCGCGCGTCGTCGCGACCAGCATGGTCACCTTGCTGGTGCCCGGCGCGCCCGCGGCGACGGGCCCGAGCACGCCCTTGACGTCACCGGCGCAGCCGGCCAGCAGCCCGGCGAGCAGAAACGCCACCGGCGCGGCAGAACGTCGATGCCGGACCGTGGCCGGATTGCTGTTCAACACTGTCACAGGCCACCCCGAGCCACCCCAACGGCCCGACCATTGTCGGCGCCGACGCGCGGCGTCAAGCGGCACGTCGGCGCTATGCCGGCTACACCATGAACTGGCCGCCATTGACCTCGAGGGTCTGGCCGGTGACGTAGCCGCTCATCGACGGGCTGGCGAAGAACAGGAACGCCCCGACATTCTCCTGCGGCGTGCCGACGCGCCCCATCGGAATCGTCTGGCGCATGGCCTCGATCTGCTGCGGCGTCGAATAGCGCTCGTGGAACGGCGTCATGATCACGCCGGGCGAGACGGCGTTGACGCGGATCCCGAAGGGCAGGAACTCCTTGGCCATGCCGCGGGTCAGGTTGAGCACGAAGGCCTTGGAGCTGGCATAGAGCGAGGACCCCGGACCGCCGCCATTGCGGGCCGCGACCGAGCTCAGATTGATGACGCTGGAATGGCCGGACTGCTTGAGATGCGGCAGCGCGGCCTTCGAGGCCATCACCACCGAGCGGACATTGAGGTCGACGACGCTGTCGAAGAAGGCGTCGTCCACTTCCCCGATCGGGGTGCGCTTCACCAGCGCGCCGGCATTGTTGACGAGGACATCGAGCCCGCCGAGTTTTTCGGCCGCCTTGCCGACGAGGTCCTCGGTCGCGGCGCTGTCGGAGACATCCGCCTTGAGCGCATGCGCCTCGCCGCCGGCGGCGCGGATCTCGGCGACGACCGCATTGGCCTCCGCCTCGCTCGACTTGTAGTGGACGATGACGCGCATGCCATGCGCCGCATAGGCCTTGGCGACGGCCGCACCGATGCCGGTGCTGGAGCCGGTGATCAGGGCACGCATGCCCTTCAGATCCTCAAGCATAGTTCCTCCACTTCGGATTAAATCGTTTCAACCGCGATCATGCGCGACGGGGGGCGAGATCGCCAGCGCCGTGCAGGCAACCCGGCCATTCGCTGGCGCTGGCTCAGAGGAACCTGGTCATCGCCTTGAATTCGGCCAGCAGCTCGCGCGAGCCATCCGGGATATGGCCGGCAGCCTCCTCCAGGCAGTGGTCGATATGCTCCTGGATCAGGATCTTGCGGGCATTCGCGATCGCTCCCTCGACCGCTTGCAGTTGCTGCGCGATGTCGAGACAGGAGCGGACATCGACCACCATCTCGATGGTCGCGCGCAGATGGCCCTCGGCCCGCCTCAGCCGGGTGATGACCTCCGGGTGTCGATGATGGTGGATCTTGGCGTGGGCATCGTCCTGCATCTTGATCCTATCCTCCTGGGGGGGTTATAGGCCGGTCCAGCCGCTGCACAAGCGGACCCCGATCAGGCAGGCGCCGGCGCGAGACCGGGCGCATCCCGAAGATCGGGCGGGCGAGGACGAGACGGGCGCCCCCGACCAGCGCCGGCAGATGCCGGACGGCACGGCAGCGTTCGATCCGTTCCGGATCCGGAGCACGAGCGCGTGCCTAGCTTCACCGAACTGCTCGCACAGGGTGCGGGCCATGCCTGGCTGTTCATTCCAAGCGCGATCCTGCTCGGCGCGCTGCACGGGCTCGAGCCCGGCCATTCCAAGACGATGATGGCGGCCTTCATCGTCGCGGTGCGGGGCTCCGTCCCGCAAGCGGTCCTGCTCGGCCTCGCCGCGACGCTTTCGCATACGCTGGTGGTCTGGGCGGTGGCCCTGACCGGCCTTTATCTGGCGCGCGATCTCGACGCCGAGGCGACGGAGCCCTGGTTCCAGCTCGCCTCCGGCCTGATCATCATCGCGATCGCGCTCTGGATGATCTGGCGGACATGGGCGGAGCAGGCAGCGTTGCGGACGGCCGGGCACGGGCATACCCATGGTCATGGCCATTCGCACGGTCATTCCCATCGGCACTCCCACGGACATTCGCATGGGAACGGCCACGCGCATCGCCATGACGGCGAGGACGCGCCGATGGATGCCCATCAGCGTGCCCATGCCGAGGACATCCGGCGCCGTTTCTCGGGCCGGCCGGTGACGACCTGGCAGATCGCGCTGTTCGGGCTGACCGGCGGCCTGATCCCCTGCCCCGCCGCGATCACCGTGCTGCTGATCTGCATGCAGCTGCGCGAGATCACGCTCGGCGCCGTGCTGGTGCTGTGCTTCTCGATCGGCCTGGCGCTGACCCTGGTCTCGGTCGGCGTCGTCGCCTCGCTCAGCCTGCGCGCGGCCGAGAAGCGATCGCGCTGGCTGTCGACCCTCGCGGCACGAGCGCCCTATGTCTCGGGCGTCCTGATCGTGCTCGTCGGCCTCTACACCCTGCATCACGGCTGGAGCGGGCTACGGGCGCAGGCGACGCGTCCCGTGGCGATGGTGGTCAGCCCAGCGCCTGGTTGACCAGGGAGAAAAGCCTCGCCGGACCGCGGGCGACCGGTGGCTGGCCATGTGCCATGACAAGACCGGACGCGACCTGCGGCAGGCCGCGCTCGGCGAGCCAGCCACCGAGGCCCGTCGGCGCAGGCACGTCGACGCGAATGAACTCGCCCGGCCGGGCCGCCAGGCCATGAGCGATCAGGCAGCGCGCCGCCCGATCGTCGATGGCGACGACGGGACCGATCAGCCAGCCGAGCCCGTGGCGGCGAAGGACGGAGAAGCCCGCGACGACGCCGTGCCGTTCCAGGACATGGGCCTCGCCGCGATCGAGCAGGGCCGCGAGAACCGAGGCGCGCGGCAGGCCCGTCGCGGCCTCGTCGAGCCCGGCCAGAACCGGAAGATCGGCTTCGGTCGCAAGGCGCAGAGTTTCGCCCGGTTCTAAAGGAAGAGCTGCGATGGCCGGTGCCGATCCCTGATGCTGCAGGACCGTACCGGCTGGCACGAAGCCGTATTTCGCATAGAGCGGCCGGCCCTCCTCTGTCGCGATCAGGCCGCGCGAACGGCCGCTCGTGGCCTCGAGCAGCCCCTGCATCAGCAGCTTGCCAATGCCCACGCCCTGGCGCTCGGGCGCGACGATGATGCTGCCGAGCGAAGCGTGGCCTAAGCCGAACGCCCACCACATCGCGGTGCCGACGAGCTCGCCTTCGGCGATGGCGGCGAGCCCCTGGCCGAGGCCGAGCACCAGCGCCCAATCCTCGCGCCGATGCGCCCAGCCGACCGCCACCGACAGGCTGTGGCAGGCGTCGAGATCATCCGGCGCCAGCGCACGCAGATGGACCCCGCCAGCAACGCTCGGCACAGCACTCATCGGCAGAAATCGGCGCAGCCGGCCTCCCAGAACGGCGCCCCTTCCGCCAGCGCCGGCACCGAGGGGCGCGGCTTGGCGCCGGGCAGATCGGCCGGGACCGGTACGACCAGCTCCCACCAGCGATGGGCGCATTGCGAGCGGAAGGCCATCTGCTCGCTGATCGAGGTGCCCTCGCGGGCGAGCGCGGCGTCGAGCGCCTCGCAGCTCCGGCGCAGCGCCGCGTCATGGGCGTCGCTGGGATCATTGGCATAGACGTGGAAGGCTTCGGTGAAGGCTTCCATCTCGCGGGCGATATGCGGCCACTCGCTGCGGCCGAGATTCCAGGCATCCATCCATTCGCGCACCACGGTCTCGACGGCCTCTGCCTTCGGCTTGGTGGCGACCTTGCGGGCCGTGGTCAGCATGTGCCGCATCAGCTCGGCGCGGGCATGGATATGACGGGCGGCGAGGGCGGCGCTCTGCATGGCCGCGACGGCGCGCTGCGCCTCCTGCTGCAGATCCTCGACGAAATGGGGCATGGTCTTCTCCGGTCAGGGCAGAGTCGCGAGGCGGGCAAACATCCGCTCGAACAGCGCCTCGGCCTGCACGGTCGCGACGACATGGGCGTTGGGCTCGCGCTTGAGGCGGCCGTTCCAGTCGATGGTGGTGCGCCCGCGCAGCGGCCCGTCGGCGGTCTCGACCTCGACATGACAGTCGCGGCCGGAGAACAGCTCGGGCCAGAGCAGAAAGGCGATGACGCAGGGATCGTGCATGGGGTGGCCAACCGTGCCGAGCCCGCCGGGGCGCGGCCGGGTCAGCATGCCGTGCACGACGCGGCCGGCCGCGTTGCCGTGTTCGAGCAGGCGCGCGACCTGCCCGCGCGCGGCGATCGCCTGAAGCGTCACGCCGAGGCCCATCATCACGATAGGTCGGCCGCAGCCGAAGACGATCGCCGCCGCATGCGGGTCGACATGGATGTTGAACTCGGCCGCCGGAGTGACGTTGCCGAGCGCCAGCGCCCCGCCCATCAGGACGATGCGCTTCACTTTCGGCAGCACGTCCGGCGCCAGCCGGAATACGAGCGCGAGATTGGTCAGCGGCCCGAGCGGACAGAGCGTGACGCCGTCATCCGGAGCCGCCCGCAGGATCGCGATCAACGCCTCGACGGCGTGGCCGGGCGCAACCTCGCCACGCGGCGGCGGCAGATCGGCACCGGCGAGCCCGTCCGACCCGCAGACGAACTCCGCCGTCGAAAGCGGATAGACCAACGGCACATCGGCGCCGCGATGGACGGGGATATCCTCGCGCCCGCCGAGCTCGCGGATACGCAGCGCATTGGCGGTGGTCTGTGCCACCGGGACATTGCCGGCGACGGTGGTGATCGCCCTGAGATCGAGTTCGGCGGCGCTGGCGAAGGCGAGCAGCAGGGCGACGGCGTCGTCCTGGCCGGGATCGGTGTCGATGATGATGGTTTCGCGCATGGTGTTCAGGCGGCGCGGGCGTTGCCGGCCATGATCATGTGACTGAGATCGTCGGCGGTGAGACCGCCGAGCGGCTGATCGACATATTTTCGGCCGGCGCCCATGATCACCACGCGGTCGGCGAGCGCGACGACATCGCGCATATTGTGGCTGATCAGCAATACCGTCTTGCCGTCGGCCTTGAGCTTGCGGATCAGATCGAGGACGAGCGCCGTCTCCTTGACGCCGAGCGCCGCCGTGGGCTCGTCCATGATGATGATCTCGGCCTTCCAGCGCAGGGCGCGCGAGATCGCGACCGCCTGGCGCTGGCCGCCGGAAAGCCGTTCGACCGGCCGGTCCATGTCCTCGACCGCGACCGAGAGCTGCTTGAGGAAGCCGCGTGCCTCATCGGCCATCTTCTTCTTGTCGAGCACGCGCAGGAAGGGCAGCAGCACGGGCTTGGTCAGCTCCGAGCCCATGAAGACGTTCTGGGCGATGGAGAGACGCGGGGCGAGCGCGAGATCCTGGTAGATCGTCGCAACGCCATGGCTGAGCGCATCATGCGGCGAGGCGAAGACGACCTGCTTGCCACGCATAGAGATCGTGCCCGCCGTCGCCTCCTCGGCCCCGGAAATGACCTTGATCAGGCTCGATTTGCCGGCGCCGTTGTCGCCGCAGATCGCGACGACCTCGCCGGGGTGGATGTCGAGATCGACCTCGCGCACCGCCACGACCGGGCCGTAGCTCTTGCCGATGCCGCGCAGGGACAGGAGGGGGGTGGCGGTCATCGCAAATGGCTCCGAAAGCTCCGTCCGTCATGCTCGCCCTTGTGGCGAGCATCCACGTCTTGAACACCGCATCGGACGAACGAAGACGTGGATGGTCGGGACAAGCCCGACCATGACGATGAGAGGTTCGCCCTTATCTTCACTTCAGGAACTGCTGGACGTTGTTCTTGTCGACCAGCACGGCGTCGGTGAAGAGATAGGGACCGGAGGTGATGGTCTCCTTCGGCTTTTTGTCGACGACGATGGTCTGGACCGCGTCGACTGCCTGCTTGCCCATCTCCTCGAAGGGGATCGAGACGGTGGCCATGAAGGTCGAGTTCGGATCGGCGATGCGGGCATAGGTCTCCTTGCCGCCATCGACCGAGACCAGCGGGATCTGGCCCTTCTTCACGCCCTGCGCCTGCAGCAGGTCGTCGATGATATAGGCCTGGCCGTCGAAGGAGGCCCAGATGCCGTTGATCTTGCCCTGGTTCTGCAGGAGCAGCGCCTGCATGCCGGCGCGGACATCGTCGCGCCAGCTCTGGGTGCGGGCCATCGAGAACTTGCCGAGCTCCTTCACCGCCTGGTTCTCGGAGAGCACGGCGTCGAGCAGCTTGCCGCGGATCCGCGAGGCGACGTTGAGGTCGAAGCGGGCCGAGACGATGTTGCCCTGGTAGCCGAGCTGGCCAAGCAGGTAGAGCGCGGCCTCGGCACCGACCTTGTACTCATTGGTCTGGATGTCGAAGAGCGCATGCGGGCTCGCGCCGGACTGCACGGTGATGACCGGGATCTTGGCGTCCTTGGCCGCCTTGAACTGTGCGTCGGCCTCGACCGGCTTGCCCATGGCGATGATGATCGCGTCGACCTTCTTGGCGATCAGCGCGTCGAACTGCTCGGCATGCCTGGGCAGCGCGCCCTCGGAATTCAGCAGCGTGACGTTCCAGCCCTTGGCCTTGGCCGCGGCGGCCGCCGCATTGGCGACGCGGGCATGGGTCTCCGAGGTGAACTGGAAGCCGATGACGCCGAGCTCGAAAGCCTGTGCGCCCTGCCCCAGACCGACAACGGCAGCGGCCGCCAGCATGAGCGATTTCATTGTCTTCATTGTCTTTCCCCTCCGACTTCCGTTTCTCCCCGGCCCTCATCCTGAGGAGCGACGAGATGACAGCCAAACCTCAGACCTTGAATGCCGCCTTTTTCATCGCGCTGGCCGAGAAGGCGACCGAGCCGATGATGATCAGGCCGAGAACGATGTCCTGAACGTAATAGGGCTGGCCGAGCAGCACCAAGCCGTTGCCGAGCACCTTGAGCACCAGCGCCGCGAAGACCGTGCCCGGCACGTTCGGCTTGCCGGGCTCGAACATGGTCATGCCGAGCAGCACGGCGGCGATCGCGTAGAGCAGGTAGTCGCCGGCCATGTTGGGCGCCGCCGAGGACAGGTTGGCGGCGAGCAGGACGGCGGTGATGCTGGCCAGGACGCCGGCAAGCAGGAGGCCGATGCGCTTCATCCGCGCGGTGGCGATGCCGGCGAGCCGCGCCGCCTCGTCGGCCTCGCCGGTCGCGACCATATGGGCGCCGGTGCGGGTCCATTTGACCAGCCCCCAGGCGAAGAGCGTGACGCCGGCGAGCCAGAGCACGAGATTGGGAATATCGAAGGTATAGCCGCGGGCCAGCCCGGTGAAGCCGGTCGGCCAACGCCCGACGAAGGCGACGCCCTGGGTGATCATGAAGGCGAAGCCCTTGGCGATCGCCGCCGTGCCGAGCGTCATGATCAGCGAAGGGATGCGCAGCACGGTGACGCCATAGCCGTTGACCGAGCCGAGCACGACGCCGACGGCAAGCGCCGCCGCGACCGCGACCAGCGGCGGATACTGCAACTGCACCAGCCAGCCGCAGACCACGGCAGCGAGGCTCGCCATCTCCGAGATCGAGAGATCGAGTTCGGCGACGGTGAAGGCGAGAGCGAAGCCGAGCGCCAGGATGGCGAGGAAGCTGGTATCCTTCAGCACGTTGACGATGTTCATCGTCGTCGCGAAATTCGGCGCGAAGGCGACGAAGAAGACGATCAGCAGGAGGCCGGCCAGCGCCGTGCCGTAGCGGCCGATGAAGTCGCGCATGCTCATGCCGGCCATCATGCCGGTCCCTTGGCGATCGCCGAGATCGGCGAGAGGATTTCGATCCCGCCGGTAACCGGGATCAGCGCGCCGGTGACGAAGGCGGCAGCCGGCGAGAGCAGGAAGGCGATGACGCCGGCGACATCCTCCGGCCGGCCGAGCCGGCCGAGCGGGGTACGTTGCGCGGCGCCCTCGACCAGGGCGTCGAACTGGCTCGCAAAGCCGCCGCGGACCATCGGCGTGTCGATGATGCCGGGCGCGACCGCATTCACCCGAATGCCGTGCCGGCCGAGCTGCTGGGCCATGCCGTAGGTCAACGTCGCGACACCGCCCTTGGCCGCGCCATAGGCGAGGTTCGCGCCGCCATTGCTATGAGCGATCGAGGAGATGTGGACGATGGCGCCGCCCTCACCCTGTGCGATCAGCTGCTTCGCGGCGGCCTTGGAGACACGGAAGGCGGCCGAGAGGTTGATGTCGACGAACTTGTCCCATTCCTCGTCCTCCATCTCGACCATCGGCACCGGGCGCGAGGCCCCTGCCCCGGTGACGAGATTGTCGAGACGGCCGAAGCGCGATACGGCAAGCTCGACCAGCGCCTTGCCGAGCTCGCGATCGCGGGCATCGCCGGCGAGCCCCACGGCCTCGCCGCCATTCGCCTCGATGCCCGCCGTCATTTCAGCGAGCGGACCGGCCTCGAGCCCGGACAGGACGAGCCGATGGCCGGGCGCCAGGGCCCTGGCGAGCGCGCCGCCGATACCGCCAGATGCGCCGGTGATCAGAGTGACGGGCCGTGCCATCAGGCGAAGCTGGGCCGGAGGCAGATACGGGAGGGAACAGGCTTCACGGGATCGGGCGGCGGCATGCGGGAACTCGGAGGTCTGGATGCCCGTCGGTAAGGCGCAAAGCCGGGCGCGGCAACCCCAATCGCAATCGCCCGGTGGAGATCGCGATTGCCCCGGAGCGGGACTTCAGGGCCGGCCGCCATCCCAGGACCAGGTGGCGAGCTCCTGCGAGATCGGCCCGAGCGCCTGCTCGCTGCGGCGATAGAGGGCGAAGAGCGCGTCATAACCCTGCTTGCGGGAGAGGTCGGGCTCGAAACGGGAGGCCGTCGCGACCAGCGCTTCCTGCGCCTCCGCCAACGAAGCGAAGAAGCCGAGCCCGGTGAAGGCGATGATGGCGGCGCCGAGCAGGCCGGGCTCCGGCGACGCGCCGACGACGACCGGCCGGCCGCAGATATCGGCCTTGATCTGGCTCCAGACCGGATTCGCCGCGCCCCCGCCGCCGAAGCGGATCTCGGTGACGGGCCTTCCCGTCGCAGCTTCGGCACCCTCGAGCACTATCCGGTTGAGGAAGGCGACGCCTTCCAGCACCGCAAAGGCGAGATCGGTGGCACCGTGCCGGCGATTCAAGCCGATGAAGGCGCCGCGCAGCGACGGATCCCAATAGGGCACGCGCTCGCCCTGGAGATAGGGCAGGAAGAGCACCGGCTGCCCCTGGCGCGCCCCCGAAAGCAGCGCATCGATCTCGGCGCCGATTGCCGCGCCGTCGCGCCCGAGCAAAGCGAGCAGCCAGGAGACGGTGTCGGCACCGGTCTGGCTGGGGCCGCCGAGCTGAAACAGCCCGCGCCAGTCGACGGTGAGGAGCCCTTGCGCCTGCGCCGGCTCCGGCCCGAGCATGCCCAGAACCTCGGTGGTGCCGGAGATGTTGTAGGCATAGCCGTCACGCATCGCGCCGAGGCCGACCACCGCCGCCCAGGTGTCATTGGAGGCGCAGAACACAGGCGCGCCCGCCAACCGGTCGAGAGGCGCCGGCAGGCCCGGCAGGACCGGAGCGACCTGCTCCCAGGGCTCGCGCAGCGACGGCAGGATCGTGGCCGGAAAGCCGGCGGCCGAGAGCAGGTCGCCGGCGGGGCCCGACGCTGTGCAGGCGTGCAGGCGTGCCATGGAGACAGGATCGCTCACCAAAACGCCGGTCAGGCGGAAGTTCAGATAGTCCTTGGGCTCGAGCACGGTCGCGAGGTCACGGACCGTCTCCGGCTCGGCTTCGCGCAGCCAGGCCAGCCGCGCCAGCGGGTGGAAGGCATTGATCGCGGCATGTTCGGCATGAGCCGGGTCGAGCCGCGCGCGCAGGCGGGCGGCCGCGGCTTCGGCGCGCGTATCCTTCCAGGTCATCGCCGGGCGCAACGGCCTGCCGCCCTGCCCGAGGATGATCTGGGTCCGGGTGACGCCGCAGATCGCGACGGCCTCGATGGCGGCGAAGAGCTCGGGCGCCTTTCGGTCGAGCCCGGCGCAGGCCTCGATCAGCAGGCGCCACCAGGCATCGGCATCGATCTCGGACGCGCCGGCCACATCGAGGCTTGCCGGCCCCGGAACGGCGCTCTGGGCGCAAAGCCGCCCGCTCCCGTCGACGAGCGCGGCGCGGAAGGAGGTGCCGCCGAGATCGCAGGCGAGGACGACGCTCACGCTCGGCGCTCGGCAGCGAGGAAGACCGGGAGCGCGGCTGATGCCGGGGCGGGACAGGCGCTCGCGGACAGGCGCGGACGAGGTAAAGCCATGCAGATCAAGCCGTGCGGACCGAGACGGGACTGGACCCTGCCGGCTCTAGCGCTTGCCAAGCCGGGCGGCTACCGAAATGCTCATGCCCAAGAAATACTCGCCGAAGAAACGCTCGCGCCGAGACTGGGGCAGAACCGCCGCATGATCATCCGCCAACTGGTCTATCTCGACGCGCTCGCCCGCGAGAAGCATTTCCGCCGTGCCGCCGAGGCATGTCATGTCTCGCAGCCGACCCTGTCAGCCGCTATCGCCCAGCTCGAGGAGGAGCTCGGCATCCTGATCGTCGAGCGCGGCCGGCGCTTCCAGGGGCTGACCAAGGAGGGCGAGGTCGTGCTCGCCCATGCGCGCCGCATCCTCGCCGAGGCCGACCAGATGAAGGACGCGATCGCGGAGCTGCGCGAGGGCGTCAGCGGCCGGATCAGACTCGGCGCCGTCCCCACCGCCCTGCCGATGATCGCCCACATCACCGCGCCGTTCTCGACGCGCTATCCCGGCGCCGCGCTGACCGTGCTGTCGCTGACCTCGACCGAGATTCAGAACGGAATCGACAATTTCGAGCTCGATGTCGGCCTGACCTATCTCGACAACGAGCCGCTGGAACGTGTCGTCTCCAAACCGATTTACCAGGAATCATACGTCCTGCTGACCCGCGAGGACGGGCCGCTCGGAGGGCGCGAGACGATCAGCTGGGCCGAAGCCGCCGCGCTGAAGCTCTGCCTGCTGACCTCGGACATGCAGAACCGGCGGATCATCGACGGCATTTTCCGTTCGGTTGGCCATGCCCCGAAGCCGGCGATCGAGACCAATTCGATCTTCAACCTGTGCTCGCATGCCGGCATCCAGGGCGTTTCCAGCATCGTCTCGATCCAGCTCCTGGAGTTCTTCGGCGTGCCGCTCGGCACCAAGGCGCTGCCGCTCACCGCGCCCGACGCCAAGCGCACGATCGGCCTGATCATGGCCGATCGTCAGCCCGCGGCGCCGCTCGCGCGCAACCTGCTGATGATGTCCGACACGGTGGCCGATGCGGCGCTGCCGCGGCGCCCCATCGTGAAATAGCCACAGACTATCGAAACAGCCGAAGGAAACGGCACCTCCCCCGGCCAGCCAAACGATAAGCAAAGGCTATCGGCGATTTTTCTGCGACCCGGCGGATCGGGAACGCGCCCCGCCCCCTTTTTTAATAGCTGGAATCTATCGATCAGTCAGAACAAACGATTTGAAATCATCCTAAACTTCGTCACCCTCTCCAGAAATTCGAAAGTCGCGAAACGGCTTCCTTGGAGGGACGATGGCCCAATACCCAGCCTGGGATCAGGACGAGGCGCGCTCGCTCATTGCCGGCCTCGCGCATCTCGAAGGTGCGACCCTGCCGATCCTGCACGCCCTGCAAGAAGAATTCGGCTATGTCGATCCGCAGGCCGTGCCGCTGATCGCCGAGGCGCTCAACCAGTCGCGGGCCGATGTCCACGGCACCATCTCCTTCTACCACGATTTCCGCACGGCTCCGCCGCCGCGCCGCGTCGTCAAGCTCTGCCGGGCCGAGGCCTGCCAGGCTCTGGGCTGCGAGACGCTGGTCGAGGACCTCGCGCGCGAGCACGGCATCGTCGTCGACGGCCATGGCGGCGGCCACGATGCGGTGGTCGAAACCGTCTACTGCCTCGGCAATTGCGCACTCGGCCCCTCCGCCCTGAGCGACGGTGAGCTGATCGGCCGAGTCGATGCCGATCGCGTCGCCGCGTTGTGCGGAGGCCGGCAATGAGCGAGACGGTCCGGATCTACGTTCCGATCGACGCGGCAGCGCTCTCAGTCGGTGCCGAGTCGGTAGCCCGCGCCGTCGCGCAGGAGGCGCAGGCGCGCGGCCGCAATGTCGAGATCGTCCGGAACGGCTCGCGCGGCATGCTCTGGCTCGAGCCGCTGGTCGAGGTCGAGACGGCGAAAGGGCGCATCGCCTATGGTCCGGTCGCGGCGAAGGACGTCGCCGGACTGTTCGAGGCGGGTTTCGAGCGCGGCGAGGCGCATAAGCTGCGTCTCGGCCAGATCGAAGAGCTCGACTGGCTCAAGCGCCAGCAGCGCCTGACCTTCGAGCGCGTCGGCGTCACCGACCCGCTCTCGCTCGCCGATTATCGCAGGCTTGGCGGCCTGAAGGGGTTGGAAAAGGCACTCGCCTTGTCCAGCCAGAGCATCGTCGACGCGATCAAGGCATCGGGTCTGCGCGGGCGCGGCGGCGCCGGCTTCCCGACCGGAATCAAGTGGCAGACGGTCCACGACGCCAAGGCGGAGCAGAAATATATCGTCTGCAATGGCGATGAGGGCGACAGCGGCACCTTCGCCGACCGGATGCTGTTCGAGGGCGACCCTTTCCTGCTGATCGAGGGCATGACGATCGCCGCGATCGCGGCCGGCGCGACCAAGGGCTATCTCTATATCCGCTCGGAATATCCGCACGCGATCAGGACGATGCAGCAGGCCGTGCTGAAGGCACGCAATGCCGGCATTCTCGGCGCATCCGTGATGGGCTCGACCCGCCATTTCGACATGGAGGTGCGCGTCGGCGCCGGCGCCTATATCTGCGGCGAGGAGACCTCGCTGCTGGAAAGCCTCGAGGGCAGGCGCGCCATCGTCCGGGCGAAACCGCCGATCCCGGCCCTCCAGGGCCTGTTCGGCAAGCCGACCGTCGTCAACAATGTCCTTTCCTTCGCAGCCGTGCCCTGGATCCTCGACCATGGCGGCAAGGCCTATGCCGATTACGGCATGGGTCGCTCGCGCGGCACCTTGCCGGTCCAGCTCGGCGGCAACATCAAACGCGGCGGGCTGATCGAGCTCGCCTTCGGCATCTCGCTGCGCGCGATCATCGAGGAGATGGGCGGCGGCACGCTGTCGGGCCGGCCGATCCGGGCCGTGCAGGTCGGCGGGCCGCTCGGCGCCTATCTCACCGAAAAGCAGCTCGACACCCCGATGGACTACGAGGCGCTGGCCGGCATCGGCGCGATGCTCGGCCATGGCGGTATCGTCGTCTTCGACGACAGCGTCGACATGGCCAGGCAGGCCCGCTTCGCCTTCGCATTCTGCGCCAAGGAGAGCTGCGGCAAGTGCACGCCCTGCCGCATCGGCGCGACGCGCGGCGTCGAAATCGTCGACAAGATCATCGCCGGCCATGAGCGGCCGAAGAATCTCGCCGTACTGCGCGACCTCAACCGGCTGATGACCGACGCTTCGCTCTGCGCCATGGGCGGACTGACACCGATGCCGGTGATGAGCGCGCTGAACCATTTCTCCGAGGATTTCGACCGCCCGCCACCAGAGGCCCTGCCGCAGGCGGCCGAGTGAGGAGCTCACCATGAGCCTGATCAAGGAAATTGATTTCGGCACGCCGATCCGGATCGCCGAGAAGACGGTGACGCTGACGATCGATGGCGAGAGCGTCACGGTTCCGGCCGGCACTTCGGTGATGGCCGCGGCGATGAGCATGGGCACCGCCATTCCCAAGCTCTGCGCCACCGACTCGCTCGAGCCCTTTGGCTCTTGCCGGCTCTGCCTGGTCGAGATCGAGGGGCGGCGCGGCACGCCCGCCTCCTGCACGACTCCGGCCGAGGACGGCATGGTGGTGCGCACCCAGTCGGAGCGGCTGGCGGGCCTGCGCAAGGGCGTGATGGAGCTCTACATCTCCGACCATCCGCTCGACTGCCTGACCTGCTCGGCCAATGGCGACTGCGAGTTGCAGGACATGGCCGGCGCCGTCGGCCTGCGCGAAGTCCGCTATGGCTATGAAGGCGAGAACCATGTCCGGCCAACCGGCGCAGAAGGCTTGGCCAACGAGAACTGGCTGCCCAAGGACACCTCCAACCCGTATTTCACCTATGACCCCTCGAAATGCATCGTCTGCAATCGCTGCGTGCGGGCCTGCGCCGAGGTGCAGGGCACCTTCGCGCTGACGATCACCGGGCGCGGCTTCGATTCGCGCGTCGCCGCCGGGCCGACCGACTTTCTCGGCTCCGAATGCGTCTCCTGCGGCGCTTGCGTGCAGGCCTGCCCGACCGCGACGCTGATCGAGAACAAGGTGATCGAGTTCGGCCAGCCCGAGCATTCCAAGGTCACCACCTGCGCCTATTGCGGCGTCGGCTGCTCGTTCAAGGCCGAGATGCAGGGCGACCGCGTCGTGCGCATGGTGCCCTACAAGGACGGCAAGGCGAACGAAGGCCATAGCTGCGTCAAGGGCCGCTTCGCCTGGGGCTATGCCAACCACAAGGACCGCATCACCAGCCCGATGATCCGCGAGAAGATCACCGATCCCTGGCGCGAAGTGTCCTGGGAGGAGGCGATCAACCACGCCGCCAGCGAGTTCAAGCGCATCCAGGCCAAATATGGCCGCGAATCCGTCGGCGCGATCACCTCCTCGCGCTGCACCAATGAGGAGGTCTTCCTCGTCCAGAAGCTGGTGCGCGCCGCCTTCCGCAACAATAATGTCGATACCTGCGCCCGCGTCTGCCATTCGCCGACCGGCTACGGCCTCAAGACGACGCTCGGCACCTCGGCCGGCACGCAGGATTTCAAATCGGTCGCCAAGGCCGACGTGATCCTGGTGATCGGCGCCAATCCGACCGACGGCCACCCGGTCTTCGGCTCGCGGATGAAGAAGCGCCTGCGCGAGGGCGCCCGCCTGGTCGTCATCGATCCACGCCGGATCGACCTGGTGAAATCGCCGCATGTCAAGGCGGAGCATCACCTCCAGCTCAAGCCCGGCACCAATGTCGCGCTCGTCAACGCTCTCGCCCATGTGGTAGTCACCGAAGGGCTGATCGCCGAGGATTATGTCCGCGAGCGCTGCGATCTCGCCGATTTCGAGATCTGGGCCCGTTTCATCGCCGAAGAGCGCAATTCCCCGGAAGCGAGCGAGGCGTTTACCGGCGTGCCGGCAGCCGATGTCCGCGCCGCGGCGCGGCTCTACGCGACCGGCGGCAATGGCGCGATCTATTACGGGCTCGGCGTCACCGAGCACAGCCAGGGCTCGACCACGGTGATGGCCATGGCCAATCTCGCCATGGCGACCGGCAATATCGGGCGCGACGGCGTCGGCATCAATCCGCTGCGTGGCCAGAACAATGTCCAGGGCTCCTGCGACATGGGCTCCTTCCCGCACGAATTCTCGGGCTATCGCCATGTCGCCGACGACGCGACGCGGCAGAGCTTCGAGGCGCTGTGGGGCGTGCCGCTCGACGCCGAGCAGGGCCTGCGCATCACCAACATGCTCGACGAAGCCGTCGGCGGCAGCTTCAAGGGCCTCTATGTCCAGGGCGAGGACATCGCCCAGTCGGACCCCAATACCCAACACGTCACCGCCGGCCTCGCCTCGATGGAATGCGTGGTCATCCAGGACCTGTTCCTGAACGAGACCGCGAAATACGGCCATGTCTTCCTGCCGGGTTCCTCTTTCCTGGAAAAGGACGGCACCTTCACCAATGCCGAACGGCGCATCAACCGCGTCCGCCAGGTCATGGCGCCGCTCTCCGGCAAGGCCGAATGGCAGGTGACGATCGAGCTCGCCCGGGCGCTCGGCTACGAGATGGGCTATAGCCATCCCTCGCAGATCATGGACGAGATCGCGGCGCTGACGCCAAGCTTCGCCGGGGTCAGCTACGACACGCTCGAGGCGCTCGGCTCGGTGCAGTGGCCCTGCAACGAGAAGGCGCCGACCGGCACGCCGCTGATGCATGTCGACCGCTTCGTGCGCGGCAAGGGCAAGTTCATGATCACGGAATACGTGCCGACGCAGGAGCGCACCGGCCCGCGCTATCCGCTGATCCTGACCACCGGACGCATCCTCTCGCAATATAATGTCGGCGCGCAGACCAGGCGCACCGAAAACCAGGCCTGGCATGCCGAGGACGTGCTGGAGATCCACCCCTTCGACGCCGAAAGCCGCGGCATCAAGGATGGCGACCTCGTCGCCCTCGCCAGCCGCTCCGGCGACATCTCGCTGCGCGCCGAAATTTCCGAGCGCATGCAGCCGGGCGTGGTCTACACCACCTTCCACCACGCCGCGACCGGCGCCAACGTCATCACCACCGACTATTCGGACTGGGCGACCAACTGCCCGGAATACAAGGTGACGGCGGTCGAGGTGCGAAGGACGAACTATTATTCGCAGTGGCAGGAGCGCAACCGCGACGAGGACGTCTCGCTGCGCCTGATCGCGGGACGCTTGCCCGATGCCGCGGAATAGCCCGCCTGCCCAGCCGCCGGCGAGCGTCGCAACGCCGGCATCAACATTGCGTTTCGCCTCCGGACGGGCGGAGGCCGCGAGCGCCGAAGTCGCGGTCGAGGCGGCGGTCAACATCGTCTACGGCAACCTCCCCTATGCCGTGATGATGGCGACGCCGTCGGATCTCGAGGATTTCGTCGTCGGCTTCAGCCTGACGGAAGGCATTATCCGCAGCAGCGACGAGATAAGGAACATCGCGGTCCGCCCCCAGGCCAACGGCATCGTGGTCACCGTGGCGCTGGCCCCCGGCCGCTTCCGCGAGCATCTGGCGCGGCGGCGCAATCTCTCGGGTCGTACCTCCTGCGGCCTCTGCGGCGTCGAGGCGCTCGCCGACCTGCCGACAGCGGAAGCGCGTAGCGGCACCGCAGCGGCGATCACGCCGGTGGCGATCGCCGCTGCGCTGTCCGCACTCGAGCGCCATCAGCCGCTGCACCGACTGACCCGCTCGGTGCATGCCGCCGCCTGGTGCGACCGCGACGGGACGATCCTGGCGGCGCGCGAGGATGTCGGCCGGCACAACGCGCTCGACAAGCTGATCGGTGCGCGGCTGCGGGCGGGCCAGCCGGTCAATGACGGCTTCGTGCTGGTCACCAGCCGCGCCTCCTTCGAGATGGTCGAGAAGGCCGCGATCTTCGGCGCAGGGACGCTGGTCACGATTTCGGCTCCGACCTCGCTGGCGATAGAGCGAGCCAAGGTGCTTGGACTGACCCTGGTCTGCGTCGCCCGCGAGGACAGCGCACGCATCTTCGCCGGCGCGCTGGCCAACCCTGTGGAGGCCGAGGCGCCATGACCGAGATCCTTGTGACAGAGATTGTTGTGACCGAGATTCCTGCAGCCGCGGCGGAGGCCCATGCCCAGCCGAGCGATCCCCTCGCCAAACTCGCGCGCATGGCCAACCAGATCGCCGAGTTCTTCCAGGCCTATCCGGAAGCCGAGGCGGTCGAGGCGATCGCCGACCACATCAACCAGTTCTGGACCCGGCGCATGCGCGAGGACTTCCGCGCCGGCTTCGCCGAGGACGACCCCGCCCTGTCGCCGCTGGTGCGGCAGGCGCGCGAGAAGGTCAGGGCCTCGCCACCGGGCTAGCGCTCGCAAGCCGGCCCGCAGCCCGCCCCCTATCCTGCCGGAAAAGCCTCGCCTTACCTAGCGTCCCGTCCTGCGTGACGGCCTACCCGGCCATGATCAAACGCGGCTACAACTCTGCCGCGCCCGGCGTCACGATCCGAACACAATCCCATCGAGCGGGAGGGAATCGGAATGGTGGCGCGATCTGCCGGCGAGATCAGGGTGCTTGGCCCGCAGGACGGCGAAAGCTTCTGGCAGCCGGTTCCGGCCAATGGCTTCGTGCGCAATCTTCTGCGCGACCGGGCGGTCGCCAGCGCCAACCGCTTCGCCATCGGCACCCAGACCGTCGCCCCACACTCCTTCATCCGCGAGCACACCCATGACCGCAATGAGGAGATCATCTTCGTGGTCAGGGGCCGCGGCATCGCCCGTATGGACGGCGTCGACCATCCGCTGGAGGAAGGCTCCTGCGTTTTCGTCGGCCGGGACCGCAAGCATCATTTCCTCAACCCCCATGACGAGCCTCTGACCTTTCTGTGGCTGATCATGCCTGGTGGCCTCGATGATTTCTTCGCCGAAATCGGCCGGCCACGCAGCCCAGGGGAGCCAGCACCGGAGCCGTTCCCGCGCCCGGCGAACATCGCCGAAATCGAAGCCCGCACCGTCTTCGGCTGGACCGATGCGAGCTTCGACCAGCATAAGTAAGTGACAGGCGCGCCCGCGCCGCAGGAGACGCAGCGATGAAGAAGACCGGATCGAACAGCCTCGCACGTGCCGGCGGGGCCCGATGAGCGCCGTCGCACAACGTGCAGCGGGCGGCGAATTCGAGGTCCATACCGCCGACGGCGCCGTGTTGCGTGCCTGCTCGCAGGGCGAGGGTCAGACGCTTCTTCTGGTCAGCGGCCTCAACGGCGCTGCCGCATTCTGGGACGACAATGCCGCGACGCTTGCCCGCTCCTTTAGAGTGCTGCGCTTCGACCAGCGCGGCATGGGGGCCAGCACGCGCGGCACCGCGCGCTCGACGATCGACCAGCTGGCGCAGGACTGCCTTGCCGTCCTCGACGCTGCCGGCGTCGAACGCGCCGTGCTGCTCGGGCACTCGACCGGCGGCTGCATCGGCCTGTCGCTGGCGCGCCAGGCCCCGCACCGGCTCGCCGGACTGATCCTGAGCGGCAGCTGGCTGAAGCAGAACCGCTACATGTCAGCGCTTTTCGAGACGCGCCTCGCCATTCTCGACCAGCATCCGCGCGCCTATGCCGCGAGCGCGACACTGATGGCCTATCCCCCTGCCTGGCTGGAGGCGCATTGGCAGGTCTACGAGAGCGCCATCACCAACGCGCCGGCGACGAATGAAGAAAGACAGGTCATGCGCGAGCGCATCGACGCGCTGCGCTCTTTCGACGGCTCGGCCTGGAGCGCCGGCCTGACCCTGCCCGTGCTGATCCTCGGCGCGCGGGACGACATGGTCGTGCCCGCCTTCCTGCAGGACGAGCTCGCCGCCGGCCTGCCCGGCGCGCGCAAGACCATGCTCGACACCGGCGGCCATTATTTCCCCGTCTCGCGACCGGATGCCTTCACGGCCAATGTCGCGGAATGGATCAGCGAGATCGCAGCGCGCGTCGCTCCCACGGGATCGTGAAGCAGAACGCCGCGGGCGGGCGCGCAGGCGCAGTTCATCCGCGGCGAACTGACCCGTTTCAGAATTCCTCCAATTCGCTATCCCATAGACGCCGGGGTCCGGTCGGTATCGACGGTTTGCGCGATGCCGCCCGGACACCGCGAGCGAACGGGTCGTGCCGACCTGACTGCCCGGTCCCGTGCCACGCACCTGCTTCAAGAAGGATCGACCATGAAAACCATCGCCAGCGCCGCCCTTCTCGCCCTCGGCCTCGCCACGGCCGCCGCAAGCTCGGCCTCGGCCCAGGACATCGCCGCCGGCGAGCGCTCCTGGAACAAGTGCCGCGCCTGCCATCAGATCGGCGAGGGCGCCAAGAACCTGGTAGGCCCGCATCTGAACGGCCTGTTCGGCCGGCACACCGGTGCCGTCGAGGGCTACAGCTATTCGGCCGCCAACAAGGGCGCCGACATCACCTGGAACGAGGCGATCTTCGCCGAGTACATCAAGGATCCGCGCGCCAAGATCCCGGGCACCAAAATGATCTTCGCCGGCATCAAGAACGAGAAGGAAATCGCCGATCTGACGGCTTTCCTCAAGCAGTTCGGCAAGGACGGCAAGAAGAGCTGATCCGACCAGCGTCGCGACAAGGCTCCTTCGCGCCGCGCGCGAGGGGGCCTTGTGAACATGGCGGATTGCTTCCGGAACGGTGCGGCAGCTCGCCTTGCCGTTCCCGACAACTAGCCTGAACGCAGCCGCCGGCGTCGCCAGGACGATGTCGCTACGGCACCGTCCGCCGATAATGATTGCCGGCTACAAATTTTCTGGCCGTGCCGACAACGAATCACCCTATGCTGCTGCGGGGGAAAAAGCGCGCGAAGGTCATCGAGGGTGGCGAAGACGACAGCCGGCAAACGGCCGGCCGAGCCGAAGGTCCAGGTCGGCGCCATCCCGTTCAGGCGGCGCGCCGACGGCGCGATCGAGATCATGCTGGTGACGACGCGCGAAACCCAGCGCTGGATCGTCCCGAAGGGCTGGCCGATCCGTGGCCTCAAGGGTCACGAGACCGCTGCGCGCGAAGCGATGGAGGAAGCCGGCCTGATCGGCGAGATCGGCAGGAAGCCGGTCGGGCGCTACACCTACTGGAAGCGCAAGCCCGACCATTTCATCCTGTGCAAGGTCCGGCTCTATCTGCTCGAGGTCAAACAGCAGCTGCCGGTCTGGCCAGAACAGGACCAGCGCCGCTGTCTCTGGTTCACCCAGGCTGATGCAGCCGATCTGATCGACGAGCCGGCGCTCGGTGCGATCGTCGCCGGGCTCGACATCGCAGCCCCATGAAGGCGCGCAAGGCCCGGGTTCAGCGGGCATCATGGAAGATCAGCCCGGCGGTGAAGCGCTCGCCGCTGCGTATGCGGCTGACGCCATGGCGCAAATTGACCCGATAGGAACCACGTGTGCCGGCAACCGGCCGGTGCTGAACGGCGAAGATCGCCGCCTCCCCCTGCGCGAGCGGCACGACCTCCGGCCGCGACTGCATGCGCGGCCGCTGTTCGACCAAAGTGAACTCGCCGCCGGTGAAATCGCGGCCGGGCTGCGAGAGCAGGATCACCATCTGAAAGGGGAAGAACAGGTCGCCATAAAGGTCCTGGTGCAGGCAATTATAGTCGCCGGCCTCGTATTTCAGCAGCAGCGGCGTCGGGCGCTGCTGGCCGGCCGCATGGCAAAGCGCCAGGAACGCGTCGAGGCTTGCAGGATAGCGCTGGGCGATACCGAGCGTCTCGTTCCAGCGATTGGCGATCGGCGCCAG
Organism: Allobosea sp. NPDC055594; assembly: GCF_053618995.1. Lineage (NCBI taxonomy): Bacteria > Pseudomonadati > Pseudomonadota > Alphaproteobacteria > Hyphomicrobiales > Alloboseaceae > Allobosea > Allobosea sp. NPDC055594. Next base: position 44,149 of record NZ_JBSHIO010000016.1, read on the forward strand.
CCGCGCATAGATCAGGGGGCGCAGGTCGGCGATCGGCCCAGGCAGCGGATGGGCGAAGTACTGGTACTCGCCGCGCCCGAAGCCGTGCCGTGCCATCACGATCCGGCTGCGGAAACGCGCTGGCTCGCCATAGAGACCGCGCAAGGCAGCGCAAGCCTCTGCATCGAGCATCCGGCCGGTCAGGCCGACGCCATACGCGTCGAGCTCGGCTTCGATCCCTGCCCAATCGAGCGCCGAGACCATCGATTCGAGGTCCTGCTCGTCTGACGACATGCTTTGGCGGTTCGTTGCGGGCATGGCGCTTCCTTTCGAGCCGGGAACTGCGCCCGATCTCGCCAGCGATCCAGCCCGGGCGCCACCCGGTTCCTGCGATTTCGCCATCGCGCCAGCAGTCGCGAAACAGCCAAAATCGCCGCTTGACCTTCCAATGATGGGAAGGTGTAGCCATCTCAGCACGATGAGAAGGAAAGCGGACATCATGGCGATGCAAGCAACGCTCGAACCGCGCGGAACCACCGTGCTCGACATCACCGTGGACGGAATGAGCTGCGCCTCCTGTGTCGGCAAGGTCGAAAAGGCGATCGCGGCCGTGCCCGGCGTGACCAGTGCGCAGGTCAATCTCGCGACCGGGCGAGCGCAGATCGCAGGCGGCGAGACGGCCGCCATCGCCGCGGCGATCCGCGGCGCCGGCTACGAGCCGGTCGAAACCGAGGTGAACCTGTCGGTCACCGGCATGACCTGCGCCTCCTGCGTCGGCCGGGTCGAGAAGGCCCTGCGCGGCGTGCCCGGCGTGCTGGCGCCGAACGTCAACCTCGCGACCGAGCGCGCGACCATCCAGCTGGCCGACCCCGCCGTCATGCCGGCACTGATCGCCGCCATTGCCGCTGCCGGCTACGAGGCCGAGCCTCTCGGTGCCAATACGAACCCGCAAGCCGGCATCCAGGAACGGCGAGAGGCGGAGCAGAGCGAGCTCGGCCGCGCGGTCATCGTCGCCACGCTGGCGACGCTGCCGCTGATGCTCATCGAGATGGGGCCGCATCTAAGCGACGCCTTCCATCACTGGCTCCTCCGCCGCTTCGATCCTTTCACTCTGAAGTTCAGCGCCTTCGCATTGGCCAGCCTCGTGCTGTTCTGGCCCGGACTGCGCTTCTTCCAGAAGGGCGGGCCGGCGCTGCTGCGTGGGGCACCCGATATGAACGCGCTCGTCATGATCGGCGCCGGCGCGGCCTATCTCTACTCGGCCGTCGCGACCTTCCGGCCTGGCTGGCTGCCCGAAGGCACGGCCCACACCTATTTCGAGACCGGCGCGGTGATCGTCACCCTGATCCTGCTCGGGCGCTGGTTCGAGGCCCGCGCCAAGGGCCGCACCAGCGCGGCGATCAGCCGGCTGGTGACCCTGCAGGCCCGGACCGCCCGCGTGCTGCGCGACGGCGCCGAACGCGAGATCGCGGTCGAGCAGGTGCGCGTCGGCGATCTCGTGCTGGTGCGGCCCGGCGAGAAGGTCCCTGTCGATGGCGAGGTCGTCGAAGGCTCGTCCTATGTCGACGAATCGATGGTCACCGGCGAGCCGGCTCCTGCCCATAAGAGCGCCGGAGCCGGCGTGATCGGCGGCACGATCAACCGGAACGGTGCCTTGCGCTTCCGGGCCGAGAAGGTCGGCGCCGATACCTTGCTGGCGCAGATCCTGCGCATGGTCGAGACGGCGCAGGGCGCCAAGCTGCCGATCCAGGCACTGGTCGACCGCGTGACCAACTGGTTCGTGCCGGCGGTGATCGCCGTCTCGGTTCTGACCTTCGCGGCCTGGCTTTATTTCGGCCCCTCGCCGGCCCTGACCTATGCGCTGGTCAATTCGGTCGCGGTGCTGATCGTCGCCTGCCCCTGCGCGATGGGTCTCGCCACCCCGACCTCGATCATGGTCGGCACCGGCAAGGCGGCCGAGCTCGGCATCCTGTTCCGCCAGGGCGCGGCCCTGCAGAGCCTCAGCGGCATCTCCACCATCGCCTTCGACAAGACGGGGACCCTGACCAAGGGCACGCCCGAGGTGACGGAAATCCTGGCTGCCGCCGGTTTCGACGAGGCGGAAGCACTGCGTCTGGCCGCTTCGGCGGAAAGCGCCTCCGAGCATCCCTCGGCCGAGGCGATCGTCGATGAGGCCGGCCGGCGCGGCCTTGCGCTCGCCCCGGCCAGCGAATTCCAGGCCGAGCCCGGCCTGGGCATCGAGGCCATGGTCGAAGGGCGGCTCGTCGCCGTCGGCTCGCAGCGCCTGATGCAGCGGCTCGGCATCGATCCGGCTGGCTTCGCCGGGCGTGCCGAGGCCCTGGCGCGCGACGGTCAGTCGCCGCTCTATGCCGCGATCGATGGCAGGCTCGCCGCGCTGATCGCGGTCGCGGACCAGATCAAGCCCGGCACGCCGGCGGCGATCGAGAGCCTGCGCCGGCAGGGGCTGCGCATCGTCATGGTGACCGGCGACAACCGGGCGACCGCCGAGGCGATCGGCCGCCGGCTCGGGATCGACGAGGTCCGCGCCGAGGTGCTGCCGACCGACAAGGCGCGAATCGTCGCCGAACTCCAGGGCGATGGCGCGCGCAGCATCGCCTTCGTCGGCGACGGCATCAACGACGCGCCCGCTCTGGCCCAGGCCGATATCGGCATCGCCATGGGCGCGGGAACCGATATCGCCATCGAAAGCGCCGATATCGTGCTGATCTCGGGCGATCTGCGCCATGTTCCCGAAGCGATCGCGCTGTCCAAGGCGACGATGGCCAATATCGGGCAGAATCTCGGCTGGGCCTTCGGCTATAACATCCTGCTGATCCCGGTCGCGGCCGGGCTGCTCTATCCGCTCTGGGGGGTGCTGATGTCACCGGTCTTCGCCAGTTTCGCCATGGCATTCTCCAGCGTCAGCGTGCTCGGCAACGCGTTGAGACTGAAGCGCTTCGCCGCGCAGCCGCGGACGGAAGAGGCCCGGCCTGCCACTCTGCCGGCCACGGCCTGAAGGAGGACGGCATGAATATCGGACAAGCGGCGGAGGCTTCTGGCGTCAGCGCCAAGATGATCCGCTATTACGAGGAGATCGCACTGATCCCCCCGCCGGCGCGCTCGCAATCGGGCTATCGCGTCTATGGCGAGGACGACGTCCACACGCTGCGCTTCGTGCGCCGGGCCCGCAGCCTCGGCTTCTCGATCGAGGAGACCGGCGCCCTCCTCGCCCTCTGGCGCGATCGCTCGCGGGCGAGTGCCGACGTCAAGGCGATGGCGCTGAAGCATGTCGCCGAACTCGAGGAGAAGGCGGCGGCGCTCAAGGCGATGGCCAAGACGCTGCGCCACCTGGCCAGCCATTGCCATGGCGACGGCCGGCCGGACTGCCCGATCCTGGACGAGATCGGCAGTCAGGGCAGTGCGCAGCAATCGGCCTGAACCAGGCCGATCCGCGCTTTTCCGGCCCGAAAGGCCGGCATTGCTTCATTCTGTGGATCGCAGAAGAAACTGGCGATCGACCCTGGATCGCCGCGCGTCCGTTCGGACGCGGTCACGGTGATCTATCTCATTGTTATCGCATCGGAGTCTTCCGAAGAGTGGAGTCCACTTTTCGGTCCGATGCTATGGCGGCAGCTCAGCGCCGCATCGCCTCGGCGAGGCGCGGCGAGAAGGTCCGCACCGGGCGACGAACGACGACGACGGCGCGGTTCGGCGTCGTCACCATGGTGCGGTTGGCAGCCTTGCGAACCAGCGGCACGACGTCGGAAACCGGCACGCCCATCAGATTGGCGGCGATCTCGGCCTGCTCCTGCGGCAAATCGCTCAGGCCCTGCGCGGCCGTAATGGCCTCGTCCAGGGTCGGCGGCTCGACTCGGGGCCGCAAGATGCGCGGCGGGGGATTCTTGTAGGCAGGCATTGGATCGCTCCTTGGGGGCGAAGATAGGCACCTATTGTGCATCGCACAAGATTATGTCGGAGTTTAGCCGCAGCGCAGCAATCACCTCCGCTCTGCACTAGATGCATGACCAAGACCGAAGTCGCGCCGTGACATGTCACCGCGCCTTGATGCGGCCCGAAAGCGGCGACAGGCTCGCATCGGTTCGCACCGCCTTCAGCGGGAGACAGCGCCGATGAGCCCAACCGGTTTCGCGAGCGATCCGAGAGCGCGGCAGCGGCAGCGTCCCCCTGCGCCACTGCCGGGCGAGCGCGAACTCGGCCGGCTTGAAATCCTGCTGCGCCTGCGCCGCAACCCGCTGACCATCTGGCGCCGACGCCATTTCCGCGAGCCGATCATCGCGGGCGACGGCATCTTCGGCTATGGCGTCGTCCTGTCCGATCCGACGGCCATACGCCATGTCCTGGTCGACAACGCCGCAAATTATCGCAAGGACGACCTGCAACGCAGCATCCTCGCCCCCGGGCTGGGCGAGGGGCTGCTGACGGCCGAGGGAGAGGCCTGGAAACGGGCTCGTCGGACGCTGGCGCCATTATTCACTCCGCGCGCGGTCGCCGCGCTGGCCACCAGGATGCTGGGACCGGCCGCAGCGGCCGCAGAGCGCCTTTCCCGGAGGCGGCCAGGCCGGATCGTCGACATCGCGCAGGAGATGACGCGGGTCACCTTCGACATCCTGGCCGAGACCATGTTCTCGAACGCGATCGCCGGCGGTGCCCCGGCCTTCGCCAAGGCCCTCACCGCCTATTTCGGAACGCAAGGTAGGATCGACCCGCTCGACATTCTCGGCGCCCCGGCCTGGCTGCCGCGCCTCGGACGCTGGATGGCACGTCCTTCGATCGCCTTCTTCGAGGCGCAGGTCGAGGCGATCATCGCCGCGCGCCGCGCCCTGCGCGCCCATGTCTCGGCAGCCGGCCAGCCCGATCTGCTCGATGCGCTGCTCGAGGCACGCGACCCGGCGACCGGCTCCGGCCTGTCCGAGGCGGAGATCGGCGCCAACATCATCACCTTCATCGGCGCCGGCCACGAGACGACCGCCAATGCATTGACCTGGGCGCTCTACCTGCTGTCGCAAGCCCCCGCGACGCGGCAGGCGGTCGAGGCAGAAATCGACGCGGTCAACGACCTGGCGACAGCAGCGCTGTCGGGTTCCGGGCAGGCGCTGACCCGCGCCGTGATCGAAGAGGCGATGCGCCTCTACCCTCCGGTGCCCTCGCTGTCGCGGACGGCGCTGGCCGACGATGATGTCGGCGGGCGCTGCTTCATCCCGAGAGGCGCGCTGGTGGTGATCTCGCCCTATCTGCTCCATCGCCACGAGACCTTGTGGCGCGAGCCGGACCGCTTCCGGCCCGAGCGCTTCCTGCCCGGCGCCCGCGAGAGCATCGAACGCTATGCCTATCTGCCTTTCGGGGCCGGACCACGCATCTGCATCGGCCAGCAATTCGCCATGGTCGAAGCCATGATCGTGCTCGCCACACTGCTGCGTGCGTTCCGCTTCGAGCATGCTGGAGAGACACCGATGCCGGTCCAGCAGATTACCTTGCGGCCGGACCAGGGCATGCCGATGCACGTCAGACCACGCCACGCGGCACCACGATTCGACACAAGTGACCTTTCGTAATGCAGACAGGTCAGGCGCGACCAATTAACCACAGGCGCCAAGAAAAAGGCATTCATCCGACAAGATGTCGTCTTGATCTGACTTCGGCTCACCAGCTCGGGTTTCCGCGCATGGAACCCTGTGGCGACGGCTTTTGCTTCACGCTGACCGCGTCTCCGGGCACAGCTCTGCCACTATTGGCACAAGCGACTGCCACATTTCTGACCTCTTGCCCGGAAATGGGCGATATGGAACAGATGGCGCGTGTGGTGCTGCATGTTCCTGGCCGGTTTGGCGAAAACGGCCCAGCCGGCCGCAAAGGCTGTGACAGCTGCAAGCGCCATGTTTCAAGAAGCAAACTTGCAGTGGGGTGACGTAATGCATGCCAAGACCATGAAAGTCGGAACCATTCTCGTCGCTGGCGCGCTTGCGCTGGGCGGCTGCACCGCGTCGCAGGAGCGTGTCGCGACCGGTGGCGCCATCGGCGCCGGCGCCGGCGCCCTGATCGGCGGCGCGTTCGGCGGCTGGCGCGGCGCGGCGATCGGTGCGGCGATCGGCGGCCTGACCGGCCTCGTGATCGCCGATGCGATCGAGCGCGAGCGGGCCCGCGAGGCCGCCTATATCGCGGCGCGTTCGGGCTCGAACACCCAGCGCTTCCGCAATTCGAGCGGCCAGGACGTGGTCGTGAAGGCGCGTACGGTGAAGTCCTACAACAACAGCGCCGGCCAGCGCGTTCGCGTCGTCGAGCGCACCGTGACGCGCAACGGCCAGGCCGCCGGTACCGATACGGTCGAGGTCAATCTTTCGACGAACGAAGCGTCCGGCATCTGAGCCGGGCACAGCCAGAAGAACGGCCCTCCCTCGCGCCGCGAGGGAGGGTCCATGGGGACGAGGATGACGGCGAGAGCGTTGCCGAAGTTGGTGAGTTGGATGGCGACGGTCTGGCTCATAGCCGCGTCGCCGACCGTGGCGGCGGCGCAGACCCAGACCTTCCCGGGATATAATCCGCAGGACCCGATCGGTTCGGCAGCGCAGGCCTTGTGGCAGCGCATCGAGAAGCAATGCGGCCCGTTGAAGCTGCCGATCCGGCTCGGCACGGCGTCGCGTCCCCAGCCTGAGAACGCGTTCTCGCGGGACCAGGGCAACAACGTCATGCAACAGGTCCATGCCGCATTCTCACGGCTGGACGGCGTCCGGATGGCGCCCTTCCTCGACATCGGCCCGGTCCTGAACCTCAACGACACCGGTATCCTCGACAGCGTCCTCGCCGGCAATGCCAAGGAACAGCTCAGCAAGATCGAGATCGAGATCCGGGCCACCGGCCAGCGCATCGGCGCCTCGACCCGGCTGCTGCTTTCGGCGCATGGCTGGAACGATTATGTGAGCTGTTCTCCGAGCCTCGACCCCTTCACGGTTTCCGAGGAGTTCATCGGCGAAATCTATCGGCGGACGGAGAACATCTTCGACGAGGTCGCCGAGGCGGTCTGGGAGCAATCGACCGAGACCTCCAACACGCTGGCCCTGTCCGCGCACATGCTGAACGGCGCACCGGTCAATCCGGGTTGGCTCGAATTCTTCTCCGACCGCATGCGTCGGGCCCTGAGCAAACAGGCCGACGAGGAGAAAAAGTCGCGCATCCGGGCGCCCCGGCAGGTCTCCTTCGCGATGCTGCACGACCCGTCCTCGGAAGAAGGCAGGCGCTGGAGCGCCTCAGTCTCGGTCGAGCAGCGGCACAATGGCTACCGCATCTCCGTCAGTGCCAACCGCAAGGATACGACACCGGTGTTCAGCGGTGGCCTCGTCGCCTTCGACGATCTGCCGACGGCAACGCATTGGGCGGCGCTCGGCTCCTCGCGCAGTCAGGACGCAGTCTCGGCCCCGCGCCTGGGCGAGGCGCCGCTGCGGATCGACGGCCGGGTCGAAGGCGGACGCGGCCTGCAGCAATACGCCTTCTCGATCGCCCGCGAATCCTATGTCGAGGTCGACATCCCGCTGCCGAGCCTGCGCGGCCCCGGCAAGCTGCTGGTCGAGGTCTTCGCGCCGGGCCATCCCCCGCTGCGGACGATCCACATCGCCAATCCCAGCCGGCCGAACCTGCGCCGCTACCGGCTCGGCCCGGGCCAGTACACCATCCGCGTCGCCAATACCGGCCCGACGCGGCAGGAATATCAATTGCGGGCCCGCGCGGTCGACACCAGCGACATGCTGATGCCGGAAGCACCCGGCCGCCTGATCCGCCGGTTCCAGAACTGGTATGCTAGCGTCGTCGAGAATCCGGCGACCGGCAAGCGGACCTGCTATGCCTATACCGCCGCGACCGAGGCCGGGCCGCTGAACTGGCGCGAGCAGGCGCCCTTCATCCTGCTCTCGGCCGAGAGCGAGGGCAGCGGCGCGATCCAGCACCTGCTCGACGACAAGCGCTATTACCGCACCGGCGCGCCGATCGAGGCCTCGGTCACCGAAGGCGGCGAGGTCCGCGCGCTCAACGCCAGCGCGCCCGGCAACTTCATCCGCCCGATGAAGGAAGGCTCGAACGGCCAGCCGATCCTCGATATGGACGCGGTCGCCGGCTACAACAAAGGCACGACCCTCGAACTCACCGGCACCACGCCCGATGGCCGGCCGGCCCATGTGGTCTATTCGCTGCAGGGCTACCGTGCCGCCGTCAACGCCATGTCGCTCGAATGCGGCCGCCGCGATCTCGCCAACGCCCTCGTCTGGAAGTAGCCGGCGGCTCAGGCCAGCGCCAGCGCGACCCGCGCCGGCGCCTCGCCCGAGCCTGGCTCGAACCGGATCAGGCCGCGCCGAAGTCCGGCACCGGACTCGCGCAGGACGGCGGCGAGCGAACGGGCGGAGCGCTCGAACACGCCCAGCAGAGTCTCGACCAGCCGCGGATCGCTCCAGATCTCCTGGGCGCGCCGGCCGAACGGCGCCAGGAAAGGCTCGATCCCACTCCAGGCCAGGATCGTCTCACGCGGTCGCGCCGTGCCTTCCGCGGTTTCGAGCAGGATGCGCTCGATGATCGGCGCCCAGACACCGTCGTCATAGCGACCGATCGGCAGCAGGATCACCAGCCGCTCAGCGCCCGCCAGCGCTGCCCGCGCCTCCGCCCCGGCCTGGACCGGCTCACGGAACAGGCGCGGCAGCAGGCGCGGCGCCAGGAAGCTCGCCTGCGTCTCCTGCTCACGAGCGGTCTCGGCAAGGCCGGTCAGGATGAGGCGACGCCGCACGACCTCGTCGCCCGTCAGCACGTCGGTGGCCGAAACGCCCCATTGCGCGGGCAAGGCGGCGGGCAAGGCCGCGAAACAAACCGGCTCTGCCGCCATGAAACCGCTCTCCGCTCTGTTCGCTTATCGACATGTCCGGCTCGAACGAGCAGGACAAGGCAAGCACGTCCCGCAAAGTCGCGCGCCCATCTCGGCAAGATTAGGGCGGGACCGCTAGACCTCGCAAGCGACAGCTTCCGCCAGCAATACGGAAGCTTCGCCGCCAGCCATGCCCCAACGTCTTGCAAGACGACGGACCATCGCGCAAGGTCCGCCACCGACATCCTCCCGCGCCAGTCCATCCGGAGCCAGCTCCCGTGCATCTTTCCGTGGCGCCCGTCGCCATCATCTGGGACGGCTCGCGCCATGTCGCCGCAATCTGGACCGAAGGCGCCCGAGTCCGCTTCCTCGCTGCCGAAGAAGCCGGTGGCCGCGTCACGCTGATCGCCGCGGGCGATGACGAGGACGCGCCGCTGCATGGCTCGCTGCCACCCGGCTGCCGCGTCCTTCATGCCGTCACCGTCGGCGGCGACGGCCAGAGCCGCTCCGTCGCGATACAACTCGACGAGCGCCTGACACCGAACCAGGCCGATCCGGCCGGCGCCGGCCTCTCGCTGCTGCGGGCGCATGCCGGCGACGCGGCAGGAAGCTTGTTGCTCGAGCGCCTTGCGCTCGCCGAGCGCCCCGCTTCGGCTCCTCCGTCTCTGATCGCCAGCGGCTTGAACCAGCTCGCGGAAACCGGTTCTGGCGCCTTGCGCCTGCTCGCAGGCCCTTTCATGCACCCGGCCGACGAGCAGGCGACGCTGACGCGCGTCGAGGCAAGCCGCGATAACGGGCTGACAATCGACTTCGCCGGCGCAGGCAGCCAGGCCGGCATTCTGGTCGCGCATCTGCCGGCCGCGATGCGGCAGGCCCGTCAGGCCCTGGCACAGCTCGACCAGGAGCTGCGGCTCGCCGTCGAGGAGGAACTCGACGCGCTCGGCGGCGCTCCCGCCGATCTGCGCGATGCCGACGCGACCGGCCTCGGGCGCGTCGCGGCGCTGCGCCGCGGCTTTCGCCTGCTGCGCCCGAACGACGAGACGGACGGACGCTGCCAGCTGATCCTGACCGACTGGCTCGAAGAGGACGAGGTTCTGATCTTCGCCGAGCCGCGCCGGCAGCTCGTCTGGACCGGCGCGGGCGAGGCGGCGAGCGGCGCCCCGATGACGATCCGCTGGCAGGACGGCGAGTTCGGCGCCGTCGCACATCGCGAAAGCTATGCCGCCTCGGTCTCGACAGGTCTCGCGCTCGGCGGCGGCACCGGGCAGGCGCTTGTCGTGGCGACGCCCGGCGCAGCTGCACCGCTGCGCGACGATCTCGCCCTGGCCGCCGGCCGAGCGGCCGAGGGCCGCTGGCAGGAAACGGCGGCGCGCCCCGCCCGCCTGAGCGCGCTTCTGGCCGAATTCGCGGCGGCGCGGATGCCCTTACAGGCCGAGGCCGGCCCCTTCGCCCGGATCGACGCGCGCGCCAAGGCGCCAGGGGCCACCGACGATCTGCTGGGTGCGGCGGCCGCCTTGACGGGCCTCGATCCGTCGCGGGCCGACGAGCTCGGCGAGCGCGCACTCGCCGAGCAGACCGCCATGCTGCTCTGGGCGGTGGCGCAACCGAAGGTCGCGGCGCGCGCCTGCACGGTGCGCCTGCTCCTGCCCAGCCCCGGCCCCGGACGTCCCGCGGCGAAAACCGAACGCCTGCTCGGCTGGTACGAGGATCCGGCCTTGCCGCAGCTCCTAAGCCGCGAGGCGATGACGCTGGCCGGGCAGGACCGCCGGGCGATGCGCCTTCTGCACGACATCGCTGCCTGCGCGCATCAGAGCTGGCTGGATGCCGACGCAATCGCCGAGGTCGAGCAGACGATCTCCGAGGCCCGCAAGCGCCGCGGCCTGCGCCCGCTGAGCAATCTCGACGGCCTGCTGCTCGAATTGCGACGCACGACGCAGCGCCGGCCGCCGGCCACGCCGGCGCTCGAGGAGGTGGCGCGACAGCGCAGCGAGCTCGTCGCTTCCGGCGCACAGGCAGGCCAGCCGTCGGCGCTGCTGGACGAAGTCGCCAAGCGGCTGGGTGAACTCACGCCAGGCGAGATCATGCTGCTGCACGCGTATTTCGCAGGGCTTCGCCGCGAAGCCACGCAGAAACGGGCGGCGGGCGAACTCGTCACCAGCTGGGAGGCCATCGCGGGGCTGGCAGGCCTGGCCGCCCGGAATGATCGCGGCAGCGATCCGTTGCGCGGCGCTTCGCGACTAGCAGCGACGTCGCAGGGCTTCGTCGAAACCATCGATGCGGTGGAGAGCCTGGCTCCGGCACTGGCCGCGATCCAGGCACAGATCGACCGGGTCCTGGGCCCGGATGACACCACCGCCCCCCACATGGCGGCGCTGCGCCGGATCCTGGGCGGCTATGGCCGGCTGCTCCTGGTCGACCTCGCCCTGCGAGAGGCCGATGCCGCCTTCGCGGGCACGCCCTTCGCGGCCAAGGCCCTGGCGGATCCCGGAGATCCCGGTTTCGGAGCCGCCTATCGACGACTGCGCGCCGGAACCAGCGATACGCTCGCGCGCTATCTCGCGAGCGCCGCCGCGGTCTCCGGCGTCGATCACGCATGGGGCGCCACGCTCGGCCGGCTTCCCGCAGATGAACAGGCACCGGCCGAAACCGGAAGAGAAAACGGATGAGCGCCGCGTCCTGCTACAATCTCGAGACCAGGCTCGCGAGCTTCAGCGCCACCATAGCGCTCGACCGCGGCGAGGCCTTGATGGACATCCTCGCCTTCGAGGCGCCGGAGGACATGGTCAAGGCGGTCACGGTGACGCTGATCTCGCATGCGCCCAGCCTGCCGAGCGGACTCGATATCGGCTGGCTGCAGGGCGAGACGCTGCTCGACAAGGCGGCAGTGCGCGCCGGCGAACGCCTGGTCCTCGGCCTGCGGCGCGAAGCGGTGATGCGCGCCGTGGCCGCACACCGCCAGCAGGCCGATATCGAGAGTGACGCCAGCCTCGAAATCGCCTTCTCGACCATCGTCGAGACGGCAGGCGGGGCCCGCGCCTCGCCGCGCAGGGTGGTCAAGATCGCGGTTCTGGCCGGCGCCTCACAGCCGGACTGGCGGATCGAGCCGGTCGAGATCGACCTCGATTCCCTCGCCACCGGCAAGACGCTCGGCATCAGCCAGATCGCCATCGACATTCCCAAGGACATCGTGCTGGAGGGCCGGCGCGGCCTGACCATCGAGGCGAGCTGTTTTGGCCTGAAGGCACAGAACCTGTCGCTCGCCATCGCCGCGCCGATGGACCATTCGGTCTCGCTGCGACGCTATCCCGATGCCGGAGCCAGCACCTGCCGTCACCTGCTCTGGCTCGCCGATGCACCGGCACTCGCCGGGCAGGAGGTCAGGTTAGACGTCACGCTGACCCGCGACGCCGTGCTCGACTTCGTCGACGAGACGATCCAGGCCAATCCCAAGGCGACGCTCCAGGTCCGGCTGACGGCCAAGCTCGGCGGCTGGGTCGCCCAGGACGGCTCGGGCCACGACCCGGACGGGCCGGCCAGGCCCTGGTCGAGCGCGCTCGAGGCCCGCTCCGTGCCGATCCGCAGCCAGAACCGCGGCGAGGTCGCCTTGACCATCGCCGGTTCCCATCTCAACTGTCCGCTCGGCACGACCTCCGATCTCGTGCTCGAGGGCGGCCTCAACGCCGAGGTCGATCCGGACGACGAGACCGCGATCGTGCGCTGCGACGGGCTGGTGATCGACGTCAGGCGCTGGCCGCTGACTCGCACCGCACCGCTGACCATCGATGTCGTCAGCCGAATGGGCAGCAGCGAGATCGCCGAGCCGACGACGCCCTTCCCGCTGGAAATCGTTCGCGAGGGCGATTTCGGCCGCCGTGGCCGCGCCGTCGTGCCGATGCAGGCGCTGACCACGACGCTGTCGCGTGCCGTGCGGACCAGCGGCGCCGACATCCTGCGCGGGCCGATCACGGTCGAGCTCACCATCACCGCCGGAGACGATGGCGGCCGTCCGCTGGTGCGCGCGCGCCTGCCGGTGCGCTACAGCCGCCGCATCCATCGCCTGCCGATCTGCATCGACCTCGGCGCCTCCGCGACCTCGATCTGGTCGGGCGCGCCGCGTGCAGCCGGCCGCGCCACCGAGATCAGGCCGCTGGCTCTCGGCAGCTGGCTGGCGCGGCATGTCGATCCGCGCCATGGCGAGGCGGCCTTGCAGGACGCCGGCGCCGCACCGTTGATCCCCAGCCAGGTCGGCCTCGATTCCGGCAATAACTTGCGTGCGGATCATGCTCCGCACGCTCTGCCCGACCTCTCCCTGATCGGCTCCGACCGGGCGACCGTGGCACGACGGCTCAAGGCCTTCGCGCGTCGCTATGACGTGTCGGCGCCGGCCCCCCCGGCGCAGGGAGGGCAGCCGGAAGGCGGCAAGCGGGTGGATTCGCTGAAGCATGCCCTGACCTCGGGCGCCGTCTCACTGACCTTGCCCGAGCAGGTCCATCGCTACGACGCGGCGGCGGAGCGGGTCGTCGCCACCAATACGGTCGAGATCGCGCCGCTCGTCGCCGACGTGCTCGACGAGCTGGTCGACCTTTATGTGCTGCGCCTCGGCGAGGACCGGCTGCGGGTCGAGGACCACGCGCCGGCGCCGATCGTGCCGCGCATCCTGATCTCCTGCCCGAGCGGCATCGGCGACGAGATCGCCTCGCGCTACCGGGCTGCGCTCGAACTGTTCTCGCAGCGGCTGGAGCGGCTCTTTCCCGGTGCGACGAGCTTTCCGGACGCCGCCGTCACCGTGCCCGAGGCGGTCGCCGCTGCGCGCTATGTCGCCAGCCTGCCCGAGGTCCGCGCTGCCGTGCCCGATCAGGGCGAGGCGCTGCTGGTGACGCTCGATATCGGCGGCGGCACCAGCGACGTGGCGCTCGCCCGCCTGCGGCGCGATGGCGACCGGCTGACCAGCCAGACGCTCGCGACCTTCGGATTGCCGATCGGTGGCGACATGATGGACGAGGCGCTGACCGAGGCCGCTGCGCGGCTGATCGACAAGGCGATGGAGGGCCAGGAGGCGCATTGGCAGCCGGCCTTCGCCGAGGCCTCGCTGGCGCGCGCCGTGCAGCGCCAGGATGCGGCGGCGCTCTCCGCCAGGGCCTGGCTGCGCCAGGCCGTCAAACGGGCCAAGGCGAATCTCGCTGCGCGCCTGACGGCCAAGGCGGAGGCAGCCCACGGCTCCTATCGCTGGAATCCGGATTCCCCGGATGAAAGTCTCGACCTCGTCCTCGCCGAATTGCGCGGCGATGGCGAGGCCGCGGGCCTGTTCGTCGCACAGGGCGAGCCGGCACTGGCGGAGGCGGCGCTGCCCGCCGGGCTGCGCCTCGCGCTCGACCCTGCCGACCGAACGGAAGGACGGCGCCTCATCCTCAAGCTTCCCCGCACGGCCCTCGAAAAGGGGGCCGGCGACGCCTCGGCGCGCCTCAACGAGATCGCCGCCGTGCTCGGCGGCATGTTGCCGCGCATGGCGCGCGCCGCCGGGCCGAACCCGCAGCAGCGGCCGACCGTCGTCGTCGTGCCGACCGGCCGCGCCGCGCTCTGGCCGCCGATCTTCGAGGCGATCGCCCAGGAGGCGAAGCTGAGCCAGGCCGCCCTGCCCTTCGAACGGCCGTTCTCGCCGGCGGCGATGAAGAAGGCGGTGATCGCGGGCGCCGCGATCCTCGGCATCGAGGGCGATATGGCCGGCAGCGCCGTGCTGCACAAGAATCCGCTCGGTATCGCCGCCATGGCGGTGCAGATGCGCGATCTCGGCGCCACCGGCCTGCGTACCGAGTTCGCCGCTGAGCGCATCCATTATCTCGGCTATGACATGGGCTCGGGCGACCGGCTCCATGCCGAGCATGACGAGATCGCGCCCAGCCTGGGCGGGCGGGCCAATCTCGGCCGGCGCTTCCAGTTCGTGCGCACCATCCCCGGGCTCGACCCGCAGGGCAAAGCCTTGTCGCGGCTGCGCCCGCTGCTCGCCGGACAGGACCCGATGGTGCTGCTCGAAGGCGATTCGATCGTCGAGGCTCATCGCGAGGGGCTCGACGGCTTCGGCATCTGCGAGATCGTCTCGGAAGTGCTGTCGCCGACCAGCCGCAAGGTCACGGTGCTCGCCGCCAATGAAGGCTGGGAAGCCTGCTGGCGGATCGAGCATGACCGCGTCTCGCGCATCTATTGAGGCGAGCAAGATCGTGACGGGGCTCGCCGCGAAAACCGCTCTGACCGCCGCAAGTGCGAACTGGCCTCGCTCCCGCGCTGCGCTTCCACCTGTTTCCAGCCCTTCCTACGCCGAGTGAGCTGACGCCATGGCCCTGCCCGACCTGATGGACCTGGTAATGCATGATCCCCGCAGGCTGACCTGCCTGCGCGCCGTCGCCGGCGAGCCGGGCGAACCGATGCCCGGCATCGAGAACCTCTGGCGCAAGCCGGTCTTCGCCCTGACCCAGGCGGGGCAGCCGACCAAGGGTGCGCGTCTCTCGCTGGAGGATCTGATCGACCGCAATCGCGGCATCGCCCTGATTGACGGCGGCAGCGGGCCGCAGCCGATCGACATCCCCTTCACCTCGATCGTGGTGCTGACCGCCGAGGCCCTGCCCGGCGCGCAGGAACTCGGCCGCTTCCTCGCCGACCGGATCGAGCAGCGTTTCCGCGACGTGATCGATCCGGATGTCGGCGTCACCATCCATGTCGAGCAGAGCCTGCACGCGGCGGCGCCGGTCGCGGTCTATTTTGGCCATGGCGTACACGCGCCGCCGCAGGGCGGGCTCTTGCCGCATGGCGAGGTGATCATCAAGCAGAACGCCGATATCGCCATCGGTCAGCCGATCATCGGCGCCAACACCGCCGGCGGGCTCTATCCTGGCCAGTCGCGCTTCGCCTTCTCGCGCAGCGAGATGCTGACCCCGGCGGTCCATCCCGACCTGCCGGCCGGGACGATCTTCTTCCTCGGCCGCTACCCGGTCGATTCCTCGGCGCGCGATGCCGGCGGCCTGCCGCTGCTCATCGCCCTGCCGCAGACGCCGGAAGCGCGGGCGCAGGCAATCCAGGTCGAGACGCTGGCGACGCCGACGCAGGGCGGCATCGATGCCCGTTTCGAGATCCTCGGCATCCGCCCGCAGACCGGCCGCGTCTCACTCGGCATCGTCGACGTCACCCTCGATCGCCGCCCCTGCCGCCTGCACCAGCAGCCGCCCAAGGGCCCGCACCTGGCCGTGCTCGGCCTCGCCATCCCCGAGAATTTCGGCGGCCGGCGCATGGCGCGCTACTGGGTCGAGCGCAGCCATGGCGGGCGATTGATGTCCTCGGCCATGCTCGCCTCGCGCGACAGCATCGTGGTGCAGGGGCGCGATGCCCGCCGCTATGACCGCCGCGAGCTGCGCTACAGCCGCGCCGGCGGCGAGTTCCGGGCCGAAAGCATCGGCTTCGACAATCGCCGCCGCTCGGTGCTGATGCTGGAGGAAGGCGAGTTCGGCTATATCGCCCTGCCGCGCGAGCAGACCGCGATCTCCTTCGGCCCTGACCAGTCCGCGCGCGGCTATGGCAGCTTTGACTGGCTCGGCGAAGCCGTGCGGGTGCAGTTCGGCTCCGGCGTGGTCGAGCGTCTCGATAATCTCTATGATCACAACCCGGTCGGCTTCATCGCCGCGGTGCCGGGCGGCGTCGCCGTGCAATCGGCCGGCGACATCTGGATTCTCGGCGAGCGCAAGGCGCAAGCTGCCGGCACCTGCACCATCCCCGCCAACGGCCCCTTCGTGCTCGGGCCGCTGGTGGTGGAGCTTCGGGGGGCGATGCCATGAGCCATCCGCTTTTCCGCGGCCTCAAGCGCAGCCTGGCCGCACTTGCCGTCGGGCTCGTCACCATCGCCGGCTTCCTCTGGCTTTCGGGCGGGCTGATCGGGGAACTCGCCGCCAGCCGGGCTTGGATCAAGCAGCCCGACTTCACCGAAACCAGCCGCTCGAACGAGGACCTGTTCATGCAGGCCGTCTCGACCGGGCTGATCTGGCTCGACCCGGCTGGGCCGACGATCCGTTCGCAGCCCTGCGAAGCGCTCTACGACCCGTCGCTGACCGTGGCGACGCCGCAAGGCACCAAGGAATTCTCGCGCACCCTGCTCGACCGGCTCTGCAACCTGCCGGCCGGCCAGCAGATCCGCTCCGAGATGCTGGCCTGGAACAACTCCTTCCTGATCGCCGCCGCTCGCGACGACCGCGCCCCCGACCGGCGCTGCGCCGACGGCACGCCGCTGACCCTGCCGGTGGTGCCGGCCGGCTGCCGGCCCTCGAGCTGGACCGCCCGCGTCGCCCAGACCACCGATCTCGCCGCGCCGCTCAACGTGATGCCGAACGCGGTGCCGCCGCCACGCGACTTCTCCGATTTCGCCACCCGCCGTGCCAACCAGCTCTCGGACTGGGCGCTGTTCGGCCCCCTGCGCGAGCGCGACGATCGGCTCGCCCTCTCCTCCCGCCTGCCGGCGGGCGGGCGGCGCATCACCGTCGACATGATCCTGGAGCCGAGCCGCATCGTCGTCGGCAATGAGCGGGCCA
Source organism: Allobosea sp. NPDC055594 (assembly GCF_053618995.1). NCBI lineage: Bacteria > Pseudomonadati > Pseudomonadota > Alphaproteobacteria > Hyphomicrobiales > Alloboseaceae > Allobosea > Allobosea sp. NPDC055594. Next base: position 61,552 of record NZ_JBSHIO010000016.1, read on the forward strand.
ATCTCGACCCCAAGCGCGACCAGCAGACCGTGCGCCTCGCCGGGATGAGCATCGCGGCCGAGCGGATCTGCTCCGACAGCGACGATTTCGCGACCTGCGCCGAGGAAGCCGCGCAAGGCCTGCCGCATGGCTGGCGCTTCACCATCACCGGCCAGCGCCGGCGCGAGACCGAGATCACGGTCGAAGGCTCGCCGGTGCGCGCCGTGCCGCCGCGGGCCCGCGAAATCCTCGGCGGCACGACGGCGCAGGCCGAGGACGGTAAGGTCAAGCTCTGGCGCTCCTCGCATATCGAAGCCGATTGCGAGCGCGCCAAGGCCAAGCTGGTCTGCGAGCTCGGCTGGCGCGGCGCCGTCACCCAGCGGCGCAGCGGCGCCGGCCGCGCCCTCGCCTTCGCCGACGGCACGCCGGCGCTCGACGCCAATGGCGTGCCGCTACCGATCGTCGACGAGCTCGGACTGACCGCGATGATCGGCTATGGTGCCGGCGATGTCGGCTCGCTCTCGGCCGCTCTCGGCCGCGCCCGGACCCGCGAGAATCTCGTCCTGACCATCGAGCCGCGCCTGCAGAAGCTGGTGCAGGAAGCGGTCTACACGCAGATGGGCGAACGCATCGCCCGCGGCAAGCGCCCGCGCAAGCCCGGGCCGCTGCCGGTCAACCTGCCGCCCGAGCAGGAACCGCCAGACCAGGGCGACGGCCGCGCCGTCGTGCTGCTGATGGACGCCGGCGACGAGCCGGGCGCCGTGCTCGGCATGGCGAGCTGGCCGGATTTCGTGCCGGGCATGCACAGCTGGGACATTCAGGCGCTCTCGACCGGCCGCGACAGCGATTCCCCGCTCGCCGGCCATGGCTGGCGCGCCGGCGACGTCCACACCATGCCGGGCTCGACCTTCAAGCTGGTCACCGGTCTCGCCGGCATCCTCGCCCTGAAGGAGCAGCCCCGCCTCGCCGACATCATCATGGGCCGGACCCCGCCGGGGCAGCAGGCGCAGATCTTCGGCATTCCCGGCGGCGGAACGCTCAACGTCGACGGCGTGCAGATCGCCAACTATGGCGGCGCGGGCTTCAATGTCGGAATCCTGGCGCCGTCGCAGACCGGTTGCCCGGATGGCGGACGCGGCGCGCAGATCGGCTTCTGCGAAGCCCTGATCAAGTCGTCGAACCTGTGGTTCGCCGGCGTGGCGCTGACCATGGACGGCAGCAAGGTCGGCAGCCGGCCGAGCACGGTCCCGTCCCGCACCGGCACGGTCCTCGCCCGCATGACCGAGCACCTCTACCCGATCACCCAGCCGGGTCAGCTCGCCCAGCCCGGCGTCGACCTGACGCGCGGGATCGTGCCGGGCGCGCAGCGCCTGACGGGCGAGGCGCTCGACCTCGCAGTCGAGGACAAGCGCAACGCCAGGCGCATCGACCTCGTGACGAACTCCTACGGCCAGGGCGTGCGCGCCACCCCGATCGCGATGGCGTCCATCTACGGCTCGCTCGGCGCCCGCAAGGTGATCCGGCCGCGCGTGCTCAAGCCGGTCCGCGACGTCGCCGAGACGCCGCAGCCGAACGAGGGCCAGCCGGTCATCCCCGGCATGGATCCGCGCCAGGCCGAGCCCTTCCTCGATGGCGCCCAGCGCGGCCTGTTCGGCGTGGTCAACGCGCCGGGCGGCACGGCGGCCGGCGTGATGGCGAGCCTGCCGCCGGAGATAAGGCGCCGCATCTACGGCAAGACCGGCACCGCCGACACCACCGACGGCATGAACTCGGCCTGGTTCGCCGGCTGGATGAACGATGTCGCCGGCAGGAAGCGCGTCGCCTTCACCTGCCTGGTCTCGCATACGCGGGAAACCGGCGGACGCGCCTGCGGCCGGCTGATGGCCGGGCTGCTCGGCAAGGTCGCCGCGCTCGGAGACAAGAAGTGAGCGAAACGACCGCGCTGCGCCAGCTCCTCGGCCGCTGGCTCCAACTCCGCCCCTTCCGTCTGCCGCGCATCCGCCTCGGCTCGACCGGCGGCGCGGTGACCGGACTCGTCCTGCTCGCCGCCTGCCTCGCCCTGCTCGGCTTCTGGTGGCACAATACGAGCTATCTGATCGAGACGGCGCGACCGGTGGTCAGCCTGGAGCGGCTCGACCTGGCCCTGGCGCGCGGCGAGACCGTCGCGATCGGCCGGCGCGAATTGCTGCAGCCGCAGCGCTTCGACTCCGCCGAAACGCGCCATGTCGCCTTCACCCGCCTCCCCGACGGGCGGGTCAACATCCGCAACGTCGCCAACAGCCGGCGGCTCTGGCTCGACTACGCCAATGGCTCGGGCAGCTTCTCGGCGCGCTGGCGCTTCCAGCCCGGCGACCGCATCGCCGCCGGCGCGCTGACGATCGCCGTCGACGAGGCCAGCCCGGGCAATCTGCAACTGACCCTGACCGAGGCCGGCAAGCCCGGCCCCGGCCGCAAGCTGACGGTGCAGCGCACCGGCCCGGTCACGGCGCTGCGGCTCGACGGCAATGCCCTGCCGGTCTGCCAGCCGCGCGGCGCAGCCGACCGTATCCGCGAAGTCGTAACCGGACTGATCGCCACAGATGAACGCGGCGAGGATCGTATCGCCCAGATCGGCGGACGCCTGACCTGCTCGGTCAGGGACGAAGCCCATGTCGCCGCCGGCGCCCTGCCCTTCAAGGCGCTGACCATCGTGGCGCGCGGCGGCGGCTTCTTTCTGGCGCCGGGCGATGCCGTCGATGCGCCGCGCCCGCCGGTGGTCTTCGCGCGCGGCAATCAGCGTGTCACCGATTTCGGCGACATCGCCTGGGAGCTCGATCCGGACGGGCCCGCCCGCCTCAGCCATCTGATCATCGGCCGCACCCGCTATGCGGTCGAGATCGGCGATGACGTTGGCGGCCGCCTGCCGCTGCGGCTGACCCCGCTCAGCAAGACCCACCGCTTCGACCCGGCCGAAGCCGAGCAGCTGCGCGCAGCCTCGACGACGGAGAGCGTGCGGCCGGTGATCACGCCGCCGCGCCAGCCAATGTCCGGTGCGGAGCTCGGCAACCCGCTCAGCTCACTCAACGGCGTCGAGCGAATCGTTCGCCTGCTGCTGACGCTCGGCCTCGCCGTCTTCGGCATCCTGTCGGCGATGCATCAGGCCAGCGCCTTCCGGCGCAGCGCCATTCTGGTCAGGCTGGTCGGCGCGCTCGGCTCCACCGCCTTCATCACCGCGACGACGATGCTGGTGCTGGCGCCTGAACTGTCGCGGCTCGGCGGCGCCTCTATCTCCTATGAAGGCGCGCTGCACGCCACCATCCTGGCCTATGCCATCGCCTGCCTGCTGCTGATGGTCGGGCCGCGCTTCACCACGCCGATGCGCGTCGCCTGGCTCGGCCTGCTCGGCCTGTGCTGCCTCGGCAGCCTGACCCTGCTGGCGCTCGGCATCGACGCCGAGAAGACCGACTTCACCATCCATGCCGAGAAGAACAAGCTCCTGTTCTTCGACCTGATCCCAGTCGTTGCGGTGGTGGTCGCCCTGCAGCCGCAGCGTTCCATCGCCGCCCTGCCGCGCTCCTTCTTCATGGGCGTCGGCTTCAAGGACCAGCTGCTGCGCGCCATCCCCGCCGTGCTGATCCTCATCGCCTTCATCGCCTGGGGCGTGCTCGGCACCGAGACCGGCGTGGCGGGCTTCCAGCCGGTCGAGCTCGGCAAGATCGCGCTCGTGCTGGTGCTGGCGCATATCTTCCTCGGCTTCTCGCGGATCGATTTCTTCTACAACCAGCGCCACTACATCTCCTGGCTCGGCGTCAGCCTGGCGACTGTCCTGGTCTTCATCCTGTTCCTGACGGCGATCCCGTTCCTGAAGAGCGACTACTCGCCGGCGCTGATCATCATCATCACCACGGTGGTGCTGGCCTTCGCCTTCCTGCTGCCGAGCACGCTGAAGCGTCTGTTCGAGATCACCCGCGTCTTCCTGCGCCGGGCCGATGCGCCGCAGCGCAAGGTCCGCAAGCTCGGCTGGCCGCGCGGCGGCGTGCTGGCGCTGGTGCTGGTAATCCTGCTCGGCATCAATGCCGCCTTAATCTACGCCTTCCCCGGCCTCGTCACCTATGCGATTTCCGGGCAATGGAGCCTGCCGAAGGACCGCATCGCCGCGATCGACGTGCTCGAGAAGGCACGCGGCGGTTCCTTCCGTGTCCCGGCCGAACGCCTCCTGACCTGGTATGATCTCGACCATGCCAGGCTGCGCGGCGCCGCCACCGGCGAGGCCCGCAATCCCGACGTGATGCACCGCGATCTCGGCTTCCAGCTGCTGCAATCCAAGGTGGCGCTCGCCGAAATGCCCTGCACGCTGGCGAGACTCGATCTCGGGCTCGACAAGACGCCGCCGGAAGTCCGCCGGGCCCTCGACGAACTGCCGCCCTCGCCGGTCTCGCTCTGCGCCATGCTGCCCGGTGCGCGCGCGACGCCGATCGCCGAGCGCAAGAGCGAGATCGAGGACGAAACGGCGAGCCGCTTCACCGTCAGCGATCTCGTGCGCGTGCCGGTGGTGCAGAACGACTTCATCGCCACTTTCCTGATGGTCCGTTTCGGGCTGCCGGCCGGCCTCGCGCTGCTCGCCGCGCAGGTCGTCACCGTCTTCGGCCTGCTGGCGCTCGCCGTCGGGCTGATGCGCGAGCGCGCCATGGGCTCGGCCCAGGAGGGTGCGAACAAGGGCATGGCGATCGTGCTGGTCGGCATCGTCACCATCTTCGCGCTGCACTGGAGCATTTCCTGGGGCAATGCACTCGGCCTGCTGCCGGTGATGGGCCAGCCGATGACCTTCATCGCGGCGGCGACTTCGCATCACATGCTGATGGCGTTGCCCTCGATCGCGATCGCGCTGATCGCCGGGCGCCTGGCCGCGATCCGCCAGCTCTCCCCGACCAGCGACCCGCCGCCCTGGGGGCTGTGGCGCGGGCTGACGCGGGCGGGGCTGTAACGCCCCCTGCGCCATCGCCCGGGCTGGGGCAGGATGGCCGTGGCAGGGCTTCTGCGCAGGGATCTTGGGCAGGGGTTTTGGGGAAGACGGAAGGTGACCGGCAGCGCTCAGGCGGTGCAGGTCAGGCTAACCGGGCCGTGGAGCCCGGGGCATCGCGGCTCGAACCCGCTCAGCGGCGCTTGATCTCGATCGAGAGCGGCTTCGGTTCCTCGATCCGGATGACCGGGAAGGCCGTGATGCCGCTGCGGATCGCCGTGGGGTTGAAGACGAGGCGGGTGGCGCTCGACTTCGAAGCGACGACCGCAGGCCCGGTCCCGGGCTGGAACTTGCCCTTGGCCGGCGCGACTGGCTCGAGCGCCAGTCCGCAGATTTCCTGTGCGTCGATCTGGAGGCTGGTTGCCTCCGCGACATCGACCGCAGACTCGCTGTAGCGCGGGGTCAGCTCGTAGACCTGCGCATCGCAGCTGCTGCCGGCCGGCGGTGACAGCATGACCAGCCGCGCCAGCGCCGGGCCCGAGACTGCCGCAGGCACCGAACCCTGCGGCCCCGTCTGGAGCTGGCTCGATCCGGCCTGGCCACTCGGTCCGGCCGGAGGCGTGGAAAGCGTAAGCGACGGTGGGGCCTGGTCGGGCCCGCGAGCGCCAGGGTCGCGCAGCGCATACCAGGCCGCACCGGCACCACCCGCGAGCAGGACCGCGGCCGCTGCGACCAGCGGCAGCCGCGAAGAGGAGGAACGCGACGGCTTCTCACCAAGCACCGAGCCCCGGGAGAACGGCGCGGCTGCCGGCTCGGAGGTGTTGGTGGACGCCTCTGCGGCCGGGCGCGGTTGCGGGGCTGCCTGACCAGGAGGCTCGGCGGCAGAAGCAGGCTGTGGCGGCTGCTTCGCCGGCGCGGGTTCGAACGGCTTCAGCGCCATCGAGGCCGAGACCGGGGCGACAGGCTGCGCCGGCTCCGGCGCCACCGCCTGCGGCTGGAAGGAACCGGAGCGCAGATAGAGTTCGATCGGCGCCACGATATCGGCGAGCGAAGCAACGATGGCGATGTAATGCGGCTGATTGCCGAGGATCTTGCCGAGGATGCCCGCCGCACGCTCCGCCTCGTCGCCATGCGGCACCAAGGCCAGCACCGGGGTCGCACCATGCTCGGCATCGGCGAAGAGATGGCGCGAGCGGTCGATCTTGGTGGTGAGATGGTATTCCTGCTGGGTGACGCGCGCCTCCGCGGCGATGTCGGCGACGGACAGGTCGATCGCGCCGGTGCCCCAGATCAGCAGCCTGGCTTCGGCGGCCTTGTGCGTCACCGCCTCGCCATGGACGAGCGCGCAATGCGCGGCCAGCGTCGGAACCATCCAGCTCTTGCCCTGGTCGATCGCGCCGGACGCGGCGAGACGATAGCTGCCGCCATCGGGCAGGCCGAGGATCTGGCGCAGCGGCTCCCCGGGGCGCAGGAGATTGCTGTACTGCGTGCTCCAGGGCTCGCAGACCTCGGAACTCTCTGTCGCGAGCACGACCCGAGAGACCGGCACGCGCGCCGACCAGGCAAGCTTCTTCAGGATGATGGGCTGGTCGGTGGTGGGCACGACGACGAAGACGCCGGAACGCCTGACGTTCTGATCTCCTGAAGCCATTTCCCTCTCTCGCCAGACGCTGCCGTACCGGAAGCCAAGCCTAGACCCGCCGCCTCTCGCGGCACCTGCTTGACGTTACAGCAGATAAACGCCCGCGAGCGGGTTGGCGAGCATCAATCGCAGCAGATCGCGCTCGGCGTCCTGGCGCGGCAGATCGATGACGATGTGCTTGTCGACCGGCGCCGGCAAAGCCAGACGGACGACGCCCTCGATCGAGACCACCTCGATCATGGTCGGAGCCGGCACCGAGTCCGACAGGCACTGGATGACGAGCGCCGGCGGGGCATCGTCCTCCTCGATCACGTCGAGCTCGAAGGAACCGATGCGCCGGTGGGTCGCGCTGCTGTCATAGGCGGCAGCGGCCAGCTCGCTACGCGCCACCGCCTGGAAGGAGAGCAGGCGGCGATAGAGCCTTGCCGCCTCGGGATCGGTGCGGATGGCGCGCTCGGCGGCGAAATTGACGGGATCGCCCTTGATCCGGCGGGCATGAGCCCAGAGATCGGCACGGCTGATGCTCGCAGCCGCAGTCTCCTCGGTCTCGGTGCTGGCCAGCGCGGCCAGGACCAACCGGGCGGTCGCGCGGCCGATCAGCGGATCATCCTCGATCGGAGCCTGGGTAGCGAAATCTGTCATGGCCGTTTCAACCGCCCTTGATAGCGCTGCGAAAACACTTCGGTGAAGCGCGCCTCGTCGAGCGCGGCCTGGGCAGCCAGGTCGACCGTCTCGCCGAAGCGCCTTTGTTGCCTGATGATCCGCTGCAGGGCTCCCGCCACGGTTCTCAGTGCTCCACCATGCCTTGCGAAGGTCAGCGCCAGTTTCGCATCGTCGATGCGGAAACTGGCGCGATCATGGCGCCAGCGCCGCAGCACCTTCTGTCCCTCGGCTCTGACCGAGGCGCCGGCCGGGCCCTCCAGCGCATCGAGCGCGACGCCGATCAGCAGGAGTTCGTCGAAGCGCTTGCCCAATGCCGCCAGCGCCCGGGCGATACCGGGATAGTCGAAGGGCTCGGGGCTCTGGTCGACCTGCCCGCGATTGGAGCCGGCGACGCGACGGCTGGCTTCGACCAGCCGGTTCTCCCAGGGCGCAACCGCCCGCGAGCGCGCCAAGGTCAGCGGCTGCTCATGCGCGATCGGCAGGAGCGCGATGGCCCGGCCGATGGATTCGCGTTCCTCCTTGTTGAGGAACTTCGGATCGGCCGGCAGGCGCATCAGCGCGGCGTAGACCCGCTCGCGCACCGCCCCGTCCTCGTCCTCCTCCTCGGGCTCGTCATCGGCCTCCTCGTCGAGATCCTCGGGCTCGAGCTCACCGATCAGCGCCTGCTGATCGAGCCAGGCGATCAGCGCCTCCTCCGGGTTCTCCGAAGGCTGGCGCGCCATCAGCGCATCCATCGAGGCCGGAGCCATGAAATCGCGCCGGCCGACGCTGGAGCGCTCCTCGCGCATCAGCGCGCTGAAACGCTCGGCGAAGCGGGCAAAGCTCCAGGTCTCGCCATGCAGCAGGGCGAAGCTCCAGAGCGAGACGAGATCGTCGGGATCGAATTCGCGCTGACGCTCGCGCCGGCCGCTGGCATTGAGGAAGGCCTCGCGCTGACGGATCAGGTCGGCGAAGGCGAGCAGCGGCAAATGGCGCCGGCGCCAGGCGCGCATGAAGCGGGCCGGCTCCTGCACCGCCCGTTTCAGCCCGTCCTCATCGAAGGCGGGCAGGGCGAAGATCGCATCGAGCGCGTTGCGCAGGGCGGCCAGGCCGCCCTCGGAGCGCTCATCCGCCTCCGCTGCGAACAGGAAATCGGCCAGGCCGAGCGCTCGCCTGATCCGGCTCCAGGAAAAAGAGCGGGTCTTGCCGCCGCCATACGACAGGACGACCTCGGTCGCGGAGGCCTCGATCGCGGCGCCGGCCAGCTCGACGCCGACGGACTTCTCCTGCCGCAGCGGCCGGAGGAGGATGCCAGCCTCGTCGAGCAGGCAGCCTATGGCCGCGTCGCGGGCCGGCATGCGCGGGCCGGCGGTCAACGCCCCCAGCGCGAACAGCACCTGCAACATGTCCCAGAGCGGCAGGTCGGCGTTTTCCGAGCCGCCGCCGGTGATAGCGAGAACGAACTTCTCAGTGTCCCGGGCGGAGAAACGGCGCGAAGAGGCAATGGTGCCGATCTCCGCGACCCGTGCCGGGTCGATGCCCCAATCCATTTGCAAATTGCCCGCATCCAGCATCGGACACGATCATCAGGAGCGGAAACCCAGCCCTTCCGCCTGCGCCGTCCACAATGCTAATTTCTGCCACATTTAAAATAACAAGCCACCCGGCCCCTGTCGACCGGGTGGCATTTTCTTATAGCAACGCCGGCAATAATGGTTACCCGGCTGCTATTTCAGTCAGATTGTCAGCGGGTCGAGACCTTGCTGACGATCAGGCGATTGCCGGCGAAGGTAATCTGCCCGTTGAGACCGACCAGCTCCATCATCAGGCGGAAATTGCGGGTCAGGCGGGCCGAGTCCGACGAGGTGCTGTAGAAGAAATCAGCCGAGTTGCCGGTCATCCGCACGGTGCGGTGGCTGCGATAGCACCCCCAGCGCACGAACTCGCTCTCGATCCGGTCGACTTCCGAGGTGGTGAACTCGCGCAGCTGGATCTCGAAATCGGTCGGGAGATTGGCGCAGCCGTCGCCCTGGGCCACGGCGACGCCACCGCCGACACCGTCCTTGCCACCGCCGGCAATGCCGGGCTGGCGGGCGAAGCCTTCGAGCTTCTGCGCGATCGCGGCGCCGAGATCGGTCGCCAGGACGCGAGAATGGGTGCCGACGGTCTCGAGCAGGCATTCGGCGCCGCAAGGATTGGGCAGCGCCGGCAGCTGGAAGCCGCCGACCTCGAAGGCCGCGATGAACTGGCCGCTGCGCACGTTCAGCACGCGGCCGGCGATGCGGATCTCGGGGTAGCGGATGTCGGCGGCGCCCGCACGGCGCGCCGAAGCGTAGATCTGATAGACGACCATGGCGTCGATCGGCGTCGAGACCGCCCGCGCGATCTCGATCAGCTCGGCGTCGCGGCGGCGGACGCGGCCGGTCGGCGTGATGCCGAGGGCCAGGCTGGTCTCGTCATAGACCTGGAAGCCGCGGGTGTTGAGATATTCCGAGAGCTGGAGCTGCACCCGGTTGAAGATGCGGTTATTGCGCGGAACCGTATCGGGATCGGCATCATCCGACATCACCAGCAGATTGATGCGGGAATTGGTCGACTGGGCGCTGGCGGCGGCTGCGCATGAGAGCAGCAGAGCGAGGCCGAGCATGAGACGCTTGAAGAAGGCCATGGTGGTTACCCCTGGAGGCAGGCGGTTGAAGCGAGAAGGCGACCGGCAGATCAGCCGGTGATGGCGATGATTTCCACCCGGCGATTGACCGGCGAATAAGGGTTGCGCGGATTGCGCAGCATGTCCGGGCCGAAGCCGTGCGGCTGCAAGCGGCCGCCGTCGACGCCACCATAGCCCATCAGCCAGTTGCGGACCGAGGCCGCGCGATCCTGGGACAAGGCGACATTGTAGTCGTAATCGCCGTCCTGGCTGGTATGCCCGGCGATCAAGAAGCGCTGATCGGCCAAGATCGGATCGCGCAGCGCCACCGCAAGACGCGACAGCGCCTGCTGCGCGCCCGGGCGCAGGGCAGCGGAATTATTGGCGAAGAACACCGTGACCTCGACGCGACGGCTCAGATCGATCTCGACCTCGCCGTAGGAGCGGGTGCGGATGCGACGGGTCACCGGTGCGCTGCGCCGGCCGGGGCTGCGGTCATGTGGCGCGAGGGAGCGCAGAATATTGGTGGCGGCCTGATCGGTCTGCGCCAGCGCCGGCACGGAAGCCAGAAGAGGCAGAGCCGTGAACAATCCGCCAAATGTCCGGCGCGTCATGTTCTGATGAAGCGCGGCGCTTTCGTGGTCATGATCTGCGATCTTCACGATCGGTTCCCCCAGGTTGACTTGTCGTATAGTCATATTGCCTCGACAAAGCGACGACCAGCCCGACGCGGAGCGGACGCAGCAATGGCGTTGCCAGAGCCTTGCACGCTTCTGGTGACTTTTCGCGGGGCCCCGCATTTTTCGTGGAACGACACATCTGCGATTTCGCATCGGCCGCTCTCAGGCCACCGGCGAAAGCAGCCCAGAGCCGGCCAAGGACCGGACAACGTGCTCGCCACTCAATGAGGAGACCCGCAATGGGCTTCCAGACCGACCTTGCCGCCACGACCCGCATCCCCGGCGGAAGCCGCCGCAGCAGCCTCGCCGTCGTCGCCCTCGCCATCATCATCTCGGCCGGCGCAGCGCTCGCCCAGCCCGACCGCGACGGCGCAGCCGCGAACCCGATGCCGAACTTCACGGAAACGGCGCCCGCCGGCGCGCCGAAGATCACGGAACGGCCGCAGTCGCTGCGCCTGGAATTCTCCGCCCGCACCATCACCCTCGGTGTCGTGCAGGCTGCCCGTGAAATCATGACCACGGGCGCGATCCCCTTCGCGCCGGGCAGCTGGGAGGTCACCTCCGAGGCCCAGCGCGCCATCGGCCGCCTGCGCAACGAGTTCCGTGGCAATGTACCGAAGGGCGCTGCCTTCGCGATCCTGGTCTCCGGCGGCGACGAGGTCGTCAACTACCGCCGGGCGCGCGGCCTGCGCACAGCGCTGATCGAGCAGCAGCTCGAGGAAGCCGCCCAGATCGTGATCGCGGCCCGCGCCACAGGCGAGGGCCAGAGCGGCGACACCGGCAAGGCCCGCGTCGACCTCGTCCCGCTCGATCCCAGCCGCTGCGGCGGCTGCGGCAGCACGCCGTTCCGGACCATCGCGCTCGACACCGGCGTCTCGAAGCTGGTGCGTGCCACCGCGGAGGATGTCGTCGTCGCGGTTTCCTCGCCGAACGCGGCGGAGAAGCAGGACAGCGACATCACGGCCAAGCCGCTGCCGGCACCGCGCCCCCGCCTGAGCGAGGACCGGCCCACCATCGTGCCGGCTCCTGCGCCGCAACGCGCCCGCGCCGTCCGTCCCGAGGCGCCTGCGCTGGCGGTGCCAGCTGCACCGCCGCGCCCTGTCGCCCGGACCGCGATGACCGAGCGTGACAGCTATCAGGCACCGAAGCGGCGCGCGGCGCGCAGCCGGGCCGGCTGTCCGCAGCCCGACATCATCATCGACGACTACTATCCGGGCGGACCGCTGGTCGGCTGCGACGGCTCCTACGGCCCGCGCCCGCGCTGGTGACTGAGATCGCGGCGGCCATTGGCAGCCGCGTTCATTCCTTGCCCGGATCCTGATCGATCCGGGGTTCGGCGAGATTGCGCTGGACCATGCCGAGATAGGCCAGGAAGCGCTCGCGATCCTCGGGAGAAAAACCCTCGGTCGCCTTCTCGACGACACCGACCGCCAACGGCATGAGCGTCGCCTTCAGCGCCCGCCCCTTCGGCGTCAGCCAGACATGCAGCTTGCGGCGGTCGGCGGCATTGCGCTCGCGCAGGACGAGACCGCTTTTCTCCATGCCGGCGATGGCGCTCAGCGTCGTCGGCTCCATGGTGCCGATCCGGTGCGACAGCTCGCGTTGGGTGAGCCCGTCTTCCTGCCAGAGCGCACGCAGGAAGTACCACATGCCGAGCGTGACGCCGTGCGGCTCGATCCGCTCCTGCAGATAGCGCTGCGAAGCCCGGTGTGCCATGCGCAGCTGGTAGCCGACGCTGGTCGCAAGCGGCAGCTCGTTCTCTTCGTCCGCGCGGTCATTCGGGTCGGCCATGCGCGAATCGTCCCACGCGCGATATTGCGCCGCCAGATCATAGCCCACGCGTCTGCCGGCGCCCATGGTCCGCCGCCCCTGCGCGGGCATCTGGCGCGGTCAGACGAGATGGCTGCGGCCGGGCTGCAGCGCGCCCGCCAGAGCTGTCTCGTCCGGCGGCAAGACGACCCCGCTCGACATGCCGGGCGGCGCCCCCCCCCCCCCGCGAACGGAGGACTCAAACGACCTGATTATGGAGCTCCGCGTCGCCGCGCTCGAGGCGCCCGAGATTTTCCAGCAGCATGTCGACGATATTGCGTTCATAGGCGCGCGTCTCGCCGGCGCTGTGCGGGGTGACCAGCGCATTGGACAGGGTCCAGAGCGGAGAATCCGCCGGCAGCGGCTCCTCATGGACACAGTCGATGCCGGCGCCGGCGAGGCGGCCGGATGCCAGGGCCGCGATCAGCGCGGCTTCGTCGACGACACGGCCGCGCGCGACATTGATCAGAAAGGCCGAGGGCTTCATAGCCGCGAGCGCGGCAGCATCGATCAGCCCCTCGGTTTCCGGCGTGAGCGGGCAGGTCAGCGCGACGATATCCGCCGCAGCGAGCACGCTGGCGAGTTCGGTCGGCGGTACGATCTTCTCGATCCCCGGCTCGCTGCCGCCGCGGCGGCGCACGCCGATGACATGCATGCCGAAGGCGCCGGCGAGGGCTGCGAGCCGCATGCCGATGCGGCCAAGCCCGACCACGACCAGCGTCTTGCCACCGAGTTCGTCCTCACGGCGGGTACGGTCGCCGATCATCGGCCGCCAGAAATGCCTAGCCTGGTTGTCGCGAGCGAGATGGAGCTGACGCGCCAATGCCAGGATCAGCGACATCGCATGCTCGGCAACAGCCCGTTCATTGCTGCCCTGGCCACTGGCGAGGCGGATGCCGTCGGCGGCGAGGCGCTGCTTGTCGAACTGGTCGGTGCCGGCACTGACAGACTGGATGAAGCGCAATTTTTCGGCGCCATCGAGCATCTCGTTGCGCCAGAGACCGGAGACGACCAGCACATCCGCTTCATGCGCCCTTGCCTTCAGTTCATCGACGGTGCGCACCTCGAAGCTCGCCGCCTCGCCGTGCCGCGCCAGATACTCGTCGCGAAGCTCATAGGCGGCATGGGCGAAGCCGATGGTCAGGGCGTTCCGCTTCGGCCAAGGCTGCATGTCGTTTTCTCCGGGAATTCAGAATCGGGCACAGGGGCGCGACGATAGCCTGCGATCGCACGCCCGTCGCCATCGCACCCTGCCCGATCGGCGACGCCTCCCAGCCAGCCAACGGAGGCGCTCCGGATTGGCCCGCGAGCCGACCCCAGGGGGAGCACAGCGCGGCTACGACCAGCGCCCGTCGCCTTCGGCGCCGAGGACGGTCTCGAGCCGGACCCAGCCCGGCTCGTCGCCCGGCAGGCCGAAGCGCAGGCGCGACGGATCATGCCGGAAGCGCCTGACATAGATGCCCGCCCGCCCGAGGCGCTCGAACAGGGCCGGCGCCGCGGATGTCTCGAGCAGGCGATAGAGTATGGTTCCGCCGACGACGCGGCCAGATTTGGCGAGCAGGGCGTCGAGCCGGCGCGCATCGGCGGCACGGGCCTTTTCCTGCGCCGCGAGCCAGCCGGCATCGCCGAGCGCCTGAGTGCCGATTTCGAGTGCCGGTCCCGCCACCGCCCAGGGGCCGAGCATGCCGCGCAACGCCTCGACATGCCGGCTCTCGCCGATCGCGAAGCCGAGCCGCACCCCGGCCAGACCATAGGCCTTGCCGAAGGAACGCAGCACCAGCGTCGCTTGCGGCAAGGTCGGAACGAGACTGGCGCCGGGCTGGAAGTCAGCGAAGGCCTCGTCGATCACCAGCAGGCCACCGCGCGCTGCAAGACTGTCTGCCACGGCCGTCAGCGCCGGCAGATCGACAATATGGCCATCGGGATTGTTGGGATTGACCACGACCACGACATCAGCCGCGCCGGCCTCGGCGAGATCGGCGATCTCACGAACCTCGCAGCCGGCTTTCCGCCAGGCCAGCTCGTGCTCGCCATAGGTCGGCCCGAGCACCGCCACGCGCGCCTGCGGCGCGAGGCGCGGCAAGAGCTCGATCAGAATCTGCGTGCCGGGAGCCGCGACCACGCCGCTTTCCGGCCGGACGCGATAGGCGCGCCCTGCCGCCGCCAGCAATGCCGCCTCCTCGCGCCCCCCGGGCAGACGCTGCCAGAGACTTAACGGCAGCGCCGGAAGCGGATAGGGGAAGGGGTTGATACCGGTCGAGAGATCGATCCAGGGCTCCGGCGCATCGTGAAAGAGCGCTTTGGCCGTGGCGAGATCGCCGCCATGCCAGATCGCCCCTTCCGTCCCTGCTCCATCCGCCATGATCTTCCCCGACGCTTTGCCGCTGCTCCTCGCCGCCCTGATCATCGAGGCGGCGATCGGCTATCCGGCGCGCTTGTACGCATGGATCGGCCATCCCGTCACCTGGATCGGGGCGCTGATCGCGGCGCTGGACCGCAGGCTGAACCGCGAGAGCGCCGCCTTCTCCAGAAGGCGTCTCGCCGGTCTCGCGGCACTCGCCATCCTGCTTTGCGTGACGCTGGTGGCGAGCCTCGTCCTGCTCTGGCTCTGCCGCCTGGCGGGTGCCTTTGCCCTGCTGCCGCTCGCTTTGCTCGCTTCGACCTTGCTGGCGCAGCGCAGCCTTTACGAGCATGTCGCCGCCGTCGCCGAGGGGCTCGAGAAGGATGGATTGCATGGCGGGCGCAAGGCGGTCGCGATGATCGTCGGGCGCGATCCTGAGAGCCTCGACGAGGCCGGAGTGGCGCGGGCCGCGATCGAGAGTCTGTCGGAGAATTTCTCCGACGGCATCATCGCGCCGGCCTTCTGGCTCGGCGTGTGCGGCTTGCCGGGCGCGGCCCTCTACAAGGCAATCAACACAGCCGATTCGATGATCGGCCACAAATCGCCGCGCCATCTCGCCTTCGGCTGGGCGGCGGCGCGGCTCGACGACCTCGTCAACCTGCCGGCCTCGCGGCTGACCGCCCTGCTGCTGATCGGTGCGGCGGCGCTCGACCGGCAGGCCGATGCCTCCGCCGCCTGGCGCGCCGTGCACCGCGACGCAAGGCGCCACCGCTCGCCCAATGCCGGCTGGCCGGAGGCGGCAATGGCGGGGGCGCTCGGGCTTCGGCTCGCCGGGCCGCGCGTCTATGGCGCGGTCAGGGTCGAGGATGGCTGGATGGGCGACGGACGGGCCGAGGCGAAGGCGGCCGACATCCGACGGGCGCTCGGGCTCTACCGGAAATCCTGCCTGATCCTGTGGGGGCTGGCGGGGCTCGGCAGCCTCACAGTGCTGGCTGGCTGAGCGACGCTCAGAACTCGATCCCCTCCTGCGCCTTCACGCCGGCGGCGAAATGGTGCTTCACCAGCGTCATCTCGGTGACGAGATCGGCGGCGTCGATCAACTCCGGCTTGGCGTTGCGGCCGGTGACGACGATGTGGAGACCGGGCCGGCGCGCCTGCAGCACCGCCACGACCTCGGCCAGCGGCAGATAGTCGTAGCGCAGGGCGATGTTGAGCTCGTCCAGCACTAGGAGCCGGATGCTCTCGTCGGCCATCAGCTCCTTCGCCTTCTCGAAGGCTCTCGTCGCGGCGGCAATGTCGCGGGCCTTGTCCTGCGTCTCCCAGGTGAAGCCCTCGCCCATCGAATGCCAGGAGATCTGATCGCCGAAGGCCTCCAGCGCCCTGCGTTCGCCGGTCGACCAGGCGCCCTTGATGAACTGCACGACGCCGATGCGCCAGCCATGGCCGAGCGCCCGCAGGATCAGGCCGAAGGCGGCGGTCGACTTGCCCTTGCCGGGTCCGGTGTTGACGATCAGCAGCCCCTTCTCGAGCGTCTTGCCGGCGACCTCGGCGTCCTGGACAGCCTTGCGCTTCTCCATCTTCGCCTTGTGGCGGGCGGCCTCGCCATCATCGATCGTCATCGCTTCTTCCCTGCTATTTCACCTGCATCGGCAGACCGGCGACCATGAAGACCACGCGCTCCGCCTGACTCGCAAGGCGCTGGTGCAACCGCCCGGCCTCGTCGCGGAAGCGGCGGGCGAGCGCATTCTCCGGCACGATGCCGAGGCCGACCTCGTTCGAAACCAGCACGATCGGCCCCTGCGCCTCGCGGCAGGCGAGCATCAAATCACCTGTGGCGATGGCGATATCGCGCTCGGCCAGGATGAGATTGGTCAGCCAGAGCGTCAGGCAGTCGACCAGCACCGGCCGCCCGCGCGGAACGACACGCAGAGCCTCGGGCAGCGCCATCGGCGCGTCGATCGTCCGCCAGTCCGGAGAGCGGCGGGCCCGGTGCTCGGCGATCCGCGCGCGCATCTCCTCGTCATAGGCCTGGGCGGTGGCGATGTAGATCCAGGGAGCCGGCAGGGCTTCGATCAGCGTCTCGGCATGGCGGCTCTTGCCGGAACGGGCGCCGCCGAGGACGAGGGTGAGCGGTGGAACGGTCATGTCTTGGTCTCCGCGTCGTGCTCGGGCGCAGAGCCGAGCATCTCTTTCAGGAGATTCTCGGCTCTTCGCTACGCTTCCGGCCGAGAATGACGTGAGTGCATTGCACAGCGCCCGCCGGATGGCTAATGATCATCCCCGACGGTGCCTCGGCGACGAGGTGAAAAGGGAACGCGGTGCGATGCCGCGGCTGCCCCCGCAACTGTAAGCGGCGCGTCCTGCGCCATCGGCCACTGGGTTTCCCGGGAAGGCGGAGCAGGACACCAAGCCGTGAGCCAGGAGACCTGCCGTCTTTCGATGTCGTCCAACAGGCTGCCGGTGGGGTGGCCAGGAAGTGAACCAAGATGAATACGGCTACCGTCTCCAGCCAGGCCAGCGTCTCCGAGCGCGCGAAAGCCGTCGCCGCGGCGCTGATCCTCGGCTTCGTGCTGGTCTACACCGTCGGCTTCGCGGCCTCCGCGAATGTCCACAATGCGGCGCATGACGCCCGCCACGGCCTCGCCTTCCCCTGCCACTGACGGGGAAGCCAAATGGTCACGCGTGTTCTCACGGTCAGTCTTCTGGCCGGGCTTCTGGCTGGGCTGCTGATATCGGCGCTCCAGCACGTCACCACGACGCCGCTCATCCTCAAGGCGGAGACCTATGAGGCGGCGCTGCGCGCGCAGCCCGCACCGATGCAGGCGGCTTTCACCGGCGAAGCCCGCATCCACCTCGCGCACGGCCCGGCCGCGCATGGGGACGAGCATGAATGGAAGCCGCAGGACGGTTTCCAGCGCACCGCCTTCACCAGCCTGGTGACGATCGGCACCGCGATCGGCTTCGCCGCCCTGTTGCTCGCCGGCATGATCGCGGCGAACGAGCGGATCGACGAGCGCCGGGCCCTGGCCTGGGCGGTCTGCGGCTTCCTCGCCTTCGGGCTCGCCCCGGCTATGGGGCTGGCGCCGGAACTGCCGGGCGCAGCCGCGGCGGAGCTACAGCACCGGCAGCTCTGGTGGCTGATGACCGCAGCCGTCACCGCAGGCGCGCTCTTCGTCTTCCTGCGGGTCGAGGCCTCCTGGGCAAGGGCGCTCGCCGTGCTCGCTTTGCTGCTGCCGCATCTGATCGGCGCGCCGCACCCGGTCGCTCCGGAAAGCCGGGTCCCCGCCGAGATCGCGGCGCATTTCGCGGCGCTCTCGCTCGCCATCCAGGCCGCGCTCTGGCTCGCCACCGGCTTCGCCGTCGGCGTGCTCTGGCCCTGGGTCACGCGCCGCAGCGCCGCCACCGCGGCAGCCTGACGCCTCGCGCGGCCGGAAACGGCCGCGCCAGTCCAAGGAAGCAGTCTCATGCTCGAAGGCGATCTCGCCCTCGCGACCGTCGCCCGGCTGGAGCCGGGCTGCACCATCCATGTCTGCACAGCCTGCCGGCGCCAGCGCGACGATCTGCCTGACGGCTATGACCGGCCGGGCGTCGAGCTCGCATCGGCCCTGGCCGCGCGCCTTGCCGGCAGCCGCGTCGCCGTCGTCGAGGTCGAATGCCTCGCCGTCTGCAAGCGGCCGTGCACCATCGCGCTCGCCGCCGACGGCAAGTGGACCTATCTGATCGGTGACCTCGACACCGACAGCCATCTCGACGAGATCGTCGGCGCGGCGCAGAGCTTTGCCGCCAGCGCCAACGGTATCGTTCCCTGGAAGGAAAGACCCGCCTCGTTCCGCAAGGGCGTGGTCGCGCGCGTGCCTCCGCTGCCGCGCCAACAAGGATCAGATCAATGAACGCTCCGCAGAACCCCGCGCTCGGCAAGGTGCCATGCACGATCATCACCGGCTTCCTCGGCGCCGGGAAGACGACCCTCGTCCGGCATCTGCTCGAGAATGCCGGCGGCAAGCGCCTCGCCGTGCTGGTCAACGAATTCGGCGATCTCGGCTTCGACGGCTCCTTCATCGCCGGCTGCGGCATCGAGGGCTGCTCGGAGGATGACATCGTCGAGCTGCCGAATGGCTGCATCTGCTGCACCGTCGCCGATGACTTCGTGCCGGCACTGGAGAAGCTGCTCGACCGGCCGAACCCGCCGCAACACATCCTGATCGAGACCTCGGGCCTCGCTCTGCCGAAGCCGCTGGTCCAGGCCTTCAACTGGCCGGCGATTCGCAGCCGCGTCACCGTCGACGGCGTGATCGCCGTGGTCGACGGGCCGGCCGTCGCCGAGGGCCAGTTCGCCGATGATCCCGAAGCCCTGAAGGCGCAGGCGGCTCAGGACCAGTCGGTCGACCACGACAACCCGCTGGAGGAGGTCTTCGAGGACCAGATCCTCTGCGCCGACCTGATCCTGCTCAACAAGAGCGACCTCGTCGACGCGGAAGGGCGCGAGCGGGTCAAGGCCGAGATCGCCGAGCATCTGCCCAAGGCGATCAAGGTGGTCGAGACCGCTCATGGCAAGGTCGAGCCGGCCCTGATCATCGGGCTGGGCGCCGCCGCCGAAGCCGACCTCGCGGCGCGCCCCTCGCATCATGGCGAGGGCGAGGACCATGATCATGACGATTTCGACAGCGTCGCCCTGCCGCTGCCGGAAGCCGGCTCGCCGGAGGAACTCGTCGCCCGCCTCGCCAAGGCCGCCGAGGCCGAAGGCGTGCTGCGCCTGAAGGGCTTTGCCGCCGTCCCCGGCAAGCGGATGCGGCTCGTCGTGCAGGGCGTCGGCCGACGCATCGGCCACCATTACGACCGCGCCTGGGAGGCCGACGAGGCCCGTGACGGCAGGCTCGTCGTCATCGGCCTCAAGGGCTTCGACCGCTCCGCCGTCGAGGCCGCCCTCAAGGGCTGAAAGCGATGATGTCCGGACGGCGGTCTCGCGCCTTCCGGACATCATGTTGAGAAAGTGATGCGATGCATCTGCTTCCGACCAGCGAGGTGAGGCTCGACGACGGCGAAGACGCCGTCGACCTCGCCTTGCCGCCGGGAGACATCATCGTTCTCTCCTTCAGCGACAGCGATCTTTCGGCGGTGGCGGCGGCCTCTTCGTCATGGTCGGGCTTATCCCGACCATCCACGCCTTCCCTTGGCACGGCCAGTGTTCAAGACATGGATGCTCGCCCCAATCGCGAGCATGACGGAGGAGGCGCGGCATTCACGCTTCGCCTCGTGCCGCTGCGACGCTGCAAGCATCCGCTCTCGATCGACCTCTTGATCGAAAAAACGTTGAGCCGCTCACGTTTCGTGCTGCTGCGCTGCCTGGGTGGGCTCGACAGCTGGCGCTACGGCATCGAGCAGGTCGCCGCCGCCTGCCGGCAGCACGGCGTGGCGCTCGCCGTGCTGCCGGGCGACGACCGGGAGGATGAGCGGCTGGCCGGCCATGGCACGGTGCCGCCGGCTTTCGCGGGCGCGCTGCTGGGCTATTTCCACGCCGGCGGCGGTGCCGAGAACATGCGGCGGCTGCTGGGGCGTATCGACGGTTATCTCGCAACGCCGCCCTCATCCGACCCGGCTGCGCCGGGGAGAAGGTCCCGGCAGGGGGATGAGGGACAGCGCGACCTCGCTGCCCTCCCGCTCCCGCCGCTCTTCGCCCTCGGCCCCGACGCCGCGCCCCTGCCCTGGCGCGCCGCGCTCGCCACCCTGCCGGCCGAAACGCCTCTCGTGCCCGTCCTCGTCTATCGCTCCGGCGTCGCCGCCGGTGACACCGCGATGGTCGAGGCGATCGTCTCGGCCCTCGCCGCGCGCGGCCTCGCACCGCTACCGCTCGCCCTGACCAGCCTCAAGGATGCTACCGTCGCGGCCGGGCTCGCCGAACTGATCGCGGCACGCAAGCCGGCGCTGATCGTCACCAGCACCGCCTTCTCGGCCCGGGAAGGCGAGGGCTTCGTGCTCGACGCTGCCGATTGTCCGATCTTGCAGGCCGTGCCGGTCGGCAGCGCCCGCGAGGCCTGGGAAGCCTCGCCACGCGGGCTTTCCGCCGCCGACCTCGCCATGCAGGCGGCGCTGCCGGAGTTCGACGGCAGGCTCGGCGCGATCCCTGTCGCCTTCAAGCAGGAGGTCAGCGATCCCGCGACCGGCCTCAGCCTGCGCCGGCTCGCGCCCGATGCGGACGGCGTCGCCGCGCTCGCCGAGCTCGCGACGAACTGGGTGGCGTTCGGCCGCAAGCCGGCCGCCGAGCGGCGGCTCGCTCTGGTGATGTCGGACTATCCCGCCCGCGGCGGCCGCGCCGGCTTCGCCGTCGGACTCGACACGCCGGCGAGCGCGCTGGCGATCCGGGAATTGCTGGCCGGGGCGGGATATGATGTCGCCCGCAACGTCGTCCCTACCCTCAGCCCTCATCCTGAGGAGCGGCCTGCAGCCGCTGCTCAGGATGAGGGCTGGCGGTTGATGTCCGCACTCACCGAGGGTCCCGCCGACTTCGCCGTTCCGCTCTCGGCCTATCGCAACTGGCTCGCCACGATTCCAGTGGCCGCCCGCGATGCGCTTATCGCCAGCCATGGCGCCCCCGAAGCCGACCCGGCCTGCAGCGGCGGCGCCTTCAACTTCCGGCTCGTGCGTTTCGGCAAGCTCGCCATCGCGCTGCAACCGGCGCGCGACGCCTCGCCCGATCGCAAGGCGCGCTATCACGATCCCGACGCCCCGCCGGGCCATGGCTATCTCGCCTTCTATCTCGGCTTGCGGGAAGTCGAGCGGGTCGACACCCTGATTCATCTCGGCACCCATGGCACGACCGAATGGCTGCCCGGCAAGGCGGTGGCGCTGTCCGCCGCATGCTGGCCGCGCCTCGCCATCGGCGCACTGCCGGTGATCTACCCCTATGTCGTCGACGACCCCGGCGAGGCGGCCCCCGCCAAGCGCCGGCTTTCGGCCCTGACGCTCGGCCATCTGCCGCCGCCGCTCGCCGCGAGCGAAGCCGCCGGCGAGGCGGCCCTGCTGCGCGACCTTGTCGAGGAATATGCGCAGGCGCAGGTGCTCGATCCGCGCCGCGCCGAGATCGTGGCGCGCGAGATCTTCGACCGGGCGCAGGCGAGCGGCCTCGCCGCGGCCTGCGGTGTCACCTCCGACCAGGACATGCCGAGCGCGCTCGCGGCACTCGACGCGCATCTCTGCGACCTCGCCGAGATGCAGTTCCGCGACGGCCTGCACATCTTCGGCAGCTCGGAAGCCGATCCGGAATCGGCCGCGAACGAGCGTCGCAACCTGCTGAAGGCCCTCGATGCCCGCTTCGTGCCGCCCGGCCCGGCCGGAGCGCCACAGCGCGGCCGCCCGGACGTGCTGCCGACCGGGCGCAACCTCTCGACGCTCGATCCGCGTGCCGTGCCGACACGCGCCGCCGCCAGATTGGGGAGGCTGGCGGCCGAGGCCGTGGTCGCCCGCCATCTCCAGGACGAGGGCGATTATCCGCGCCGCATCGTCATGGATCTCTGGGCGTCGCCGACCCTGCGCTCGGGCGGCGAGGACATAGCGCATGCGCTTCACCTGATGGGCGTCGCGCCGATCTGGGACCATGGCTCGACCCGGGTCACGGGCTTCGCCATCACGCCGCAGGCCAAGCTCGCCCAGCCGCGGCTCGACGTGACGATCCGCATCTCCGGCGCCTTCCGCGACACGTTTCCGGCGCAGATCACCCTGCTCGACACCGCCGCCAGAGCCGTCGCGGCGCTCGACGAGCCCGAGGAATGGAACGAGCCGGCCGCCGCCCGCCGGCGCGGCGAGACCGGCAGCCGGATCTTCGGCGCCGCGCCCGGCCGCTATGGCGCGGCCATGGCCGACCGGGCGCTCGATGGCGACTGGCGCTCGCGCGACGAACTCGGCGCGGCCTATCTCGCAGCCAGCAGCCATGCCTATGGCGGGGCGGACGGGTCAGGACGGGCCGATATCGGCTTCGCGGCAAGGGTCGCGGCGGCCGATGCCTTCATCCATGCCAGCGACACCGCCGGCCGCGACATACTGGAAGCGACAAGCGCGGCCGATGCGATCGGCGGCTTCGTCGCGGCAATGCAGGCGCTGGGCGGAGAGGCGGTGACCTACAGCCTCGATACCTCGGATCCGCAGGCTCCGAAGGCGCGGACGCTCGCCGAGGATGTCTCGCGTATCGTCCATGGCCGGCTCTGCCATCCCCGCTGGATCGCGGGCCATCTCGCCCATGGCTGGCGCGGCGCGGCCGAGCTTGCCGAGGCTGTCGATGCGCTCTTCGTCTATGCCGCGAGCACGGACGCCGTCTCCGACGCCCTGTTCGATGCGGTGTTCCAGGCCTATTGCGGCAATGCCGCGACCTGGCAGGCGCTGGAGGCGGTCAACGCGCCGGCCGCCGCTTCGATCCGCTCGCGTCTCGCCGAGGCGCAGACGCGCGGGCTCTGGCGCAGCCGGCTGAACTCCACGGCGCTGCTCGCCGCCGAGCGGGAGGCGGCGGAATGAGCCTGCCCGCCCCCGCAACGATGCGACGCGGCTGGTGCCCCGGCACCTTGCGGCCGATGCAGACCGGCGATGGCTGGCTGGTGCGGCTGCATCCACCGCGCGGAGCGCTTTCGCCGGCGCAGCTGGCATTTATCGGCGAACTGGCGACCCGCCATGGCAACGGGCAGATCGAGATTTCGAGCCGCGGCAATCTCCAGCTGCGCGGCGTGCGCGAAGAGACACATTCGGCACTGGTCGCGGAACTGCTCGCCGCCGGGCTGGTCGACGAGGCGACGGGCGAGGGGCCGCACCGGCTGGTGCTGGCTTCGCCGCTCGCCGGCCGTGAAGCGGGCGAGTTGCTCGACGCTGCCGCCCTCGCCGCAGCGGTCGAAAGCGCCGGCCGCCGCGTCGCGGGGCTGCCGGCCAAGTTCTCGATCGTGGTCGATGGCGGCGGCCCTCTGGCGCTCGACGATTTTGCGGCCGATCTGCGCTTGCGCGCCGTCGCCATCGAGGCCGTCGCCTTCGGCCTGCCGGGCGGGCTCTGGTTCGGACCGGTCGATCCGGCAACTGCGCCCGCGATCGCCGCGATGCTGCTCACCGGCTTCACCGCCGAGGCGCGCGTCAGAAGCGGCGAGGTCCGGCGCATGCGCGAGCTCGACGACGAGGCGCTGAACGCGCTCGCCGCCGTGTGCGGCCTGGCTCCGATGCCGGCTCCCACGGCGCGCCCTTCCCCTGCACCGGTTGGCGTCGCCGCCGAGCGGGACAACCGTTTCGCAGTCCTCGCCGGCCTGCCCTTCGGCCGCGGCGACGCCGCAAGCCTGGCCCGACTCGCGGAACTGGCCGAGCGTTTCGCGATCGAAGAGATCCGGCTCTCGCCCTGGCGCGGTCTCGGCTTCTGCGGGGTTTCGGGCGCCGCCGCCGAGGAGCTGGCTGCCGCCCTCGCACAAGAAGGCCTCGTGCTCTCGCCAAGCGACCCGCGCCTGCCCGTCTCGGCCTGTGCCGGCGCGCCGGCCTGCGATCGTGCCACCGCAGCGACGCTCGCTGATGCTGGACCTCTGTCGCAGGTCCTGGCGCCCCTGCTGGCGGAGGGGCTGACGCTGCATCTTTCCGGCTGCGTCAAATCCTGCGCCCGCCAGGGCGCTGCCGACCTCACCCTCCTGGCCAGCGAGGCCGGCTACGACGTCATCCTCGCCGGCAGCACCCGTGGCAAGCCGATCGCACATCTGACGCTGGCGGAACTTGTGCGCCGGCTCGAACCGGGTCAGGACATCCGCGCGCGCCTCGAGGCCGCAGCGCACCATCGGGAATGAAGATTTGAACACGCGCCACGCCTATCTGCGCGACGGAGCCGCGATCTACGAGCGCTCCTTCGCCATCATCCGGGCCGAATCCGACCTCTCCGGCTTTTCCGGCACCGCCGAGCGCGTCGTCGTGCGGATGATCCATGCCTGCGGCATGACCGATCTGCCCAAGGACGTGGCGATGTCGCCGGATTTCGCGGCGACCGCGGAAGCGGCCCTGGCCAAGGGCGCACCGATCCTTTGCGATGCCCGCATGGTCGCCGACGGCGTCACCCGCGCCCGCCTTCCCGCCGGCAACGAGGTGATCTGCACGCTCACCGACCCTTCGGTGGCGAAGCTGGCGCAGGAGATGGGCACGACCCGCTCGGCCGCGGCGATGGAGCTCTGGCGGCCGCATCTGGAGGGCAGCCTCGTGGTCATCGGCAATGCGCCGACCTCGCTGTTCCGCCTGCTCGACATGCTCGATGCGGGCGCGCCGAAGCCGGCGGCCGTGATCGGCATCCCCGTCGGCTTCGTCGGCGCGGCGGAATCGAAGGAGGCGCTGGCGCTGGACGGGCGCGTGCCTTTCCTCGTGGTGCATGGCCGGCGCGGCGGCTCGGCGATGGCGGCGGCGGCGGTCAATGCGCTGGCGCAAGTGAAGGAGTAAGAGGGTGAGCGAACGAGCCCCCCGCACCCTGCTTTTCGGCGTCGGCCTCGGCCCCGGCGATCCCGACTACATGACAGTGCGTGCCCGCGACATCATCCTCAAGGCCGACCGTCTCGTGCACTTCTGCAAGCGTGGCCGGCGCGGCAATGCCCGCGTCACCGCCGATGCGATCATCGCGCCCGACGGCGCCCGCGAGATCGAGCTCGCCTTTCCGGTGACGACCGAGGTGCCGGTCGAGGAAGAAGGCTATGCCGGGCCGATCGCCGCCTTCTACGACGCCGCTGCCGAAAGGCTCGCGGATGAAATGGCCGCCGGCCGCACCATCGCCGTACTCTGCGATGGCGATCCGTTCTTCTACGGCTCGTTCATGCATCTCTGGCGGCGCCTCGCCCAGCGTTTCCCGACCGAGGTGGTGCCGGGCGTCACCGGAATGGCCGGTGCCTGGACGCAGGCCGCCGCCCCGATCACCTGGGGCGATGACGTCATGACCGTGCTGCCGGGCACACTCGCCGAGGGCGAGCTGACGCGCCGTCTCGTCGACACCGATGCGGCGGTGATCATGAAGCTCGGCCGCAACCTGCCCAAGGTCCGGCGAGCCTTGCAGCAAGCGGGGCTGATCAACCGCGCCATCTATGTCGAGCGCGCCACCATGGCCGACCAGCGCGTGGTGAGGCTGGCCGAGAAGCCCGATGACGAGGCGCCTTATTTCTCGATGATCCTGGTGCCCGGCGAAGGGCGGCGGCTGTGACCGGCACTCTCACCGTCGTCGGGCTCGGCCCTGGCGAAGCGCGTTATCTGACGCCGGCGGCACAGGCGGCGCTCGATCAGGCCAGCGACCTTATCGGCTATGGCCCCTATCTCGACCGTATCCCCGTCCGGGCCGGCCAGAGCAAGCATGCCAGCGACAACCGGGTCGAGATCGACCGGGCCCGGCATGCGCTGGAACTCGCCGCCGCGGGGAAGAAGGTCGCGGTGGTCTCCGGCGGCGATCCCGGCGTCTTCGCCATGGCGGCCGCCGTATTCGAGGCTGTAGAGGCCGGCGAGCCCGGCTGGCGCGAGCTCACGATCACCGTCGAGCCCGGCGTGACCGCAATGCTGGCAGCGGCCGCGGCGGCCGGCGCCCCGCTCGGGGGCGATTTCTGCGCGATCTCGCTATCGGACAATCTCAAGCCCTGGGACGTCGTCACCGCCCGGCTGGAGGCGGTGCTGCGGGCGGATTTCGTGATCTGCCTCTACAATCCGATCTCGAAGGCGCGGCCCTGGCAACTCGGCAAGGCGCTGGAACTCGCACTCGCCGTCCGGGCGCCCGACACGCCGGTGCTGTTCGCGCGCGCCATCGGCCGGGCCGACGAAGCACTGCGCGTCCTGACGCTGGGCGAAGCTCATGAAGCAGCAGGCACGGCCGACATGGCGACGCTGGTGATGATCGGTGCGAGCGGCACGCGCCTGATCGCGCGCAAGGGAAAGGCCCCCTTCGTCTATACGCCGCGCTCTGTGACGAAGAGCCCCTGCGCCACCAGCCAGGGCAGAACCTGATCGATATGGGTGACGTATTCGACATCGGGCTTGGGCGGCCGCTCGACCATGATCACCGGCAGGCCGAGCCGGCGCGCCGCGACGAGCTTGCCGAGCGTCATCGAGCCGCCGGCATTCTTGCTGACCAGGATCTGCGTCCCCTCCCGGTGCATCAGCCTTTCCTCGGCCTCGGCCTCGAAAGGCCCGCGCTGCTGCAGGACCTTGGCATGCGGCAGCGGCAGTTCACCGACCGGCTCGATGACCCGGATCAGATAGCGGTGCTGCGGTGCCGCGAAGAAATGCGGCAGCTCGAGCCGGCCGATGGTCAGGAAGACGCGCTGCGGCTCGGGGCCGAGCGCCTCGACAGCGGCGGCAATGTTCGGCACGCTGCGCCAGCGGTCGCCGGCCCGAGGCCGCCAGCTCTCGCGCCTGATCGCGAGCAGCGGCACGCCCTCGGCCTTGCAGGCGGCCTCTGCGTGAAAGGGCATGATGGCGGCGAAGGGATGGGTCGCATCGATGACCGCGACCACGCCTTCCTCGACGAGATAGCGGCGCAGACCGGCGATGCCGCCGAAGCCGCCGATGCGGGTCGGCAGCGACAGCGGCCGCGGATCGGAGGTGTGGCCGGCGAGAGAGATCACGGCACGGATCTCGGGGGCCTGCTCAGCCAGAAGCTGATCAAGTGCAGCCGCTTCGCTGGTGCCACCAAGGATGAGGACGGTCATGAATCTTTTGTCGCCTGAAACCGACAAGCTGTCGAGCGCAGCGCAGCATGGCCCCTGGCTCTCGCTGGTCGGACTCGGCGAGGATGGCCGCGCCGGACTAACCCCAGAGGCTCTCGCGGCACTCGAACAGGCCGAGATCGTGTTCGGGGGAGAGCGCCATCTCAAGCTGATCGGAAAGGTCCCCGGCGAGGCCCGAGCATGGCCACAACCCTTCAGAAATGCGCTGCCGGCGATCCTGGCCGAACGCGGGCGGGCGGTCTGCGTTCTGGCCACCAGCGACCCGTTCCATTACGGCATCGGAGCCGGGCTGACCAAAGCGCTCCCTTCGGAGGAAATGCGGGTTATCCCGCAATTGTCAGCGTTTTCGATGGCTTGCACGCGGATGCGCTGGCCTCAGGAGGAGTGCGCGCTGGTCTCCCTGCACGGGCGGGCCTTACAGCGCATCATCCCGCTGCTGCAGCCGGGGGCACGCATCCTGGCGCTGTCCTGGGACGAATCGACGCCCGCCGCCGTCGCCGCGCTGCTGTCGGAGCGCGGCCTCGGCGGCAGCTCGCTCACCGTGCTCGAAGCGCTGGGCGGCCCGAAGGAGCGCATCCGCGAGACGCGTGCCGACGCCTTCGCGATTGAGGGGATCGTGCCGCTCAACATGCTGGCGGTCAGCGTCGTCGCCGGCGCCGATGCCCACATCCTGCCTCTGGCCAACGGCCTCGCCGACGACTGGTTCGAGCATGACGGCCAGCTGACCAAGGCCGACATCCGCGCGATCACACTCTCGGCACTCGCACCCCGCGCCGGCGAGCTGCTCTGGGATGTCGGTGCCGGCTCCGGCTCGATCGGCATCGAATGGTGCCTGCGCCACCGCCACAACCGCGCGATCGCTTTCGAGGAGCTCCCGGAGCGGGCGGCACGCATCGGTCGCAACCGGCTGACGCTCGGCGCAGTGCCGATCGAGATCGTCGAAGGCAAGGCACCGGCGAGCTTCGCCGGCAAGGCTTCACCCAATGCGGTCTTCATCGGTGGCGGGCTCGGCGATCCCGGCCTGTTCGAGGCCGCCTTCGCGGCGCTGAAGCCGGGCGGCCGGCTGGTCGCGAACGCCGTGACCATCGAGGGCGAGGCGCGGCTCGCGGCGCTGTTCGCGCAGCATGGCGGCAATCTGCGCCGCATCGGCATCGCTCATCTCGATCCGGTCGGAACAATGCATGGCTGGCGGCCGGCGATGCCGGTGACGCAATGGCGGGTGGTGAAGCCGTGAGCTCCGGCATGACCGCCGGCATCGGCCTGCGCTCCGGCACCTCCGAAGCCGACATCCTCGCCTGCTTGACGCAGGCGCTGGCGGCGGCCGGGATCGGCTCCGAGCGCCTCGGCCGGATCGCGACGCTCGCCTCGCGCTTCAGCGAGCCCGGTCTCGTCGCCGCCGCACGCACGCATCAGGTCGAGCTCGTCGCCATTCCCGACGAGGCGCTGGCCGGCTTTGAGGCCGCCTGCGCCACGCGCTCGACCCGCATCGCAGGTCTCTATGGCGTCGGCTCGGTGGCGGAGGCGGCGGCACTGGCCGCCGCCGGGCCGGGCGCCGTGCTGGTGCAGCCGCGCATCGCCACGAGCCGCGTCACATGCGCGCTCGCCCGCAGCGCCGAACCGGACAAAAACGCCTTATGACCGTGCATTTCATCGGCGCCGGCCCGGGCGCCGCCGACCTGATCACCCTGCGCGGGCGCGACCTGATCGCCTCCTGCCCGGTCTGCCTCTATGCGGGGTCGCTGATCCCGCAGGCGATGCTCGGCTGGTGCCCGCCGGGCGCGCGCATTGTCGACACCGCCCCGCTCGATCTCGACGCGATCATCGCCGAAATCGCGGCGGCGCATGAGCAGGGCCAGGACGTGGCCCGGCTGCACTCCGGCGACATCTCGATCTGGAGCGCGACCGGCGAGCAGATGCGCCGGCTGGAAGCGCTCGGCATTCCCTATGAGGTCACGCCGGGTGTGCCGGCCTTCGCCGCCGCCGCCGCCGCGCTGAAGCGCGAGCTCACCCTGCCGGGCGTCGCGCAATCGCTGGTGCTGACGCGGACCTCAGGACGCGCCTCGGCCATGCCGGAAAAGGAGAAGCTCGCGACCTTCGCCGCTTCGGGGACGACGCTCGCCATTCATCTCTCGATCCATGTGATCGAGCAGGTCGCCGCCGAGCTTACGCCGTTCTACGGCGCCGATTGCCCGGTCGCGGTGGTGTTTCGCGCCTCCTGGCCAGATGAACGGGTGCTGCGCGGCACGCTCGCCGACATCGCGGCGCAGGTGCGCGCTGCCGATCTCGAACGGACCGCGCTGATCCTGGTCGGCCCGGCCCTCGGCAGCGCGGATTTCGGCGAGAGCGCACTGTATTCCACCGGCTATGACCGCCGTTTCCGGCCGCGCGGGGGACAGGCATGACGGCCAGGGGCCTGCTCGTCGCCGCACCGCGCTCCGGCTCCGGCAAGACCACGATCACGCTCGGCCTGCAGCGGGCGCTCACCCGACGCGGGCTTGCCGTGCGCGGCCTGAAATGCGGGCCGGACTATATCGACCCGGCCTTCCATGCCGCAGCGACCGGCGCCGCCAGCGCCAATCTTGACAGCTATGCGATGCCGGACGCGCTGCTTGCCGGCATCGCAGGCACGGCGGCGCAGGATGCCGACGTCATCGTCGCCGAGGGCTCGATGGGCCTGTTCGACGCCGTCCCGGGGCCGGAAGGGCACACCGGCGCCAGCGCCGACATCGCCGCTTTGCTCGGCTGGCCGGTCGTGCTCGTCGTCGACGTCTCCGGTCAGGCGCAATCGGCCGGGGCGGTCGCGCTCGGCTGCAAGCTCTACGATCCGCGGATCAGGATCGCCGGGGTCATCCTCAACAAGGTCGCGAGCGAACGCCATCGCCGGCTCGCCGCCGCCGGCATGGAGCGGATCGGCCTGCCGGTCTTCGGCGCACTGCCGCGCGAGGCCAGCCTGATCCTGCCCGAGCGCCATCTCGGCCTGGTGCAGGCCGGCGAGACCGACGATCTGCATGCCCGGCTCGATGCGTTGGCGGAAGCGGTCGCAGGCGCGGTCGATCTCGATGCGGTTGTCGCTGCGGCCGGCGCGACGATGCTGCCGGTATCGGGCGAGGCCGCTCCGGCCCTGCCCGCCCCCGGCAAGCGCATCGCCATCGCCCGCGACGCCGCCTTCAGCTTCGTCTACCCGCATGTCGAGGCCGGATGGCGGGCGCAAGGGGCCGAACTCCGCCCATTCTCGCCGCTGGCCGACGAGGCGCCCCCGGACGATTGCGACGCCTGCTGGCTTCCCGGCGGCTATCCGGAGCTGCATGCCGGGCGGATCGCCTCAGCCTCGCGCTTCCTCGACGGCCTGCGCGCCTTCGCCCGGACGCGCCCCGTCCATGGCGAATGCGGCGGCTATATGGTGCTCGGCCGGAGCCTGACCGATGCCGACGGGGCAAGCCATGCCATGGCAGGGCTGCTCTCGGTCGAGACCAGCTTTGCCAAGCGCAAGATGAATCTCGGCTACCGCAACGCCGTACTGGAAGCCGATTGCCCGCTCGGAGCGACGGGCGCGCGCCTGAGCGGCCATGAGTTCCATTATGCCAGCATCATCTCGCAAGGCGAGGACCCGCCGCTCGCAGCGGTCAGCGACCCGCATGGCTCGGCCCCGGTTCCCGCGGGCAGCCGCCGTGGGCACGTGACCGGCTCCTTCTTCCACGCCATCGCACGCAGGGCTGAGCCTTGAGCCCGCAATCCGTCCGAAGCACCGTCAGCCCTCATTATGAGGAGCGATCCGCAGGATCGCGTCTCGAAGGATGGTCCAGCAGGCTCCGGAACGACCTGAAACATCCTTCGAGACGCCGCTGGGCGGCTCCTCAGGATGAGGGCTGAGAAGAGATGCCCGCCCAATCACCGAGCTTCGACGAGGCCTTCACCGAAAAGCTCGGCGAGTTGCTGGCCTGGCGGCGCGATGTCCGGCGCTTCCGCACGGATGCCCTGCCGGACGCGCTGCTCGCCAAGCTCATCGCCCTGATGGAACTCTCACCCTCGGTCGGCCATTCGCAGCCCTGGCGCTGGCTAAGGGTCGACGATCCCGATCAGCGTCTCGCGGTGCAGGCGAGCTTTTCCCGCTGCAATGCCGAGGTGCTGGCCGATTACGAGGGCGAGCGCGCGGCGCTCTATGCGCGGCTGAAGCTCGAGGGCTTGCGCGAGGCGCCGGTGCAGTTCGCGGTATTCTGCGATCACGGCACCCTGCAGGGCCATGGCCTCGGCCGGCGGACCATGCCGGAAATGCTGGATTATTCGGTCGTCGCCGCGATCACCCAGTTCTGGCTCGCGGCCCGTGCCCATGGCGTCGGAGTAGGCTGGGTCTCGATCCTCGATCCCGAAGAGGTGCGCCGCATCGCGGGTGCCCCACCTGACTGGAAGCTGATCGGCTATCTCTGCGTCGGCTTCCCGGTGGAGGAGCACGACGTGCCCGAGTTGGTGCGAGAGGGCTGGGAGAAAGGGCGCAGCTGAGCTGCGCCCTTCATTGCCGGAAAGATGGCCGGGTCGAACCCGGCCATGACGCGCAGCGTCAGAGCGCGACCTTGAACGGCGCCTCGGTTTTGGCCTTGATCTCGTCGAGGGTGACGCCTTCGGCGAGTTCGATCAGGGTCATGCCGGCGCCGTTCTCGTCGATCGAGAAGACGC
>NZ_JBSHIO010000017.1:0-86688 GCF_053618995.1 Allobosea sp. NPDC055594
GCGGCCGCTTGCCCCCCACCTGCGCGCGCGGTGGCTCGGGGGCGGGGGCTTTGCCGGTTTTCATCTGCCCGTGGTTTAGCGCCGGCCCCTCCCGCGCCTGCCGATCAGCGACGGGGCCTATGGCAAGCCCTGGATCTTCCGGCCCAAGGACCTGCCGGGCTGGTGGTCCAACCTCCATGTCGAACGCTGGCTCGGCTTCGAGCTCGGCTCCGCCACGCCCTGGCAACCTGGCTCGAAGCCGATCTGGCTGACCGAGATCGGGCTGCCTGCGGTCGACAAGGGCGGAAATTCGCCGAACGTGTTCCCCGATCCGAAATCGGTCGATGGCGGCTATCCGCATTTCTCGACCCGCGCTCGCGACGATCTCGTGCAGGCGCGCGGCCTCGAGGCGCTCCTCTCCGGTTTCGATCCGGCGCTGCCGGGCTTCGATCCGGCGATCAATCCGATTTTCGGGCCGGGCGGGCAGCGCATGGTCGATCCAGCCAATGTCTATGTCTGGACCTGGGATGCTAGGCCTTTTCCCGCCTTTCCCGAGCTGGAAACGGTCTGGGCGGATGGTCCCAACTACGACACCGGCCACTGGATCAACGGCCGGATCGAAGGGGCGACGCTGGATCGGCTGGTAAGAGCGATCCTCGCCGAATACGGGCTGCCGGTCCCCGACGAGATCGCGATCGACGGCTTCCTCGACGGCTATGTCCTCGACCGGCCGCTTTCGGTGCGGCAGGCTCTCGAACCGCTCGCCCAGGCTTTCGGCTTCGACGTCACCATGTCTTCCGGCCGGCTGTGCTTTCGGGGCCGCGGCGCTGCGGTCCCGCGCCGGCTTTCCTCCGACGATCTGGTGCTGGATCGCGATGGGCAGCCTTTCGAGCTTCGCCGGGCGGAGGAAAGCGAACTGCCGCGCGAGCTGCGCCTCGCTCATATCGATGGCGACAGCGATTATCGCCGCGTTGCCGCGCGTTCGCGTCGGCTTGCCGGGGCCGCCCGGCGCGAAAGCGCGATTGAAACCGCGATCGTGACCCGGCGCAGCGAGGGCCAGCGCCTGGCCGAGCAACGTCTCCAGGAAACATGGGCCGGTCGCGAGACGCTGGACCTCGAACTCTCTCCCCGCTGCATCGATCTCGAACCCGGCGATGTCGTCTCGCTGGAGGTCGCCGGGCATGCCCGCCTGTTCAGGCTCGTGCGGATCAGCGACGGTAGCACGCGCAAGGCGAGCGCCCGGGCGGTCGAGCCGGCGATCTACCGGGCCGCCACGCCGGGCGCTGTGGCTGGGCGCGCGGTGAAGCTCGCGCCGCGGGTGGCGGGGCGCCCGGATGTGCTGATGCTCGATCTGCCGATCGCCCGCGAAAATCCGCCGGCACTGCAATACCTCGCAGCTTTCGCCGATCCCTGGCCGGGTGCGCTGGCGATCTGGCGTGCGGCGGAAGGCATGCCTTTCGGCTTGCACGGCCTCGTGGCGGCACCATCGCTCATGGGCGAGACGCTGACCGTGCTGGCGCCCGGGCCGCTCTGGCGGACGGATCGGCAAGCCAGTGTCGATATCCGCCTGCGAGGCGGTGCGCTGGCCTCGGTCACGCAGGAGGCGGCCCTTGCCGGCGCCAACGCGTTCGCCCTGCTCGACGGGGACGGTGTGGTCGAGCTCCTGACCGCTGCGCGCGTCGAGCTGATCGGTCCGCGGCGTTTTCGGCTTTCGCATCTGGTCCGCGGCCTCGGCGGCTCCGAGCCGGCCACCGGGCGGGTTCTGGCGGCCGGTTCACGCCTGGTCGTTCTCGATGGCGCCCTCGAGCCGCTGAGCTCCTCCCATGACGATATCGGTCGTGCCTGGCGCTACCGGGTCGGCCCTGCCAACGCCGATCTGGGCGGGACGGCGATGCGCGAGTTCGTCGCGACCGTCGGCAGCCTGGCATTGCGTCCTTTGGCGCCGGTACATCCGCGGGCCCGCCGCCTGACGGAGGGCGTGATGCTGAGCTGGATCAGGCGCACGCGCATCGACGGCGATTCCTGGGAAGCCTTCGAGGCGCCCCTCGGCGAGGAGAGCGAAGCCTATCGGCTGACCATCCATCGGGCGGGCGCGGTCATACGCATCATCGATACCGACCGTTCGAGCCTGCTCTACACTTCCGCCAGTGAGATCGCGGATTTCGGGGCGGTGCAGCCGCAGCTGGACATCGCGGTCGCGCAGCTCAGCACCGCGGCCGGCGCCGGGCAGGCCTGGCGCGGCCTCGTCACGATTCGCTGAGCTGACGTGTTTTCGAACGAAGCGGGTATCGGTTTGCGTGAAGACAATGCGATAAGCCGGCCTATCGGGGAATCGACGCGATTCAGGAGAGGGGCGGAAATGGTTGGGGCTTGCCCGGCCTTCAGCGCTTCGGAAACCTGCCGGGCAGGGGTGTTCATGGCGCATTCACGCGGGCAGGATTAGCGCATGCTGATGATGCCGCTCGCTTCGACCACCGCCATCTTCGCCACGCTGACGCTCGCGGCTTCGCCGGTGATCACGGCCGACACCGCGCCGCCGATCTCCTGCCTGTCGGCCAGCGAGACACGCGATGCGGTTTCGGAAGGCAAGGTCATGCAGCCGGCCGCGGCCTCCCGGCACGCGCGCGATGCGGCGCCCGGAGAGGTCGTCCGGATCCGCCTCTGCCGGCTCGGCGACGACTATGTCTATGTCGTCACGACCTTGAAGCGCGACGGGCGGGTCGCTCGCGTGACCCTCGACGGGCATTCGGGCAAGGTGGCGGATATCCGCTAGTTCGGCTATTTCCCCCTGACATTTGCAATGGAGTGATCCCGCCGTGCGACTGCTCGTCGTCGAGGACGACAAGGACCTCAACCGCCAGATCGTCAACGCGCTCGAGAATGCCGGCTATGCCGTCGACAAGGCTTTCGACGGCGAGGAGGGGCTCTATCTCGGCGAGACCGAGCCCTATGACGCCGTCATCCTCGATCTCGGCCTGCCGAAGATCGACGGCGTCTCGGTGCTCCAGGGCTGGCGCCGGGCGGAAAAGACGATGCCCGTCCTGATTTTGACCGCGCGCGACCGCTGGAGCGACAAGGTCGCCGGCTTCGACGCCGGCGCCGACGACTATGTCGTCAAGCCTTTCCATATCGAGGAACTGCTTGCCCGGGTGCGCGCGCTGCTGCGCCGGGCTGCCGGGCACGCCACCTCCGAACTGACCTGCGGTCCCGTCCGCCTCGACACGCGCGCCAGCCGCGTCGTCGTCGACGGCAATCCGGTCAAGCTGACCTCGCACGAATACCGGCTTCTGGCCTATCTGATGCACCATCAGGGGCGCGTCGTCTCGCGCACCGAACTGGTCGAGCATCTCTACGACCAGGATTTCGACCGCGACTCCAACACGATCGAGGTTTTCGTCGGCCGTCTGCGCAAGAAGCTCGGGGTCGAGATCATCGAAACCGTGCGCGGCCTGGGCTATATCGCCGCGGCCGCCAAGGCCTGACGCGCATCATGCCCGCCTCGCGACGCCGTTTCTCGCTCGGGGCGCGGCTGTTCGTCTCGGCGGTGATCTGCTGCGCGCTGGTGCTGATCCTCGCGGGCTTCGGCCTCACCACCTTCTACCGCCGTTCGGCCGAGCGCGGCTTCGACGAGCGCCTCAGCGTCTACATCAAGGAACTCGTCGCCGATCTCGCAGCCCCGCCCGAAGCCGAGCGGCAGGCTATCGGCGATCTCGGCGAGCCGCGTTTCGATCTGCCGCTGTCCGGCTGGTACTGGCAGATCATCAGGCTCGACGGCGAGCGCCCGAACGTCCGCACTTCGCGCTCGCTGGTCGGCGGGCAATTGCCCAAGCTGCTCGACCAGCCCTTGCGGCCCAATGCGCGCGGCCTGCGCGAAAGCTATATCTCGGGGCCTGACGATCGCGAGCTGCGCATTCTCGAGCGCGAGATCGATGTCGGCGAGGATGGCCGCTTTACTGTCGGCGTCGCCGCCCCCGCCGACGAGATCGACGGCGATATCCGCGATTTCCGCTTCGCCCTGACCCTGACCTTCCTGCTGCTCGGCCTGGCGCTCGTCGCTTCGACCCTGATCCAGGTCCGCTTCGGTTTGCGCCCCCTGGTTCGTCTCGGCTCTGCCGTCGGCAAGGTCCGTACCGGCGAGAGCGCCCGCATCGGCGGCGAATATCCTCCTGATCTCGCTCCGCTCGCCGGCGAGCTCAACCAGTTGATCGACGCCAACCGTGAGATCCTGGAGCGGGCGCGGACGCAGGTCGGCAACCTCGCTCATGCGCTGAAGACGCCGCTCAGCGTGATGCAGAACGAGGCTGAAGCCGCGCAGGGGCCGCTGTCCCAGACCGTTCGCCACCAGACGGCAATCATGCGCGATCAGGTCCAGTACTATCTCGACCGTGCCCGGGCGGCGGCACTGTCCGGTGCGCTCGGCGGCGTCACCGAGATCGCGCCTTCCCTTGATGCGTTGATCCGGACCTTTCAGAAGATCGCGCATGGGCGCGCCGTCCGGGGGGGGCATGACGTCGCACCCGACGCCAGGTTCCGCGGCGAGCGGCAGGATCTCGAGGAAATGCTCGGAAACCTGCTCGACAACGCCTTCAAATGGGCTCGCTCTCAGGTCCGGGTCAGCCTGGATACCGGCCGCGACTTGCCGGAGGGGCGCCTGGCCCTGCTGATCGACGACGACGGTCCCGGCTTGCCGGACGAGGCCATGGCCGATGTGATCAAGCGCGGCCGCCGGCTGGACGAGACCACGCCGGGTTCGGGGCTCGGGCTCTCCATCGTCGTCGATCTCGCCAAGCTCTATGGCGGTGGGCTGACGCTCGAGCACTCGCCGCTGGGCGGTCTCAGGGCCCGGCTGATTCTGCCGGCTGTTTGATGCCGCGCATTGCCCGCGTGACCCTTTGTCGCCATCTTCGGGCATGAAGCGCGTCGCGCGATTGGTTATTAACGGCCGATGTTGATCTGGATCATCTTTGCGGTCATGACGGGGGCTGCGGTCCTCTCCGTGCTCTGGCCGCTCGGCCGCCGCCAGCCGCCGATCTTCGCCGACACGGCGGGGGCGGCTTCGCTTTACCGGGCCCAGGTCGCGGAGATCGAGCGCGATCTCGGCCGTCGCCTGATCGGTGCCGCCGAGGCGGAGGCCGCCAAGGCCGAGGCGGCGCGCCGGCTGCTGCGGGCGGCCGAGGTCGAAGCCGCGCCTGCGGGCGACAGCGAACCTTCCCTGCGCCGGCGCCGCGCCGCTTCGGCGATCGCGCTCTCTTGCGTGCCGCTGCTGGCCTTGCTCGTCTATGGTGCCTATGGCTCGCCGAGCATGCCGGACCAGCCGCTGGCGGCGCGCCTCAAATCCGATGCCGCCGGGCAGGATTTCGCGATCGCGCTGGCGCGGATAGAGGCCCATCTCGCAGCCAATCCGAATGACGGCAAGGGCTGGTCGGTCCTGGCGCCGGTCTATCTGCGGCAGGGCCGCTTCGAGGACGCCGCGAAGGCTTTCGCCGCCGCTATCCGCCTGGACGGTCCGACTGCCGAGCGCCATGCGGGGCGCGGCGAGGCCTTGATCCTGGCGGCCGGAGGGGTCGTCACCGTCGGCGCGCGCGAGGCTCTGGCGGAAGCGGTCAAGCTTGACCCCGCCAACCCCCGCGCCCGCTTCTTCCTGGCGATCGGCCAGGAGCAGGACGGCAAGATTCCGGAGGCGATCGCCTCGCTCCAGGCCCTGCTCGCCGGCGCGCCGGCGGATGCACCCTGGAGGGCGCCGGTCACGGCGCGTCTCGAAAGTCTGCAGGGCCCGGCAGATTCTGCCGCGGCCGCGATCGCCAAACTGCCCGCCCAGGACCAGTCGGCCGCGATCCGCGGCATGGTCGACAGCCTGGCCGCCAGGCTCGGCGAGGGCGGCGGCACGCTGGCCGAGTGGTCGCGCCTGATCCGCTCGCAGAGCGTGCTCGCGGATCGGCCGGCGGCTCTCAAATCCCTGGCGACGGCGCGCGAGCGGCTCGCGGCCGATCCCGACGCGCTCGCGGCGCTGGCCGCGCTCGCTGGCGAACTCGGCTTGCAGGAGGCATCCCGATGACCGCGCAGACCGGCTTTCCACGCAGCCCGGTGCGCAAGGGCATGACGCGAAAGCAGCGCCGGATGGTGCTGATCGCCTCGGCCGGAGCGGTGCTCGCGATCTCGGCCGGGCTCGTCGCCTATGCGCTGCGCGACAGCATCGTCTTCTTCTACGGGCCGACCGAGGTGGTCGAAAAGGGGCTCATGCCGGGCACGCGCCTGCGACTCGGCGGTCTGGTCGGCGAGGGGTCGGTCGTGCGCACGCCTGGCCAGAAGGTCAGCTTCACGGTGACCGATGCCAAGACGACGATCACCGTCAACTATACCGGCCTCCTGCCCGATCTCTTCCGCGAGGGCCAGGGCGTTGTCACCGAGGGCGTGCTCGAAGCGCCAGGCCGCTTCCGCGCCGACTCGGTGCTCGCCAAGCATGACGAGAACTACATGCCTCGCGAAGTCGCGGACGCTTTGAAGAAGCAGGGACATTGGCAGCCGGGTGACGCCAAGGCGGGGGTGGACGCCGCCACCACGCCGGCGCCGGCGAAATAGGGCTAAAGCGATGATCGTCGAAATTGGTCACTTCGCCTTGGCGCTGGCGCTGGGCGTCGCCGTTATCCAAACGGTGGTGCCGCTCTGGGGCGTCGCCCGTCAGGATCCCGTGCTGGCTTCGGTCGGCCCGGCCGCGGCGATCGCCTGCTTCCTGCTCGTCGCGCTCGCCTTCGGCAGCCTGATGTTCTCCTATGTCGCCTCGGATTTCTCGGTCGAGAACGTCGCTTCGAATTCGCATTCGGCGCAGCCCCTGATCTTCAAGCTGACGTCGGTCTGGGGGAACCATGAGGGCTCGATGCTGCTCTGGGTCCTCATCCTCGTCCTTTTCGGCGCGTTGGTCGCGCTGTCCCGGCGCTCGCTTCCGGCGCGGCTGCGGGCCGGCGCGTTGGCCGCCCAGGGCTCCATCACGGTCGCCTTCCTTGCCTTCACGCTGCTGACCTCCAACCCGTTCCGCCGACTCGTCCCGGCGCCGGCCGAGGGGCAGGACCTCAACCCGCTGCTCCAGGATCTCGGTCTCGCGATCCATCCGCCGCTGCTCTATGTCGGCTATGTCGGCTTCTCGATCTCCTACGCCTTCGCCGTGGCGGCGCTGATCGACGGGCGCATCGATGCCGTCTGGGCGCGCGCGGTCCGGCCCTGGACGCTGCTGGCCTGGACCTTCCTGACGCTCGGCATCTCCATGGGCTCCTACTGGGCCTATTACGAGCTCGGCTGGGGCGGCTGGTGGTTCTGGGATCCGGTCGAGAACGCCTCGCTGATGCCCTGGATCGCCGGTACGGCGCTGATCCATTCGACCGTAGTGATGGAGAAGCGCGACGCGCTCAAGGTCTGGACGATCCTGCTTGCGATCCTGACCTTCTCGCTCTCGCTGCTCGGCGCCTTCATCGTCCGTTCGGGCGTCCTGACCTCGGTGCATTCCTTCGCCACCGACCCGCAGCGCGGCCTGTTCATCCTGGCCATTCTGGTCTTCTTCGTCGGCGGCTCGCTGGCGCTGTTCGCCTGGCGGGCACCGCTCCTGCGGCAGGGGGGGCTGTTTGCGCCGATCTCGCGTGAGAGCGCGCTCGTCGTCAACAATCTCTTCCTCGCCACCGCCTGCGCCACCGTCTTCGTCGGAACGCTCTATCCGCTGGTGCTGGAAATGCTGACCGGCGACAAGATCTCGGTCGGCCCGCCCTTCTTCAACGCGACCTTCGTGCCGGTGATTGTGCCCCTGCTGCTGCTGCTTCCGATCGGCCAGTCGCTCGCCTGGAAGCGTGGCGATCTGCTCGGTGCGGCCCAGCGCGCCCAGTTCGCTTTCGGCTTCGCCGTGCTGGTGACGATCGCGCTGCTCGCCCTGACGCGCGGCGGCCCCGTACTCGCCCCGCTCGGCGTCGGGCTTGGCGTCTTCCTGGTCGTGAGCGCGTTCTGGGATCTCGGCGAGCGCGTCGTCGCCCGCGCCAGCGGCGCCGCCGCGATCTGGTCGCGGGCACGCGGCCTGCCGCGCTCGATCTGGGGCACGGCCTTCGCCCATGCCGGCGTCGGCGTCACCGTGATCGGCATCGCCGCGACCGCCTGGAGCACGGAAGGGATCGGCTTCCTGAAGCCCGGCCAGAGCCTGACCAGCGGCCGCTACACCTTCACGCTGGAATCGATCGCGCCGCGCAGCGGGCCGAACTTCACCGAGGAGGTCGCGCGCTTCAAGATCCGGTCCGGCGAGCGCGAGATGAAGCCGGTCGAGTCGATGAAGCGGATGTATACGGCGCGCGCCATGCCGACGACCGAGGCTGGTATCCGCAGCGACGGATTCAGCCAGGCCTATGTCAGCCTCGGCGAGCGCGAGGCCGATGGCAGCATCGCCGTCAGGGCCTATGACAAGCCGCTGGTCCTGCTGATCTGGATCGGCTCGCTGATCATGGCCTTCGGTGGCGCGCTCTCGCTGACCGACCGGCGCTTCCGGGTGGCTGCGCCGCGGCGCGCCGCGCCTGCCGCTACCATGCCGCAGCCGGCGGAGTGAGGTCGATGCGCTTCGCCTCTCTGCTGCTCTGCCTCGGGCTCGCCTTCGCCGGGCCGGCCATGGCCGTTCAGCCCGACGAGATCCTGCCCGACGCTGCGCTCGAGCAGCGAGCGCGCGAGATCTCCTCGGGGCTGCGTTGCCTGGTCTGCCAGAACCAGTCGATCGACGATTCCGATGCGCCGCTGGCCAAGGATCTGCGCATCCTCGTGCGCGAGCGGCTGGTCGCCGGCGACAGCGATCGTGCCGTTACCGATTTCGTCGTGGCCCGCTATGGCGACTTCGTGCTGCTGCGGCCGCCGGTCAATGCCCGCACGCTCGCGCTCTGGATGGCGCCTTTCACGATCCTGGCCGCCGGCTTGCTCTTCCTCTGGCGGCGCCGGCGGATGAACGACGCGCCTGCCACGGCGACCCCGGCGCTGACAGCCGACGAGCAGCGCCGCCTCGACGAGTTGACGCGCGCCGAGTCCGATTGAGCCCGGTCGAAGCCTCACAGCGAACCTTACGAAATCGTCATGCTCGGGCGAAATCCGGGTAAGGCGCCAAGCCTCATGGTGCAGGGGACGAAGCAGGAAAGACCCTGCGATCCGCCGCGAGGTTTGCATCATGAATACCAACGAGAACAAGACCGAGAACACCTTCCGTCAGCCGGCTCCGGCCCGCTCGATCCTGAAGCGCGGCGCGCTGATCGCCGGCGCTGCGACCCTGAGCATCGGCCTGATGGCCGGTCTTGCCGACAACCTGCTGACCAGCCATGGCGGCGCCAACGCCCAGCCGATCCAGCTTTCGGGCGTGCAGATGCAGCTACCCTCCTTCGCCGACGTCGCCGAGAAGGTGAAGCCGGCCGTCGTCTCGGTCCGCGTCAACTCGCGCCTCGCCGCCACCGGTGAGGAAGGCGAGGGCGGCCCGAACGTCCTGCCGCCCGGCCACCCGCTGGAGCGCTTCTTCCGCCAGTTCGACGAGCAGCAGAACCCGCGCCTCGGCCGGCCGGCGCCGGAGCGTCGCGCGATGTCGCAGGGTTCGGGCTTCTTCGTCAGCCAGGACGGCTATGTCGTCACCAACAACCACGTCGTCGAGAAGGCGTCCCAGGTCGAGCTCGTCACCGATGATGGCAAGACCCTGACCGCCAAGGTCGTCGGCACCGATCCGCGCACCGATCTTGCTCTGCTCAAGGTCAACGAGTCCGGCAACTATCCCTTCGTCCAGCTGGCCGGCGCCAAGCCGCGCATCGGCGAGTGGGTGATGGCGGTCGGCAACCCGTTCGGTCTTGGCGGCACGGTCACGGCCGGCATCGTCTCGGCCCAGGGCCGCGACATCGGCTCGGGTCCCTATGACGACTTCCTGCAGATCGACGCGGCGGTGAACCGTGGCAATTCCGGCGGCCCGACCTTCAACCTCAAGGGCGAGGTCGTCGGCGTCAACACCGCGATCTTCTCGCCGTCCGGCGGCAATGTCGGCATCGCCTTCGCCATTCCGGCGGCGACCGTCAACAGCGTCGTCGAATCGCTGAAGAAGGACGGCACGGTGGCGCGCGGCTTCATCGGCGTGCAGATCCAGCCGGTCACGGCCGAGGTCGCCGATGCCATCGGCCTGAAGGACGCCAAGGGCGCCCTGATCGCCTCGGCGCAGGTCGACGGTCCGGCCGCCAAGGCCGGCCTGAAGCGCGGCGACACGATCCTGGCCGTCAATGGCGAGAAGATCGCCGACGCTCGCGATCTCTCCCGCAAGATCGCTACCTTCGCGCCGGGCAGCAAGACCAAGCTGACCGTC
Organism: Allobosea sp. NPDC055594; assembly: GCF_053618995.1. NCBI lineage: Bacteria > Pseudomonadati > Pseudomonadota > Alphaproteobacteria > Hyphomicrobiales > Alloboseaceae > Allobosea > Allobosea sp. NPDC055594. The sequence goes on from NZ_JBSHIO010000017.1 coordinate 10,319, forward strand.
TGGCGCGACGGGAAGGAGCGCGAGTTCTCCTTCGAGGTCGGTCGCCAGCCGGCGGCCTGATCCGGGCTAGTCCAAGTCGGGCGTGTTCCAGCGCGTCAGTGTAACTTATAGCTGGAACATGCTCCGGGCGGATGGATTTCCCCGGCTGTCACGTCGCCCCCATGCCGGGGAACCCCACCGCTTCCGCGGCAGGTCGGATCGTCACATCCGGCCTGCCGCTTTTCCTTTTGCTGAGGTAACTTGCCGCCATGCGACTCCTGATCGTCGAAGACGACGCCGAAGCGGCGGCCTATCTGGTCAAGGCTTTCCGTGAAGCCGGGCATGTTCCCGACCATGCAGCCGATGGGCTGGAGGGCTATGCGCTCGCCCAGGGCGGCGGCTACGACGTGCTGGTCGTCGACCGCATGCTGCCGCGCATGGACGGGCTCTCGCTGATCCGCTCGCTGCGCGAGCAGGACGACGCGACGCCGGCCCTGATCCTTTCGGCGCTCGCTCAGGTCGACGACCGGGTCAAGGGCCTGCGGGCCGGCGGCGACGACTACCTGCCCAAGCCCTACGCCTTCTCCGAGTTGCTCGCCCGCGTCGAGGTTCTGGCCCGCCGGCGCGGCGCTCCGGCCTCCGAGCCGACCACCTACCGGGTCGGCGATCTCGTGCTCGATCGGCTCGCCCATCGCGTCACCCGCGCCGGCGAGGAGATCGTGCTGCAGCCGCGCGAATTCCGCCTGCTCGAATATCTGATGAAGCATGCCGGGCAGGTCGTGACCCGCACCATGCTGCTGGAGAACGTCTGGGACTATCATTTCGACCCCCAGACCAATGTCATCGACGTCCATGTCTCGCGGCTGCGCGCCAAGATCGACAAGGGCTTCGAGCATGCGATGATCCACACCATCCGCGGCGCGGGATACATGGTCCGTGACACAGCTCGCTGATCCGGCGCCGGCCGGCGGCCAGCGCTTCCTGCCGAACCTCTTCCGCACCACCGCCTTCAAGCTGACGGCGGTGTATCTCGTCGTCTTCGCGCTCTTCGCCGCGTTCGTGCTCGGCTATGTCGCCTGGAACGCCAAGAGTCTGCTCGACGACCAGATCCGCTCGACCATCGATGCGGAGATCCAGGGCCTGGCCGAGCAGCAGCGCCTTGGCGGCATCCGGCGGCTGGTCCAGGTCATCGAACGGCGCTCGCGCGGTCCGGGCGCTTCGCTCTATCTCGTGGTCACGCCGACGGGCGAGCGCGTCGCGGGGAACATCGAGGCGCTCCAGCCCGGCACGCTCGACCGACCGGGTGAAAAGGAAATCCAGTATGCGCGCTCGTCGGAGGCGCTCGACCAGGTCAACCACGCGATCGTCCGCGTCTTCATGCTGCCGGCCGGTTTCCGGCTGCTCGTCGGCCGTGATGTCGAGGAGCGCGAGCGGCTGCGCGTCATCATCAAGCGCGCCGCCGCCTGGTCGCTCGTGCTCGTCGTGGTGCTCGGCTGCTTCGGCGGCTGGTTCGTGGCGCGGCGCGTGCTCAAGCGCATCGACGGCATGACCGACAGCGCCCGCTCGATCATGGCCGGCGACCTCAAGGGCCGGCTCGCCGTTTCCGGCACCGGTGACGAACTCGACCGTCTCGCCCTTAATCTCAACGCGATGCTCGACCGCATCGGCGAGCTGATGAGCGGCATGCAGCAGGTCTCCGACAATATCGCCCATGACCTCAAGACGCCGCTGACGCGCCTGCGCAACCGCGCCGAGGAGGCGCTGCGCACCGCGGAGACGCCGGAGCAGCTGCGCGCCGCATTGGACGGAGCGATCGACGAGGCCGACGGGCTGATCCGCGTCTTCAACGCGCTCCTGATGATCGCCCGCCTCGAGACCAGGCAAATCAGCGACAGCATGGCCCCGCTCGACCTCGCCGAGATCGTCGACGGGCTGGGCGAGCTCTACGAGCCGCTGGCCGAGGAGGCAGGGCTCGCGCTCTCGGTCAAAGTCGAGCCCGAGCTTTCGCTGACCGGCAATCGCGAGCTGATCGGCCAGGCGCTGGCCAATCTCATCGACAACGCCCTGAAATACGGCAAGCCGGAGGGGGAGGCGCCGGCGACGGTCGAGGTCACGGCAAGGCGCGTCGGCGACATGGTCGAGCTCGGCGTCGCCGATCATGGCGCGGGCATTCCCGAAGCCGACCGAGCCCGGGTGCTCGAGCGTTTCGTCCGGCTCGACAAGAGCCGCAGCAAGCCGGGCTTCGGCCTCGGCCTGGCGCTGGCTTCCGCGGTGGCGCGCCTGCATGGCGGTGCGGTGCAACTCGCGGACAATGCGCCCGGGCTGCGTGTCGAGATGTCCCTGCCGCTGGCGCCGCCCGCTGTGGAAAGTCCGGCCGTGGAAGAGCCTGCGGGCTCGACTTCCCCGCCAAAGCCGGCAGGGTTCCAGTCGGCCTGAATCGGGCCGTTGCCGGGGAGAGGGCCTCATGGGCGAGCCGCTATGCGAGCGCTTGAAGGCGGCGCCGGTCCTGCCGGCAAGGACGAGGGCCGAGCCGCTGGTCGCGCGTGAGTTGCTTGAGCGGCTTCATGATGCGGAGGCGGGCGCGGCGCTCGCCGCGCATTTTTCCGGGTATCCGGCCGCGCAGGATCTCGTTGCCGGCATCCTCGCCCATTCGCCCTTCCTCACCCAGATCATGCGGCGCGACCCGGCCGGGCTGCTCGCATCCCTGACTGCCGACCCGGCCGAGCGTCGCGACGGGCTGCTGCGTGGGATCGCGGAGGCTTCCGGTCCCGAGACGGCCACCGCCGATCTGATGCGCGAGCTGCGCCGTTTCCGGCAGGCGATGGCGCTGCTCGTCGCGCTGGCCGATATCGGCGGGGCCTGGACGGTCGAGGAGGTCACGCAGACCCTGAGTGCGACGGCCGACATGGCGGTCAGGCTCGCGACAGAGCATGCGCTGCGCCAGGCGGCCGATCTCGGCCGGATCACGCTGCCGGATGCAGGCGATCCCGGCGCCGGCTCGGGCCTCGTCGTGCTCGCGCTCGGCAAGCATGGCGCCGGCGAGCTGAACTACTCTTCCGATATCGATATCGTCGTCTTCTTCGATCCGGAGGTCGCCGAGGCGGCCGGTGTCGCCGAGCCCTCGAGCTTCTTCGTCAAGCTCACCCAGCAGATCGCCCGCATCATCCAGGAGCGCACGCCGGACGGCTATGTCTTCCGCGTCGATCTGCGGCTGCGGCCCGACCCCGGCTCGACCCATGTCGCGGTCGCCCTGCCCACCGCCTATTCCTATTACGAGACGGTCGGCCAGAACTGGGAACGCGCGGCGATGATCAAGGCCCGCCCGGTCGCTGGCGACCTCGAACTCGGCCGCCGCTTCATCGCCGATCTCGCCCCGTTCATCTGGCGCAAATATTTCGACTTCGCCGCCATCGCCGACATCCATGCGATGAAGCGGCAGATCCAGTCGGTGAAGGGCTTCGAGACGCTCAGCCTGCCCGGCCACAACGTCAAGCTCGGCCGTGGCGGCATCCGCGAGATCGAGTTCTTCGTCCAGACCCAGCAGCTCGTTTTCGGCGGCCGCAGGCCGGCGCTGCGCGGGCCGCGGACCGTCGACATGCTGGGCGAGCTGACCAATGAGGGCTGGATCAACCCGCAGGCCCGCGACGAGCTCACCGAATCCTATCGCTTCCTGCGCACCATCGAGCATCGCCTGCAGATGCGCCATGACGAGCAGACCCAGACCCTGCCGGCCGAAGCCAAGGACCTGGAAGCTTTCGCCCGCTTCTGCGGCTATCCCTCTACCCTTGCCTTCGACAAGGCGCTGACCGCGCATGCCAGGCGGGTCGAGAGCCATTACGCGTTGCTCTTCGAGGATGCGCCGAGTCTCGCCAGCGATGCCGGGGCGCTCTCCTTCACTGGCACCGAGGACGATCCGGAGACGCTCGAAACGCTGCGCAAGCTCGGTTTCCGCCAGCCCTCGGTGGCGGCCGAGACGGTGCGCGGCTGGCATTTCGGCCGCCGGCCGGCCGTGACCAGCGCCCGCGCCCGCGAGGTCCTGACCGAGCTCACCCCAGCCCTGCTGGTCGCGCTCGGGCGCACCACCGATCCCGATGGCGCGCTCGCCCATCTCGACAACGCCTTCGTGCGCATGCCGGCGGCAGTCGAACTTCTGACCCTGCTGCGCTCCCGCGAGGCTTTGCTCGGCATCTTCGCCGAGATCCTCGGCAGTGCGCCGCGCCTCGCCAAGGTCGCGGCGCTCTACCCGCATGTGCTCGACGCCGTGATCGATCCCGCCTTCGGCACGCCCGGCCAGGGCGGCGAGGCGGTGGCAAGACGCGTCCGGGCGGTCGTCGGCATGCCCGAGAGCGTCGAGGACGGGCTCGACCGGATGCGCGATGCGGCGCGCCAGGAGAATTTCCTGGTCGGTGCCCGCCTGCTGTCGGGGGTGATCACCGCCGAGCAGGCCAGCCATGGCTATGCGGCGGTCGCCGAGGCCTGCCTGCGGACGGCTTTCGAGGATACCCGCACCGCCTTCGTCGCCGAGCATGGGGTCATCCCCGACGCCGAGGCTGTCGTGGTCGGTCTCGGCCGGCTCGGAGCCGGGGAGCTGACCCCGTCCTCCGACCTCGACCTGATGCTGCTCTACGACCGGCCCGAGCATGCCGAGCCGAGCGCCGGTGCGCGCCCACTCGATCCGGTCACCTGGCATGTGCGCTTCAGCCAGCGCCTGGTCGCGGCCCTGACGGTGCCGACGCGGCGGGGCACGCTCTATCAGGTCGATCTGCGTCTGCGTCCCTCCGGCAACAAGAGCCCTGCTGCGACGCAGTTCGAGGGTTTCATCGCCTATCATCAGGGCGAGGCTGAGATCTGGGAGGAGATGGCGCTGACCCGCGCCCGCATCGTGGCGGGCGATCCGGCGCTGGGCCAGCGCGCCGAAGCCGCCATCCGCGATATCCTGCGGCGTCGGCGCGACCCGGCCAAGGTCGCGGCGGCGGTCGCCGAGATGCGCGCTTTGATCGCGAAGGAGAAGGGCGAGGCCGATCCCTGGGACCTCAAGCTCGCCGCCGGTGGCCTGACCGATCTCGACTTCCTCGCCCAGTTCCTCGTCCTCGCCCATGCCCATGATCACCCGGAACTACTGGCCCGGACCACGGCGGGGGTGTTCCAGGCGGCGCGCGGCACCGGCCTGATCGCGGAGGAGGATGCGCTGCGTCTCGCCGAAGCGGCGCGGTTGCTCGGCGACGTCCAGCTCTGGCAGCGCTTCACGGTCGAGGAGCGCTTCGATCCCAAGGCGGTGCCGGAACGCGTGCTGCGCCGGATCGCGACGGCCGTTGGCCTGCCGGACGCCAAGGTGCTGAAGGCCGAACTCGACGAGACGCGCGGGCGGGTCCGGGCGCTGTTTCGCCAGATCCTGGCCGCGGCGAAGGGCTGAAGGCCAAGGCCGCCGGCGGCAGGCCGCGATCAGGCGGCGACGAGATCGAAGCTCGGGCTGCTTTCGTGCTTCAAAGGCAGGTGCACCATGACGATGGTGCCCGAGCCCATCACCGAACGGATGCGCAGGCCGCCGCCATGCAGCTCGGCCAGCGAGCGGGCGATCGCCAGCCCCAGCCCCGAGCCCTTGTAGCTGCGCGCCAGCTCGCCCTCGACCTGCTCGAAGGGGCGGCCGATCCGGCCGATCTTCTCAGGCGGGATGCCGATGCCGGAATCCTCGACATAGATGTTGAGGGCGCCCGGCGCCGGCCGCACGCGGACCGCGATCGTGCCGCCTTCCGGCGTGAACTTCACGGCGTTGTCGAGCAGGTTGGAGAGGATCTGGAACAGGGCATGCGAATCCGCCTCGAGGCGCAGGTCGCCGGGCACCTCGCAGGAGAAGGAAAGCTGCTTGCCGGCGATCGCTTCCTGGTGGGTCCGTGCCGCCTCGGCGATGACCGGATCGAGCGCGACCTCGGTCTTTTCCAGCGTGACCTTGCCGGCCTCGATCTTGGCCATGTTGAGGATGTCGTTGATCACGGCGAGCAGATAGCCGCCGCTGGAGCGGATGTCGCGGACATACTCCTCATAGCGCTCCGAGCCGAGATCGCCGAACAGCCGCGCCTCCATGATCTCGGAGAAGCCGATGATGGCGTTGAGCGGCGTGCGCAGCTCATGGCTCATATTGGCGAGGAATTCCGACTTGGCCCGGTTGGCGCTCTCGGCCGAGGCCTTCTGTTCGAGATAGAGCTCGGCGAGCTCCGCGAGCTGCTGGGCCTGGGCCTCGAGCTTCTGGCGCGAGGCCTTGAGGTCGGTCACCGAGGTCAGAAGCTGGTGCTCGGAGCGGGTCAGGCGCTCTTCCTGCTGCTTCAGCGTGGTGATGTCGGTGCCGACCGAGACCGAGCCGCCATCCTTGGTGCGGCGGCCGTTGATCTGGAGCCAGCGCCCGTCCGAGAGCTTGGCTTCGTAGGAATGGCTGCCGGGTTCGGCGCGCGAGCTGCGGACCGGCTCGCGGTCGACGCTGGGCTGGGCGCTGCAGCCCATGATCGCCTCGTAGCTGGTGCCGGCGCGCATCAGTTCCGCCGGGAGCTGGTGGAGCTGCTGGTATTTGGCGTTGCAGAGCACGAGCTTGCGGTCGGCGTCCCAGAGCACGAAGGCTTCCGAGATCGCCTCGACGGCGTCGCGCAGGCGCGCATCGGCGGTCGCGGTGCGGGCGGCCATGCGGTGCTGTTCGGAGATGTCGACGACGATGCCGACGAGATGGCGGGCGCCGGTGCGGCGGTCGATCACCAGCTCGGCGCGGGCCTTCAGCCAGATCCATTGACCGCTGGCGTCGCGGACGCGGAACTCCTGGTCGAGATGGGTCGCCTCATCGCGGCTGATCGCGTCGGCGAGCGCATAGAGATCGGCATCGTCGGGGTGGATGAAGGCGTTCACTTCGCCGAAGGACATGAACTCGCCCATGCGGTCGTAGCCGAGCATGGCGTACATGGAATCCGACCAGTAGATCCGGCCCTTCGCCAGGTCCCAGTCCCAGAGGCCGCAATGGCCGCGGCTGAGGGCGGTGTCGATGCGCTCGCGCACGCAGTCGCAATCGTCGTCGGCGGCGCGGGCGCGCTTCGACTGCAGGATGAAGGCGAGGGTGATGCCGGCGAGCACGATCGCGGCCGAGACGAACAGCACGAGGATCGAGCGGCTCCGCTCCTCCCAGAGCGACAGGGCTCCCTTGACCGGCTGGAGCACGGCGACCTGGCCGAAGGGCGCGGCGAGGTTGCGCACGGTCGCCAGCGTCTCGAGGCCGCCCGGCAGCATGATCCTCATCACCCCGGCGCGCTCGGCGAATACCGTCAGGGCCTGGGCCGGACCGAGCAGCTCGACGAGGCTGCGGCTGCCGCTGCCCAGCATCGGTTCGCTGGCGATCACCCGGCCGGATACGTCGCTGACATGCACGATGCGGCCACGGCCGGCGATGTGCCTGGTGCTCAGGCCGGCAAGGATGGCGCGCAGGTTTTTCTCGTCGCGGGAGGCAAGATCGAGCTCGCGAGCCAGCAGGGTGGCGAGAATATCCAGATCTGTTTCTGTATCGGCGAGAGTGTCGTCTCGCAGCGCGCTGGTCTGGACATAGGCGCCGAGCGCCATGATCACGACAAAACAGGCGACCAGAGCCGGTATTACCTTGCGGAAGGTAGGTTCCAGCTTTTCAAAGCGCTGGTAGAGCGGGTGCGTCAGGGATCTTGCGACCCCCAGAATTGAGCCAGCGCGCACGTTTGCGCAAGCCGCGTTTGCACGCGCCATGCCCGTCCCCCTTCGGAAGATGTACCGTCAGTAAGATCGGGAGACGTGCCGCATCCCCGAATCAGTTTCAGTTGAATCCGCGGGCGGTCTTTTGTCTAGCTTTGAGTTGAGTGATACACGCACTTTACGCGCTATGGTTGCTTAAAATTGTCGATGAATCCTGTGCGCGTAATGAAGCGTTAACCATTTCGACTGGCGGCGCCGGAGCGCCGCTTTTGCCGTAACGTCAGGCCAGCGAGCGGGCCGCGATATCGGAAACGTCGCGTGACAGCCCCGGCGTCGCCGCGACCATGCGCAGCGCGCTCCTGGCCAGGTCCCGCCGGCCCGGTTCGAGCATGCGCCAGGTCTTGAACGCGCCGAGCAGACGCGATGCAACCTGGGGATTGGCGCGGTCGAGCTCGGTGACGATGCCGGCGATGAAGCCGTAGCCGGCGCCGTCGGCGCGGTTGAACTGCGTCAGATTGGCGGAGAAGCCGCCGATCAGCGCCCGCACGCGATTGGGGTTGCCGAGCGAGAAGGCCGGGCTCGCCATCAATGCCTTGACGCGGTCGAGCGTGCCGGCTTCCGGGATCAGCGCCTGCGCCATCAGCCATTTGTCGAGGACGAGGGGTTCGTCGGCATAAAGCTCGGCGAAGCGGCCGATCAGAGCCTCGCGCGCCTCGCCGGGGATCAGCGTCATGGCGGCCAGCGCCGCGAGCCGGTCGGTGAGGTTGTCGGCCTCGGCGTACCGGGCTTGTGCCAGGGCGCTGGCTTCGACCGGCAGGGCGAGGGCGAGCAGGCCGAGCGCTTCGTTGCGCAGCGCCCTTTGGCCGGCGGGGCCGGCCGCCGGCGAATAGGGGCCGTGCTGGCGCAGCTGCGCCTGCAATGCGGAGAGCGGCTCCGCCAGGGCCGCTCCGATCGCCCGGGACAAGGCGCGATGGGCCGCGAACACGGCATCGGGGTCGACATCCTTGCCGATCTCGCGGGCGATGTCGGCGGCGCTCGGCAGGCGCAGGACCTGCGCGGCGAAGGCCGGGTCGGCCATGGCCGGGCCGGCGAGGAAATCCGCTAGGGCGGCCGCGAGTTCGCGGGCCTTGTCGGCGAGCTCGGAGAGATTGCCGCTCTTGCCCGCGCGCACCAATGCCCGGGTCGCCACGGTCTGGAAGGCCTGCCAGCGGTTGAAGGAATCGCTGTCGGCGGTGAACAGGCGCAGCAGCTCGGCATCGCCGAGATCGAGCTCGAGCCGCACCGGGGCCGAGAACCCGCGCAGCAGCGACGGGGTGGGGGCCTCGGAAAGGCCGGTGAAGGTCAGGTTGAGCGAGGGCTGGTCGAGCACGACGACCCCGCCCGCCTTCAGTGCCGGGGAGATACTGTTGAGCGGCAGGTCGCCGGTTTTCCCGACGAGGCCGAGCGCCAACGGGATCACGACGGGCGCCTTTTCCTCCTGCCCCGGCGTCGGTGGTGTCGATTGCGCGAGTTCGAGCGTGTAGCTGCCTGCTGCCGCATCATAATGGCCGGAGGCGACGACTGTCGGCGTGCCCGCCTGCTCGTACCATCTGGCAAAATGCGTGAAATCCTGGCCGGAGGTCTCGATGAAGCAGTCGAGGAACTCCTCGATCGTCGCGGCTGTGCCGTCGCAACGCTCGAAATAGAGGTCCATGCCACGCGCGAAGGCGTCGTCGCCGGTCAGAACCTTGAGCATGCGGATGACTTCCGCGCCCTTCTCATAGACCGTCGGCGTGTAGAAGTTGTTGATCTCCTTGTAGGCGCGCGGCCGGACCGGATGGGCGAGCGGGCCGGCATCCTCGGAGAACTGGGTCGAGCGCAGAGTGCGGACATCGGAGATGCGCTTCACCGGGCGCGAGCGCTCGTCGGAGGAGAATTCCTGGTCGCGGAAGACCGTGAGACCCTCCTTCAGGCAGAGCTGGAACCAGTCGCGGCAGGTGATGCGGTTTCCGGTCCAGTTATGGAAATACTCATGGGCGATGATCGCCTCGATCGAGATGTAGTCGCCGTCGCTGGCCGTCAGGGGATCGGCCAGGACATATTTGTCGTTGAAGATATTGAGGCCCTTGTTCTCCATCGCGCCCATGTTGAAGTCCGACACGGCGACGACGTTGAACACGTCGAGATCGTAGTTGCGGCCGAAGACGCGCTCGTCCCAGCGCATGCAGCGCACCAGCGAGTCGAGCGCCCAGCCGGCGCGCCCGGCCTTGCCCGGCTCGACATAGACCGCGAGCTCGACCTTGCGGCCCTCGGCGGTGACATAGGGCTGGCGGATATGGTCGAGCCGGCCGCCGACGATGGCGAAGAGATAGGCCGGCTTGGGGTGTGGGTCATGCCAGACGGCGAAATGGCGCTCGCCGCCGGGGAGCTCCCCGGAGGCGACGAGGTTGCCGTTCGCCAGCAGAACCGGCGCCTCGGCCTTCACCGCCTCCAGCCTGACCGTGTAGACGCTCATCACGTCCGGTCGGTCGAGGAAATAGGTGATGCGCCGGAAGCCGTCGGCCTCGCATTGCGTGCAATAGACGCCGCTGGAGCGGTAGAGGCCCATCAGCTTGGTGTTGGCGGCCGGGTTCAGCTCCGTCTCGATCCGCAGCGAGAAGGCCCGATCGGGCGGGGAGGGCAGAGTCAGAGACTGCGGCGTCGCCGTATAGAGAGTGGGAGCGAGCGGCACATCGTCGAGCGCGATCGAGCCGAGCGCGAGCTCGTCGCCGTCGAGCACCAGCGGCGCGCCCTGGCGGCCCTGCGGGTTCGGCCGGAGCTTCAGCAGGGAGCGCACCCGCGTGCGGTTCGCATCGAGGAGGATGTCGAGGTCGACGGTGTCGATCAGCCAGTCGGAAGGGCGGTAGTCCTCGAGGCGGATCATCGGGGCATCTTCGGCGCGCATGGCTCGTCCGATCATTGGAAAGGCTGGTTGCTTGTCTTACAGGCTGGGCGGGCGATCCGAAAACCGGCTCGTGACCAGGCTAATGGCGTTCCGCGCTGGCGACCGGCTCGGCATGGCTGACCAGTCGGCAGACATCGGGCCGCGCCTGCCGGACCGCCCGCTCGATCGCATCGACGGCATTGTGCACGGCGGCGACATCGAGCGCGCCCTCGGCCCGGCAGTGATAGTTGACGACGAGGCCGTTGCGGGTCTCGCGCACGCGCACCGAATGGATGTCGCGGATCGGCCCTCCGGCCTCGGCGGCGCGCGCCGCCTCCTGGGCGATCGCCTTGCCGATCGCCTCGACCGTTTCCCAGGCGGCGTTGTGGCCGCTCGGCTGGCTGGTCTCCATCGGCTCGATATGAGTCTCGACCTCGGTTTCGCCGCCGAATTCCGCCCGGATCGCGCTTTCAAGACGGGTCGCGATGTCGTGCGCCTCGGACAGCGGCAGGCCGGCATCGACCTCCATGTCGAGCGAGACCGAGAGGCGTTCGCCGATCGAGTGGACGCTGACATGGTGCACCGGCACCTTCATCTTGAGCGCGATCAGCAGGACGCGTTCGAGGGCCGTCTCGTCATCGACCTGGACGGGATTGGCGGTGACGGTGATTTCGGCTCCGGGCTCTGCCGCGGCCAGGGCTGCGAGCAGCTCCGTCTTGATCGCCGTGACGCGGTCGAGCGGCAGGGTGCGCGAGACCAGGATGCCGATCTCGCCCTGCACCTGTCCGCCGGCGGGGCGCAGCTTCAGCCATTCGATGCCGACGACGCCGGGCACTTCGGCAGCTGCCTGCCTCAGCCGCTCCGAAACCCCTTTCGGGGCGGCGTCGATCAGCGTGTCGATGGTGCGCCGGCCGAGCCGATAGGCGGTCAGGATCATGTAGACCGCGAGCCCGAGCGCCGTCGCGCTGTCGGCCATGGGCACGCCCATCCGCGACAGGACGAGGCCGGCGAGCACCAGCGCGGTGCCGACGAAATCGGTGGCGAAATGCGTCGCCTCGGCGGCGAGCGCCTCGCTGCGGGTGTCTCGCGCCACGGTGGTCAGGGCTCGCCAGCGCGTCGCGTCGACCATCAGTGAGAACAGGAGCACGCCGACGACGAGCGCGGTCACCTCGACAGGCGGCTCGGTGCCCGCCCGCAGACGGTTGATCGCCTCCCACAGGATCGCGCCCGAGAGGCCGAACAGGATCGCGGTTTCGAGCAGCGCCGCCAGCGCCTCGACCTTGCCGTGCCCGTAATGATGCTTGTCGTCGGCCGGCTTGTCGGCGGCGCGCACTGCGAACCAGGTGAACAGGGTCGAGCCGATATCGATCAGCCCCTGCAGCGCGTCGGTCAGCAGGGCGAGCGAGCCGGAGACCAGCGCCGCCGCGAACTTCGCCAGCGTCAGCAGGAGGCTGGCGGCCACCGAGAGCGCCGCCGCTCTCTGCTTGATCTGCGACATCTCGGCCGAAGCCGCCGCCGCCGGCATGCGATCCTGCGTGTCGCTCATGATATGTCCGCGTGAGCCCTCTTGGCGAATGGCGGATTTGGCCCGATCTATCGGCCAGATCAACCCTGGGAGAAGAGCCGTGAGATATCTCCACACCATGGTGCGCGTCACCGACCTCGATGCCGCACTCGATTTCTACGTGACCAAGTTCGGTCTGGTCGAAACCCGCCGCATGGAGAGCGAAAAGGGCCGTTTCACCCTCGTCTTCCTGGCCGCGCCGGAAGACGCGCCGCATGTGAAAGAGCAGGGCAGCCGGGGCCGGCCGACCCTGGAGCTGACCTATAACTGGGATCCGGAGGTCTACACCGGCGGCCGCAATTTCGGCCACCTCGCCTATGAGGTCGACGATATCTACGCCACCTGCGACAAGCTGATGAAGGCCGGCATCACCATCAACCGGCCGCCGCGCGACGGCAACATGGCCTTCATCCGCTCGCCCGACAACATCTCGATCGAATTGCTGCAGAAGGGCGATCCCAAGCCGCCGGCCGAGCCGTGGCTGAGCATGCCGAACACCGGCGTCTGGTGAGCGAGCCTCCCACCGGGCGGCTTGTCCGCCCGGTCTTTTCGGCGATATGGCCAGTCAGGCCGGCGCCCCGGTCGAGGCGTCGCTAAAGGGGGGTGGTTTTGAACAAAGCTCTCATCGGACATCTCGACGACGGCACGCCGATTCACGAAGCGAAGCTGCATTCGCCCGGCGGCGCCGAGGCCAGGGTGATGGAATGGGGCGCCGTGCTGCGCGACCTCGTCGTGCCGCTGCCGGGTGGCGGCCGCCAGCGCGTCGTGCTCGGCTTCCCGAACTTCGCGGATTATCCCGCGTATTCGCCGCATATGGGTGCGATCGCCGGCCGTTTCGCCAACCGCATCGGCCATGGCCGCTTCATGCTCGACGGCGTGTCCCATCGCACGCCGCTGAATCAAGGCGGCAAGCACTCGCTGCATGGCGGCGGCCAGGGTTTCGGCAAGCGGCCCTGGACGATGATCCAGCACGACGAGGCGAGCGTGACGCTGGCGCTGGTCTCGGCCGATGGCGATGCCGGCTATCCCGGCACGCTGCGGGTCTGGTGCCGCTACGCCCTCGTCGACGGCGCGACGCTGCGCCTCGAACTCTCGGCCACCACCGATGCGCCGACCATCGTCAATCTCGCGCATCACTCCTATTTCCGGCTCGATGACGGACCCGACATCCTCGACCATGAGCTCGAGGTCCGCGCCAATCTGACCACGCCGGTCGATGCCGACCTGATCCCCGACGGCTCGCTCGCCGATGTCGCCGGCACGCCCTTCGATTTCCGCAAGGCCCGGCCGATCCGCTTCGCCAGTCAGGATGGCGGCCGCTTCTGGTACGACCACAACTATGTGCTGCGCCGCGACCGGCGCGAGCCGGCGGCTGGTGGACTCGAACTCGCCCATGCCGCGACGCTGCGCTCACGGCGCTCGGGGCTCGCCATGGAGATCTGGACCACCGAGCCGGCGCTGCAGGTCTATGACGGCGCCAAGCTCGCTACCCCGGTGCCCGGGCTGGACGGTGTTGCCTATGGAGCCAATGCCGGGATAGCGCTGGAGCCGCAGCATGTGCCGGATTCGCCGAACCTGCCGCATTTTCCCTCAACGGTGCTGCGGCCGGGCGAGGTTTATCGCCAGCTCAGTGAATTCAGGTTCGGAGTCTGAGCTTCATGGCCGGTGTCTTCTGTCTTGGTATCGCGACCCTCGACTATGTCTACAGCGTCTCGCATGTCCCGAGCCCCGGCGAGAAGGATCGCGCCCGCGACCTCGTCGTCACCGGCGGCGGCTGCGCCGGCAGCGGCTCGGTCGCGGTCGCGCGTTCGGGCGGCAAGGCCTGGCTCGCGACCCGGCTCGGCGACGACCTGACCGGCGACGCCATCCTCGCTGATCTGCATCGCGACGGCGTCGACACTGCCTTCGCCAGGCGCTTTCCCGGCCTGCGCTCGCCTGTCTCCGCGATCCTGGTCGACGCCCAGGGCGAGCGCATGGTGGTGTCCTATACCGACCCCGAGACCCCGATCGAGCCCGACTGGCTGCCGGCTGCGCTGCCGGTGGGCGCCGATGCGGTGCTGGTCGATACGCGCTGGGGCGAGGGCTCCCTCGCGGCGCTGAAGCTGGCGCGAGCGGCGGGTGTGCCCGGCGTCATCGATGGCGACCGCCAGCCGACCCATCCGGAGATGATCACGACCGCCAGCCATGTCGCCTTCAGCGAAAAGGCGCTCACCGAGATCTGCGGCGAGGGCGACCCGCGCGAGGCCCTGGCCGGGCTGGCGCGGGGGGCTGAGAACTGGCTCGCCGTCACGCTCGGCCATCGCGGCGTGCTGTTCATGGAGAATGGCGGCATCGCCCATCTGCCGGCCTTCCCGATCGAGGCGGTCGACACGCTCGGCGCCGGCGATGTCTGGCATGGCGCCTTCGCGCTGGCGCTTGCCGAAGGACAGAGCGAGCGGGCAGCGGTGCGCTTCGCCTCGGCTGTCGCCGCGATCAAATGCACCCGTTTCGGTGGCCGGGCCGGCACGCCGAAGCGCGAGGAGGTCGAGCGTTTCCTGGCCGCGCATCCCTGACTGCCTGCGCGCTGAGCGCCGCTGCTCGTAATTTGGGCAGTGCCCGGCGGGCTGGCCCTTGCCGATGAATTCCGGGCACGGAAGACTGCAGCGGTCCGCCAGAGCCGGCCTGCCATGTATGCTCCCACATTGCCCTTGCCCGTCGATCCGCAGCTGCCGGACTATGTCCGGGCCAGCGGCGGCGTCCGCCTGCGCTTTGGTGCGGTCGGAGCGCGCACGATGCGCCTGGAGGTCGCCGAGAGCGGTGGCTATCGCGCCCGTTTCCCGACCAGCCATGACGGCCGCTGCGAAGCGGTGCTGATCAACACGGCTGGCGGCATGGCCGGCGGCGACCGGGCCATCACCCGGATCGGGCTCGATGCCGGGGCGCAGGCCGTCGTCACCACACAGGCGGCAGAGAAGATCTACCGCAGCCAGGGCTCAGATACCCATGTCGATACGCAGATCGCCGTCGCGGCGCGGGCCGAACTCGCCTGGCTGCCGCAGGAGACGATCCTGTTCTCGGGCGCGCGGCTGGCGCGCAGCCTGAGCGTCGAGCTTGCAGCGGATTCAGGCTTCATCGCCTGTGAAACCCTCTATTTCGGTCGCGCCGCGATGGGCGAGACCTTGCTTCACGGCGCTTTGCATGACCGCTGGCGCATAAGGCGCGAGGGCCGGCTGGTCTTCGCCGAGGATCTGCGCCTCGAAGGCGCGATCGACCAGACCTTACGCCGCAAGGCGGTGGGGCAGGGCGCGCGCGCCGTCTCGACCGTGCTCGCGACGGTACCGGGGCGGCTCGACGAGGTCAGGGTGTTCCTCGCCGAGGAAGCCGCCTTTTCCGATGTCGAGGCCGCTGCCGGTGCGCATGAAGGCTTTCTCCTGATCCGGCTTCTCAGCAGCGACGCGCAGGCCTTGCGTCGCGCCCTCGTCATGCTGCTCGGGCATCTGACCGGGCGTGCGCTGCCGCGCACCTGGTCAATCTGAGGAGAACGCCATGCTGCCGATCCAGGGTCTGAAATGCGTCTACGATACCGGCTCGCGGGCCTGGGCGATCGAGCTCGTGCTGATCGGCGCGGAAAGCGAGGTCGCGGTGCGTCGCTTCGACGTCGACGGTCCCGCCGACGCCGAGATGCTGATCGCCGCTTTCGAGGAATCGACCTCCAGCAGCTTCGATCTGGAGAGCGGCGAGATCATCTTCGCCTATGAATACGCTTCGCTCAGCGAGGTGGATGAGGACGATCTGGAAGACGACGCCGAGGAGTCCGAGGACGACGACTCCGAGGATGGCGAAGACGAGGAAGAGGCAGAGAAGGCCAACGCATGAACCTGACGCCGCGCGAGAAGGACAAGCTGCTCATCGCCATGGCCGCCATCGTGGCGAGGCGCAGGCTCGAGCGCGGCGTCAAGCTGAACCATCCCGAAGCCGTCGCGCTGATCACCGACTTCGTCGTCGAGGGCGCGCGCGACGGCAGATCCGTCGCCGAGCTGATGGAGGCCGGCGCGCATGTCCTCACCGCCGATCAGGTCATGGATGGCATCGCCGAGATGCTGCACGACGTTCAGGTCGAGGCGACCTTCCCGGACGGCACCAAGCTCGTCACCGTGCACGAGCCGATCCGCGGTTCCGCCGGCCGCCTGAAGCCGGGCGAGGTCACGACCCTGCCGGGTGATCTCATCCTCAACGAAGGCCGCGAGAGCCTGACGCTCAGCGTCGCCAATACCGGTGACCGGCCGATCCAGGTCGGTTCGCATTACCATTTCTTCGAGGCCAATCCGGCGCTCGCCTTCGAGCGTGAGAAGGCGCGAGGCTTCCGGCTCGATATTCCCGCCGGCACGGCGGTGCGTTTCGAGCCCGGCCAGACCCGCGAGGTCCGGCTGGTGGCGCTGGCCGGCAAGCGCGAGGTCTATGGCTTCCGTCAGGAGGTGATGGGTAAGCTGTAGCTGCACAAAGCGAATGGCGGAGCCGGCCGATGACCGAAGCAGCAGACGTGCAGCCCTCCCATCTTCCTGCGAACGGTAAAAAGAAATACGGCATCTGTGCGATCTCGGGTGCCGAGATCCCGCGTAAGAACCTGGTCTCGCTTGAGACGCTGCGCCCCTCTCTCACCGAGCGCATTCTGGCGGATTTTCCGCAGCTGACCGAGCACAGTCTGATCTCGCGCACCGAGCTGGCGCGCTACCGTACCCGCTATGTCGAGGAGATCCTGCGCGAGGAGCACGGCGAATACTCCGATCTCGATCGCGAGGTCGTCGAGAGCATCGCCCGTCAGGACACGATCGCGGCCAACACAGATGACGAGTTCGACGAGAAGCGCAGTTTCGGCGAGCGCGTCTCGGACGGGCTCGCCAGTTTTGGCGGCTCCTGGGCCTTCCTGATCAGCTTCGGCTGCGTGCTGGTGGTCTGGATGCTGATCAATATCGCAGAGGGACCGGGGGCCTTTGATGCCTATCCCTTCATCCTGCTCAATCTCGTGCTCTCATGCATCGCGGCGATCCAGGCGCCGATCATCATGATGAGCCAGAAGCGCCAGGAGCAGAAGGACCGCGCCCGCTCCTCCAACGACTACCAGGTCAATCTCAAGGCCGAGCTCGAGATCCGGCACCTGCACGAGAAGATCGATCATCTCATCACCAAGCAGTGGCAGCGCCTCGCCGAGATCCAGCAGGTCCAGCTCGAGATGATGCAGGAGACGCAGCGCGACCAGGCCCGCAAGCTCGCCAAGGCCGCTGCTCGCAAGAAGAAGGGCCCTCGCAAGCCCAGAAATGTCGAGCCGCCGGCGCCGGGCTCCGCTTCGGCCTGAGAATTGCGAGGGACATCGCAGGACCAGATCGGGAACCGACCATGCCCTTCGCCTTTCCGCGCAATGCCTATGCCGCCATGTTCGGCCCGACCACCGGCGACACGGTGCGCCTCGGCGATACCGAGCTCGTCATCAAGGTCGAGAAGGACTTCACCATCTATGGCGAGGAGGTGAAGTTCGGCGGCGGCAAGGTCATCCGCGACGGCATGGGCCAGAGCCAGGTGCGCAATGCCGACGGCGCGGTCGATACCGTCATCACCAACGCGCTGATCCTCGACCATTGGGGGATCGTGAAGGCCGATATCGGCATCAGGGCCGGTCGCATCTGCGCCATCGGCAAGGCCGGCAATCCCGATATCCAGGACGGTTTCGGCAATTTCGCGCCGGAGGAGACGATCATCGTCGGCCCCGGCACCGAGGTGATCGCCTGCGAGGGCAAGATCATCACCGCCGGCGGCTTCGACAGCCATATCCACTATATCTGCCCGCAGCAGATCGAGGATGCGCTGATGAGCGGGCTGACCACCATGCTCGGCGGAGGCACCGGCCCGGCCCATGGTACGCTGGCGACCACCTGCACGCCCGGCCCCTGGCATCTCGGCCAGATGATCCGCGCCGCCGACGCCTTCCCGATCAATCTCGCCTTCGCCGGCAAGGGCAACGCCGCCGTGCCGGGCTCCCTGATCGAGATGGTCGAGGCCGGCGCTTGCGCACTCAAGCTGCATGAGGACTGGGGCACGACCCCTGCCGCGATCGACAACTGCCTCTCGGTCGCTGACGAATACGACGTCCAGGTGATGATCCACTCGGACACGCTGAACGAGTCCGGCTTCGTCGAGGACACGATCAGGGCCTTCAAGGGCCGCACCATCCACGCCTTCCATACCGAAGGGGCCGGCGGCGGCCATGCGCCCGACATCATGAAGGTGGCAGGGCTGCCGAATGTGCTGCCTTCGTCGACCAATCCGACAAGGCCTTTCACCGTCAACACGCTCGACGAGCACCTCGACATGCTGATGGTCTGCCATCATTTGTCGCCCTCGATCCCCGAGGACCTCGCCTTCGCCGAGAGCCGCATCCGCAAGGAGACGATCGCGGCCGAGGACATCCTGCACGATCTCGGCGCGCTCTCGATGATGTCCTCGGATTCGCAGGCCATGGGCCGGATCGGCGAGGTCGTGACCCGCACCTGGCAGACCGCCCACAAGATGAAGGTCCAGCGCGGGCCGTTGCCGGAGGATGCCGGCACCGGCGCCGATAATTTCCGCGCCAAGCGCTATGTCGCGAAATACACGATCAATCCGGCGATCTCGCACGGCATATCCCGCCATATCGGCTCGGTCGAAGTGGGAAAGCTCGCAGACCTCGTGATCTGGTCGCCGGCCTTCTTCGGCGCCAAACCCGACCTCGTGCTGAAGGGCGGCATGATCGCAGCGGCGCCGATGGGCGATCCCAACGCCTCGATCCCGACGCCGCAGCCGGTGCATTACCGGCCGATGTTCGGCGCCTTCGGCAAGGCCGTCAGCACGACTTCGCTGGTCTTCGTCTCGCAGGCGGCGCTGGCGAACGGGCTGAGGGGCCGGCTCGGTACCGACAAGCAGATGGTCGCGGTCGAGAACACCCGTAGCGGCATCTCCAAGAAGAGCATGATCCATAACGACGCGACGCCGGACATCCAGATCGGCCCAGAGACCTATGCGGTGGTGGCGGATGGCGAGTTGCTGGTCTGCGAGCCCGCCAAGGAGCTGCCGCTGGCGCAGCGTTATTTCCTGTTCTGAGCCGTCGCGGCGCGGAACTCCCTGTGGAGCCCTGGCGTTGATCGCCAAACGCCGCAGGGAGACCAGCCATGGCCAAGTCCAAAGTCGCCGATCCGAAAGGCCAGCAGCCGGAGGCACTCGCCACCTTCGCCGCCAGCGCCCGCAATGACGGGCGCAAGCCCAAGGAGATCGGCCTCGAGGCGACGAAGGCGACGGCGCCGCTGAAGACCTCGCCGGCGCTCAAGCAGGACGCCGCCACCAAGGTCCTGCGCGAGGGCGTGCTCGGCGGGAAGCAGGGTGCTGACGAGGCGATCGACAAGCTTCCCGACCGCACGCGGCGGCGCTGATCGCGGCGCAAGCCGGCGCGGTTGACAGGGCTGGGCTCTTGGCCTTCATCTCGCCGGCTAAGAAAAATCGCCCTGGAGGAAACCTTGCCAAGTCTTCGTCACGCCCTGGCCACGGCCACGCTGGCCGTCGCCGCCTATGCCGGCCCCGCCGCCGCGCAGGGCCAGGTCACCGTATATTGCTCGATCCTCGAGGAGCAGTGCCGCGAGGGCGCGGCGATTTTCGAGAAGTCGACCGGCATCAAGGTCCAGATGGTGCGCAAGTCGACCGGCGAGGTCTATGCCCAGGTCAAGGCCGAGGCCTCCAATCCGCGCGGCGATGTCTGGTGGGGCGGGCCGGGTGAGCCGCATCTGCAGGCGGCCGAGGAAGGTCTGCTCGACGAGTACAAGTCGCCGAAGCTCGCCGAGCTGCACGACTGGGCGCAGCGCCATGCCGAGCAGTCGAAGTTCCGCACCTCCGGCATTTATCTCGGCGCGCTCGGCATCGGCTACAATCTGGAGACCCTGAAGAGCAGGAAGCTGCCCGAGCCGAAATGCTGGGCCGATCTGCTCGATCCCAAGTTCAAGGACGAGGTCCAGGTCGCCGATCCCAGCTCCTCGGGCACGGCCTATGTCTTCCTCGCGACGACCGTCCAGCGGCTCGGCGAGGAGAAGGGCTTCGAGTTCCTGAAGACCCTGCACAAGAACATCAGCCAGTACACGAAATCCGGCATCGCCCCCGTCAAGGCGACGGCGCTCGGCGAGACCGGGGTCGGCATCGCCTTCATGCACGACATGCTGACGCAGAAGCTGCAGGGCGCGCCGATCGGTATCGTCGCCCCTTGCGAGGGCACGGGCTACGAGACCGGCTCGGTCTCGGTGATCAAGGGCGGCAAGAACCCGGAGGCGGCGCGCAAATTCGTCGACTTCACGCTCTCGCCCGAGGCGCAGGACATCAACGCCAAGCTCAAGATCAACTCGATCCCCTCCAACAAGAACGCCAAGCTCTCACCTGATGCGCCGAAGTTCGAGGAGATCAAGCTGATCGACTACGACACCCCGCGCTGGGGCAGCCCGGCCGAGCGCTCGCGCCTCCTGAAGAAATTCGACGACGAGGTGAAGGCGCTGCCGCGCTGATGTGTCGAGATCGTCATCCTGGGCTGCGCGGCTACGCGGCTTGTCCAGGATGACGATGCGGTTCGAGTAGAAACCCCGTAACTGAAGAGCTGCCGTTCAGCGCACCGGCGGGGCGTATTGCAGGCCGCCCTGCGTCCAGAGCCTGTTCATGCCGCGCGGCAGGTTGAGCGGCGATTTGGCGCCGAGATGCCGGTCGAAGCTCTCGCCATAATTGCCGACCGCCTTGACGATCCGGACCACCCAGTCATTGGTCAGGCCGAGGCTCTCGCCGAATTTGCCCTCGGTGCCGAGCAGGCGACGGATCTCGGGATTGGTCGACTTCATCATTTCGTCGACATTGGCCTGCGTGATCCCGTATTCCTCGGCGTTCATCAGCGCGTAGACCGTCCAGCGCACGATATCGAACCAGGCATCGTCGCCCTGGCGGACCCAGGGGCCGAGCGGCTCCTTCGAGATCATCTCGGGCAGCAGCTCGTGATCCGCCGGTACCTTGAGCTTCATGCGGTTGGCGGCGAGCTGCGAGAGATCGGTGGTGTAGGCGTCGCAGCGGCCGGCCTCATAGGCCTGGATCGTCTCGTCCAGCCCGGCAAAGGCGATGACCTCGTACTTCATGTTGTGGGTGCGGAAATAATCGGCGAGGTTGAGCTCGGTCGTCGTGCCCTGGGCGACGCAGACCGAGGCACCGTCGAGCGCCTTGACCTCCTTCACGCCGGTGCTCTTGCGCACCAGGAAGCCCTGGCCGTCGAAATAATTGATCGCCGTGAAGTTGAGGCCGAAGCCGGCATCGCGGCCGAGGGTCCAGGTCGTGGTCCGCGAAAGCACGTCGATCTCGCCGCTCTGCAGCGCCGTCAGCCGGTCCTTCGAGGCCAGCGAGATGTACTTCGCCTTTTCCTGGTCGTTGAAGATCACCGCCGCCAACGCCCGGCAGATATCGACGTCGAAGCCGCGCCATTGCCCCTGCGCATCCGGCAGCGAGAAGCCGGCCACGCCATGGCTGGCGCCGCAGATCAGGTTGCCGCGCTGCTTGATCCGTTCCATCGTCGTTTGCGCCGCTGCCGCCCCGGCCATGGCGACGCTCAGGCCGATGCCGGCGAGCGCGCCCGCGAACCCGCGCAGAGCGGGCAGTGAAATCCTGGTCATGTCGGCTTCCCCTTTTATCCTTGTCCTTGCCGATCGAAAGACCAGGCAGGCGTGGTAACCCGCCGATCTAACAGGATCGCTGCGCCGGGCGCCACGGTATTTATGCGGCTAACTGGTTTCGGCTCACGATTGAGGGCTAAGATATTGAATTAAAATTGTTTTTTAGTAGAGTGGCGGTCCGGTTCCGCTGCCGCTCCAGCAGCGGCGCGCCCTGTTCCGTCCGGCTCGCCTCATCGGAGCCGGCCCGGGACTTGCGTCGGCCTCGCTCCGGTGGTCGAAGTGGTGGAACCGCGATCGGTCGATCGCCTTTGATCCAACACGCCACGGGTTTAGTCACATGCAGCGCGCCACTTCCGTCGTCCGCAAGGCCGCGGTCAAGCAGGACCGGGTCGTCGAGACCCTGACCCTCGACCATGAGGACCGTAACCGCCGCCGCGTCGCGCTGAAGGGCGATGGCGGGCAGGACATCCTCCTCGATCTCGACAAGCCGACGGCGCTGAACGATGGCGATGCCGTCAAGCTGGAGGACGGCTCGCTCGTCCTGATCAAGGCTGCCGCGCAGAAGCTGATCGAGATCAAGGCCGAGAATCCGCTGCGCCTGATGCGCGTCGCCTGGCATATCGGCAACCGCCACACCCCGGCGGAGATCACCGCCGACGCGATCTATATCGAGCATGACCATGTGCTGGCCGAGATGGTCCGCGGCCAGGGCTGCGCGATGAGCGATGTCGAGCGGCCGTTCCAGCCCGAGCGCGGCGCCTATGACCACGATCATTCCAACTGCGGCCATGATCATCACGGCCATGAGCATCACGACCACGCGCACGGGCATGATCACGCGCATGGTGCTGCCTGCTGCGGTCACGACCATCATCATGATCACGGGCATGGCCATTCCCATGCCGGCCATGGCGAGGCGCATGCCCACGACCACAGCCATGGCGAGCACAAGCACGAGCACGCCCACGGCGCCTCCTGCGGCTGCGGCCATGACCACCATCATGACGACCATGGTCACAAGCATGATCATGGCCATCATCATGGCGCCGAGCACGGCCATAAGGGCCACAAGCACGACCACTGAGCCATGACCGGGGTTCAGCTGCCCCTGATGATCTGGCTGTCGCCGTCCTTCCCGGTCGGCGGCTTCGCCTATTCCCATGGGCTGGAATCGGCCTTCGAGACCGGCGACCTCACCGACGCGCCAGGCCTGGAGGACTGGCTCGGCGCGCTCGTCGAGCACGGCTCGCTGCGCAATGACCTCATCCTCTTCGCCGCCGCCTGGCGTGCCAGCGGCGATGGCGATGCAAAGGGACTGGGGGAGGTGGCGGAGCTCGCGCTCGCCCTTGCCAATTCGACCGAGCGGCGGCTGGAGACGGTGACGCAGGGCAATGCCTTCGTCGCCGCCATCGCCGCTTCCTGGCCCTGCACTTCGATCGAAGCGCTGAAGGCGGCCTGGCCGGGCGATGTCGCCTATCCCGTCGCCGTCGCCGTCGCCGCGAGCGGCCACGGGCTGCCGCTGTTGCCTTCGCTCGAGGCCTTTTCGCTCGCCTTCGTCGCCAATCTGGTCTCGGCCGCGGTCCGGCTCGGCATCGTCGGCCAGACCGACGGCCAGCGCGTCACGGCCGGCTTGGCCCCGCTCTTGCGTAGCGCCGCGGCGAGGGCGGAAGCCGCCGCGCTGGATGCGCTCGGCAGCTGCGCCTTCCGCTCGGACCTCGCCGCCTTGCGTCACGAAACCCAGTATTCGAGGCTGTTCCGCTCATGAGCGCTTCCCCCCATGGCCCTTTGCGGGTCGGCATCGGCGGCCCGGTCGGCTCCGGCAAGACCGCGCTGATGGAGGCGCTGTGCAAGCGCATGCGCGATCGCTACGAGATCGCCGCGATCACCAACGACATCTACACCAAGGAGGATGCCCGCATCCTCACCGTCTCCGGCGCGCTGCCGGAGGAGCGGATCATGGGCGTCGAGACCGGCGGCTGCCCGCACACCGCGATCCGCGAGGATTGCTCGATCAACCTCGCCGCGGTCGCCGAAATGCGCGGCAGGTTCCCGGCGCTCGACCTGATCCTGATCGAATCCGGCGGCGACAATCTCGCCGCCACCTTCTCGCCCGAGCTCGCCGACCTGACGATCTATGTCATCGACGTCGCCGCCGGCGAGAAGATCCCGCGCAAGGGCGGGCCGGGCATCACCCGCTCCGACCTCCTCGTCATCAACAAGACCGATCTCGCCCCGCATGTCGGCGCGGATCTTGCAGTGATGGACCGGGATTCGAAGACCATGCGCGGCAAGCGTCCTTTCGCCTTCACCAATACGCGGGCGGGGGAGGGTGTCGATCAGGTCGTCGACTTCATCGAGACCGCCGGAGGGCTGAAGGCCACGGCGCGGAGTTGAGGGATTTGAGGCGATGGCACGCAGGACGACGGCGAGAGGCATGGCCGCGGCATTGACGCTCCTGCTGACGGGGGCTGTCGCTCCGGCGCTGGCCCATACCGGCGTCGGCTCCGTCGAGGGGCTGGCGCATGGGCTGCTGCACCCGCTGACCGGGCTCGATCACGTCCTGACCATGGTCGCGGTCGGTCTCTGGGCCGGGCTCGTCGGAGGCAAAGCGCGCATTGCCTATCCCGTCGCCTTCGTCACGACGATGGGGCTGGCCGGTGCCTGGGCCATGGCCGGCGGGCAATTGCCCGGCGCCGAAATCGGCATCGCCGTTTCGATCGTCATCCTCGGGCTCGCCATCGCGTTGAAAGCCTCGCCGCCGCTGGCGGCCGGCGCGCTCGCCTGCGGCATCTTCGCGATCTTCCACGGCTTCGCGCATGGAGCGGAGCTGCCGGAGAACGCCAGCGGCTTCGCCTATGCCGCCGGCTTCGTCATCTCGACCGCCGCGCTGCACGGCGTCGGCCTTTTCCTCGCGGCGCGGCTGGCGCAGCATGCCCCTGTGCTCGCGCGCGTCGCGGGCGGCGGGCTCGCCCTCGCGGGCGTCGCCATCCTGGCCGGCTGAAGGCCGGCGGCCAGTCCAGAGAGTCTGGCCGAGAATTCCCTCAATCCTCATCCTTCGAGACGGCCTTTCAGGCCTCCTCAGGATGAGGGCTTTGAGTTATGTGCCCAGCCCTCAGATGATCCGGCGCCGGAGATAGCCGCCGATCTGCTCGACCGCCACGACCAGCGCGAAAATCGCCAGGATAATCGTCAGCGCAGTGTCGTAGTCGAACAGGTCGAAAGCGACCTTGAGCTCGACGCCGATGCCGCCGGCGCCGACCAGCCCGAGCACGACCGAGGCCCGGGTCGCCTTCTCGACGCAGAACAGCGAGGTCGCGATGAAGGACGGCATCGCATTCGGCACCACCGCCGAAAAGATCAGCCCGGTCCGGCTCGCGCCGATGGTCGAAAGCGCCTCGCGCGGGCCCTTGTCGGTCTCTTCCATCGCCTCGGCGAAGAAGCGCCCGGCATAGCCGATCGTGTCGATCATCAGTGCCAGCACGCCGGCAGCGGGGCCTAGGCCCACCGCGATCACGAAGAACAGCGCCCAGATCAGGTCCGGGACGGTGCGGAACAGCGCGATCAGCCCGCGGGTCAGCGCGCGGATGATGGGATGCGGCGAGAGGCCTTCCGCCGCGAGCACGGCCAGCGGAAAGCTCAGGATCAGCCCGAGCACGCAGCCCGAGACCGCCATCTGGAAGGTCGTCGCCAGCGAGGCGAGGATGCTGTCGAGCCTGGCGAGGTCTGGCGGGAACATCCGCGACAGGATGTTGCCCATATAGGGCAGGCCGCGCACGAGCTTCTCGGCCGAGAGCTCGGAGCCGCTGAACGACCAGACCAGCAGCGCCAGCGCCAGGAACCAGCCCATGAAGGCGGCGGCGCTCGGCCGCGCGAAACGGTCGCCGGCATGGAGGCTGTGTGGGGTGGATTGC
This sequence comes from Allobosea sp. NPDC055594, assembly GCF_053618995.1. Lineage (NCBI taxonomy): Bacteria > Pseudomonadati > Pseudomonadota > Alphaproteobacteria > Hyphomicrobiales > Alloboseaceae > Allobosea > Allobosea sp. NPDC055594. The sequence continues at coordinate 36,056 of NZ_JBSHIO010000017.1, forward strand.
AGGCTCATGCGAACACCAGGGCCGGCTGTGCGGCGGGAACGTCCTCGGCCGGCTCCTCGAAGAAGGCGGCAAGCTCGGCTTCGTTGCAGTGCAGGGCGCGCCGGTCGAGCGCGATGCCGCCATTGCCGAGGCCGACGATACGGTCGGAGAAGCGCCTGGCATGCGCCATGTGGTGCGAGACGAAGACGAGGGTGAGCCCCTTGTCGCGCGTCAGCCGGAACAGCAGTTCCATCACCTCGCGCCCGGCGCGCGGGTCGAGGCTGGCATCGGGCTCGTCGGCGAGCACGATCTGCGGCCGTTGCATCAGCATGCGGGCGATCGCGACGCGCTGCGACTGGCCGCCGGAAAGCGAATCCGCCCGCTGCATCGCCTTGTCCGCGAGCCCGACGGCGGCAAGGCATTCCATCGCCTCGTCCCGGATTTCGGCCGGGGCCAGCGCCTGCGCCCAGGTGCGCGGGCCGGAGCGGCGCGACTGGACGCCATGCACGACATTGCTCAGCGCGCTCAGCCGCGAGACCAGATTGTGCTTCTGGAAGACGACGCCGACCCGCGCCCTGAAGCGCTTCAGCGCGGCTCCGCGCAGGCTTCCGACCTCGTCGCCCAAGACCGAGATCGTGCCGGCATCCGCCTCGGCGAGGCGCACGATCATGCGCAGCAGCGTCGACTTGCCGGTGCCGTTGGCGCCGATCAGCGCCAGCGATTCACCTTGGGGAATGGTGAGGTCCAGCCGCTCGATGATCCGGCGCGTGCCGAAGCTCTTAGCGAGGCCGGAAATGGCGACCACGGGCGCTTGCGCGCCCGTGGTCTGTTCCGTCTGCAGATGCGTTGTCATCACTCGATGAACTTGTTGAACTCGGTGATGCCGATGGTCTGGTAGATCGAGCGGACATAGTCGTAGTCGCTGTCCTTGACCTCGGGCAGGAAGACGCCGCCGGCGAACTTCTTGTTGTCGTCGGTGTCGGAGACCACGGCCTTCATCAGCTCCTGGCCATTGTCGAGGAAGGTCTTGCGGACCTTGGCGAGCACCTCCGGCTTCACCTTCGGGCTGGCGATCATCACGTCGTTGGGCAGATCGCGGCCGCGTGCCACCACCGTGAAGCCGGTCTTCGGATCGGATTTGCGGATGCTGTTGAGATGGCCGAGATTGAGGCCGACCGCCGCGATGTCGCCGCGCTTGATCGCTTCGGCCGCGACATTGCGCTTCACGAAGATCGGCTTGTAGTCGACATTGTACTTGAGCCCGAAATCGGCCAGCGCCTGGGCCGGGCCGAGATGCTGCGAGGTCGAGCCGATCTCGCCGAAGGAGACGGTCTTGCCCTTGAGATCGGCGACCGTCTTGATCGGGCCGTTCGCGAGCACGGCGACCTGCGAGAAATAGTCGGGCCGCTGCCAGCCGACGACCGGCACCGCGCCGGTGCGCGCCTTGAAGACCACATATTCGGCCGGGCCGGTCAGCACGAAATCGATCTGGTCGGCGGCCATGGCCTCGACCGCCGCGGTGCGGCCGGAGACCGCGAAGAACTGCATCTTCAGCCCGGAGAGCTTCTCGAAGGCGGCCTTGAACGGGCCGAATTCGCGCTGCAGCGATTCCAGCCCGTCGACATCGGTCACGGCGAAGCGGATCGTCTCCTGCGCCTGCGCGGCCGGGGTTACGAAGGCGGCGGCAGCCGCGATGAATGCATAAGCCAGCTTTTTCAGCATGGACGTCCTCCTGCGGGGTTCGGAGGCGGCGCTAAAGTGCCCGTGCGACGTTGCGGTGACAGTGGCGCGACGGTTGAGTGACCGGTCTCGTCATGCGGCTGTCATCTGCCGGTCGCATGCGCCTTCGCCCGAAGTGGCGCGGATGATCCGGCGCCAGAGACAAGGAGTGGATGCGGTGGCGTTGTTGATCTCTGGTGGCCGGGTGCTGGCCGGCGGCCTCGAAATCGCCGATCTGCGGGTGCGCGATGGCGTGATCGCCCCGTCCGACACGGCGCTGCCGGACAATGCCCTGCGCCTCGATGCCATCGGCCTGCTCGTCCTGCCCGGCCTGGTCGACTGCCATGGCGATGCCTTCGAGCGCCATATCATGCCGCGCCCCGGCGTTTCCTTCGACATCGATCTCGCCTTGCGTGATGCCGACCGGGCTCTGCTCGCCAGCGGCATCACCACCGCCTTCCACGGCGTCACCTGGTCCTGGGAGCCAGGCCTGCGCGGAGCCGAGAATGCAAGGCGCCTGATCGAGGCGATCGAGCGGCTCGGACCCGAGCTCGGCGCCGATACGCGTTTTCACCTCCGCCACGAGACCTATAATCTCGATGCCGAGCCGGAGATCCTCGCCTGGCTGGCCGCCGGCCGCGTCGGCCTGCTCGCCTTCAACGACCATATGGAGGGCACGCTGAAATCGCGCAGCCGGCCGGACAAGGCCGGCAAGATGGTCGAGCGCACCGGCCTCTCGCATGAGGACTTCATGCTGCTGGTCGAGAACGTCCATAGCCGCCGCGACGAGGTCCCTGCTTCGATCGCGCGGCTCGCCGCCGCCGCACGGGCGGCCGGTGTGCCGGCCCTCTCGCATGACGATATGACCCCGCAGATGCGGCGCTGGTACCGCGACCTCGGCGTCAGCGTGGCCGAGTTCCCGATCGACGAGGAGACGACGCGCGAGGCCGCAGCCCATGGCGAGCCGATCGTCTTCGGCGCGCCCAATGTCGTGCGCGGCGGCTCGCATACCGGCTGCCCGGCCGCCGAGGAGATGGTGCGTCAGGGGCTCTGCACCATCCTCGCCTCCGACTATTATTATCCGGCGCTGCCGCTCGCGCCCTTCATTCTCGCCGAGCGCGGGGCGGCGAGCTTCGAGGAGGCCTGGAAACTGGTCTCGCAGGGGCCGGCCGAGGCGCTGGGCCTTTTCGATCGCGGTGTCATCGCACCCGGCAAGCGCGCCGATCTCGTGCTGGTCGCAGCCGAGCCGCAGCCGCGCATCGTCGCGACCATTGCCGGCGGGCGGGTGGTGCATCTGGTGGATCAGCGCATCCTCGCCTGAGCGCGAGGTCGAAGGTGCAGGCTCCTGCCTGCACCGCTCGCCTCGGAAGTAACGAATTTGTGCTTTCGTAGCGGAACTACCGTTGTATCCGCCGGCAAGGCGCGATTGTCGAAATACTGAGTCATGTTAATGTTTTCGCCTGACGCGAGGTCATTAGCATTGGCTGAAGTATTGATCTCTCTTTCGTCAGTCACATGGAGTTTCGATCCGGCAATTGGGGAGTTGCGATATGAGCAGGAGCATCGTTGCAGTTTTTCTAGGTCTTTTCCTCGCCCCCGCGCTGGTCCAGGGCGTCTCAGCTCAAAGCGCTCAGCCTGCGCTGACTGAGGCCGAGGCTCATGCCATCGGTGTCGATGCCTATATCTACTTCTATCCACTGGTCACGATGGACATCACGCGCAAGCAATCGACCAATATCGAGGCCGGCAAGGAATTCGGCAAAGGCCCGATGAACATGTTCGTCAACGTGCCGTCATTTCCTTCGGCCGACATGAAGCTGGTTGTCAGGGTCAATTTCGACACGCTCTACTCCATCGCCTGGCTCGACCTCACGAAGGAACCGCAAATCGTCTCCGCGCCGGATACCGGCGGGCGCTTCTATCTCCTGCCGATGCTGGACATGTGGTCGGATGTGTTCGCGTCGCCGGGATGGCGCACTACCGGCACGCAGGCCGGCAGTTTCCTCGTCACGCCGCCCGGCTGGACCGGAACGGTGCCAGCCGAGATGTCGCGGATCAGCGCGCCGACGCCCTATACCTGGGTGATCGGGCGGACGAAGACGGATGGTCCCTCGGACTATGACGCCGTCCACAAGATCCAGGCCGGCTACAAGGTCACGGCCCTGTCGGACTGGGGCAAGGCGCCGAAGCCGGTCGAGGCGAAGATCGACCCGAGCATCGACATGAAGACGCCGCCCAAGACCCAGGCCGACAGCATGCCGGCGGACAAGTATTTCGCCTATGCCGCCGAACTGCTGAAGCTCCACCCGCCACATCTCACCGACCAGCCGATCGTCGCGCAGATGAAGCGCATCGGCATCGTGCCGGGCCAGAGCTTCGATTTCGCGGCATTGCCGGCCGCGGTGAAAAAAGGCCTCGAAGGTGCGCCGGAGGCGGGGCAGAGACTGATGCTCTGGAAACTGCCGACGCTCGCCCGCGTCACGAACAACTGGTCGATGAACACCGACACGATGGGCGTCTACGGCAACTACTATCTCAAGCGCGCCATCGTCGCGCAGCAGGGACTCGGAGCGAACCTGCCCGAGGATGCGATCTACCCGCTCAACCTTGCCGATGAGGCCGGGCGGCCGCTCGACGGCGCCAACAAATACATGCTGCACTTCGAGAAGGGGGCTGCCCCGCCGGTCAACGCCTTCTGGTCGATCACGCTCTACGATCCGCAGGGCTTCCAGGTCGGCAATGTCTTGAACCGCTTCGCGGTGAGCAGCTGGATGCCGTTCAGATACAATGCCGACGGCTCGCTCGACCTCTATTTCCAGAATGAGAGCCCCGGCAAGGACAAGGAAGCCAACTGGCTTCCGGCGCCGAAGGACGGCTTCAACCTGACGATGCGGCTCTACGGGCCGAAATCGGAAGCGCTTACCGGTAAATGGAATCCGCCGCCGGTCACGCGCGTGCAGACGCTGCCGCAAGTCGTCGGGCAGTAAGCCGCGACCCTGCCGGCGCGGTCCCGCGCCGGCAGCCGCTCAATCTCAGGCGGCGTAGCCCTTCACGCTGGCGAGCGCTGTCATCACGCCGCGCAACTCCGCAAGGCCGCGCAGCCGCCCGACCGCGGGATAGCCCGGGAACGAGCCCTTGCCGGCGTCGTCCAGCAGTTCATGGCCATGGTCGGGCCGCATCGGGATGCGCCAGTGCTTCCAGCCGGCGGCCTTGCGGCGGGTCTGCTCGCTCATCAGCGCGTCGACCAGCGCCACCATGTCGGTGTCGCCGCCGAGATGTTCGGCCTCCATGAAGGAGCCGTCGGGGTCCTTGGCGACATTGCGCAGATGCGCGAACCAGATCCGGTCGGCGAAGCGCCTGGCGATGGCCGGCACGTCGTTCTTCGGATTGGCGCCGAGCGAGCCCGAACACAGGGTGAGCCCGTTCGACGGGCTGTCGACCGCGCCGAGGATGAAGGCGATGTCCTCCTCGTCCGAGCAGATCCGCGGCAGGCCGAAAAGCGGGCGTGGCGGGTCGTCCGGATGGATGCACATGCGGATGCCGACCTCTTCCGCCGTCGGGATCACCGCCTCGAGGAAGCGCTTGAGATTGGCACGCAGGCGCTCATGGCTCATGCCACGATAGCGCTCCAGCATGCGCTTCAGCCCCGGCACGTCATAGCGGTCATAGGCGCCGGGCAGGCCCGCCATGATGTTGGCGAGGAGGCGGGCGCGATCGGCCTCGGAGGAGCGCTCGAACCAGGCTTTCGCCTTGTCCATCACCTCTGCCGGATGGCCCTGATCGGCGCCCGGACGCTGCAGCATGAAATGGTCGACGACGACATATTCGTGCAGGTTGAAGCGCAGGGCCGTGCCGCCTCCGGGCAGGGGCTCGGCGAGTTCCGTGCGGGTCCAGTCGAGCACCGGCATGAAATTGTAGCAGATTACCTCGAGCCCGCAGGCGGCGAGGTTGCGCATCGACTGGCGGTAATTGGCTAGGACCGGCTCGAGATCGCCTTCGCCGATCTTGACGCTTTCATGGATCGGCAGGCTCTCGACCACCGACCAGCGCAGGCCGAGGCTCTTGTCGGCCTCGATGATCGCCTTGCGCTTCTCGATCTCCTCGATGCTCCAGACCACGCCATAGGGGATCTGGTGCAGCGCGTTGACGATGCCGCTCGCGCCCGCCTGCCGCGCCTGGGCAAGAGTCACCACATCGTCCGGGCCGAACCAGCGCCAGCTCTGTTCCATTGTCGGATGTCCTCTTGCGGGCTCTGTCGTTGCCGTCTCAGGCGGGCTTGTTCAGGCCGCCGGTGGCGGCGAAGGCGTCGACCTGGTTGCGCGCGATGGTCTCGATCGCGTCGAAGACGGTGCGCAGATGTGCCCGCATGGTCGTCTCGGCCGCCGCCTCGTCGCCGGCGCTGACCGCGGCGGCGATCTGCCGATGCTCGGAGAGGATCATGTCGGACCAGCCGCTGGTCTCCAGCGACAGGCAGCGCACCCGGTCGAGCTGGGCCTTGACGCCCTCGATCAGCCCCCAGACCGAAGGATGGCCGGAAAGGCGCGAAAGCTCGGCATGGAAGGCCTCGTCGCTGCGGAAGAAACCGGCGCGGTCTCCGGCCGCGAGCGCCTGTTCCTGCTGGCGGATCAATTGCGCGAGGCTGGTCTTGCCCTCCGCGTCGATGCGCTGAGCGGCGAGGGCGACAGTGCGGCACTCCAGCGTCTCGCGCACGAACTGGCTGTCATAGACGGCGGCAAGGTCGATCGGTGCGACGAAGGTGCCGACCTGCGGGACGACCAGCAGAAAGCCCTCCTCGACCAGCCGCTTGAAGGACTCGCGCACGGGCGTGCGGCTGACGCCGAACTGCAGCGCCATGCGTGCTTCGGAAATCGCTTCCCCCGGGCGCAGCACCGCGTTCAGTATGTCGCTCCGCAAGGCGCGATGGATCTGCTCCGTGGTCTGCCGTGCTGCTGCGATGCCCATTGCCAAGCTCTTGTTCACTAGTATACTAGGATACTGGTCAAGGCAGGGAGGCGTCAACTCCGAATGCCTTGCGTGCGATAAGGGCCGGACAGGGGCCGGCACAAGATGGCCGGCGCCGGTTTCGGCGCAAGCAAAGAAGCGGCAAAGCCGCCGCGAGGAGGGAAACATGGTCCAGGACAGCATCAACAGGCGTACGTTCCTTGGCGGCGTCGCCGGTGTGGCCGGGCTGGCGCACGCGCCGGCCGCTTTCGCCCAGCAGCTCAAGCTGCCGTCATCGCCGCTCGGGATCAGCATCATCGATGTCGGCGGTGCGCTCGCTTTGGTGCAGCAGCCGCTGGAGAACTACGCCAAGGCGAACCCCAAGCTCGTTTCGCGCATGACCTTCACCAAGGCGCCGGCGCCCGAATTGCCGGCCAAGTTGAAGGCGCAGCAGGCCGCCGGCCGCGTCGATATCGACTTCGTCATCGGTGGTCTCGACGTGCTCTCCGCCGGCATCGACCAGAAGCTCTGGGTCGAATTGCTGCCGCGTTTCGCGGCCGAGCTGCCGAAGCCCGAGGAGATCTTCCTCAAGCCAGCGCTCGCCATGCACAATCTCGGGGCGGGGCAGGGGATGGCGATGGTCTATTATCCGTCCGGCCCGCTGCTCGAATACATGCCCGACAAGGTCAAGACTCCGCCGACCACCGCGCAGGAGCTGCTCGACTGGACCAAGCAGAACAAGAACCGCTTCCTCTATGCCCGCCCGGCCAACTCCGGGCCCGGTCGCACCTTCATCATGGGCCTGCCCTACATCCTCGGCGACAGCGACCCCAAGGATCCGGCCAAGGGCTGGGACAAGACCTGGGCCTATCTCAAGGCGTTGGGCGAGAACATCGAGTACTATCCCGGCGGCACCGGTGCGACGATGAAGGAGCTCGGCGACGGCACCCGCGACATCATCGTCTCGACAACCGGCTGGGACATCAATCCGCGCGTCCTCGGCGTCGTGCCGAAGGAAGCCAAGATCCAGACGCTGAAGGGCTTCCACTGGGTCACCGACGCCCAGTACATGATGATCCCCAAGGGCGTCTCCGACGAGAAGCTCGCCGTGCTGCTCGACCTGATCCGCCACATGCTGACGCCGCAGCAGCAGGCCTACACCTATGACGAGGGCTATTTCTATCCGGGTCCGGCGGTGAAGGACGTGCCGCTCTCGATGGCGCCTGAGTCGAGCCAGAAGGCGATCCAGGAATATGGTCGCCCGGAATACGAGAAGCTGATCGCCGAGAACCCGATGGAAACCCCGCTCGACCCCGACAAGATGGTCGTCGCCTTCCGCATGTGGGACGAGCAGGTCGGCGGCGCCAAGCGCAAGTAACCTGCACCCTCCGCTACCCGACAGGCCGGTCCTTGACCGGCCTGTCGCCTTGCTGTCGCCTGTCTCCGGACGCCCGCCGTCCGTCCGAACCAGATGGTCCACATGACGATACATGCTGCGAACTTCCGCGAACTCAGGCTCGACCGGCTCTGCCGCGATTTCGGCAGCCACAACGCCGTCAAGGACGTCTCGCTGACCATCCGGCAGGGCGAATTCATCGCGCTGCTCGGCCCTTCCGGCTGCGGCAAGTCGACGACGCTGAACCTGATCGCGGGCCTCCTGCCGGCGACCGGCGGCGGCATCTGGCTCGACGAGAAGCGCATCGATCCGTTGCGTCCCGAAGAACGCGGCTTCGGCATGGTCTTCCAGAGCTACGCGCTCTTCCCGCATATGAGCGTGCGCAAGAATATCGGCTTCGGCCTGAAGATGCGCGGCATGCCCAAGGCCGAGAGCGAGAGCCGCGTCGCCGAGGCGGTGGCGCTGGTTCGGCTTCAGGGCCAGGAGGACAAGCTCCCCGGCCAGCTTTCCGGCGGTCAGCAGCAGCGCGTCGCCATCGCCCGTGCCATCGCCGTGCAGCCGCCGCTCGTGCTGATGGACGAGCCGCTCTCCAATCTCGACGCCAAATTGCGCCTGGAAATGCGCGCCGAGATCCGGCGCATTCACAACACGCTCGGCGCCACCACGATCTATGTCACGCACGACCAGGAGGAGGCGCTGTCGCTCGCCGACCGCATCGTCGTGATGCGCGATGGCGAGATCCGCCAGGTCGGCGGGCCCGAGGACCTGTTCTCGCGGCCCGACCATCTCGATGTCGCCGAGTTCATGGGCTTCCGCAACAAGGTCTCCGGCAAGGTGGCGAGCGTCGCCGGCGATCTCGCGACCGTGACCATCGGCAATGTCGGCGTCACCGGCCGTGTTCGCACCAAGGCGGCGGCCGGCGAGAGCGCCCATCTCTCGATCCGTCCCGAGGATCTGCATCCCGTATCCGAGGGCGGGGAGGGGCTCGAGGCGAAGGTCGTCTCGACCGAGTTCCATGGCCGCGAATTCGTCGGCTTCGCCCGCATGGCCGACGATACGCCGCTGACCTTCCTGGCCGATCGGCGCATCGCGCCGGGCACGGACATCCGTCTCGCCGCCGACAAGGAACGGGTGCTGGTCTTCGGGGGCGCCGCATGAGCCCGGCCTCTCCCGATATCCCGTTCTCGCAGCGCCTCGCCGCGCGCGGCCTCGACGGGCTGACCCTCCTCGTCCTGCCGGCGGTGATCTTCCTGCTGGCGCTTTTCGTCTACCCGTTCTTCTACGGGCTGTTCCTCTCCTTCACGCCCAAGGCCGGCGGGGCGCTGGCGAACTATCAGCGCTTCTTCTCCGATTCCTTCCTCTACGGGACGATCGCGACCACGCTCTGGCTCGCCTTGCCGGTGACGATCGTGACGCTGCTGCTCGCCATCCCGATCGCCTTCCGCGTCCGGCTGATGAAGAACCAGCGCCTGCTCACCACCATCCTGGTGATCCCGATCACGCTCGGCACCGTGCTGGTCGCCCAGGGGCTGCTGAACTATCTCGGCCCGCAGGGCTGGTTCAACCGTACGCTGATGACGATCGGCCTGATCTCCTCGCCGGTGAAGCTGCTGCACAATTACTGGGGCGTAATGCTCTCGCTGGTGATCACCGGCTTCCCCTTCACCTTTCTCCTGACCCTGTCCTATCTCACCGGCGTCGACCCGGCGCTGGAACAGGCGGGCGCGACGCTCGGCGCCGGTCCCTGGCAGCGCTTCAAGCACATCCTCTTTCCGCTGCTGCTGCCCGGGCTCGCCATCACCTTCTGCCTCAGCTTCGTGCAGGCCTTTTCGGTCTTTCCCTCGGCGGTTCTGCTGGGAGCGCCAGCGGGGCCGACCCGCGTGATCTCGATCGCGGCGTATCAGGCGGCCTTCGAGGAGTACGACTACTCCATGGCTTCGGCTGTCGCGATGATCATGGGGCTCGTCCAGCTCGCCATCGTCGTCGCGGTGCTGGGTTTGCGCGGGATGCTCTATCGCGGTCCGGCCGGCGGCGGAAAGGGCTGATCCGATGGTCAAGGATACACGTCTCTCGACCAAGCTCTGGGCTGCGGCCAACTGGACGCTGATCGGCTTCTTCATCGTCAACCTGTTCGCGATGATCGCGACGGTGCTCACCAGCTCGTTCTCGACGCGCTGGCTGCGCTCCTGGCTGCCCGATGGCTGGACCACGCGCTGGTACGGCGCCGCCTGGGCGGAATTCCAGCTCGGCGACGTGCTGACGGTCACCTTCCAGATCGTCTTCCTCGTCGTCTTCCTCTCCGGGCTGATCGGCGTGCCGGCCGCCTATGCGCTGGCGCGGCGCGATTTCCCCGGCAAGAAGCTGGTCATGCTGCTCTTCCTGCTGCCGCTTCTGGTGCCGCCGATCACCTTCGGCATCCCGCTGGCGACGGTGCTCTACCGGACCGGGCTCGCAGGCTCGATGTCGGGCGTCGTGCTGGCCAATCTCGTGCCGACCGTGCCCTTCGTCATCCTGGTGATGATCCCGTTCATTGAGCAGATCGACACCAAGATCGAGGCGGCGGCGCGGGTCTTCGGCGCCAACACCTTCAGGCTCTTCATCCATGTCCTGCTGCCGCTCTTGATGCCCGGCATCCTCGCCGCGCTCCTGCTCGTGCTGGTCAGGACCATCGCCATGTTCGAGCTGACCTTCCTCACGGCGGGGCCGACCAGCCAGACGCTGGTGGTGGCGCTCTACTATGCGGTCTTCGCCGCCGGCGTGCGCGCCGTGCAGTCGATCGACGCCATGGCGGTGATCTACATGGCGACGACGCTGATCTGGCTCGTCATCGCGCTGCGTTTCGTCAATCCGACGCAGATCGTGGCGCGGGCTAAGCGATAGAGCCCGTTCCAATCGGCTTGCGATGCAAGCCGATTGGACAAGCGGTCTCCAACTCAAGGTGAGAGCCGGATCCGATCAGGTTGGTTCAACCTGATCGGATCCGGCTCCCGGGAACTTCGCGCCGCCTCCCGCATTCCTCCGCAGCCGTTCGAGCTGCGGAGGGTGCCATGGTCGCAAGGCGCAAGACAGGCGAGGCCAGTGCTTCGGGCCGGCTTCGCCGGACCACGCCCGAGGATCTCTCGATCACCCGCATCCGCGTCGGCCGCAACTTTGGCTATCGCGATGCCGAGGGCGGCAAGATCACCGACGAGCCGACGCTCGCCCGCATTCGCGCACTGGCGATCCCGCCGGCCTATCGCGACGTGCAGATCGCCAGCGATCCGCGCGGCCATCTCCAGGCCGTCGGGCGCGACGAGGCCGGGCGCATCCAGCATCGCTATCATCCCGATTGGGAAAAGGTGCGCGAGCGCCGCAAGCTGAAGCGCCTGGCGCAACTGGTCGAGGCCTTGCCGCGGCTGCGGGAACGCATCGCAGCCGATCTGAAGGGAAGGGAACTTTCGCGTGCCAAGGCGCTGGCCTGCGCCGCCGCGATCATCGACCGCTGCCATATCCGCGTCGGCAACGAGGTCTATGCGCGCAGCAACGGCAGCCATGGCGCCTCGACCCTGCTCAAGCGCCATATCGCCGTCACCGGCAGGCATGTCGCGCTGTCCTTCCGCGGCAAGGGCGGCAAGGACATCGCCTGCGCTCGCGACGACGCGCCGCTCGCCCGCGCCCTGACGCGCCTCGCCACGCTGCCGGGCCGGCGGCTTTTCCAGTTTCGCGACGAGGACGGCGCGGTCGCATTGATCAGCGCCGCCGAGATCAACGCTTATCTGCGCGAGGCCGCCGGCCTGCCGGTGTCGAGCAAGGATCTGCGCATGCTCGCCGCCAATGCCGCGGCGGCCGAGCTCCTGCTCGCGACCGACATCGCAACCAGCGAGCGCGGCCGCAAGCGTCAGCTCGCCGACATCATGCGCGCCATCTCGGAGCGGCTGGTCAACACACCGGCGGTGGTTCGCAAGAGCTATGTCCACGCCATCGTGGTCAGCTCCTATGCCAGCGGCAAGCTGCAGCGGGTCTATCGCCGGGCGAGGGCGCGCGGCGGCTGCTCGCGCATCGAACGGGCGCTGGGATTGCTGGCGGCATGACCTGACCGCAGTGCATGGCCGCCGCCCGACAAATCCGGCTGCCGGGGCTTGCGATGCGCTGTCCAGTGGTGAAGCTCGGACAAAACCAGCCGAGGAAGCGCCAGCATGTTTCTCACCAATTCCGACATGGTCGATCTGATCGAGCTCAGGCATGCGCTGCACCGCAAGCCTGAGGTGTCGGGCGAGGAGCGCGAGACGGCGCGGGCCATCGTCGGCTTCCTCGCCCCGAGCTCGCCCGACCGGGTCGTCGCCGGGATCGGCGGCCATGGCGTCGCCGCGATCTATGAGGGTAGCGAGCCGGGCCCGACCGTGCTGGTCCGGGCCGAGCTCGATGCGCTCCCGATCGAGGAGCTCTCCGGCGTGCCGCACTCATCGCAGGTGCCGGGCAAGGGGCATCTCTGCGGCCATGACGGCCACATGACCATCCTTGCGGCGCTCTCGCGCGGGCTCGGGCGCCAGAGGCCACGGCGGGGCAGGGCGATCCTGATGTTCCAGCCGGCCGAGGAAACCGGCGCGGGCGCCGCGGCGGTCATTGCCGATCCGAAATTCCCGGAGATCGCGCCGGACTTCTCCTTCTCGCTGCACAACAAGCCGGGTATGCCGCTCGGCGCCATTCGTCTGTCCGAGGGGGCTGCGAACTGCGCCTCGCGCGGCCTCAAGATCGTGCTGAACGGCCGCACCTCGCATGCCGCGACGCCGGAGCATGCGATCTCGCCGATGAAGGCGCTCGCCCGTCTGCTGCCGGGGCTGACGGCCCTCGGTCCGGGCGCGGCGCTCGATGCCAATTACCGGCTCGTCACCGTCACCCATGCCAGCATGGGCGAACAGGCCTTCGGAATCACGCCCGGCCGGGCGGAGATCTGGGCGACGCTGCGGACCCTGAACGATTCGCTGATGGGCGCGCTCTGCGCCGAAGCGGAGGCGCTGGCGCGCGAGGCGGCCGAAGCCGGCGGGCTCTCGGTCACCATGGACTATTTCGACGTCTTCCATCACTGCGAGAATCATCCCGAGGCGGTAGCGCATCTGCGCCGAGCGCTTGACGATGAGGGCATCGCCCATGGCGAGACGCCGCCGCAGCGCGGCTCAGAGGATTTCGGCCTGTTCGGCCGCTCCTCGAAATCGGCGATGTTCCTGCTCGGCTCCGGCGAGGATACGCCGCCGCTGCACAATCCCGATTACGATTTCCCCGACGCCCTGATAGCCCCGGGCGCCCGCGTCTTCATGCGCACGATCCGGAATCTGCTGGGGTAGGGCGGGCAAGCTACCCGTCATTCCGGCCGCTGTGCAGCGGAGCGCCGGAAACCATCATAGGGCTCAGCGCGCTACGATGGATTCCGGATCTGCGCCGCTTGCGCGGCTTGTCCGGAATGACGGTGCCTTCTGTTCGATCGGGAAGATCGTGCTATGGCGGCTCGAGCCGGCCGCCACGAGGGACCCCATGCGCAGGATCAGGATCATCGGCATCGGCGCCGGCAACCCGGAGCATCTGACGCTCCAGGCGGTCAGGGCGCTGAACGAGGTCGATGTCTTCTTCGTGCCCGACAAGGGCGAGGAGAAGGCGGCTTTGCGCGAGCTGCGCGAGGAGATCTGCCGGCGCTATATCGAGAAGCAGGATTACCGCATGGTGCCGCTGCGCGTGCCGCAGCGTGCTGCCGCCGGCTCCGATTATCGCGGCAGCGTCGATGACTGGCATGCGGCGCTGGCCGAAGCCTATGAGCGTCTCTTTGCCGACGAACTTGGCGAGGGCGAGGTCGGAGGCCTGCTCGTCTGGGGCGATCCGGCGCTCTATGACAGCACGCTGCGGATCATCGAGGCGGTGCGTGCCCGCGGCTTCGCCCTCGACTACGACGTCATTCCCGGAATCAGCAGCGTCCAGGCGCTGGCAGCGGCGCACCGGCTGGTATTGAACCGCATCGGCGAGCCGGTGTTGATCACCACCGGCCGGAAGCTCGCCGAGAGCGGCATGCCGGGGGATCAGGGTAGCGTCGTCGTCATGCTCGATGGCGAGCAGGCCTTCGCGAAGATCCCGCCGGAGGGGCTGGACATCTACTGGGGCGCCTATCTCGGCGCCGAGGAGGAAATCCTCGCTTCCGGCCCGCTCGCCGAGGTCGCAGGGGAGATTGCGGAGCGCCGCGCCGAAGCCCGCGCCAGCCATGGCTGGATCATGGACACCTATCTGCTTCGCCGGAAGGGCTGATGCCGAGAGCCGGAGCCGATGCCGGCCCGGCGGGAAACGGCCTGCTGTGTCAGTCGCGCCGCTTCGCATCCGCAGCGAACTGGGCTAGCTTGTCTAAAATCTGAGATTCTACGCGACGACAGGGCCGACCCGATGGCTATCCGCTTCGACGAGATCGGCCACCGGCTGAAGGCCTACCGGCTCGGGCGCGGGCTTTTGGCCGAGGAAGTCGCCGAGCGGCTCGGCATTTCGCGCGCCGCAGTCTATCGCATCGAGGCCGGCGGCGTCGTCAAGATCGAGACGCTCGAGCGGCTGGCGACGGTCCTCGAGACCACGGTGGCGTCGCTGCTCGGGGCCGGGGTCGAATACTATGCGAGCCCCGTCGCCTATTTCGAGCGCATGCGGCAGATCGAGGAAGAGGCGGACCAGGTCGTCGCGCATTTTCCGCCGCTCTCCTATCTGCTGACCTCCGGCGACTATGCCGCCTATCTTCGGCGGACGCTGGTCGAGGCCCTGCCGCCTCATGTCGAGGACCGCGACAAGGCCGAGGGCGAGATCGATGCGGTCATCGCCATCCTCGACGAGCGCCGCAAGGCGCGCGAGCGTCGCCGGCTCAGCGTCGTCAACTTCGTCAACGTGCTGGAGATCGAGCGTTGGCTGAAGCTCGGCATCGTCGGCCGCTTCAATCTCCCGGAAGACGAGCTCGCCCGGCGGCGTCTCGCCGCGCGGGCCGAGGTCGAGCATCTCCTGGCGCTGATCGAGAGTGAGCCGATGGGCATCCAGATCGGGCTGATCGAGGAAACCCTGCCGAACATGACTTTCCAGCTGTTCCGGACCGCCGAGAAGACGCTGCTCGGCCTGAGCCCGTTCCGGCTCGGCGGTGAATTGCCGAATATCCGCTCCGGCATCGCCATGCTCACGGCGGATGAGCAGCCGGTCAGGCTCTATGAGGCGCTGGCCGAGGATCTCTGGCGCCGGGCGCTGAAGGGCAGCGAGGCCGGGGCCGTGCTGCGCGCCGTGCTGGCGCGCTCCGGCGCGACAGTCGAGCGCGCGCCGGACCTTTCCTCAGCCAGCCTCTGATTCCGGCAGGCGCAGCACCGCGCGGGCGACCTGTTCGAGGGCTTCACCCGGGCTTGCGCAGCGGATCGCGCCGTCCACCGCCGGTGCGCCCTCCAGCAGGAAGACGGGGCGTCCGAACTGCAGCGCGAAGGCGATCTCGGACAACGTGCCATAGCCGCCGCCGATCGCGATCAGGCTGTGCGCGGCGCGCGCGATCAGGGCGTTACGCGCGACGCCGATTCCGGTCGCGAGCGGCACGGTGACATAGGGATTGGCGGCTTCCGGCTCGGTGTCGGGCAGCAGCCCGATCGAGAGGCCGCCACCTTCGGCGACGCCGCGGCAGACGGCTTCCATCACGCCGGCGCGCCCACCGCACAGCACCGTCAGGCCGTTCCGGGCGAGCAGGAGGCCGGTCTGTTCGGCCGCCTGCTCCTGTGCCTGCGTGGGTGTTCGCGTGCCGATCACCGCGACCGGCGTGCGCAAGGGCCGGCCACTGCCATGCTGGAGCCAGTGCAGGGCCTGCGTCGGCGAGACTGGCTCGCCCTCTGCGGACGCACCGTCCGGCTGCCATTGCCGCGTGGCGGCATCGAAGTTGCCGCCACGGTCGTCGCTGAGGCGGCCATGCGCCCGATCGAGGATGAGGCGCATGGCGTGGTGGCTCAGCCCTGCTTGGCCTGGTTGAAGTCCGAGATTCCGCCATGCGCGGCCGACCACTTGGCCGGCTCGTTGAGGAAGCTCTCGACCTCGTCGAGCACCTTCGGCTCGAAATGGCCGCTCGCCTTGGCGACCTTGAGCACGTCCCACCAGGTGGTGAGATAGTGCAGGCCGACGCCGATTTCCTTCATCATCTCGCGGCCCTGCGGGAAGATGTCGTAGTAGAACAGCACGAAGCAATGATCGACCTTGGCGCCGGCGTCGCGCAGCGCCTTGCAGAAGTTCACCTTGCTGCCGCCATCGGTGGCGAGGTCCTCGACCAGCAGCGTGCGTGCGCCCTCGACCACCTCGCCTTCGATCTGCGCATTGCGGCCGAAGCCCTTGGGCTTCTTGCGCACATACTGCATCGGCAGCGCCAGCCGGTCGGAGATCCAGGCGGCGAAGGGGATGCCGGCCGTCTCGCCGCCGGCGACGATGTCGATCGACTCATAGCCGATGTCGCGCACGATAGTGGTCGCGGCGAAGTCGATCAGAGAGGAGCGCAGCCGCGGGAAGGAAATGATCTTGCGGCAATCGATATAGACCGGGCTCGCCCAGCCCGAGGTGAAGATGAAGGGCTTGTCCTTGTAGAAATGGACGGCCTTGATTTCGAGCAGCATCTTGGCCGCCTCGAGGGCGATCGTGTCCCTGTCGACCGGCATGTAGAGATTGGGCATGGTCTTCTTCTCCAGGGGCTGAGCGCCATCGTTCGCCGGCTGAGGCGTTCGGGCGGGGCAATGTCGGGCTCGCAAACGGCCCCTTCTCAGCGCGATGACGGTCGAGGTCAATCCCTGAATCGCGCTCCGACACGGCGATGCTTGTGGAAACTCCGCCGCTTTCCGAAAGTGTCGCAAAATTGAGATTTAGGATTGCAAATGAGATAGTGCCGTGACAATCATGCCGCCGTGCAGCGCGGAGGGGCTATGTCTCGCGCAGCGGTGAGCTTCTCGCGGCAGGCCCTAGCGGTCGGCCGTCAAGTGACGCAGAAGCGTCCGGAGAAGATGGGTGCACGCCCAAACTCCTAGGGACGGCAGGCAGCGGCACGCACGGGGCGTGCCCTGATGCATTTGCGTTCCTGTGCACGTCATCAGAAGCCAGACAGGGGACTCCGCCGTGAGTGACAACCAGGCCGCAACCGCCGGCTCAATCGCCCATTCCGCACCGACAGAGGTCGACAGCGAGGCCAGGAAGGCTCTCTGGGGCTCGGCCATCGGCTATGCCATGGACGGCTTCGATCTCCTGATCCTCGGCTTCATGCTGCGGGCGATCTCGGCCGATCTCAACCTGACCCAGGCGCAGGGCGCCTCGCTCGTCACCGCGACGCTGGTCGGCGCCGTGATCGGCGGTATCGGCTTCGGTATGCTCTCGGACCGGCTCGGCCGCGTGCGCGTGCTGACCTGGACCATCGTCCTCTTCGCCGTCTTCACCGGCATGTGCGCCCTCGCGCAGGGCTATTGGGATCTCCTGATCTATCGCACCATCGCTGGACTCGGCCTTGGCGGTGAATTCGGCATCGGCATGGCGCTCGTCGCCGAGGCCTGGCCGGCTTCGAAGCGCGCCCGCGCCTCCTCCTACGTCGGCCTCGGCTGGCAGGTCGGCGTGCTCGCCGCGGCGATCGCGACTCCGCTGCTGCTGCCCACGATCGGCTGGCGCGGCATGTTCGCCATCGGCGTGCTGCCGGCGATCGCCGCCTATTTCATCCGCCATTCGCTGCATGAGCCGGACGTCTTCGTCGCCCGCACCAAGGACAAGCCGAAGGAATCCGCGCTGCGTGCCCTCGTCAAGGATTGGGACACCACCAAGCTCAGCCTCGGCATGGTCATCCTCTGCTCGGTCCAGAACTTCGGCTATTACGGCGTGATGATCTGGTTGCCGAACTATCTGGCGACCCGCTTCGGCTTCGCCCTGACCCAGTCTGCCGTCTGGACCTCGGTCACCATCGCCGGCATGGCGCTCGGCATCTTCGCCTTCGGCCATATCGCCGACCGGATCGGCCGGCGCCCGGCCTTCTTCGGCTACATGCTCGGTGCCGCCGTGATGGTCGTGGTCTATTCGCGGCTGACCGACCCGATCCATCTCCTGATCGGCGGCGCGGTGATGGGCTTCTTCGTCAACGGCATGCTCGGCGGCTATGGCGCGCTGATCAGCGAGCTCTTCCCGACCACGGCCCGCGCCACCGCCCAGAACGTGCTGTTCAATATCGGGCGCGGCGTCGGCGGCTTCGGACCGGTCGTGGTTGGCGCGATCGCCGCCACCTACAGCTTCGAACTGGCGATCGGCCTTTTGGCGACGCTCTACGTGCTCGACATCCTGGCCATGTGGCTGCTGATCCCCGAGCGCCGCGGCGCCGAGCTCTCCTGAGCCGCTGAAAGGAGCGAGCCATGTCGATGCAACCGCTTCACCAGGGCTCGCTCGCCGCCACGACAGGCGGCGCGGGAGCCGCGGCTTCCTGCGCCTCCTGGAAGGCCAGCGTCGTCGCGGAACTCGCCGAGGTCGTCTCGCATGAGGCGGTCAACGGCGAATACCGCCACCTCGTCGTCCGCTGCAGCGCCGAAGCCGCTGCGGCCGAGCCGGGGCAGTTCTTCCAGCTGCTCTGCCCCCAGCCGGTCGGCGAGCAGCCCTTCCTGCGTCGCCCGATGAGCCTCTACGGGGCGGATCCGAAGAAGCGCCAGGTCGAGTTCCTCTACAAGGTGACGGGCGCCGGCACCCGCGGCCTCGATACGCTGCGGGTCGGCGACCGGCTCGACATCATGGGGCCGCTCGGCACGGGCTTCGTCCTCGATCCGTCCTGGCGCAGCATCGTCGCGGTCGGCCGCGGCGCCGGCCTTGCGACGCTCGCTCCGCTGGCGAAGGCGGCCAAGGCCAACGGCACACGCGTCACCGCGGTGTTCAGCGCCCGCCGGCCGGACCTGCTCGTCTCGGTCGATCTCTTCCACAGCCATGGTGCCGACGTCATCGCCGTCACCGATTCCGAATCGACCAGCGGTCCGGCCAATGTCGAGCGCATCCTGCGCCGGCTGATCGCCGACGGGGCCTGCGATGCCTTCTTCACCTGTGGCTCGAGCCGGCTGATGCGCGTGCAGCAGCGGTTGGCGCAGGAATTCGGCCTGCCCGGCCAGGTCGCGATGGAGCAGCAGATGGCCTGCGGAATCGGGCTCTGCTACTGCTGCGTGCGCGACTTCAACGTCAATGGCGAGATCGTCAACCGGCGCGTCTGCTGGGACGGCCCGGTCTTCGACCTGATGGAGGCGCTGCCATGAGCCTGACGTCGGAGATCGATCTCTCGGTCGCCATTGGCGGTCTGACCCTGCGCAATCCGGTCATGCCGGCCTCCGGCACCTTCGCCGAAGGGCTGGAGAAGGTGATGGACTTCAACCGGCTCGGCGCCTTCGTCACCAAGACGATCACCCGCGAGCTGCGCGCCGGAAACCCGCTGCCGCGCGTCGTCGAGCGGCCGGGCAGCCTGATCAATGCGATCGGCATCCCCTCCAAGGGCGTGCGCTATTTCGTCGAGCAGACGATGCCGCATTATGCGGCCTATGACACGCCGCTGGTGGTGAGCATTTCGGCGCCGACCGCCGAGGGCTTCGCCAGCCTCGCCGCCGAACTCTCGATCCCTGGCATCGCCGCGATCGAGGCCAATATTTCCTGTCCGAACATCGAGGAGGACGGCAAGGCCTTCGCGATGCGCGCCGAATCCACCGAGAAGGTGACGCGGCAATTGCGCGAGGCGACGAACCTGCCGCTCTGGGTCAAGCTGACGCCCAATACCGGCGACGTGCCGGAGGTGGCGCGTGCCGCGGAAGCCGCCGGCGCCGATGCGGTGGTGGTCGCCAACACGATTCTGTCGATGGCGATCGACCTCAAGACCTTCAAGCCCTGCCTCGGCAACATTATGGGCGGGCTCTCCGGCCCGGCGATCAAGCCGATCGTGCTGCGCCAGGTCTTCCAATGCGCCAAGGCGGTGAAGATCCCGGTGATCGGCTGCGGCGGCATCTCCACCGCCGAGGACGCGATCGAATACATGCTCGCCGGCGCCAGCGCCGTGCAGGTCGGCACCGCGACCTTCCTGCAGCCGGCGGCGATGACCACGATCATCGACGGTCTCAGGAGCTTCTGCCTGCATCGCGAGATCCCGCGCATCACCGATCTGATCCGCGGCGTCGTCATCGAGGAAGCCGACGAGCCGGACCTCGCCTGGCTGGATCCCGTATCGTGACCGCGCACCCCGCCAATCTGAGCAACGTCTTCAGTGGTGACGAGGGCGACCGCGTCCTGTCCGAGGCCCTGTTCGACGCGCTGCGCGAGGCGACGGGCGACGGTGTCGGCATCACCCGCGAGGCCTATAGCGAGCGCGAATCCCTGGCGCTCGACCTCGTCGAGGCCAAGGCGCGCGAACTCGGGCTTATCACCGAGCGCGACGCCGGCGCGAATCTGGTGGTGACGCTGGAAGGTGCCGAGCCGGAGCTGCCCTTCCTGGCCTGCGGCTCGCATCTCGATTCGGTGCCGCAGGGCGGCAATTTCGACGGCGCCGCCGGCGTCATCGCCGGGCTCGCCATCCTCGCCCGCTTCAAGGAGGAAGGCTTCGTGCCGCGCCGGACCATCAAGGTCTATGCGCTGCGCGGCGAGGAAAGTGCCCGCTTCGGCAAGGCCTATATGGGTTCGAGCGCGCTGTTCGGGAAACTCACCGCCGCCGATCTCGCGGTGCGCGACCATGCCACCGGCCGAAACCTGGCGCAGTGCATGGCCGATATCGGAGTCGACATGGCCCGGGTCGAGAAGGGCGAGCCCTTGCTCGACCCCGCGACCGTCGCGGCCTGGATCGAGCTGCATATCGAGCAGGGACCGGTGCTGGTCGCGCGCGATCTGCCGGTCGGCATCGTCACCGGCATCCGCGGCAATGTCCGCCATCGCAGCGTCGAATGCCTCGGCGAGGCCGGCCATTCCGGCGCGGTGCCGCGTTGGCTCCGGCGCGACGCGGTCTTCGCGACGGCCGAGCTGATCACCCATCTCGACCGGCATTGGCGCACCCTGCTGGAGCGCGGCCGCGACGTGGTGGTGACGGCCGGCGTGCTCGGCACCGACCCGCAGGAGCACGCCATCGCCCGGATTCCCGGCAAGGTCAGCTTCTCCTTTGAGGTGCGCAGCCAGAATCGCGAGACGCTGGAGGCGTTCTACGACCTATTCCTCTCGGAGTGCGGGCTGGTCGGCGAGGAGAGGGGGGTCGAATTCAGCTTCGACCGCCGCCTCGAATCGGCCCCGGCGGTGATGGATGCTGGCTGGATCGCCCGGCTGAAGGCGGCGGCGCGCGGACTCGGCCTTCCCGACGAGGAGATTCCGAGCGGCGCCGGCCATGATGCGGCGGTCTTCGCCAATGCCGGCATCCCGAGCGCGATGATCTTCGTGCGTAACGAGCACGGATCGCATAATCCCAGGGAAGCGATGGCGATCGATGATTTCCTAGCCGGCATTGCGGTGATGCGGGCGGCCATCCGGGAGGCGGTACAATGAGCGTTTCGCAACTCTTCGACGGTGCGCCGGCTGCGGATGCGGAGGCGCCGGTTTCGCTCACCATTCGCCGGCCCGACGACTGGCACGTCCATCTGCGCGACGGCGCCATGCTGAAGGCGGTGCTACCGTTCACCGCCGCCCAGTTCGCCCGCGGCATCATCATGCCGAACCTCGTGCCGCCGGTGACGACCATCGCCGCGGCAGCCGCCTATCGCGAGCGCATCCTCGCCGCCCGGCCCGAGGGCTGCGATTTCATCCCGCTGATGACCTGCTACCTCACCGACACCACCGTGCCGGACGAGATCGAGCGCGGCTTCCGGGAGGGCGTCTGGGCCGCCGCCAAGCTCTATCCGGCCGGCGCCACCACCAATGCCCATCACGGCGTCACGAATATTCCCAAGCTCGCTCCCGTGCTGGAGCGCATGGAGAAGATCGGCATGCCTGTCCTCGTCCATGGCGAGGCGACCGACCCGGCCGTCGACATCTTCGACCGCGAGGCCGTGTTCATGGAGCAGGAGATGCTGCCCCTTCTGAAGCGCCATCCCGGCCTCAAGGTCGTGATCGAGCATGTCACCACAGCCGAGACGGTCGCGATCGTCCGGGCTCATGCCGGGCGCGCCGCCGGCACGATCACCCCGCACCATCTGGTCATCAACCGCACCACGCTCTTCCAGGGCGGCCTGCGTCCACATCTCTATTGCCTGCCGGTCGCCAAGCGCGAGAGCCACCGCCTCGCCCTCTGCGAGGCCGTGACCTCCGGCGATGCCTGCTTCTTCATCGGCACCGACACCGCCCCGCATCTGCGCGGCGCCAAACAGGCCGAGTGCTGCTCGGCCGGCGTCTTCGGCGGCGCCACCGCGCTGCAGACCTATGTCCAGGTCTTCGACGAGGCGGGCGCGCTCGACCGCTTCGAGGCCTTCGCCTCCGAGAATGGCGCGCGCTTCTACGGCCTGCCGCTGAACGAGGGCACCATCACCCTGGAGCGCAAGCCGAGCCGGGCGCTCGCCGCGGTCGAGGTCGAGGACAGCGAGGTCGTGATCTTCCGCGGCGCCGAGAACCTGCCCTGGTCGATCGGCGAGGTGCGTCCGTGAGCGCCGGCGAGATCGGCGAGGCGGTCGCCCGGCTGCTGTTCCGGGCCGGCGCCATTCATGTCAGCCGCCAGCAGCCCTATGTGCTCGCGGCCGGCTGGGCGAGCCCGGTCTATGTCGACGTTCGCCTGTTGCTCGGCGATCCGCAATTGCGCCGCGCCGTCACCGATCTCGCCGTCCGCTATGCCGAGGCGGCCTTTCCCGCCGGCAGCTTCGATGCCGTCGTCGGGGCCGAGACCGCCGGTATTCCCTTCGCGGCCTGGTTCGCCGACCGCACCGGGCTGAAGCTGCGCTATGTCCGCAAGCGCCCGCTCGGCGTCGGCCGCAATGCCCAGGTCGAGGGCGGCCCGGTCGATGGGCTGCGCGTGCTCCTGGTCGACGATCTGACCACCGATGGCGGCAGCAAGCTCGGCTTCGCCCGCGGCCTGCGCTCTGCCGGCGCCAGCGTCGAGCACATCCTGACGATCTTCTATCACGACGTCTTTCCGGGCGCCGGCGAGCGCCTGCAGGAGGCCGGGCTTTCCCTGCACCCGCTCGCCACCTGGGCCGATGTGCTGCGTGCCGATGCCGGCAAGGAGCTCGCGGCCGAGGATCGTGCCGAGATCGAGCGCTTCCTGGCCGATCCCGTCGCCTGGTCGACCCGCCATGGCGGCCGCGTCAGCCTTTCCCCGCGCGTCTGACACGCAGGGCCTGTGATGAAGCCCAGATCCCGCAAGGATTCCGCCATGGCCGATGCCGCAGCAGCAACGCCGATCACCGCGCCGCCGCAGGCCGACAGCGTCCAGCTCGCGACGACGCAGACGATCGCGCTCGCCGAGGTCAAAACCCGCCGCGAGCATGATCTGCTCGGCGAGATCGACGTGCCGGCCGACGCCTATTGGGGCGTGCATACGCTGCGCGCCGTCGGCAATTTCCCGATCACCGGCGTGCCGGTCGGTCATTTCCCGGAATTCGTGCGGGCCTTGGCCCTGGTCAAGCAGGCGGCGGCGCGCGCCAATCGCCGCCTCGGCAATCTTCCCGCCGCCAAGGCGGACGCGATCGAGCGCGCCTGCGATCTGATCGCGCGCGACGGCCGCTTCCACGACCAGTTCGTCGTCGATGCCGTCCAGGGCGGGGCCGGCACCTCGACCAATATGAACGCCAACGAGGTCATCGCCAACGTCGCGCTCGAGCTGATGGGCCAGGCCAAGGGCGACTACGCCGCGCTCCATCCCAATGACGACGTCAACATGGCGCAGTCGACCAACGACGCCTACCCGACGGCGCTGCGCCTCGCCGTGATCTTCGCCACCGAGCCGATGATCGCGGCGCTGGACGAGCTCGCCTTCGCCTTCAAGGCCAAGGCGGTCGAGTTCGCCGATGTGCTGAAGATCGGCCGGACCCAGCTCCAGGACGCCGTGCCGATGACGCTCGGCCAGGAATTCGACGCCTTCTTCGCCACGATCAAGGAGGATGTCTCGCGGCTGCGCGAGGCGGCGGCGCTGTTTCGCGAGGTCAATCTCGGCGCGACCGCGATCGGCACCGGCATCACCGCCGATGCGCGCTATGCCTCACTCGCCATCGAGGAACTGGCCCGCGCCGCCCGCCAGCCCATGGTGCCGGCGACGAACCTGATCGAGGCGACCTCCGACATGGGCGCCTTCGTGCTGTTCTCCGGCGTGCTGAAGCGCGTCGCGGTCAAACTCTCCAAGATCTGCAACGATCTGCGCCTGCTTTCCAGCGGCCCGCGCGCCGGCTTCAGTGAGATCCGGCTGCCGGCGGTGCAGGCCGGCTCCTCGATCATGCCGGGCAAGGTCAATCCGGTGATCCCGGAAGTGGTCAACCAGGTCGCCTATCTCGTCATCGGCCACGACCTCACCGTGACGCTCTGCGCCGAGGGTGGTCAGCTCCAGCTCAACGCCTTCGAGCCGACCATCGGCTATTGCCTGCTCTCCTCGCTGCGCCATCTCACCGCCGCGGTGACGACGCTGACGACGCGTTGCGTCACCGGCATCGAGGCCGATCGCGAGCGCTGCATGGCGCTGGTCGAGGACTCGATCGGCCTCGTCACGGCGCTGGGGCCGCGGCTCGGCTACGAGGCCTCCTCGCGCGTGGCGCGCCGCGCCCTCGCCGAGAAGCGCAAGGTCGCCGAGATCGTGCTCGAGGAAGGCCTGCTCAGTCGTGCCGAGCTCGACGAGCTCCTGAAGATCGAGGCGATGACGGCCCCGTCGCGCCCGAAGCCCGCCGGAAAGGCGCGGGCCTGAACGATCGGCCGCCGCACAATCGGACGGCCGCCTACCCGGAGAGGATGATGAACGAGCTGTTGAACTGGCTGCTCCAGCAGAAGGGCAGCATGAATACCTATCTCGAATTCCAGGGCCGCGCCCTCGAACTGCGCGCCGCCGAGCCCGAGCATGCCGCGCTGCTGCGCCTGCTCGCCGATCTGGCCGGCCGTTTCTCTGAAGCCTATGATCGCCGCCCGTTGCCGCTCGACGTCGCGGAGAGCGCGCTGCAGCAGCTCACCGGACTGATCGAGCAGGCGCTCGCTCCAGGCGCTGCCGATCCGGCGGACCGGCTTGCCCTGCTCAACCGGATCGGCGCCGCCGAACTCGCCTGAGGCGACCGCCTTCGAGGCCCGCCCTGGCGGCGATACCGACCATGCAACCCGGCCCTGGCCGGGTTGTTTGCAGCCGGGCTCATCACCAGCCGGTTTCGGGCCTGTTCGAATTCGCTGAGGCGTGGCGCGCGCGGCGCTCAGATGGCGAGAAGCGGGTTCGTCCGTTTCATCGCCAGGAGGAAGATCCGCTGCAGCTCGGGCGCGTTTCAAAAGGCTCGATCACAGCCTTTCCTCTGACGATGACTATGCGCTCTTTGACGCCATCGACGCGGAAGCGAATGACGCCTTCGCCTCGGGCCTCGTCCATGATGTAAGCTGGCAAGCCGGCGCGCAGCGTCTTTTCGATCGATCGCGCGGAAAATTGCTTCAACTGGTCTTCGTACATAGGCGACTCCACCGGCGGCGAGAGCAGGCTACGTCGTAATCCTCGCCATTATGGTGATCGCCAGGAACGGAACAAGAGCGAAGACTGCAAACGCAGCCTTGGCATCTTTGCATGACAATGGGGTGACCGACCGCGCAGCTGAGCCTGCTGTCAAGGGATTGGTCGCGCCGACCTCAATGCACCGTGGCTGTGTCTTCCTCGTCCGGCTCGATCAGCTTTTCCAAGCCGAGTTCTTCAAGCCCTTCGGTGAACTCGGCGAAGGCCGCAGCATCAGTCGCGAACTGCTCTTCCCACACGATCGAGTCTCCTTCGTCGTCGACCAGTTCCAACGTCCAGCTGTCGCTGTCTGGGAACCGGTAGATCTCGATCTGCACCGTCAGTCCATCGCTGGTGAAACTCCGGCAAAGGGCCGAACGGATGATGTCTGGGGAATCTGTCATGTCCGAAAGGTAGTGGTCGCAACGCGGAGGTTCAACCGAGCGGAATGGTCCCCGGGGGAAGGTTGGTGCCATCCAGGTGACGACAATCAAATTTCGGCTTGCGGCGTAGGCGGGCGGCGTGTCTTTCTGTGGTTTAGAATTCGTATAAACCTGTTTATATAAGTTAAATTTGTATAAATATCTGATTTTATTTTCAAAATAAATTATATATAGCTTCATGAATTCTCTTAATTATTGTTTCGATGACGCATAAAGTAAAGAAAGCTTCTGATTGTTTCAATTTTGTCACCGTGTCGCATCGATCTCAATAGGCGAGGGCGGCCGGATGAGCATTTCCGAGATCCAGCGCTTCCACACTGATCTGAGGTCCGGCGCCGTGCTGCGCGCGGCGAGGTCCGCCGAGGCTCCGAAACGGAGCTCTCAGACGCTCGCGGGCGTCGTCCATGGACGGGAGCTTGGTCGACGGCGTCGCGGAATGTCATCTGCCGCTGCGACGACGCCCGGCTCGGAAGGCTCCGCCTCCCGCTTCTTGCTCCGGGCGTCCCTCTCGCGCCGCATGCGATTGCGCCATACAGGCGGCTGCTCCGTCTTTTCGACGACCGCGCCTGTTGCAGCATCGGCGCCCGCGTTACGGCATCTGCTGAAACTGCTGTCGAGAACCGGAAAAACGGCAAGGAACGAGACATCAGCAGGCGCGATCTTGACCGAAACGCCCGTGAAACACGGCATTACGGCCTTTACTGAGCGGCTTCGCTTCTCTGTCCCGCGATGATGGATTGGACGGACTGAACGAGGTTGTTAGAATGTTCCGGTAGGCTGCCGGGCTCCAATCTTCATTGCGATGAATCCTGTGACCGACGACTGCTCCCAAGACGCATGATCGTCGCGCAGCTGCATCGGTTTGGTGCGCTATCACCGTAGCCCGCGAGAGGATGACGCTTATGCCGCTCGTCTTCCGACCCGCCTGTGCTGATGATTTGCAGCAGGCCCAGGAACTCGTCGTTCGCAGCATCAATGATCTGACCGAACGTCATGGATTTGGACCGATGGCCAGCGTGCGGCGCCCGGTTTTTCAATTGTTTTCACTCAAGGATGATCCCGACGGCCTATGGGTCGCGGAAGCCGGCGGCGAGATTGTCGGCTTCGCGTTCAGTTGGGCGTGCGGCGATCTGTGGTTTCTAGCGGAGCTTTTCGTCGCGCCTGGTCAGCAAGGTCGCGGCGTTGGCAATAAGCTGCTGGCCCATACTCTCGATCATGCCAGAAAATCGAAGGCCACCAACAGAAGCCTCATCACGTTCACATTCAATGTCGTTTCGCAGGGTCTCTATATCCGACATGGCTTGCTGCCGCGCCTGCCGATCTACTTTTTCAGCGGTGCCAGTTCCGGGCTGACCGCCAATCAGCCGGGCGCCAAGCTCCACTGCGTCGCCATCGAACCTTCGCCCTCGCATCGCAACATTTTGGCGCAACTTGATGTAAGCGCCTTGGGGGTCTCGCGCGAGAAGCATCACCGCTATCTTCTGGACGACGCCTCGATGAAAGGCGTTCTCCTCCACGACGGTAGCGATTGCGTTGGCTACGCTTACGTCTCGACGACCGGTCACATCGGCCCCCTGGCGGTCGCGCAAGCGGACCATATGGGCGCTGCCTTCGCGACCGCGCTGGACTTGGCGGCAGCCGGCGGTTGCGCGCATGTGTCAGCGTTCCTTCCCGGCCCGAGCGAAGCTCCCGGTGTCGCTCTCAAGCACGGGATGCGGATTACTTTTCCCATGGTTCTGGTTTCGACGCGCGAATTCGGCGATTGGAGGCGGTATCTTCCGCGAAATCCGGGCTTCATGTGACGGATTCCGGCGGTCGCCGACAATAGGCCAACAGAACTTGCTCATCGTTGCGCTGGACGAACAAAACGTATAAGCCGCTGAAATGGAATGGAAATTCTGCATTGCGCCGATGATGGATTGGACCGACCGGCATTGCCGGGTGGTCCATCGCCTGATGTCGCGTCGCGCCCTGCTATACACGGAGATGGTGACGGCGCAGGCGGTGATCCGCGGCGACCGGCAGCGGCTGATCGGCTACGACACCTTCGAGCACCCGGTCGCCTTGCAGCTCGGTGGCAATGATCCGGCACTGCTGGCCGAGGCGGCGAAGATCGGCGCCGATTTCGGCTATGACGAGATCAACCTGAATTGCGGCTGCCCCTCGGACCGTGTCCAGGGCGGGGCCTTCGGCGCCTGCCTGATGCGCGAGCCCGAACTGGTCGGCGATTGCGTCGTGGCGATGAAGGCGGTCGTTTCCATTCCCGTCACGGTGAAGTGCCGCATCGGCGTCGACGATCAGGACCCGGAGGTCGCGCTCGACGCTCTGACCGCCACGGTCCGCGCTGCGGGCGTCGATGCCTTGATCGTGCACGCCCGCAAGGCCTGGCTGCAGGGGCTCTCGCCCAAGGAGAACCGCGAGATTCCGCCGCTCGACTATGAGCGGGCCTATCGCCTGAAACGCGCCAATCCCGATCTGCCGGTGGCCCTCAATGGCGGCATCCGCGCGCCCGCAGAATGGCTGCCGCATCTTGCCCATGTCGACGGCGTGATGCTCGGCCGCGAGGCCTATCAGAACCCGGAAGTGCTGCTCAGCGTCGATCCGCTGCTGTTCGGCGAGGCGGCGCCGGTCGCCGACGCCTTCGAGATGCTGGAGGCGCTGGAGCCGTTCATCGCGGCGCATCTCGAGCGGGGCGGGCGCCTGCATGCCTTCACCCGCCATCTCGTCGGGCTCTTCCCCGGCCGACGCGGCTCGCGCCTGTTCCGCCGCCATCTCGCCGAGCATTGCGTCGGCGCCGGTGCCGGCCTCGCCGATCTGCGCGCCGCCATCGCGCATGTCGAGCGTGAGGCGGCTTCCGCGATCGCTGCCGAATGAACGAGACCTTCCCGATGACGGGTGCACCTGCCGCTGTCGATTCCGCGCTGGTCGCGCGGATCGAGAGCAGTTTCGTCAAGCAGACCTTCATGACGACGCTCGGCGCCCGGCTGGTGCGCGTCGGGCCGGGCGAGGTCGAGATCGCCCTGCCGGTCTCGGCCCATCTTTGCCAGCAGCACGGCTTCGTCCATGCCGGCGCAGTCTCGACCATCGCCGACAGCGCCGCCGGCTATGCCGCGCTCACCGCAATGCCGGAAGGCGCCGGCATCCTCACCGCCGAGTTCAAGATCAACCTGCTGGCGCCCGCGACAGGTGATGAATTGCGGGCGCTCGGCAAGGTGGTGAAGGCCGGGCGCACCCTGACCCTCGCCACCGCCGAGGTCTTCGCGGTCTCCGGCGAGGCGCGCAGGCTCTGCGCCATGCTGACTGCGACCTGCATGACGATCACCGGCCGCGAAGGCATCCGGGACTGAGCCGGATCCGCCGACGAGAAAAAGCGCCCCGGCGCATGGCGGCTCTGCCCTGCCAACCTTGCCCTTTTTCGGCAAATCCCTAAGAGCAGCCCGAACTTTCCCGGATCGGAAGCGCTATGATCGCCGGCATTCCCCTGAACGACCTGATCTTCCTCGCGGTCTCTCTGGTCGCGGCCGGCGCCGTCACCGGCCTGCTTGCGGGCCTTTTCGGCGTCGGCGGCGGCGCAGTGATCGTGCCGGTGCTGTACGAGGTCTTCCGGGTCATCGGCGTTCCCGAGGAGGTGCGCATGCCTCTCGTCGTCGGCACCTCGCTGGCCGTGATCATCCCGACCTCGATCCGTTCCTACCGCGCGCACTTCGCCAAGGGCCTCGTCGACACCTCAATCCTGCGGATCTGGGCGCTCCCGGTGATCCTCGGTGTCGGCTTCGGCAGTCTGATCGCGCGCTACGCTCCGCCGGACGTGTTCAAGGCGGTCTTCGTCGCGGTCGCCTTCGCCAGCGCCATGCGCCTGCTCTTCGCCTCCGACCGCTGGAAGCTCGGCGACGACATGCCCGGGCCCTTCCTGATGCGGATTTACGGGCTGATCATCGGCGTGCTCTCGGCCCTGATGGGGATCGGCGGGGGGCAGCTTTCCAGCCTGTTCATGACCTTCTACGGCCGCCCGATCCACCAGGCGGTCGCGACCTCCTCCGGGCTCGGCGTGCTGATCTCGATCCCCGGCGCGCTCGGCTACATCTATGCCGGCTGGCCGAAAATGGACATTCTGCCGCCGCTCTCGCTCGGCTATGTCTCTTTTATCGGCTTCCTGCTCTTCATCCCGACCTCGATCTGGACGGCGCCGATCGGCGCGCGCCTGGCGCACCGGCTGTCGAAGCGCAAGCTCGAAGTCGCCTTCGGCATTTTCCTGCTGGTGGTCTGCGCCCGCTTCTTCTGGTCGCTGGTCTTCTGAGCAGGCGAAGAACCGTGCTCTCGATCCGCGCCGGCATCGAAGCCGATCATCCGGCGCTCGCCCGGCTGATGGCCGAGATGCAGGCGCATTATCGCGTGCCATGCCCGTCTGATGCCGAGATCCGGGCTGGGCTTGCGGGCCGCCCGGCCGGAGCCGAGCTCCTGGTCGCGACAGACGGAGATGCGCTCGTCGGTTTCGCCGCCTTCGCGGCGATCTATCCCGGGCCCGGCCTGCGGGCCGGCTTCTTCCTGAAGGAGCTCTATGTCGCGCAGGCAGCGCGGGGCCTCGGCGCAGGGCGCCGCCTGATGGCCGAGCTGGCGCGTCTCGCCCTGGCGCGCGGCTTTGGCCGTGTCGACTGGACGGCGGCCCGCGACGATGTCCGCCTGCTGGACTTCTATGAAAGCCTCGGTGCTTCGCCGCAGCCGGAGAAGGTCTTCTTCAGGCTGAGCGGCGAGGAACTTCGCCGTCTCGCAGCGGAGTGAGACGCCGCCGTCATTGCTTCGCTTCCGCCCGCAATGACGGCTGAGGCCGTTCGGGCCGCGCCTTCAGCCGCTCGTTCAATAGCGCCATGATCGCCAGACGCTCGGCTTCGGAGAGGCGGGACCATTGCGCGATCTCCTGAAGCGTGCGCCCGCAGCCCTCGCAGAGCTTGCTCGCCGGGTCGATCACGCAGATGCGGATGCAGGGGCTCGATACGGCGCTCATGGCCCGCTCCAGCCGAGAACGAGAGCGATGCCGAGATAGATCGCGATCTCGGATAATTGCTGGCAGGCCCCGGCGATGTCGCCTGTCTGCCCGCCGATCAGCCGCTTAGCGGTGCGCATCAGCCAGCCGCTCGCCAGCGCCGAAAGCCCGATGCCGATGACGAGGCCTGCGGGCGGCAGCGCGCCGGCGAGCCCGAGCAGAAGCCCGATGCCAGCAGAGAGGCCGTAGGCGAAGGGCAGCACAGCGCGTTCCGGTGTGCCGACCGCCGCCGAGGCGCCGTCGGTTCGTGCCGGCGGCAGTGTCGCAACGACGCGGATACCCTCCACACGCGACCAGGCGGCGGCCCCGAGAATGGCGGCCGCTGCGGCGAAGGCGCCGGCGCCGTCGAGGATCGCCGCCAGTGCGGAGACGCGCAGCAGCAGCGCGAGCCCGATCGCCAGCGTGCCATAGCTGCCGATGCGGCTATCCTTCATGATTTCGAGCCGGCGCTCGGGCGTCCAGCCGCCGAACAGCCCGTCGGCGCTGTCGGCCAGCCCGTCCTCATGGAAGGCGCCGGTGGTGAAGACCAACACGGCGACGCCGAGGGATGCGACGACGAGGTCGTCGAGCCCGGCGAGGCCGGTCGCGAGCGTGACGAGCGCCGCAGGCAGCGCGATCAGCAGGGCGGCGAGGGGCAGGGCCCGCGGCAGCAGCCGGAAATCCGGCGTCGCATGGGCGCTCTCGCCCGGCATCTCCGGCACCGGCAGGCGCGAATAGAAGCGGAGGCAGGCGGCCGTCGCGGCGAGCCAGCCCGGCCAGGTCGGCGGCGCGGCAGGCGCATTCTCGCTTTCGGCTTCGGCCATTCCGCGTCGATATCCCAGATTGTCTTCGCTCGCCTCAGCCTATAGCAGCAGCGGCAAGCAGGCGGCGATGGCTCAGCCGCCGGATTCCAAAAGTTTGCAAAAAGACGAGACGCGATGTCTTCCTCCGGCCTGCCTTTCGACGATATCCGCCAACTCATTGCCGGCATGCCCGGCCCCGACATGGCCGCCGCCGACAGCGTGCGCGCCCGCGACAAGGATCTGACCAAGCCCATCGGCAGCCTCGGCCGGCTCGAGGAGATCGCCGAATGGCTCGCCGCCTGGCAGGGCAAGGCGCCGCCGCGGGTCGACCGGCCGCTGGTCTGCGTCTTCGCCGGCAATCACGGCGTCGTCGCCCAGGGGGTCTCGGCCTATCCGCAGTCGGTGACGCGCCAGATGCTGGAGAATTTCGCCGCCGGCGGTGCCGCGATCAACCAGATCTGCGCCGCCTATGACCTCGGCTTCAAGGTCTTCGATCTCGCCCTCGATCTGCCGACCGGCGACTTCACCCAGGAGGACGCGCTCGACGAGCGGGCCTGCGTCGCCACCATGGCCTTCGGCATGGAAGCGCTCGCCGGAGGCACCGACCTGCTGGCGCTCGGCGAGATGGGGATCGGCAACACGACCTCGGCCGCGGCGATCTTCGCCGCGCTCTATGGCGGTAGCGCTGCCGAATGGTGCGGCCGCGGCACCGGGGTGGACGATGACGGGCTGCAGCGCAAGGTCGCGGCCGTCGCGGCCGGGCTGAAGCTGCACGCCGCCCATCTCGGCGATCCCCTGGAGGTGCTGCGCCGCCTCGGTGGGCGCGAGATCGCGGCGATCTGCGGCGCGATCCTCGCCGCCAGGCTGCAGCGCATCCCGGTGATCCTCGATGGTTATGTCGTGACTGCCGCCGCCGCGATCCTGCACGCGCTCGACTCCTCCGCGCTCGACCATTGCCTCGCCGGCCATCTCTCGGCCGAGGGCGCGCATGCGCAGGCGCTGGTCCGGATCGGCAAGCAGCCGCTGCTGGCGCTCGACATGCGGCTCGGCGAGGGCACGGGCGCGGCGCTGGCCGCCGGTCTCGTCAAGGCCGCTGCCGGCGTCCATTCCGGCATGGCGACCTTCACGCAAGCGCAGGTCTCGCAGAA
This sequence comes from Allobosea sp. NPDC055594, assembly GCF_053618995.1. NCBI lineage: Bacteria > Pseudomonadati > Pseudomonadota > Alphaproteobacteria > Hyphomicrobiales > Alloboseaceae > Allobosea > Allobosea sp. NPDC055594. The sequence continues at coordinate 69,119 of NZ_JBSHIO010000017.1, forward strand.
GGGCGAATAGCGGAGCGAAAGGCCGGCGGGCGCGCAACCCGCTCTCGGTCTGCGCCCCGGCTCCGTTCCTGAGCGGCTTGCCTGAATCCGGGGTGGCCCCGTGCACCGCCGGAAGACGCGATTGCCCGTTCAGGCCGCCGTGCGTTCGCCGGGCTCGGGCAGCGCCGGCAATGCGTCCATCACGCGCTCGGCCGGCAAGGTGATCGTCACCTCGGTACCGGCGCGCGGCCTCGATTTCAGGCTGAAGCCGCCATTGTGCAGGTCGATCAGGCCCTTGACGATCGGCAGGCCGAGGCCGGAGCCCTGTTCGGCCGTCTTGATCGCGAGCGAGCCGCGGCCGAAGCTCTGCAGCACCACCGGAATCTCGTCCTCGGGGATGCCGGGGCCCGTGTCGCTCACGGAGACATATTGCCCGCCGGTCGCGGTCCAGCCGACCTTGACCGAGATCTCGCCGCCCTGCGGCGTGAACTTTATGGCGTTGGTGAGGATGTTGAGCACGACCTGCCGGATGGCACGCTCATCCGCCCAGATCTTCGGCAGGTCGGGCTCGACCGCCTGGCGGATGGTCTGGCTCTTCGCCTTGGCCCGCAGATTCATCATGTGCGCGCAGTCGTCGACGATGCCGGCGAGGCTGAGAGCCTCCTCGTTGAGTTCGTACTTGCCGGCCTCGATGCGCGAGAGGTCGAGAATCTCGTTGATCAGGTTGAGCAGATGCTGGCCCGAGCCGTGGATGTCGCCGGAATATTCCTTGTAGGCGCTATTGGCATGCTCGCCGAAAACCTCGTTCTTCATCACCTCGGAGAAGCCGAGAATGGCGTTGAGCGGGGTGCGCAGCTCATGGCTCATCGTCGCCAGGAAACGCGATTTGGCGAGGTTGGCCTCCTCGGCCTTGCGCCGTGCCTCGTCGGAATTGGCCTTGGCGGTACCGAGCTCCGCGATCAGCGCGTCCTTCTCGGCCCGGAATTCGATGGTCGCGACCGAGGTCGAGTAGAGCCGGTTGGCGAGGAAGATGAAGAAGAGCTGGGCGCAGGCTGCCATCATCAGCATGGTGAGGCTGTCGATGTCGGAGCGGCCGGAGAAGAACAGCACCAGGGCGCCGGTGACCGGGACCAGCCCGGCATAGACCGCCATCGGCATGGTGGCGGAGAGCATCACCGTGATCGCGCTGACGATCAGCAGCGTCGTCGTCAGGAAGAAGCGCGCGCCCGGCGCCTCGACCCCGATGAACAGGACCGGCAGCAGCGCCCAGGAGACGCCGTGCAGCATCTCGGCCAGCGGCATGGTCTTGCGCCAGAAGCTGATCCGCGCCTCTGCCGAGGGCTCGGCCAGGAAACGCCGGCAGAGCACGAACATCAGCACGCAGGCGATCGCCACGAAGGCGAACCAGGCGGAGACCCTGAAGAGCGGCACCCAGGCGCAGGCCGCTGCGCCGACGAGCAGCGCTAGCACCAATGTGCCCGCCGTGCCGTTCAGCCGGTACTGGGCGAAGAGCCGGACGAGCTCGTAGTCGAAGGCACGGTCGAGGCCGGTCGTCGAGGTCAGCCGCTCGCGGGCCGATCGCACCTCGCGGCTGATCAGCTTGCGGCGCGCCAGCGCCGACGGGTCGGGTCCGCGACCGCGTTGGACCTGTTCGACGGTGAGTTCCGGCATACCCGAGAAAAGCGGCTCCTGGCCCGTGGCGCACCTTGCGGCACCGGCTCGCCATGATGGGCAGGAAATCGTTAAGCTAGTGCTGATGTCTCGTTTCGGAATCAGGACGAATGGTCATGGCCCATTTGGCTGGCGGCGCGTCGGTCGCGCGGTCGATCTCGTCGTGGCGCTCGGCTTCATCGGCCTTTTGGCGGTGGCCGGCGCGGTTCTGCAATATCGGCTGGGCACTGCCAAAATCCTGACCGGTGCAGCCGAGGCGATCGACGGCGATTCCCTCAGACTCGCTGGTGAGGAACTGCGCCTCGAGGGCATAGACGCGCCCGAATACCGCCAGACCTGCCGCGATAGGAGCGGCCGCGATGTCGCCTGCGGGCGACAGGCGCGCCGTGTGCTCGCCGACATGCTGGCGCGCGGCAATGTCACCTGCACCATCTCGCGGCCGGATCGCTATGGCCGCGGCCTCGCCCGCTGCCGCCAGGGCGAGGCCGAGATCAACGCCGCGCTCGTCCGCAACGGCCAGGCGCTCGCCTATGGCGACTACCGGGCCGAGGAGGAGGAGGCGAGGGCCGCCGGTCGCGGTCTCTGGGCCCTGACTTTCCAGCGGCCTTCGGAATGGCGCCAGAGCCATCCACGCTAGCCCGTGCCGCATTCTCTCGGAACCGGAGCGACATTGTGCGATGGCGGGGTGGAGCCGATGCCCTCTCCGGCCTCTGCGCCGCTGACGCCCGCAGCGAGGCATGTGGCCGGCGCATGACAGCGGGCTGTCATGGGGAATGTCTTCGCTCCCCGCTTGGCTCTAGAAGACGGTCTTTCTCTCCCCGAAGGTCAGTCGGAGCAGGCCGATGATCGGCGCCATCCTTCTTGCGCTCGCGCCGATCGCCCTGCTGATCGCGCTCGGCCACCTGATGCACCGCCGGCGCTTCCTGCCCGACAGCTTCTGGCCGCAGGCGGAGCGGCTCTGCTATTATGTGCTTCTGCCCGCATTGTTCATCCATGCGCTGTCGATGGCGGATCTGCGCGGTGTTCCGGTCGGCGCTCTCGCCATCGCGCTGGTGGTCCCGATCCTTGTCGTCTCGGCGCTGCTGGTACTGGCCAAGCCCTGGCTGGCCTCGAGCGACGCGGCCTTCACCTCCGTCTTCCAGGGTGGCATCCGCTTCAACAACTATGTTGGACTCAGCGCCGCGGTCAGCCTGCTCGGCGCTCCCGCCCTTTCGCTGGCTGCCGTCGCCAATGCCGCGATCGTCCCGACGGTGAACCTGCTCTGCGTGCTGGTCTTCGCGCGCTGGGGCGTGGCCCAGCCGAGCCTGCGCGGTGTGCTGCGCGGCCTCGCGCTCAATCCCCTGCTGATGTCCTGCTTGATCGGCATCGCCATTCAGGCCGCCGGGCTCGGCCTGCCGCCGGGCATCGAGGGTTTCCTGAAGGCACTCGGCCAGGCCTCGCTGCCGCTCGGCCTGCTCTGCGTCGGGGCGGCGCTCGACTGGGGGGCCCTCGGCCGAGGGCTGCGTCCGGCGCTCGCCGCCTCCTTCGCGAAATTCGTGCTCATGCCGCTCGTGACCTTCCTGGTCCTCAAGGCCTTCGGCCTGGGCGGCCAGGCGGCGCTGATCGCGATCCTGTTCCATGCCCTGCCGACGGCCTCCTCTTCCTATGTCATGGCGCGGCAGCTCGGCGGCGATGCGCCGCTGATGGCCGGAATCTGCGCCCTGCAGACGGTGCTGGCGGCGTTGACGGTGCCGGTCGCGCTCCTGCTGCTCGCGCCGGCGCTATAGGCATCGCCGGGCTTTCCGGAATCGCCCGCGATTGGCCGGCGCGCTGGTTCCGTAAGGCCGGGCCGGCGGGGCCAGGGCCGCTCGGCCATGCTCGCGCCCTGTTGTCCGGCTTTGTCTTGACAGGGCGCGCTCGGCGCCCTGAATGCGGCTGGAAGCCAGAATGCTGTGAGGGTGGCGATGAAGCTCTATGATGGCGGGCGAGCGCCCAATCCGCGGCGCGTCCGCATCTTTTTCGCCGAGAAGGGCGTGCCGCTGCCTGATCTGGTCCCGGTCGACATCGGCCGCAAGGAGCACAAGACGCCGGAGTTCACCCGCATCAACCCGTCCCAGCGCCTGCCGGTGCTGGTTCTGGACGATGGCACCGCCTTGGCCGAGACCATGGCGATCTGCCGCTACATCGAAGGGCTGCATCCGACGCCTGCCCTGTTCGGCCGCGACCCGAAGCAGGGTGCGCTGATCGAGATGTGGAACCGTAGGGTCGAGCTCGGCCTGTTCTCCAGCGTCGCCGCCGTGTTTCGGCACAGCCACCCCTCCATGGCCGAGCTGGAGGACCAGGTGCCGGAATGGGCTCAGGCCAATCGCGAGATGATCGACGACCAACTGATGCTGCTCGATCTCCAGCTGGCCGCAAATCGCTTCGTCTGCGGCGACGAGCTGAGCGTCGCCGACATCACCGCCGGCATCGCGGTCGATTTCATGAAGCCGTCGCGCATTCCGCTGTCCGAGGATCTCGCCAATATCCGGCGCTGGCATGGCGAACTCTCCGCCCGCCCGAGCTGGAAGGCCTGACGGGTGCGCGGTGTCACAGTCCTGCTTGCACTGCTCTTCGCTTTGCCGGCGCTGGCGACCGAAAGATTGACCGGCGAACAGATCAGGCAGGCTTTCACCGGCAACACGGTGAGCGGCCGCTATACCGGTGGCGGCTTCTTCACCGAGTATCACGACCCGGATGGCCGGGCGCTCGGCCATAATGGCTGGCAGCAGAACCGCGATGCCTGCTGGATCATCAAGGAGGATGCCGTCTGCTATTATTACGGCCCGCCGAGCGACCGCACCATCCACTGCTTCACCGTCGAGATGAACCAGCGGCTCTATGTGCTGCGCAATCTCGAAAATGGCCGGATCAATGCGGTCGCCGCCGTCGAACTCGCCAATCCGCGCAATCACAATGATGGCGGTCAGCCTTGGTATTGCGACGGTTTGATCTCGCGCGCGCCGGCCGTGCCGATGTCGCGTCGCCTGCTGGCTGCGCGGTGACCCGAATGGCGCGCCGCCGCGCTGCTGCGCTGATCGCGCTCGCCGCGTTGGCCATGCCTGCTTCCGCCGCAGAGCGCCTGTCCGGCGAGGAGATCCGCCAGCTCTTCGAGGGCAACACGGTGAGCGGCCGCTACAATAATGGCCGCCCGTTCAGCGAGTTCCACCACAAGGACGGTCGGGCCACCGGCCATAACCGGCACGTCCTCAACCGCGATGCCTGCTGGACCACGACGCAGGAGGCGGTCTGCTATTATTACGGCCCGCACGAGACGCGCCGGACCTATTGCTTCACGGTGGAGCGCAGCGGTCAGCTCTATGTGCTGCGGACCCAGCGCGAGGGCCGCATCAACGGCGTCGCCACCATCGAGCCGGGCGATCCGCACCGCCATACCGAGAAGCTTCCGGCCTGGAATTGTGACGGGCTGATTTCGCGCCGGCAGGGCGGGGCGACTTGGCTGGCCGGCCGATGATGCCGCGGGAACGAGCGGCGCCCGAACCTCTCGACGCCGTCCTCGCCGAGCTGCGGGCCTGCCGCCTCTGCCGCGATGCGCCGCTTTATCCGCCGCGATTACCGCATGAGCCGCGGCCGGTCATCCAGGCGACGGCGAGAGCAAGGCTGCTGATCGCCAGCCAGGCGCCGGGGACCCGTGTCCATGCCAGCGGACGGCCCTTCACCGATCGCTCGGGCGACCGGCTGCGCGACTGGCTCGGCCTCGACAAGGAGCGCTTCTATGACGGCACGCGCGTTGCGATCGTGCCGATGGGATTCTGTTTTCCGGGTCTGGACGGCAAGGGCGGCGATCTGCCGCCGCGGCGCGAATGCGCGCCGGCCTGGCGGGCACGCGTGCTCGCCGGCCTGTCCGAGGTCGAACTCGTGCTGGTGATCGGCCGCTATGCGCAAGCCTGGCATCTCGGCCCGAAGGCGGCGGCCGATCTGACCGCGACCGTTGCCGATTGGCGCGCCATCCTCGGGCAGGAGCGGCGTCCGCGCATCCTGCCGCTGCCGCATCCCTCCTGGCGTAATAATGGCTGGCTGAGGAAGAACCCGTGGTTCGAGGCCGATCTTCTGCCGGTCCTGCGCGCCGAGGTGGCAAGGCTGGCGGGATAATCTGATGTCGCTGTGAGCTGTCATTCCGGAGCTGCGTCGGTACGCGACTTGTCCGGAATGACGATGCGGGAAGGGCAGGGTGCCCTTACTTCTCCAGGCGCTTCAGCAGGCTGGAGGTGTCCCAGCGGCCGCCGCCGAGCTTCTGGACGTCGGCGTAGAACTGGTCGACCAGCGCTGTGACCGGCAGCGTCGCCTCGTTGCGGCGGGCTTCGTCGAGCACGATGCCGAGGTCCTTGCGCATCCAGTCGACCGCGAAGCCGAAATCGAACTTGCCGGCGTTCATGGTCTTGCCGCGGTTCTCCATCTGCCAGGAGCCGGCGGCGCCCTTCGAGATCACCTCGAGCATCGCTTCGACGTCGAGCCCGGCGCGCTTGGCGAAATGGACGCCTTCCGACAGACCCTGGACGAGGCCGGCGATGCAGATCTGGTTGACCATCTTGGTGAGCTGGCCGGCACCGGCCGGGCCCATCAGCTTGCACATCCGGGCGAAGCTCGCGATCACCGGCTCGACGCGGGCATAGGTCGCCTGGTCGCCGCCGCACATCACGGTCAGCACGCCGTTCTCGGCGCCGGCCTGCCCGCCCGAGACCGGCGCGTCGACGAAGCCGAAGCCGGCGGCGCTCGCCGCGGCATCGAGTTCGCGCGCCACATTCGCCGAGGCGGTGGTGTGGTCGACGAAGACCGTGCCCTTGCCCATGGCGGCGAAGGCGCCGCCTTCACCGGTCGTCACAGAGCGCAGATCGTCGTCATTGCCGACGCAGCAGAAGACGATCTCCTGGCCTTTGGCGGCATCGGCCGGCGTCAGCGCCGAAGCGCCGCCATGCTGCGCGACCCAGGCCTGCGCCTTGGCGGGGGAGCGATTGTAGACGGTGACCTCATGGCCCTTGGCCTTGAGATGGCCGGCCATGGGATAGCCCATCACGCCGAGACCGAGGAAAGCGACTTTGGCCATGGGACTGCTCCATTCCGGTTCGCGTGAAGAAAATGCGACAGAACAAGGCACTAGAGCATTTGCGCGTTTCAAAGAAGCGCGGAGATGCTCTGCCTTCCAAGCGCGTTTAGCGCGCGGGCGCGACCCTGGGAAGGCGGCTCGGTGCCAAGGCCGCCTGTCCCTAAACGCACGTCTGCGCTCACGACATCCGGAGCTGCGCTCCCGATGCCTTGCCCGCCCGCCGGAAATCCGGCAGGGAACCGTGCATGACGATCAGCAATGATGACGAACTGCAGGCGCTGCGCGAGATCGGTCGCATCGTCGCCGAGACGCTTGCAGCGATGGGCAAGGCGCTCGAGCCTGGCATGACGACCGCCGAGCTCGACGCGATCGGCCGCGAGATGCTCGAGCGGCATGGTGCCCACTCGGCGCCCGAGACCGTCTACGGCTTTCCGGGCGCGACCTGCATCAGCATCAACGAGGAAGTGGCTCACGGCATTCCCGGGCAGCGCCGCATCGCTGCCGGCGACCTCGTCAACATCGACGTCTCCGCCGAGAAGGGCGGCTATTTTTCCGACACCGGCGCTTCCTTCACCGTGCCGCCCGTCGACCGCCGGATCGAGCGACTCTGCCGCGACGGCAAGCGGGCGCTCTGGGCCGGGCTCGGCCAGGTCGGCGCCGGCAAGCCGCTGGCCGGAATCGGTCAGGCCGTCGGCCGTTTCGCACAGAAGAACGGCTACAGCCTGGTCCGCAACCTCGCCAGCCACGGCATCGGTCGCTCGCTTCACGAGGAGCCGAAGGAGATCGCGACCTGGCCGGAGCGCTCCGAGCGCCGTGTCATGCAAAAAGGGCTGGTCTTCACGGTCGAGCCGTTCCTGTCGCTGGGCGCCGACTGGGCCGAGAATGAGGGCGACGACCGCTGGACCCTGTATTCCGAGCCACGCGCCCCGACCGTCCAGTTCGAGCACACCGTCGTCGCGACCGCCAACGGCCCGCTGATCCTGACCTTGCCGGCGTGAGCGGAGCGCCGCTTACCGCATCGCCAGATGCTTGGTCAGCCTGAGTTCCAGCCGGTCCCAGACCCTGCGGATCAGCTCGGTCAAAGCGAGATAGATCAGGGCTGCGTAGAGATAGATCGACAGGTCGAAGGAGCGCGCGAAGGCGAGCCGCGTCGCGCCCATCAGGTCGAACAGCGTCACCAGCGAGGCGATGGCGCTCGCCTTGATCATCACGATCAGCTCGTTGCCGAGCGGACGTAGCGCCAGGATCATCGCCTGGGGCAGGATGACATGGCGGAGCGACGACCAGCGATGCAGGCCGAGCGCCAGCGCGCCCTCGAACTGGCCGCGCGGGATCGACTGGATCGCGCCGCGCAGGATCTCGGCCTGATAGGCGGCGGTGTTGATCGTGAAGGTGAAGGCCGCGCAATAGAACGGCTCGCGGAAGAACCACCAGAGCCCGATATCCTGCCAGAACAGGCGGAACTGGCCGAAGCCGTAATAGACCAGGAAGAGCTGGCAGAGCAGCGGCGTCCCGCGGAAGAAGGTGGTGTAGCCGTTGATCGCGACCTGCGCCCAGCGCGGGCCGTAGAGCCGGGCGACGGCGAGGCCGACGGCCATCGCGAAGCCGACCGCGACGGAAATCACCACGAGCTGCAAGGTGACCCAGAGGCCGCCGAACATGCGGCAGCCATAGTTCTGGAAGACCTCGGAGCCGACGAAATAGCCGGGATATTCGCACCAGTTCATCGCGTCGTCCCGCCGAAGGCGGCGTAGCCGCGATTGGTGCGCTTCTCCATCCTGCCGATGCCCCAGGCGGAGATCAGCGAGAAACCGAAATAGATCAGCATCGCTGCGCCGAAGAACAGGAAGGGTTCCTTGGTCACGACATTGGCCCGCGTCGTGATGAACATGATGTCGGGCAGCGTGATCACCGAGACCAGCGAGGTCTCCTTCAGCAGCACCATCCAGTTGTTGCCGAGGCCGGGCAGGGCGACGCGGATCAGTTGCGGGAAGACGACCAGGCGGAAAGCCTGCGGCTTGGACAGGCCGAGCGCCGCGGCGGCTTCGCGCTGGCCCTTCTGGATCGAGTTCAGCGCGCCGACCCAGACCTCGCTGGAGAAGGCGGCGAGCACCATGCCGAGCGCCACCATGCCGGCGACGAAGGGCGGGATCGAGAAGCCCGACCAGATTTTCTGCACCACGATCTGGATGCCGAAATAGATGATGTAGAGCGTCAGAAGCTCGGGCACGCCGCGGAACACCGTGGTGTAGACCGTTGCGAAGGCGCGCAGGACGATACTCTCCGAGCGCTTGCAGAGCGCGACGATCAGGCCGAGTGCCAGTCCGAAGGGCAAGGTGGCGAGGGCGATCGAGATGGTGATGGCGGCGCCCTGCAGCAGGGCCCATCCCCAGCCGCCGGGGCCGAAGCCGAGCAGGGCGAATTTGTCGAGCATGGGAGAGCCGGCGCGCGAGGGAGTGGTTCCCGCCGGCCTAGTATGGCCGGCGGGCGGGCCTCAGCCAAGGGTCAGTTGAACTTGAACCACTTGTCTTCGATCTTCTTCTGCGAGCCGTCGGCGATCGTCTCGGCGATCGCCTTGTCGAACATCGCCTTGAGGGCGGTATCGGACTTGCGCACCGCACCGGCGACGCCTGCGCCGTGGATCGCGTCGTCGCGCTTCACTTCGGCGATGAGCTTGCAGCAATCCTTGCCCTGGCCCTTGAGGAAGTCGGCCAGCGCCAGCGCGTCGGCGACGATGTAGTCGAGGCGGCCGTTCAGCAGGTCGAGATTGGCCTCTTCCTGGGTCGGATAGAGCCGCGCGGTCGAGTCCTTGTAGAATTTCTCGAGGAAGTTCGCGTGGATCGTCGAGCCCTGCGCGCCGATCGCCTTGCCCTTGAGGGCGGCGGGGGAGATGTCGGTGGAAGTCGTCGCCTTCGGGCCGACCATCCAGATCGGGGTCTTGCTGTAGGGCGAGGTGAAGTCGACCTGCTTCCTGCGCTCATCGGTGGCGTTCATGCCGGCGATGATGATGTCGTATTTGTTGGCCTGCAGCGCCGGGATGATTCCGTCCCAGTCCTGCACGATCCAGGTGCACTTCACCTTCATCTTCTCGCAGAGCAGGTTGCCGTAATCGATCTCGAAGCCCTCGAGCTCCTTCTTGGCGTTGAGGTTGTTGTAGGGCGGATAGGCGCCTTCCGTGCCGATCCTGACCTCTTTCCATTCCTTGGCCTGCGCCAGGGCACCGGTGGCGCCGATGGCGGTGAGCGCTGCGGCGGCGATGAAGCGAACGAAACCTTTCATGGTGCCTCCCCTTTGGGTTCGCCAGGCAGGGCGTTTCGAGCTCCCGTTCCGGCTTGTGCGCGCAGATTGTGCGATCACGGGCCTTGCCCGCAAGGGGCGCCTTGCAGCTTTTCTGAGCCTTCCGGCACAAGAAAAATGCACTGCAAGGCTTTGCTTTGGCTCGATTATTTGCGGATTTTCTCGCCTTTGGCGCTTGTCGGATCTTGCGACGAAAGCGCAATTCGTCCGCGGCTGGCCAGCGCGTTGCCGAAGCAAATCCGGCGCTGCGGCGCTTCGGCCTGTTCTTGGAGCGCCTCAGGGCGCAGGCGTTTCCTCCAGTGGAAGGAGAAAAAGGCTGGGAGCACCGGCAGCCGGGCCGGCGGCCGGTGCGCCCGATTCGATCGCTGCCGCGCCGTGCCTGCGGCCTCGAAGCGGTGGCGCTTCAGCCCTGGCGACGCGCGATCGGGATGACGAGATAGACCATTCCGAGAACCATTGGCGGGACGGCGAGGGCGGTGACCGACCAGGTCGACCAGCCGGATGTCAGCGGCGCAAGCGCCGACAGCAGCAGATTGATCAGAAGATAGGCGCCGAGCATCAGCGTTGCGAGAAATCGCAGGCGGGCGAGCAAGGCTGAGGCCAAGGATGGAAGGGACATATCAGGTCTCCATAACGAAACGTATCGTTTCGATTGGATTGATAGATACGGATCGTTTCGATATCAAGGGGCGGCGCTGGCCTGGTGAGCGAAGGCTGGCCGCCGGAGCCGGCGCAAGGAGGCACCACGCGTGGTTGGTGGAAGCAGTGGGACAAGAATGAACGCGACTGACCGCTCGGCGCCGCGCCGTGCCTCTATCGGCGCGCGCCGCAACCCGGCATCGCAGGCGGCGATTCTCGCGGCGGCGCGGGCGGTTCTCGCGGAGGAGGGCTATGCCGGCTTCTCGATCGACGCCGTGTCCCGGCGGGCCGGAGCCGGAAAGCCGACGATCTATCGCTGGTGGAAGAACAAGGCCGAACTGCTGATCGAGGTCTACGCCGCCGAGAAGGCGATGGTGAAGGCCGCGGCGACCGGTAGCCTGGCGGATGATCTTGCCCTTTATACCGCCGCGCTCTGGGATTTCTGGCGTGACACGCCGTCCGGCCGGACGTTTCGTGCTCTGGTCGCGGAAGCCCAGAACGATGCCGCGGCGCTTGCCGCCTTGCGCGACAAATTCCTGCCGGAGCGTCTGTGCGATGTCCGCGCCCTGTTCGCGGCGGCGGTGGCGCGTGGTGAGATCGGCCTGGATGAAGTCGAGATGCGGCTTGGGCTCTATGTCGGCTTCAACTGGTATTATGTGCTGACGGACCAGCTCGACGCGGGCCGCGCGGCAATTCCGGCGGCGATGCGCCTAGTCGCTGCGCCGCTGCCGGGCTGAGCCGGGGGCGCTCGCTATTCGGCCGGAGCGGGCAGGGGGGCGCTGCCGCTTGCCCGCATGTCCCACAAGGCCACCATGAAGATGGCAAAGCCGCCGAGCGCCAGGCCCGTACCGACCCAGCCCGTAGAGGTCCAGCCATAGCCGGCCGCGATCGCCATGCCGCCGAGCCAGGGGCCGAGCGCGTTGGCGGTGTTGAAGGCGCTGTGGTTCAGAGCGGCGGCGAGCGTCTGCGCCTCTCCGGCGACGTCCATCAGCCGGGTCTGCAGGGCGGCGCCGAGGCCGCCGCCGCAGCCGATCATGAAGACCACCACCGATACGGCCCAGATGTTCCCCGCCGCCAGCGGAAACAGCGCCAGCGAGGCCGCGCTCCACAACAGGATCGCGCCAATCGCGGGCATCAGCGCCCGGTCCGCCGCCCAGGCGGCGACGAGCGTGCCGGCCGTCAGGCCGAGCCCGAAGATCGCGAGGACCGCCGGCACCGTCGCTGCCGAGACGCCGGTCACCTCCATCAAGGTCGAGGCGACATAGGTGTAGACCGCGAACATCCCCCCGAAGCCGACGGCGCCGATCGCCAGCGTCAGCCAGACCTGCCGGCTCCGCAGCGCCTCGAGTTCGCGCAAGGAGCTCGCGCCGGTCTGCGGTGCATCCTTCGGCGCGAAGGCGGCGACCATGACGGCGGTCGCGAGAGCCAGCACGGCGACGATGCCGAAGCCCCAGCGCCAGCCCAGTGTCTGGCCCAGGAAATTCGCGAATGGCACGCCGAGGATGGTCGCGATGGTCAGGCCGAGCATGACCCGCGCGACTGATTGCGCCCGTTGGTTCGCCGGTACCAGCGAGGCTGCGACCAGCGCGGCGACGCCGAAATAGGCGCCATGCGGCAGACCGCTGAGAAAGCGGAACAGCAACATCCAGCCATAGGAGGGGGCGAGCGCACTGAGGCCGTTGGCGATGGCGAAGGCCGCCATCAGGGCGATCAGCAGCGTCCGCCGCGCCACCCGGGCCGCGAGCACGGCGATCACCGGCGCACCGGCGACGACGCCGAGCGCATAGGCGCTGATCACATGTCCGGCGGTCGGCTCGTCGATGCCGAGCCCGGCCGAGAAATAGGGCAGCAGGCTCATCACCGCGAATTCGGCGGTGCCGATGGCAAAGCCGCCCAGAGCGAGGGCGAACAGGATCAGGCCGGTGCGTCGTGCCGGTTCGGCGAGCGGACGCATGGCGGCGTCGCCCGTGCTGGCGGGGGGCATGTATCTCGTCCGAAAATGGGATGTCGTTGGTGCGGCACGTCACGCGTGTTGCATCGCAGCATACTGCCGCCGCATTGCCTTCAGTGCAAGTCATTTGCATGGCGCGAGCGCAAAGGCGGGCTCGCCATGCTCTCTTGGCATGACGAGTTTTGTTGCCGGCCAACCTGGCAGGATCGCTGGGCTAACCGCCACGAACCGCAGCCGGCTGGGTGATGCCGGTTGCGCGTTGGCAGATGCGCCGCTCTGTCAGAGTCGGCCCTTGCCGGCCGCGCGTGCCTCGGCGATCAGGCAGAGCTCGGTGAACAAGACCTGCGCCGCGCATTGGGCGGTGTTGCTCGTCGCGTCGTATTGCGGCGCGACCTCGACCACGTCGGCGGCGACGATGTTGCGCCCCTTCAGCCCCCGCAGGATGGCGAGCGCCTCCCGCGGCGTCAGGCCGCCGACCTCGGGCGTGCCGGTGCCCGGGGCGAAGGCCGGGTCGAGCGAATCGACGTCGAAGGAGACATAGGTCGGCCCGTCGCCGATCACCGCGAGCGCCTTGGCGATCACGGCGTCGAGCCCCATCCGGTCGACCTCGTCGGCATGGATCACGGTCATGCCGGACTCGTAGGAGAATTCCCAGAGATATTCGGCTCCGCCGCGGATGCCGATCTGGATCACGCGTTCCGGATCGAGCACGCCGTCGAGCACCGCCTGACGGAACGGCCCGCCATGGTGGAATTTCGAGCCCTCATAGGGGCCGGAGGTGTCGCAATGGGCATCGATATGCACCATGCCGACCGGGCGCTTCTCGCCGACGGCCTTCAGGATCGGATAGGTGATCGAATGGTCGCCGCCGACCGCGAGCGTCGAGACGCCGGCCTTCACGATCGTCTTGAAGGTGGCCTCGATGTCCTCGTGGCAGCTTTCGAGCGAATAGCGCGAGCGGAACGGCACGTCGCCGATATCGGCGACTTTCAGCATGCCGAGCGGCGCCGTGCCGAGGCTATGATCCATCGGCCCGATCCGCTCGACCGCCCTGACGGCGCGCGGTCCGAGCCGGGTGCCCGCCCGGTTGGTCACGCCGAGATCCATCGGCAGGCCGATGATCGCGACGTCGAGGCCGCCGAGATCGGGCTGCGACAGCGCATCGGGCCGGTAAGGTGCGTTGACGAAAGTCGCGACGTCGGAGAAGGGCCATTTGCGCCGATCGCCCTTGAACTGGCCGGCGGCGACCTCCGCGAAGCGGGGATCATGGATATCGGCGCCACTGGCCCCAGCATAGCGGGCCCTCAGTTTCGCCAGCCGGTCCTGATTCATGATGCGCTCTCTTCGCTGCGGGCGGATTCGCCAAAGGACGAGGTTGACTGCGTTCCGGGATTGGATCATGCGCTTGTGATGCAGCCGTGCCATGCCAGGGACGCATTTGTCGAGCATCCCCGGCCTGGCTTCCGGTCCTGCAACGATCGGGGAGCGCTGCCCACAAACCGTGCAGGTTTAGATTTGAAGCCGATGATGGCGATCGCGGATCAACCGGGCGCCAGGCTCATGTCGCCACTGCATCACATCCTGATCGCCAGTCCAACGTCTCAAGCAGCGGTGCCGGCTCACGGCGGCGCGGTGATAATGGTCCTACCGAGGAGATGCCCATAATGAAGCGTCGTCAGTTCATCCAGGCCGCCACCGCCGGTGCTGCCGCGTCCGCCATCGCCATGCCGGCGATTGCCCAGTCCAATCCTGAAGTGAAATGGCGCCTGACGTCGAGCTTCCCGAAGTCGCTCGACACCATCTATGGCGGCGGCGAGACGCTGGCGAAGATGGTGTCGGAGCTGACCGATGGTAAGTTCCAGATCCAGGTCTTCGCCGCCGGCGAAATCGTCCCCGGCCTGCAGGCGCTGGACGCCGTCTCGAACAACACCGTCGAGATGTGCCACACCGTCGCCTACTACTATGTCGGCAAGGATCCGACCTTCGCGATCCCGTCCTCGGTGCCGTTCGGCCTCAACACCCGCATGCAGAACGCCTGGCTTTCGCATGGCGGCGGCGGCGAGCTCTTCAACGAGTTCTTCAAGAAGTACAATGTCCACGCCATCCAGTGCGGCGCGACCGGGGCCCAGATGGGTGGCTGGTTCCGCAAGGAGATCAAGACCGCGGCCGATCTTCAGGGCCTGAAGATGCGCATCGCCGGCATTGCCGGCCAGGTCATGGCCAAGCTCGGCGTCGTGCCGCAGCAGCTCGCCGGCGGCGACATCTATCCGGCGCTCGAGAAGGGCACGATCGACGGCGCCGAATGGGTCGGTCCCTATGACGACGAGAAGCTCGGCTTCGCCAAGGTGGCTCCGTACTACTACTATCCGGGGTTCTGGGAGGGCGGCCCGGCGGTCCACGCCTTCATCAACACCGAGAAGTGGGCCTCGCTGCCGAAGAACTACCAGGCGGCGCTGAACGCGGCCTGCGCCTATGCCACCAACTCGATGATCTCGAAATACGACGTCCAGAACCCGGCCGCGCTGAAGCGCCTGGTCGGCGCCGGCGCGCAGCTGCGTCCGTTCTCGCAGGAGATCCTCGAGGCCTGCCTGAAGGCGTCGAACGAGCTCTATGCCGAGATTTCGGCCAAGAACCCCGAGTTCAAGAAGGCCATCGACGCGATGCAGGCCTTCCGCAACGACCAGTATCTCTGGTGGCAGGTGGCCGAGCTGACCTTCGACATCTTCCAGGTCCGTTCGCGCGCCCGCTGAGCGCTCGGGCGGGCGGCTGCTCGCTCGCTGCGCCCGTTGAAATTGCGAAAGCCCGGCCTTTGGCCGGGCTTTTTCATGCGCGGTTCGCGGAAGTGCGCCATCCGCGCCGATGCCGGCGGCGCGATCGGACTAAAGTCGTACGCCATGCGAATTTTGCATGGTCGATATGCTTTTTCCTTGCGCTTTCGTTCCGGCGCCGCTTTTCTGGGGCCGCGCGCGAACCGGAAACACCGGCGCGCCTCCAGCGCTCTGGGAGGAGCCAGCCACATGAAGCGTCGTCTATTCCTGAAGGCCGCCGGTGCCGGCGCCGCCGCCAGCGCCATTGCCGCACCGGCGATCGCGCAGTCCATGCCGGAGGTGAAATGGCGGGTCACCTCGTCCTTTCCGAAGTCGCTCGATACGATCTTCGGGGCCTCGGAGGTCCTCTCGAAGGCCGTCTCGGAAGCGACCGACGGCAAGTTCCAGATCCAGGTCTTCGCCGCTGGCGAGATCGTGCCGGCGCTGCAGGCGGCCGATGCCGTCACCAACAGCACCGTCGAGATGTGCCATACGGCGTCCTATTACTATGTTGGCAAGGATCCAACCTTCGCCTTCGGCACCGCGGTGCCCTTCGGCCTGAATTCGCGCCAGCAGAACGCCTGGTTCTACCATGGCGGTGGCATGGACCTGCTCAACGAGTTCTACAAGAAGCACAACATCTACGCGCTTCCCGGCGGCAATACCGGCTGCCAGATGGGCGGCTGGTTCCGCAAGGAGATCAAGACGGTCGCCGACCTGCAGGGCCTGAAGATGCGCATCGGCGGCTTCGCCGGGCAGGTCGTCTCCAAGCTCGGGGTCGTGCCGCAGCAGATCGGCGGCGGCGACATCTACCCGGCGCTGGAGAAGGGCACGATCGACGCCGCCGAATGGGTCGGCCCGGCCGATGACGAGAAGCTCGGCTTCAACAAGGTCGCGCCCTATTACTACTATCCCGGCTGGTGGGAAGGCGGCGCAGCCCTGCACTTCTTCATCAACACGGCGAAATGGGAGGCCCTGCCCAAGACCTACAAGTCGATCTTGGCGACCGCGGCCGGCCTCGCCAATGTCGATATGCAGGCGAAATACGATGCCCGCAACCCGGCTGCGCTGAAGCGGCTGGTCGGCGGCGGCGCGCAGCTGCGGCCTTTCTCGCAGGAGATCCTCGAGGCCTGCCTCAAGGCTTCCAAGGAGGTCTATGCCGAGGTGAGCGCCAAGAACCCCGACTTCAAGAAGCTCTATGAGGCGATGTCGGTCTTCCGCGGGGATGAGTATCTCTGGTTCCAGATCGCCGAATACACCTATGACAATTTCCTGATCAGGGCGCGCGCGGCCAATCATCTCTGAAGCCAAAGCCGGTTCGGCCGCCGCGGGCCGAAAGGTGGTCCTGCGACCAGTGACGAGCCCCGGCCGTAAGGCCGGGGTTTTCGCTGGTTTCAGCGGCTGGCTTGCCCTAGCAGGGCCTTGTTTTCAGCGTTACACTCCCGCATTCGCCCTGGTGTACGGACGCAGATGAAACTCCTGTTCACAACGGCCTTCGCCCTCTGCGCCTTGCCGGGCTTCGCCGCAGCCCAGTCGATCGGCGAGCCCATCCCCGGACGAGGACCGGCGAAGAGCAAGCCGGCTGCGGCGCGCCCTGCGCCGGCGGCCACGGCGCGGCCCTGTCCCGAATACGGGCCGGGCTTCGTCCGGCTCGAGGGCTCCTCAGCCTGCGTCAGGGTGGGCGGCGGCGTTCGTGTCGAGTTCGGCAAGAGCTCGCAGAATGGCAGCTCGCGCGGAGGCTTCGGTTCGAACGCCGAGGCGATGCTCTATGGCGAGGCGCGCAGCCCGTCTCCGGTCGGTGAGATGCGCGCCGTGATCAGCGGCCGCGTCCGGCGCGACAACAATCTTAACGAAGGCAACTGGCAGCGCTGGTAGGCGGCAGCCCTTCTCTGGGCCGTTTCCAGCCTGAGGTAGTGTGTCCCGAATGAAATAAAGCCCCGGATCACCATGATCCGGGGCTTTCTTGATCGCGGTCGCTGCCGCAGCGCTATTGCAGGTTGAGCGTCGGCGGCGCGTTGAGGTCCAGTCCGGGCAGTCCGCCCGGTCCGCCTCCGCCCAGTCCCGGTATCTGGATTGAGTCGAACTGTTTGTTGATCTGCTGCTGGTCGAGCTGCACTGCGGAGGATTTGTAGTGCATGACCAT